>CAYOQK010000020.1:0-13595 GCA_964406105.1 uncultured bacterium | reverse complement strand
CCACCTCATGGGCCCACTGCAGGTTGGTGCGCTGGCCCCAGTAAAACACCACCAGGAGCAGCAGGGTGGCTACCAGGGCAGCGGTAAGGATCATGGCCGGGCTCGCACCAGGGCTTCTTGCAGGGTGCGGTTCAACGCCTTGACTACCGAGAGCCGAGCCACGCGGCCGTGGCCAGGCAGCACCCATGGATCGCCGGGAAGGGTGAGGATTCGCTGCCGCAGGCTTTCCAAAAGGCGAGCCCTGGAGGCCCCAGGGGTCCAGGTATTGCCCACCGATCGGAGGAACAGGGTGTCGCCTGTGATGACCACGCTCCCCCCGTAAAAGCAAACGCTCCCCGGGGTATGGCCAGGGGTGTGGAGTACCACCAGGCCCGCTTGGCCCAGGGGAAGGAACATGCCATCCTGCAGCAGACGGTGGGGGCCTGGAGGCCGGAGGGGTTTGAGGAGGAGCCAGGAGCCGTTTTTCCAAGGGGAGCGGTACACTGGCACCTCCTGCTCGTGGAGCAGGATGGGGGCACCGGTGTTCTCGTGCAACACGTGCACTGCCCCGATGTGGTCCACGTGGCCGTGGGTCAGCAGCAGATACCGCACGCGGCGGATCCGGAGCCGGTGAAGCAGCCGCAGCAATTGAGCTGCCCGGCCGCCGGGGTCCACCACTGCTGCCTCCCGGGTTTCAGGGTCCCACAGGACATAGGCGTTGGACCGCATCCACCGGGTGGCTTGGAGACGCCGCCACAGGAGATTCATGGCATCCCTACGATTTTTGAGCCCGATCCCCACCCATGCAACCGAGGGGCCGCAGCAAACCGATATCTACCAGAGCGTTGCGGGCGTATATTAGAGCCATGCCGCAGGCTGACCTCTTGCTGGTGAACGCTGCTCAGGTGGTTCCCGTTGCCGGAGGTGTGGTGGTTCCCCTGGAAAACGGGGCGATCGCACTTCGGAACGGCCGCATTGCCGAAGTGGGCCCCACCTCCGAGCTCCAGAAGCGCTGGCAGGCCTCCCGGATAGTGGATCTTTCGGGCAAAACCGTGGTGCCAGGGTTCGTGGATCCCCACACCCACCTGGTGTACGCCGGATGCCGACACCATGAACTGGAGATGCGCCTGGCTGGGAAAACCTACCTGGAGATCTTAGAGGCCGGGGGAGGGATCCGGTACACCGTGGAGCACACCCGACGCGCCTCCCGCCAGGAACTTCTGGAGGGCCTTCTCCAGCGTTTGGAGATTTTCCTTAGCCAAGGCGTGACTACTGTGGAGATCAAGAGCGGTTACGGCCTGACCCGAGACCACGAGATCAAAATGCTGGAAGTGGTTCAAGAGGCGCGTAAGTATGCGGTTCAGGACCTGGTGCCCACCTTTTTGGGGGCCCATGTGGTACCTTCGGAGTACCGGCATCGTCGGCGGGAGTACGTGGATCTGGTGATCGCCATGCTGCCCGAAGTGCGAGACTTGGCGGAGTTCGTGGACGTTTTCGCCGATGAGGGAGCCTTCACCTTGGAGGAAACCCGACGGATCCTGGAGGCCGCCCGTGATCTGGGGTTCGGCCTCAAGGTTCATGCGGAAGAACTGGCCCACACCGGCGCCTCACGACTGGCGGCAGAACTCGGCGCGGTGTCTGCGGACCACCTGGACCTGGTTACCGATGAGGATCTGCTCGCTCTGAAAGAGGCCGGTACCGTGGCGGTTCTGTTGCCCTCGGTCACCTTTTTCCTGTTCTCCTCCCACTATGCCCCCGCGCGGAAGATGCTGGATTTGGGGATCCCTGTGGCCCTGTCCACGGACCACAATCCTGGATCTTCCCCTGCCTATTCCCAGATCTTTGTGGCCACCTTGGGCACCTTCCTTCTGCACATGACCCCGGCGGAAGTGCTGGTGGCCATTACCTACCGTGCAGCACAGGCCCTACGGCGTCACGAACAGATAGGATCCCTGGAGCCGGGAAAGCGGGCCGATCTGGTGATCTTGGACGCCCCCTCCTACGTGCACCTGGTGTACGACCTGGCCCGTCCCCTGGTGCGTGCGGTGTTCAAGGACGGCAAACAGGTATACGGGGAGCCTTTGTAAGCCTTGTTACAGGAGAGCACTGAGCAGGTCTTTGCGGTACACCATGCCGAGCACTTGGCCCTGTTCCACCACGGGGAGGGCATCCGTTTCCAGGTCCTGCAAGCGTTCCAGAGCTTCTTGGAGGGAGGTTTGGGGCTCCAAGAACTCCCGGCGGGCCAGGTCGCGAGCCTGGAGCTTTAGTTGGTACATCTGTAAGAGGGGCAAACGTTCCAGATCGTGGAGGAACACCACCCCAACGAAGCGATCGTCGTCGTCCAAAACCACCAACGTGTCCGAGGAAGCATCACGAAACGCCTGGACCAGGTTTTGAACCGGGTCCTTGGAGCGAACCACGGGGTAGGACTTCCGCATAAGGGTCACCAGGGTGATGTCGGGTTGGCGAGCGGGCTCCAGGCCCAAGCGTCGCATGAACTCATGCACGATGTTTTGGAACTCCACGTCAAACAGGGGTTCCACACCGCGCCGGATCAAAACGGCCAAGGGGATTTCGCCGGCCCGGACCAGTACCTCTTTGAGCAGCACTGGGCCCACGAGTTCAAACACCACCGTGGAGGCAAGGGCCACGTTGACCAATTCGTCCAGGCCCAAGCCAGAGGCGCCGAGAGCCAAAGCCAACCCTGTGGAGAGCCCGCCTTGGCTTAGGATCCCCAGTCCCAGGTAATCGCCCCTCAGGGGCAGTCCGGTGCGCTTGGTGCCCAAGATGCTACCGCCCACTTTCCCCAGCACGCGCCCCAGGATATAGAGCACCACTGCAAAGCGGAGCTTTACCAGCATGGGGAAATTCAAACTGGCCCCTGCAACGAAGAAAAACAGGGAATAGGCGAAGTCGGAAACCCGGTCCAGGTGCTTTACGCCTCGCTGTTGGGTTACGGAAACATTGGCGGCCACCAAACCGTAGAGCAAGGCATACACACGCTCATCCAAGTGGAACAGGGCGGCCAGGCCGAAGCCCAGGGCGAAGATGCCCCAGGTGTACAGGAACAGGAGTGCGTCCTCCTCAATGACGGTTTCCGCATAGGCGGTAAGCAAGCCCAGCACTACGGCGAGGCCCATGGCCCCGCCAAAGGCCCAGGCCACCGCACCCAGGGCGATTTGGTGGGTTTGAAGGTAGGTGACCAGGGGCAGGAACAGCAACAGGGCCAAAAGGTTGTCAAAGGCGATGAGGAAGAAAAGCGTTTGGGAAAGGGGGCCGTCGGCATGATACTCGTCCACCACGGTCACGGAGATCACCGCAGTGGGCATTGCAATGATGCCCAAAAGCAGGGCATGCAGGGGGTTCGTGAATTTCCACAGGGTAAACAGGGCCACAAACCCGAGGGCCAGGAACGCCTGAAGGGTGGCAAGCAGGGTGAACTTGCCTGGGTTCCGTAGAACGTTTTCCAGTTTAATCTTGCGGCCCACGAGGTACAGGATGTAGGCCAGGAGGTAGGCCTTGAGGCTTTTGATCTCGTGTAGGAACGGGGCATCCAAGATCTGCAACACATAAGGACCCAGAAGGATCCCGCCCACCAGGTAACCCACAACGATGGGGAGTTTTAGCCTCCGTGCCATCTCGGCAAAGAGGACGGCTGAGATCCAGATGACCCCGATCTTTACCAGAACAGCAGGTTCAAACATGTTTGGTGAGAAGGTCTCGTTTCAAAACCACACCGAGGATTTTCCCCTCGGAGGCCACGGGTAAGCAATCGGTGGCTAAGCGATTCATCTGATCCAGGATGCGGGGGGCGGGGGTATCCGGCGACAGGCCCCCGTAAGGCACCATCACGTCAATGGCTCGGATCAAATGGCGGGTTTGCTCGTCGGTGAACAGGTGTTCCAGGTCGGCTCCTCGCACGATGCCCAGCACCCGACGTTGTTCGTCCACCACGGGTACGGCGTGGGCCTGGGCTTTAAGCAGGGCTTGAACCACCTGTTCCAAAGTGGCCTCAGAGGGCACGGTAAGGAAGGTGGTTCTTAGGAAGTCGGCAGCGCGCAGTTCCTGAAGGGATGGCGGCCGGCGGAACACACGCAGGAGTTTGTGCACCAGGGTGGTGGTTTCCGGTGCCCAAAAGGTTTCAATGGGCGTGTGCATCACCAGGCTGAGTTCGGTTCGGAAGGCGATTTTCCAAAGGAGCACACCGGCCATGGCCGCCAAGGCCAGGGGCAGATCCAGCCAATGCACCGTGGACAGGTGCCGATGCACCAGCCAGAGGGGCAGGGCTCCTTGGGCCACCACGAAGATGGCGAGGGCGCGGGCCATGTCTTCGCCCCGTGTCCGAAACCCCACATAGGCCAAAGCAGCCCGCAGGACCGCCGGCAGGACCACTCCCCCGGCGAGCGCTCCCAACAGTGCGCTCCAGGAAACCCAGTGGAGTTCAAAGAACACCAGCCCTAAGAACACCAGCACAGCGGGATATTCGTAGGGGTCCAGAGTGTGCCACAGGTGCTGGTTCTTCAGGGAGGTGTTGCTGGCCACGGTGCCCGCGATGAGCACGGTAAGCCCAGTGGTCAGATGCAATAGGCCGTACAACCCCTGTAGGAACGCCAGGGTTCCCACCGTGAGCAGCACCAAATAGAAGTCTTCGGATACCTTGGTTTCCAGGTAAGAGAACAGCAGGCCCAGCAGGATCCCCAGGCTTCCCGATGCCAGCAGATAGACCACGAACCGTTCCAGTGCTCCAGCGAATCCAGGGCGTTGAAAGGCAAAGAGGAACAGGAACACCAGGGAAAGGTGCACGTAGGCACCCAGCTGGGCGGTTCGGACACTAACCCCGTGGGGCCGGTACTCGCGAACGAAGGCCAAAAGCACCAAAGGAGCCCCGGCTTGAAGGATCAAAGCCAGGGGAACAGCGTACTCTCGGAAAAGGGGCAACCATCGGAACACGAAAGCGGTCATAAGAGAGGCCCCCAGGAACCCGAGGGTCCATACGACTGTGGGCCAGCGTCGCAGATCTTCCAGGTGGATGCGGCCGCCCAGCCGAAACAACAATAGGGTTACCAAAAACTCCAACACCCACGGGGAGAGGGTGGGCCCCCGGTGAACCGGTTTCCATAGGCCAAACAGGCTGGACAGTAGGATCACCACCCCCGCCAAGGAGATCCTTTTGAATCGTCCCAAGTAAATCACCACAGGGAGCACCACCAGAAGGAAAAGCAGCCAAAGCGTGGGCGCCATGCGGGAAACATACGGACCGGCTTCCCGGTTGTCAAGCGAGAAGCGATCAAGGGCAGGGATGAACCGCTGGAACTTACCCCTCCCAAATTGGATAATTTCTCTCTGATGAAAGCCCAACGCATCGGTGGGGCGTTGTTCCTGTTCGCCGTTGCCATGGCCTATCTGGAGGCAACGGTGGTGGTGTACCTGCGCGAGGTGTTCTACCCCGGCCGGATGGACCTTTTCCCTTTAGCCCCGATGGAACCTCGGCTGTACCTCATTGAACTGGGTCGTGAGGCAGCCACCATCGTGATGTTGGTTACAGTGGCCTGGGCATCCGCCCGAGAGGCCTGGGCTCGCTTCTTCCGGTTTATGGTGCTCTTTGGGGTGTGGGACCTGTTTTACTACTTGTGGCTTTGGATTACCCTCCGATGGCCCCCCAACCTTCTGGAATGGGATGTGCTTTTCCTGATCCCCATTCCATGGTTCGGCCCGGTGATCACCCCGATGTTGGTGGCTGCTCTCCTGGTGATCGCAGGAGGCACCTACAATCACCTTTTGGCCCAGGGCAAGCGTCCGGTGCTGGACCACGTGGTGCTGGGACTGGCTGTCCTCGGGGTTTTGCTGGTTCTGGCCTCCTTCATGGCAATACCCGCTGCTCTTCTCCTCCGGCACGGCCCCGAGGCTTTTCAGGTCTTCGTGCCCCACCACTTCCCGTGGGGGCTCTACGTGCCGGGCCTGCTTTTGATGGTGGCGGCCAGTGTGCTGTTTGGCCGATCGTTCCGACAGCAACTGGAATCTGTTCCCTGAACCGCTTTCTGCGACCCCCGGCTTTTCCCTTCGCTTTGGGTTCCTGCTGAAACCCTTTACAGAGGCTCCGGGTGTGGGGGCCTGGTGCGACGGTTTTCGGTGGGTGAATCTGAGGAGTGGGAAGCGATGAAGCAAGGGGAAAGGAACTCCAGCACCCGCTTGGCCATGGTGTCGGCTTCGCCATATCGCAATGTCCAAAGTTCCACCCGTTCCAGCAACCCCTGGGCTTTCAGAAACCGGGAAACCTGCTTTTCCTGGAGGGTGGCGAGGATGCAGGTGGGTGGGTTGCGCAGGAGGTCCTGAACCGTACGTGCAAAGGGCTGCGATAGGAGCTCCATGCTTCCGATTTCGTCCATCACCAACAGGTGGAGATGGGGAGGGATCCGGTTTAAAAGGGGCAACACCAGGGCTTCAAAGGATTCAATCCACACCCGGTATCGGCCCACCCGAGGGCCTTGGGAGCCCGGCTCCACCCGAGCCAGGGGAGCGGTGCGGCCTTCGGGGAGGGTGACGATGTCAAAGCCCACCCGTTTGCCTCCCTGCCGAAGCTCACGGGTGTAGAAGCCTTGAATCCGGTATCCGTGCCGAAGAAGCACCTCACACACCCGTTGCACCACGGTGGTTTTGCCACACCCAGGCCTCCCAGTGATCAAAAGGGGCTTTCGCATCTCCGTAGATTATAGTAACCCATGGGGAACGGGGCCCATAGGTCTTTGCTGCGGGCCGTAAAATTTAGGTGTGAAGCGGTTGGCTGTTACGTTGGGGAGGGTGTTGGTCACCCTCTTCCTTCTGTTTCTGCTCTTCCACCGGATTGATCGCACAGCCTTCCTGGAGGCCCTCCGGCACTTGCATGCCGGCTGGTATCTACTGGCTGTTTTGGCCTTTTTCTTGACCATGGTGCTCTCCGCCCTCCGGTGGTACGTGCTCCTGAAACCCCTGGATCCCCTCCCCTTTTGGCCCTTACTCAAGGGCTATCTGGTGGGCCTCTTCGTGGGGAATTATCTGCCCTCCGGGGGCATTGATGTGGTGCGAGGGGTGTACGTACTGCCCTATACCCAACGACGGGCGCCGGTGTTCGCCAGCGTGGTGGTGGACCGAATGGTGGGGTTCTTGGCCATCGTCACGGTGATCCTGTTGGGTCTTCCCTGGGGGATTGCTCCGGTCCGGCCGTATCAGTTATGGCTTTATCTCTTTTCTGCCGGGGTTCTGTTGGCTGCGGTGGTGCCCTTGGAACCCCACGTTTTCGGCTTTTTTTCCCGCTGGCTTCCTCGGATCCCCTTGGGGAACCGCCTGCTTCGGCTCTATGAGAACTACTACCTGTATCGCCGCCTCTGGGGGGCCTTAGCCTGGGCGTATGGCCTTTCCTTTTTGGTTCTCTTGGGGTTTGGACTCACAGCCTGGTTCACAGCCTTGGGACTGGGAGCCCGGGTACCCCTCTGGGAAACCGTGTTTTTTGTGGCCATCATCAACGTTTTGGCCATGATTCCGGTGACCATCAGTGGCTTCGGGCTCCGCGAGGGGGGATTCGTCGCCTTTTTTGGCACCCTCATGGGCCCAGAACGGGCACTGGCGCTTTCCTTGTTGTTTTTTGGGACCTCGCTGCTGGTGAGCCTCCTGGGGGCCGTTCTGCTCCTGATGACCAACCCAACGAAGCGCGGCCCCCAAGCCCCTATGCCGTAACATTTCCGCATGCGGTGGTTTGCCTGGCTGGGCCTGATCCTGTTTTTCGGCCTGCTGGCCCTGGATGTGTACCTGTACCTGGACCGGTACCGCCCCTTGGAACGCCGGTACCAGGAGCTCCTGGCTCGGCACACCCGACTTTTGAGCGAATTGCCGGCGCAACCCTCGGAAACCACCGAGCCCCCGGCGGCTCGGGAACCCTCCCTGTTGGAGGGGTTGTCCTCAACCTCCACCCAGACACAGCACCGGCTCAGTGCGTCCTTTAAAACCCTGGATCTTTTCGTGAAATGGTCCGACCGCTTCAAGGCTGGAGCCACCCGGCTCTTGGAGGAGCTCTTGGTGGGGGTCCAGCCTTCTGAAATCCAACGGATCACAGTGCAGATGTACCAGGGCCCCTATAAGACGCTGACCCGCAAGCGGCTGCGGGCTCTCAAGCGGTGGTTCGTATCCCGAGGGATTCCCGAGTCCAAGATCCGCACCGTGCCCACCGATCGGATTGCCAAGTGGCACACCCGCGTGGTGATTGAGCTCCGCTGAGAGCCCGGTTTTGTGGAGCATCGCTGGGGAATAAAATATCGGCATGGCTTCTCGGTACAAACCCAAGAATCTGCCGGAAACCCGAAGGACCCTGGAAACCCCCCAGGGCACCTATGCCTTTTACGACATGAAAATCCTGGACGACGCCGGCATCACCTGTCTACGCGCACTCCCCTACTCCATTCGTGTGTTGCTGGAAAACGCCCTCCGAAACCTGGATGGCTATCTGGTAACCGAGGATCATGTGTTGAGCATTGCTCACTGGACGCCAGATCTGGAAAGTCAGCCCGAGATCCCCTATCTGCCGGCCCGGGTGGTGCTCCAGGATTTCACCGGTGTGCCCGCGGTGGTGGATTTGGCCGCAATGCGTTCCGCCATGGCCCGCTATGGTGGAGATCCCAAGAGGATCAACCCCGTGATCCCTGCTGATCTGATCATTGACCACTCCGTGCAGATTGACTTCTTTGGCACTGTGTACGCCTTTGAGCGGAACGTGGACCTGGAGTATCGCCGAAACCGGGAACGGTACCAGTTGCTGAAGTGGGGGCAACGGGCGTTCCAGAACTTTCGCGTGGTTCCCCCGGGCACGGGGATCATCCACCAGGTCAACCTGGAGTACCTGGCCCGGGTGGTCATGACCCGCACCGAGGAGGATGGCACCCCCGTGGCCTTTCCCGACACCTTGGTGGGCACGGATTCCCACACCACCATGATCAACGGCTTGGGGGTACTGGGTTGGGGTGTGGGAGGTATTGAGGCCGAGGCGGTGCTCTTGGGACAACCCTACTACATGCTCCTGCCCGAAGTGGTGGGGGTGCGGCTGGTGGGAGAGCTCCCCGAGGGCGCCACGGCCACCGACCTCGTGTTGACCATCACCGAACTCCTCCGCAAAGTGGGGGTTGTGGGGAAATTCGTGGAGTTCTTTGGCCCTGGGGTTTCCAAACTGAGCCTGCCCGACCGCGCCACCCTGGCCAACATGGCCCCAGAGTACGGTGCCACCATGGGCTTTTTCCCTGTAGATCAAGAAACGCTCCGTTTCCTGGCCCTTACCGGCCGTGAAGACCTCGTGCCCCTGGTGGAAGCCTACACCAAGGCGCAGATGCTGTTCCGTACCGACGAGGCCCCCGAACCCCGGTACACCGATGTGGTGGAACTGGATCTCAGCACCGTGGAGCCCTCGGTGGCCGGCCCTCGGCGGCCCCAAGACCGGATTCCATTGGGCCAACTCAAGGACCGGTTCCTGGAGTACCTGGATCGGGAGTATCACCGTTCGGCACCGGTACACGAGGAACCGGTGTGGGCCTGGGAGAGCGAGGGCGGCGCCACCCCGTCGCAGGAGAAACCGGCAGATACCGGCGCCCGAGTGGTGGTGGAGGAAGACGAAGAGGTTCTGCTCCAGGACGGCAGCGTGGTCATTGCAGCCATCACCAGTTGTACGAACACCTCCAATCCCTCGGTGATGATCGCGGCGGGACTGGTGGCCAAAAAGGCTGTGGAGCGCGGCTTGACCGTAAAGCCCTGGGTCAAAACCTCCCTGGCTCCTGGCTCGGGGGTGGTCACCCGATACCTGGAAAAACTGGGGCTAATGGAATACCTGGAGGCTCTGAGGTTCCACCTGGCAGGGTACGGGTGCACCACGTGCATCGGCAACTCTGGCCCCCTGCCCAAGCCTGTCGCCCAAGCAGTGAAGGAGCGGGACTTGGTGGTGGCCTCGGTCCTCTCCGGTAACCGGAACTTTGAGGGTCGGGTTAACCCTCTGGTGCGGGCCAACTACCTGGCTTCACCCCCCTTGGTGGTTGCCTTTGCCCTTGCGGGCCGGGTGGATATTGATCTCACCCGAGAACCCCTGGCTTATGACCCCAATGGCGAGCCCGTATACCTCAAAGACCTTTGGCCCACTCCTCAGGAACTGCAGGAGGCTGTGGCTCAGGCTCTGGAGCCGGATCTCTTTAAGGAACGGTACCGTAATGTTTTTGAGGGCGATCACCGCTGGCAATCCTTGGATGCCCCTACAGGGGAACTGTACCAGTGGGATCCCCAGTCCACCTACATCCAAGAACCGCCTTTCTTTAAGGACCTGCCGTTAGACCCTCCACCTCTCCAGGACATCAAAGGGGCTCGGGTGCTGGCCCTTTTGGGCGATTCCATCACCACGGACCACATCTCGCCGGCCAGTCCCATCCCAGTGGACTCGCCTGCAGGCAAGTACCTACTGGAACGAGGGGTAAAACCCGCGGAGTTCAACACCTTTGGTTCGCGGCGTGGCAACCACGAGGTGATGATGCGGGGCACCTTCGGCAATATCCGGCTTCGGAACCGCCTGGTGCCTGATACCGAAGGGGGGTGGACGCTTTACCTGCCCACAGGCGAGAAGATGACCATTTACGATGCGGCCATGCGCTATAAGGAAGAGGGGATTCCCCTGATTGTGCTGGCCGGCAAGGAGTACGGCACCGGATCCAGCCGAGACTGGGCTGCCAAAGGGACCCTGCTCCTCGGGGTAAAGGCCGTGATCGCCGAGAGTTTTGAACGCATCCACCGGAGCAATTTGGTGGGGGTGGGGGTGCTGCCGCTGCAGTTCCTCCCCGGCGAGAACGTGGAAACCCTGGGGCTTACCGGCCATGAGGTCTACGATATCCTGGGCATCGCCGAGGGGCTCACCCCCAGGAAAAGGCTCACCGTGGTGGCACGCAACGAAGACGGTACCGAAAAAACCCGGTTCCAAGTGATTGCCCGCTTGGAATCCGAGGTGGAAATTGAGTACTACCGGAACGGAGGCATCCTGCAAACCGTGCTACGCAAGATGATCAAGGGCGAGATGTGAATCCTGGGGCCGGGGCTTAAGCCCCGGCCCACTCCTATGAACCTTCGTGTTCTCGTCATCACCACGGCTTATCCCCTGCGGGCCTATCCTGAGTTTACCATCGCCCCTTGGCTGTGGAAGATCTTGCAGGAGACCCAACGGCACGGGATCCAACCCGAGATCCTGGCCTCGGCCTACCGGGGAATCCGAAGGGAGCCTGACACTCCGTTTGTGGTGCATCGCTACCGATACGCCCCCGCCCGTTGGGAAACCCTGACCCATGAGGCGGCGGTGTACGAGGTGTTGAAACGCCAACCCGGGAAGGCCCTGCTCGTACCCGCTCTCTTGGCCAGTGGATTTCTAAAGGCCTGGCAGCTATCTCGCGAGCGACGCCCCTCCGTGGTCCATGTCCATTGGCCCTTGCCCTTTGCCTTGCTGGCTCTGCCCTTCCGTCGGGTGCCCTTGCTGTACACCTTCCACGGTTCGGATCTTGCCTTTTTGGTCCAATCCCCTGGGGTACGGCGTTTGTTCACACCCCTATTGCGACGGGCGTGGCGAATCACCGTGAACTCCCGGTTCACCCAGCAGCGGCTGCTCCAGCACTTCAGCCACTTACCCCCGGTGGAGGTCTTGCCCATGCCACCGGCGATGGACATCCCACCCCCTGAGCAGTGGCCGCGTCGGGAACCCTATCGGATCCTGTTTGTGGGGCGATTCATCCAGCTCAAGGGAGGGGATGTACTGCTTCGTGCCTTTTCCCAGGTGCTTCAGCAGATTCCTGAGGCCCGATTGGTGATGATCGGGTCAGGCCCTATGGAATCCGAGTGGAAAGCCTTGGCCCAAGAGCTGGGCATTGCTCCGCGGGTGGCATTCCAGGGCAGTGTCCCGCCCGAGCGCCTGGCGCAGGAGTACCCCAGGGCGGCTGTGGTGGTGGTGCCTTCCTTTCAAATCGCGACAGGGCAAACCGAGGCCTTAGGGGTGGTGGCCATTGAGGCCCAGGCCTTTGCCACGCCCGTGGTGGCCTCCCGCACCGGTGGGTTGCCCGAGGTGGTGTTGCATGAGCGCACGGGCTTGCTGGTCCCTGAGCGCGACCCTGAGGCCTTGGCTCAGGCCTTGATTCGCTTGCTGAGGAACCCCGAACTCCGCCACACCCTGGGCCAGCAAGCCCGTCGGCATTATCTGCGCCATTTTTCCACGGAGAGCGTGGGCCGCCGGCTGGCCGACTTGTACCATCGGCTTGCAGAGCGTGTCCCAAACGTTCCTTGACACCCCCACCATAGGGCACCATAGTTAGGCCAACCTAAGGAGGTGGGGAATGTTCCCTATCGTAATTGCTCTTCTCATCGCAGGAGGGAGTTGGATGGCCGAGGTATCACCGGTAGAGCCAGGTGCCCTCATCAAGGGCACCCCGCACTGGCAGAGTACTTCCCGCCGGGGGAGTGTTCCGGCCAGGCCTCAGGGCCAGCCAGTTCCTTTCTGGCAGATCTTGGAGGAATTGAGCCCGGCAGAACGGGCCAACGCACGCATTGAACTGGAACCCTCTACACCGCTTACACCCAGCATCCAAGAGAAACTTCGCCAGGTGGAAACCCTTTGGAACAGTGGTCACCCCAACGAAGCCCTCAAGGAAGCCCGGGTTCTGGGCCACACTCTGGATCCCACTCGGATCGCCGTGGGCATCCAATGGCGGACACCGAAGGTCACCTCTGCCCGATGGGGCAATGACGTAACGATCGTTTCCCAGGACTCTCTCCAAAGGGTTCACCTACTAACCCACTGGGGCACAGGGCACCTTTTCGCCCTGGTCATGTACCTGCATCCCAATCTCAACACCTATCACTGGAGTCTTCACCTCTCCACCGATGGCGGGGAAACTTGGAGCGAAACCTACATGTGGTCCTATACTGATCAGTACATGCCCACCGGACTGGCGCAGATGGACGATTTCGTGTATGTCGCATACGGCGGGAACACCGACGATCCTACCACGGCACGGCTTCGGCGGTTCTACGCCACCAATGGCACGGTGGACAACGACTACGCATGGGCCGAGGTGTTCAACGAAGGGGTGCCCATTAAGGAAGTGACCCTGTGGGACAACACACCCTTCAGCCACGATGTAGGACGCCTGTACTACGCTGCCATCCTCAACAACGGACAACTGGTGGTATACTGGATTGACGAAACCGCCACGTCGTTCTTTGACGACAGCCCCGGCATCACCAATGCCGACCGAGGGCTGGCCGCCACCGCCAACGATGGGTGCGAGTCTTCTGTCCATCAGGGGTTTTCCTATCTCAGCTACATTGACAACACGGATTCCGTGCATGTGCTCTATTGGGTGTCGGGCGGGGCGGTGAACCACTGTGCCACCTTAGACCACGTGGGAGCCGACTTCTACCTGTTCACCAGTATTGCCGCCCATCAGGACACGGTGATCGTGGCCTATGAGTACGCAGGCAGTAGCGATTGGGTGAAGTACAGGATCAATTACGGTGATCCCACAGGGGGAATGTGGTACTGGAGTTCGCTGCTCGGAGACAACCTCCAATCCTCTTATCTGCCG
>CAYOQK010000019.1:0-45249 GCA_964406105.1 uncultured bacterium | reverse complement strand
CTTTGGGCCTCGTACAGCGTTTCCTCCACCCCGAGGAACTGGGCGGCCGAGATCAATCGCTGTGCCTGCTGGCCCAGCCCCCTCTCGTAGAACCTCCGCCAGTCGGGCCGCCGCAACGAGTGGTGATCCAGGAGCAGCAGCCGCACGGGCAGATGGGTGAGGATCCAGGAAAGGGATTCCAAGGTGGCTTCCAAGGCCCAGGTGGGGAAGCCGTCTAAGTAGGTGGGAGGACCGTCTACGTAGAGGGCCGTGGGGCGAATCTCCCGAAGGAACACCATGTGCTCCTCCAGGCAGGGGCCCTGGATGTCGGAGGTGAAAACGAAACGGTCGCGGCCGTGCAACACGGCCACCTGGAGCACGGTGCCCAAACGGTGCCCTGGCCCATGGCGTACCGGTGGGGAAAAGAGGATCTCGGTGCGGCCAAACCGAAACCGTTGTCCATCGGCCAATAGGATCTCCCGGGCGTAGGGCCGGATCCGCTCAATGAAGTGACGACCACGGCGACGCTGGGTGCGGTTGGTGTGCCCTTCGGGATCCTTCAGCAGCACCTGTACCCCTCGGTAGTACCAGGGTTGATCGGGGTTCAGGTGATCGTAGTGGTAATGGGTGATGACCGCCACATGGGAGGTTTGGAGGCTTTCCACGATGGCCTGCCAACGCTGGGCCAGGGTTTGTATTTCTATAGGGTGAGCCGGCAGGCCGTTGCGGAGGGGTGGGATCGCCGCACCAGGGTCCAGGGTGAGGGTGAGGTCCGGGGTTTCCACCCGCAGGGCCATGGAACGTACCCCGAGGCTTTCGGCGGCCAAGGGAATCAGCCGGATCACCCGTTCGCTCCTCGTTTCCCTTGCGCAGAGGCCATCTCCAAGCCGTAGGGCCCGGTTAGTGTGGGGTTCGGGGGTGTCTTTCCTTCAGTTCCATAAAGAACGTGTGGAATTCGCGGGCCGCTTGGTCCCAGGAGAAGGAGTGGGCCCAGCGGGTGGCGGCCTGGCCCAGGCGATCACGGAGGGCCGGGTTGCGGAGGATCTCCAGGAGCCGTTGTGCCGTTTCCTCCACAGACTCCACGATGAAGCCCGTTTCGCCGTGGCGTACGGTTTCCCGGAGGCCCGGAGCGTTCCACACCACTGCCGGGGTTCCGCAGGCCTGGGCTTCCATAGACACGATGCCCCAGCCCTCCTTGGGCGAGGTGGTCACGAACACCCAAGCCCTTTGCAGGAGTTCCCGTTTGGTGTCTGCTGCAGCGAAGCCCGTGAAGGTCACCGCTTCGGCGATCCCCAACCGTTGGGCCAAGGACTCCAGCAGGGGGCGCGCATCACCATCGCCCACCACCAGCAGGCGGGCTTGGGGCAGTTGTTGCCGCACCTGGGCGAAGGCTTTGAGCACCCGATCCCCGCGTTTGTAGCGTTTCAGCCGGCCCAAGTAGATTACCGTGGGGTCAGGGAACCGGGCAGGGCCAGGCTGCATATCCGAGGGGGTGCCGTTGTAGATCACCCGGATGTCCTGGGCCGGGATGCCCATGCGTACCAGGTCGTCGCGGGAGCTTTGGGACACGGCCACGAAGGGCACGCCGCGGTAGAGTTTGCCCACGCTACGCTCAGCCCAGTACACATAGGTGGCAGGCAGGAAGGAGGTTTCCTGGTAGATGGTTTTGCCAAAGAAGTGGTGCAGCAGGGCCACCACGGGTTGGCGGGCATAGAACCGGGTATAGAAGGGCAGTTTGTTGAGGTCTTCCACGACGAAGTCAAAGGGTTCGTGGGCGAGTTCGCGCAGGTAAACCCAGGGTACCACGTAGTTGAACAGGTTGCGGGGACCTCGGCGGAGCACGCGGATCCCTCGGATCTGGGTTTCGGGGGCGGCGTGGGGAAAGGAGCACGCCAGCAGGGTCACGCGGTACCCGAAGGTTTGCACCAAGCGGCCGAACACCTCTTGGAGATGCACTTCGGCGCCGCCGGCCAGGGGGTGCTCGGGATCCTGCCAGTTGATCACCAAAAGGTTAAGCGCCACGGGAAGGGACGAGTTTGAGGAACTTGCGTTTGCCCACCTTGAGCACGGCCTCTTGGTCCACGCGGATCACGGTGAAAGGGTCTTCAATGACCTCGCCATTGAGTTTCACGGCCCGTTGCTTGATCAGGCGACGGGCTTCGCTTTTGGACTGAACCAGCCCGGCCTCGTAGATGAGGTCCACCAGGGTGCGTCCCTGCGGAGGTACGGGCATCTCCGGCATTTCGCTGGGGGCTTGGCGGGCCCGGAACACGCGGTTGAACTCCTCTTCAGCGGCCCGAGCGGCGGCCTCGGAGTAAAAGAGTTTCACGATTTCGTAGGCCAGCCGGGCCTTGGTGTCCCGGGGTTGGGTGCGCATCAAGCGGCGGATTTCCTCCAATTGGTGGTCATCGTAATAGAGCACCAGGGAATAGTACTCGGGCACCACGGCGTCGGGGATGGACATGATCTTGCCGTACATCTCAGCCGGGGGATCGTTAAAGGCGATGTAGTTGCCGTACGACTTGGACATCTTGCGGACGCCGTCGGTGCCCACCAAGAGGGGCAGGGTCAGGATCACCTGGGGCTCTTGGCCGTAGTGCTTCTGCACCTCCCGGGCCACCAGGAAGTTGAACTTCTGATCGGTGCCGCCCACCTCCAAGTCGGCCCCAATGTGATAGGAATCGTAGCCCTGGAACAGGGGATACAGAAACTCGTGGATAAAGATGGGCACGTTGCTGCGGAACCGTTTTTCAAAGTCGTCCCGTTCCAGCATACGGGCTACGGTGTACGAACTGGCCAGGTGCACGATATCCCGGGCCCCGAGTTTAGAAAGCCAGGTGGCGTTGAACTGGACCTCGGTGCGGTGGGGGTCCAACACCCGAGACACCTGTTCAAAGTAGGTTTTGGCGTTTTCTCGGACCTCCTCTTCGGAGAGGCGGGGCCGGGTGGTGTCGCGGCCCGAAGGATCGCCGATGGTGGCGGTGAAGTCCCCTACGATGAACACGATGCGGTGGCCCAGGTCTTGCAAATCCTTGAGTTTCCGGAGGTTTACATAGTGGCCCAGGTGCAAATCGGGCCGGCTGGGATCGGCCCCGTATTTGACCACCAGGGGTTTTCCCCGGCGGAGTTTCGCCTCCAGTTCCTCCAAGGGCAGGAGGTCTACGGTTTTGAATCGGATGATCTCCAGGTGGTGCCGGAGGTCCATGGGATCAGGCCAGGTAGATGAAAATGCCGCAGTTGGAGCAGGTTTCCAGCTTTTGGTTCTTGTCCGGGCCGGAGACCACGGCGGTGGGCAGTTGGATAAAGCAGTTCATGCACACACCGCCGATCACCGGAGCGATCCCGCGGCCGTAGCGTTTCCGCAGGCGTTCGTAGCGGCGGTACACCGATTCCGGGATCTGTTGGACCAGTTCCTCGCGGCGTTTCAGGAGCTCCTTCTTGCGGTTTTCCTTGACCTCAAAGCCCAGTTCTTGGTACTGGGGGCTTTCCAGTTCCTTGAGGAGTTGGTCCAGGTCGTGGAGGGCGATGAGTTTGGAGAGCACCTCGTCCATCGGGTTACTCCTCCTTGAGCAGGTTCAGGAGATAGTCCACGAAGGCCTTGGGATCATCAATCTCCAGATACTCGCGGGTGCGGGCGAGTTTGCGCGACAGATGGGCGATCTTGCCCAAGGTGATGAGGTACACGGTGCCGGGATCCTGGGGAGGGGCCAGGAGCAGGAAGAAGAGGTACACGGGTTTTTTGTCCAGGGCGTCAAAGTCCACCCCCTGTTTTGAGCGGCCCACCACCAGGTATACCTGGTCCAGCACCAGGCTGCGGGTATGGGGGATGGCGATGCCCTTGCCGATGCCCGTGGAGCCGATGGACTCCCGTTTGAGGAGGGCATCCAGGATGATGTCCTCTTTGGAGGGATCAAACTTGAGGGGTTTGAGCAGTTCGCGCAGGGCCTCTTCCTTGGTGGTGGCCTGCATGTCCAGGATCACCCGGTCTTCACGCAAAAGTTTTTCTAACATGGTTCGCCTCCCCTGAAGGCCAAAACGCGGTGATTCATGAGGTTACGCCCTCCGGTGGGCGTTTCCGACGAGGTTTCCATGGCCACAGGGCCACGGGAATGAACACCACGTACCCCAGCACCAGTGCCAGGGTAGAAACCGTGGCATCACCCAGGTAGAGCAGCACGAAGCCCACCCCGATGAGCAGGATTCCCACCCCGAGGAGCAGGTATTGGCTCCGGCGGTACGGCAGGCCCAGGAACGGTGCCTGCCGCTGCGGTGCTGTGCGTTTGCGGCGGTTTCGGGGGGGGCGTTGCCGACGTTCTTGATTCATCGCAAAACAACCTCCTTAACGGTGCCTTTCCGCAATAGAACTAACTTTATAAACCCCGTGCTGGGCAAAAGCAATTGAAAGCCATGGAACCGGGGTGCTGTGGGGTAGGCCTGGAAAAAGGCGGAGGGGTCCATATGCCGTTCTGCCATTTGGGAAACCAGCGCGCCTGCCAGGTATCCCTGCAGGGCCACTTCCCCTGGGGGGGTGCCTGTGGAGTCCACGAAGGCTTGGCGAAAGGCCGTGGGGTCCAGGTGGGCGCTGCGGTCGCGGGCCAGGTCGAGGTCCAGTGTGACCACGAACACGGAGTCGGTGAACTGGGCCATGGCCAGGTTCTCGGGGTACAGCCATTCCCGAAAGGCGAACACCCGGCCGTGGAATCCGATGCCCCGTGCGTAATCGGCGAGAGCGACCCCTGTAGGGCCAGCCCCGCAGAGGATCAAGCCTTCGGTGTTCACGGTGTCCAACAGGGGGTCCAGCCAGCCCAGGGCCAGGGAATCGTCGGGGTACAGGGCAAACTCCACGGAGCCGAAGACCTCGGGGGTGAGCAGGTGTTGCAGGGCTTGGTAGCGGGCTAAGGGCCGAGGGGACCGAGGGGAGAGCACCAGGAGATGTTGGATCTGGAGGGCCTGTAGCACCTCTGCGAGCCGACGGGTTTCCGCGCACACTTCGGCGAAGGGGCCAAAGAGGGGGAGGGCGTGGGGTGTGCATTGCTCCGGGCTTAGGGCCAGGGGCGAGTACACGACAACGCCAGGCACCGGTGGGGCTTGGAGCAAGGCGGTCATCTCCCGAGAGGTGAGGGGGCCGATCACCAATTGCACCCGGGGCTGGTAAGCCAGGGATTGCCAGTACCGGCGGGTACGGTCGGGATCGCCCTGGGTGTCCCACACCCGCACGGTCACCTCGCCTTGGAGCCCCATGCGGAAGGCCAGGAGAAACTCCTGGCCCACTGGTGCCAAGGGGCCGCGCATGGGCAGCATCAGCGCCACATTCAGCCCCTGTGCGAACAGCCAAACCGGGCCCAGCAGGATCAGAAGCCGAAGAAAACGCATTTGAGTGTTCAGGGTTTCACGCTCCCTTTCCCCGACGGGCCTTAAACTTATATAGCCTCGTCGCGCAAAATCCCACCCGGAGGGGTGGCCGAGTGGCTGAAGGCGCGCGATTCGAAATCGCGTAGGGGAGTAACATCCCCTCGAGGGTTCGAATCCCTCCCCCTCCGCCTTTTTTACATGCGAGTGTCGTCTGCGTTCCGTCCGAACCGATGGGTGGCCCTCCTGACCGACTTTGGGTTGCAGGATCCCTATGTGGCCGTGATGAAGGCAGTGATCCTGCAGCAGGCACCCGAGGCCCGCTTCGTGGACATCACCCACGAGGTGGCACCCCAGAACGTACTCCAAGGTGCCTGGATGCTGAAGCGGGTGGTGCGGTTTTTCCCATCGGGCACGGTCTTTGTGGCCGTGGTGGACCCCGGAGTGGGCACGGGCCGACGGAACCTGGTGCTCCTGACCCCGGAGTTCGCCTTCGTGGGGCCGGACAACGGCCTTTTCACCTGGGTGGCCCATCACCAGGGAACCCAGGCCTTTGCCGTGCCTACGCCCCCCCAGGCCTCGGCCACCTTCCACGGACGGGACGTGTACGCGCCGGTGGCAGCACGCCTCTTGACCGGCCCCGTGCCGGACCCCTCCTGGCAACCCCTGGACCCCACCAGCCGGGTGCAGTTGGCCGTGCCTCCAGTGACCGTTCGGGGGAATCGTGCCCGAGCGGTGATCCTGTTCTTTGATCGTTTTGGCAACGCCATCACCAATGTGGAACGGGAGGCTTGGCCCGATCTGTGTGTGGAGGCCGTTCGCATTGACGGCCGATGGGTTCCCTTGCACCGCACCTACGCCGATGTGGCCCCGGGTGAGCCCCTCGCCCTGTGGGGCTCCTTCGGCGAGTTGGAGATCTCGGTACGCGAAGGCAACGCCCAGAACCTCTTGGGCCTCCGTCCTCTTCAACCCATTGAACTGATCCTATGCTGAGGCTTCTCTTGGTGCTGGTCCCCCTCGTGGCCCTTTTGGATGGCTGGATCCACCGCCCGGGCTTTCCCGACCTCACCTTGGCCCTTTTGATCCCCCTGTTCCTGCGCGGCGAAAGCCCTTGGATCCTGCCCGTGGCCTTTACCGCGGCGGTGTTTCGGGAGGCCTTAGATCCCTCCAGGCCCTGGTGGTTTCCGCTCTTCGTGGTGCTGATCTACGGGGCCCTGCGGACCCTGAGGGTGCGGATCAACCTCCGACTCTTCTCCCTTCGCCTGGTGCTGGCCACCACCGTGGTCCTCCTGGACCTACTGCTGCTCCATGCCACCTATGGGTACCCCCTGGACCAACCTGCTCTGTGGCTCACGGGCCTGCTGACCGTGGGGGTAAGCCTGGTGTTTCTCCTGGCATGAGGCCCCTTCGCCGAGTGGTGTTCGTGCTGCTATGGGTGGTGTTCGTGCCGCTCCTGGGCCAGTTGTTCCGGATCCAAATCCTGCAGCACCGGCAGCTCCAGCAGGAATCGCTGCGGAACTTTGTGAAGGTGCTCACCCTCATCCCCTCCCGAGGCACCATCTACGACCGCAACGGCATCCCTTTGGCCCATTACCGACCTGGATTCAAGGTGTCCATTGTGCCGGAAAGGGTGGGGCCCGCCGAGTGGGACACCCTGCGGCGCCTTTTGCATCTGGAGATCCCCCGCGATTCCCTGCGGGGGGTGGGCTTCATCACGTTGAAGTCGGATCTCTCGCTGGAAACCGTCACCGCTCTGGAAGAACGGGCCGATCTCCTGTCGTGGGTGATCGTGAGCCCCACGCTGATCCGCTATTACCCTTATGGCCAGGCCTTTTTCCATCCTGTGGGCTACATCGGACGGGTGAACCGCCGGGAGGTGGAGGCCGGTGGGTACTCACCCGACGATTTTGTCGGACGGATGGGCCTGGAAAAGGCCTATGAGGACAGCCTTCACGGTACCCCAGGCCTACGGTTCGTTGCGGTGGACGCCCGCGGGCGGCTCACCCGGCTGGATCCGCGTCCGCCGATCCCTCCCCAAAGCGGCAACGACCTGATCACCACCCTGGACGCTCCGCTACAACTGGCGGTGGACTCCTTAGTGCCCGATACCATGCAGGCAGCCGTGGTGATGCTGGACCTGCGGACGGGTGACGTCCTGGTGCTGTACGCCCATCCGGCCGTGGACCCCAACTGGTTCGTCACCGGGATCCCCTTTGCCCTGTGGGACAGCATCCGCACGGCTCCCACGCACCCCCTGCTGAATCGGGCTGTGGCGGGCCGATACCCTCCAGGGTCCACCCTGAAGCCCCTGGTGGCCCTCATGGCCTTGGATCTCCATCTGGTAACCCCCAACGAGCGCCTGGTGAACTGTACAGGGCGGTTTCCCTTTGGGAACCGGGTGTGGCTCTGCTGGCTTAAAACCGGGCACGGCCGGGTGAACCTGTACGATGCCATCGCCCATTCCTGCGATGTGTACTTTTACGCCTTGGGTTTGAAGATTGGCCTGCGGCGGTTTCTGACGCTGCTCAACGATCTCCCGTTGCGGGGTCCTTGGCTTCATCTGCCGGAGGCTCGCTCCGGCTTTGTGCCCACGTATGGTTGGTACCGCAAGGCCTATGGCCCCTACGGAGTAACCGAGGGATTGGTGTTGAACCTGGCCATTGGCCAAGGGGAGCTGAGCCTCACCCCTTTGGAAGTGGCCACCCTCACTGGGCTCATTGCCCGCAGAGGCCAGATGCCTGCTCCCCATCTGCTTAAGGATCCGCCGAAACTGGACACCCTGAGGCTTCCCTTTGCCCCGGAGTTCTACGATGTGATCCACCGAGCGATGCGACAGGTGGTCACGCGGGGTACAGCGCCATTGGCAGACATCCCGGAGATCACGGTGGCGGGCAAAACGGGCACCGCACAGAATCCCCACGGGGAGGATCACGCCTGGTTTGTCGCCTTTGCACCTTATGAAGAGCCAGAGGTGGCCCTGGCGGTCTTGGTGGAACATGGGGGTCATGGCGGCAGCACGGCGGCGCCCTTGGCCGCCGAGATCCTCAAGCGCTATGCCCGAAGGAGGCCTATGCCATGAGATCGGTGCGGTGGCTCCTTGTTTTGGCCTGTGGGCTGGCCGCCCTGGCCCTGGTGGAACTCTCCTCCATCTCTCCCCGGTTGGCCAGCCGCCAGGCGATCTACCTGATCTTGGCGTTGATGGTGTTCATGGTGGTCTGGCGGATCCCCATGCGATTCTGGAAGTTTTCGGTGCCTGTGCTCTATCTGTTGGGCTTGGCGTCCCTGGTGGGGGTGCTCTTTGTGGGCCGGGGATCCGGAGCCCATCGGTGGATTCCCCTGGGCCCCTTTCACTGGCAACCTGCCGAGACCATGAAGTTCCTGCTGATCCTGGCCCTGGCCTATGGCTACGAGAAACGCAACGATACGTGGCAAATGCTGAAACTCGGGATCGTGGCTCTGGTGCCCATGCTCCTCGTGCTGCTGGAACCCGACCTGGCCACCGCCCTCACCTACTTCGTCATCTATGTGGCCGTGTCCTTGGTGATGGGCCGGAATCTGGTGCTCCTGCTCTTTGTGGCCCTGCCCCCCCTGGCCGTGGCCTTCTCCTTCAATGCCTGGAGTTTTGTGGTGTTCTTGGCCGTGGTGCTCCTGCTCCTCTACCTGGTACGGGTGACGCCCGGCACGGCGTTGCTGCTGGTGTTCCTTGTGACCACCGTGGGCTTGCTCTCCCCAGTGCTGGTGGATCGGTTTCTACACGATTACCAAAAGGCACGCATCGTGGCCTTTTTGAACCCGGAAAAGTACCGACAGGGCCCGGGATGGCAAACCCTTCAGGCTCGGATCGCCTTGGGCTCCGGTGGCCTTTGGGGGAAGGGGTATCGCCAGGGCACCCAAAAGGGCTTGGCCTTCCTGCCCGAGGCCCACACCGATTTCATCTTTACCAGCATCGGCGAGGAGTTCGGATTTGTGGCCACAGCCACCATCCTCCTGCTGTTCGTCCTCTTCTTTTGGCTTTTGGCCCGGGAGACCGATGAACTGGAATCCCCCGTGTTCCGAGGCATTGCCGCCGGCATTCTGGGGTTCTTGATGTATCACACCACCACCAACCTGGCCACCAACCTGGGCATGTTCCCTGTAACCGGGATCCCGTTGCCTTTCATGACCTATGGTGGCAGCCACCTGATCACCGAGTTCGCCACCTTGGGACTGCTGTTCCGCATCCACCAAGAGTCCCAGGAGCCTCGGTTCTCCTGGTGAGTGGGCTCCCGGTATAATTTATTCGGCATGGAGGCGCTACGCGGCCTGTTCTTGTGCTATCTCGTGGGCTCCCTTCCCTTCGCCTACTGGATTACCCGTTGGCGTACCGGCTTGGACATCTTTGAGGTGGGCGAGGGCAACGTGGGGGCCCGGAATGTATGGCACGTGGTGGGCCCGCCCTGGGGGGTGCTCACCGCCGTGCTGGACGCTTTGAAGGGCGTGGCCGCTGTGGCCTTGGCCCGATCTTGGGGCCTGGACCCCTGGCTCTGCGGCTTCGCCGCCGTGTTCGGGCACGGCTACCCGGTGTTCCATCGGTTCCGCGGGGGCAAGGGGTTGGCCACCGCCCTGGGTGTGGCCCTGGCGGTGGTTCCCTTGGCCACCCTGGCCACCTTGGCCACCTACGGAGGACTTTACCTGCTGAGCCGTCATTTCCACGGGGCCATCACCGCGGCGATGGTGTCCTTCTTCCTCGTGTGGATCCCCTTGAGCCGGGTGCCTTTGGAACAGGCTCAAAGGGCCCTGCTCCTGTTCCTGTGGTTGGGGGTCAAACGCCTGTTGGACCATCGCCACATGGTGAGCGTAAAAGCGAGGGACGCACATTGGAAGGGCTGAGCCTCCTGTACCACGGGTTTGTGTTCGCCCTGTCGCTCGTTTTCCTTTGGATCGTCACGGATAACCTCCGGTTTTCCCGGCAACGGTCTGGCTACCGCACCCGCACGGTTCATCCCTTGGTGTCGGTGCTGATCCCAGCTCGGAACGAAGAGCGGAACCTGGATGCCTGTTTGGCCTCGGTGCTGCGGCAGACCTATCCCCATCTGGAGGTGTGGGTGTACGACGACCACTCCCAGGATCGCACACGCGAGATCGTGGAGCAGTGGGCCCGCCGTGATCCCCGTGTACACCTGATCCCCGGCCGAAGGCTGCCCGAGGGCTGGATGGGCAAAAACTTCGCCTGCGCCCAGTTGGCCCGCCATGCCCGAGGCCGGTACTGGCTCTTTATGGACGCCGATGCCCGAATGGCCCCGGATACCCTGGCCTGGGCCGTGGACCTGATGGAAACCCAAAAGGCCGACCTGCTTTCGGTGGTTCCTACGGTGGAAACCCGCAACGCCCTGGAGACCTTAACCCAGTCTATGATCACCACCTCTTTCCTGGGGTTCTTCCCACTCCGTTGGGTGTGGCAACGGCCGGAAACCCTGTGGGCAGCCGCCTTGGGACCCTGGATCTTCGTTCGGGGCTCAGCATACCGGGAGGTGGGAGGCCACGCCGCCCTCCGATGGGAGGTGGTGGAGGACATTGCCCTTGCCCGACGGTTCAAGGCCTACGGCAAGCGCGTGTTGGTGCTGGCCGCACCCCAGCGGGTACGGGTACGCTTCTACGAAGGGATCCGCGAAACCTGGTTTGGCTTCGGTAAGAGCGCCTTCGGCGCCTTTGGCTATTCCCTGCGCAACGTTTTGCTTCTGCTCGTAGGCGTGGCTTTGGTGTTCTATCTGCCCGTGGGAGCCCTGGTGCATGCCCTATGGACCGGCCGCGGCCCCTGGCCCCTGTACCTTGTGGAGTCTCTGCTGCTGCCGGTGATCAAGTACCAGAGCGACCGCTATTACCGTTACCCTATGTGGCAAGCCGCCTTGGCCCACTTCTCCGTGCTCTTCGGCTTGATGACCCTTTTGTTCTCGGTGTATCAGGTAAAGGTGCACGGTGGCGTGTGGTGGAAAGGGCGATTCTACCCTGTCCCGCCTCCCGAGGGTCTTGCGCCGGAGGTGCAGCCCAACTCCGATCTGTAGTCCACGGACTTCAGGCCAAGCCGCAGATCCTCAAGAGCTCCTGCAACCGATGGTGGTACGTGTGGTGGGTGTGCACCCAACGGTAGCCCTCTTGGGCGATGCGGTGCCGCTCATAGGGGTATCGTAGGTACCGCTCCACGAGTGTTATCCCCTCTTCCACGGTGCGGAACCACACCAGGTGCCGATGGTTTTCAAACAGGGTTTCCAGCCCCTCCACATACTCCTGGAGCAGGAAGCCGCCCCAGCCCAGGGTGAACCACACCCGATTGGAAAAGTACAGGGGTACCCCGGGGATAGCCGTGCCCAGCACGATGGCTGCCCGATGCACCACGTGCCCGAAGTCCTCGTTGTACACCGGGGGATGCACTTGGGAGAGGACCGGACGGAGCCGTTGCCATTCCTCACGGGAAAGGCACCAGGAGGGGGGAAAGGGGCAGTGATACCGGTGCCATCCGTTCCCCCAGATGTGGAGAGGGAACCGTCGGGCAAAGGCCACCAGGAGTTGCCAGCGGTGTCGGTACGCATAGCCGGACCCCAGGAAGGCCAGGGGTGCCTTGGGCTTAGGCCATGAGGCCGGAAGCCGCATGCGGTGGTCCACAGCCTGGGGCAAAAAGTGCACCTGCCGCACCCCTAAGCGGCGGTACTGGTCGCGCTGGCCGTGAGCCGTGAGGAAAAAGAAATCCGAGGCCCGGGCCAGGGCCAGGATGTGGGGGTCCGGGGGATCCCGGTAGTCTGTGTACCACATCACCTTGATCCCTGGCAAGGAGGCCCAGAGCTCCGGGGGGATCCCCCGACCCTTAGAGGTGAGCACCAGGTGGGGACGCAGGCGACGTGCCCAGCGCTCCAGCAGGTGGGGGAACAACCGGGGGCCGCGGTGGTACACGCTTTGGTGTCGGGCGGGGTTCAACCCCCACACCCGGGCCCCCATCTGCTGCAGGGTGCGATACACGAACTCCTCGTGCCGGCCTCGGTGGTCCCAGGCCCCCACGATGAGCACCCGAAGAGGCCGTTTCACAGGAGCACCTCCTGGTACACCTCAAGGGTACGCTGCACCATGGAGCCCACCGAGAAGCGGGTGCGGATGTCCTGGCGTGCAGCGGTGCCCATACGGTGGCGTAGGTGGGGATCTTGCAGCAACTGGAGCACTCGCTGGGCAAACGCCTCCGCCTGCCAGGTGTCCACCAGGAAGCCGGTTTGCTGGGGACGCACCACCTCCGGAATGCCCCCCACTTGCGGGGCCACCACCGGCACTCCGTAGGCCAGGGCTTCCATCAACGCGGTACCCAGGCCTTCTATGCGGCTGGTGGACAGGAACACCGTGAAGAGGCCTGCAATGCCCGGTTGGTACCGCAGGATGTGGATCCTGTCGGCGATCCCCAAACGTTGGGCCCACTGCCGCAGTAGGGGTTCTAACCGACCTTCGCCCACCAAAACACCTGCGCCCTCGGGCCGTTGCCGAAGGACGAGGGCCATGACCTCCAACCAGAAGGTGAGGTTCTTTTCGCCGGTGAAGGCCGCCACAGTGCCCACTGTCCAAGGGTACTGGCGGAGTCCCAAGGTTCCGGGGGAGGGCACAGGGGGCAGGGGGAACCGGAGGGCCGAGGGCACCACGGCAATTCGGGAACGGGGCACCCCGATGGCTTCCAGAGATTGGGCGATGAACCGGGAGATGGCCAGGTATCGGCGCACCCGGGGATGGCGGTACTTCCAGCCCCGGAGCCTTGCAGCCTGGGAGGGTCTTCGGCGGTGTACCACCAGTGGGGGCAAGGGGTACAGCCCGGAGGCCAGCAGGGCCAGGGTATGGGCCCCGGAGGTTTGGGCAGCGAGGAGGTGAGGGCGGAACCGGCGCACGGCCCGGAGGAAATCGGGCAAGGCCCGGAGAGGGCCTCCCCTCAAGGCCAGGGGGATCACAGGGATCCCTTCGGCTTGGAATCGTTGAGCCACTACGCTGTGCCGAGGACAGGCCACAGCCACCTGGTGTCCCTGTTCCACCAGTCCCTCGGCCAGGTAAAGCAGTTGCCGCTCGCCCCCTCGCCAAGTGGTGGCATCGGTGATCTGGAGGATCCGAAGGGAGGAAGGCCGGGGTTGCTCCGACATGGCGTTTGGGCTAATTTTCACGCCCTTGGGGTTCCAACGAAAGCCCTTTGGGGCATAGGTACTGGCGATAGGCTGCCCGCAACCTCTGGGCCTGCAGGTCCCACGTGAAGGATTGGAGCACCCGTTGCCGGCCGGCTTTGCCCAGACGGGCTCGCAGGTGGGGATGGGTGTACAGGTTGAGCAGAGCGCGATGCAGGGCTTGGCGGTCGCCAGGAGGGATCAACCAGCCGGTTTCCCCGTGGACCACGGCCTCGGGTACGCCTCCGCTTTGGCTTCCCACCACCGGTCGCTCACAGGCGTTGGCCTCCAGGAACACGATGCCGAAGCCCTCCATGTCGTGGGGCTGGGGCACCACGGGCATGGCCAGGAGATCGGTGGCGTTGTAGAGATGGACCAAGTGATCCTCGGGTACAGGGCCAAGGAACCAGGTGCGGTGGGCAACACCCAGTTCCTGGGCTTGGCGTTGGTAGGCGGAGAAATCCCCGGGTCCAGCGGCCACCAAGTGCACGTCCTCTGGGAGATGGGGCAGGACCTCCAGGAGCAGGCCCAACCCCTTCCGGGGCACGGGACGACCCAGAAAGAGCACCAGAAACCCCGAGGGAGGTAAGCCCCACAGGGCACGCAGATCCTTGGTCGGGGTTTTCAGGGGCCGGAAGACCTTGGGGTCCACGCCCGGGTGAATCACCACGGAGGTGGTCACGGGCAGGCCCAGCCGGTGCAGCAGTCTTTGGGTGGCTTGACTGTTGGTGATGACCAAGCGGGCCCCAGCGAAGAGGGCATGCAGTCGCCGCCGTTTCCATGGGTTTGTTTTTTTCTGTTCGTGGAGCACGTCCAAACCGTGCACGAAGAGGCCGTAGGGCAGGGAGCGGGCTGGTCCCCGCACCTTGCCGAGCCCCAGGTGACCCAGCAGGAGGCCGCAGGGCCGGTGTTGGCGGAGGGTTTCACCGAAGGCCTGCCACCAGCGGGGGTACCGGGATAGGCTCAGGGCGCCCCGGCGGGGTAGGGGCACGGCCACCACGGGGTACGGTGTGGCCACCGGTGGTGGATCGTGGAGGGTGAGGACCACCACTTCGTCAGGGGGCAGCCGACGCAGCAGTTCCGCGTAGTAGCGGCTCATCCCTCCGGGCACCGGGGGGTGATCCAAGAGGGCAAAGAGCACCGGCATGGCGAGCCAATTGTATGCGCCCCTTCAGAGTTCCGCAAACGGTAGAGATTCAGGGTTGCGGGCCGTTCGCTATGAAGAATGGTCCTCCAGGTCTTTGAGGAGGTTCAGCACGGCGGCGTGGCTCCAGGCCAAGGGGCGTGCGGGGCCTGGCGACCCGCGGTTTTCCCGAAGGCTTTTCCAGTGCCACCAGAACCGGCCAGCGGGGTCCCAGGCGGTTTCGGGCCACTGTTCCGGTAGAGGGTCGGAGGGTGGGGGTAGGAGGGCCAGGAGTCGCTGAGCGCGTTCCGGGTTCCCTTGGTGCAGGGCGATCCGAGCCGCCCACACCGAGGGGATCACCCATGCCCCTCCCCCAAAGTAGGTGTCGCGGATGCCCAGTTCAGGGATGACGAAACGGCGGAGTTGGATGCCATCAGGAGAGAGCCAGGCGTCCAGTAGCGGGAGCAGGGGGGCAGCCCGTTGGGCGGGCCACACCTGGAAGTCCAGGAACAGCATCAGGCTGGAAGCGTCCCAGCCCACCGGCTGGCCGTGGAGGATCATTTTTCGGGGGAGGCCTTGGGGTGTCAGATGGGCCTCCAGGAACCCGCGGATTTGCTGAGCCGCCTGCCGGGCTTTGGGCACGACGGGGACAACGGCGTTCAGGGCCCGGTACACAGCGCCCAGGGTCCAGGTGTGGACAGCGGTTTCGTACATCTCCCAGGGTCCGGCACAGGGGGTAGGCCAGAAGTGCAGGAGGTAGCGTGCCGTGATTTCCACCACCTCCAGGGGCACAGGCCATCGGCCGGTTCGCTGGGCGACTTCCGCCAGGAACCAGAGGTTGAGGGCCACGCCGTCGTACTGCCGTTCGGCCCAGGGTTCCTGCACCCAGGAGCCGTCGGGCCAGTAGCGGGCCCGGGGGTGGAGGGCTTCATCCAGGGCGTGGGGGTCCTGGGGTGAGTGTTGAATGGCGCGCTCCATGCGCGGGGCTTCGGCCTGCAGGATCCGGGCACTAAAGGCAGCGGCTTGTTCCACCTCGGGCCAAAAGTTCCATCGCAGTAAGGCCTGGGCCACCAGGGCATGGTCGCGGAGCCATACCCGTTGATACGGTTGGTAAGTGGCTGAGGCCAGGATGCCCCCGGTTTCGGTGAAATGGCGGCGGATCCAGGTGCGGTGAGCCTCGGCTGGGGAGGATCTCATGGCCGACGGAGGCCGGGAAGGGGCAACGGACCCGCTTGGACCAGGTCGTGGAGCACCTGTAGGGGGTTTTGGGCTCCTGTTTCTACCTGATCCATGCGCTCTTCCAGCACCCGGGTGAACTCTTCACTGGTGTAGAGGGGAAACCGGCGGCGGAGGTAGGCGTACACCCGGTAGCCGAGGCGGGTGGGGAACAGGAAGCCGTGGCGTTCCACCACGTACCGACGGTCCAGCAGGGTTTGGACGATCTTGGCGTAGGTGGACGGGCGTCCGATGCCGCGCCGTTTCATCTCGGCGATGAGGGTGCCCTGGGTGTAGGGGGTAGCCGCGGGCACCGACCGTATGCCCACCACCTGGATCCCTGCCTCAGGGCGCACCTGCCAGGTTTTCAGGGGCAGGAAATGGAGGAACCCCTCCTCCAGGATGCGTTCAGGCACCTCGGTTTCGGCCTGGTGGTCGGGCAGCACCACCCGAACTCGGGTATAGGCCACGCGAGCGTTTCGGCTTTGTGAAGCCAGAAACCGTTGGAACACCAGGCGGTACAGCCGAACGGCATCCCGAGGGTGCTCCAGGTTGAGCACTCCCTCGTTGAGCATGGTGGCCACGGCCTCAGGGTCCAGTGGGCGGGTGGGGCGGATGCATTCATGGGCGCCCTCGGCCGACCAGGATCTGGGGTGGTACAGGTGCAGCAGTTGGTGTTCCCGCAGGTACTCCCGGGCTACCCGTTGGCCTGTTTCGCTCACGTGGGTGGAGTCGGTGCGGTGGTATGTGATCAGCCCGTTTTCAAAGAGGTCCTGGGCCAATTGCATGGTGTGATGGGCCGAGAACTTGAGCCGGCGGGAGGCTTCGCTGATGAGGGTATCGGTGGTGAAGGGGGGTGGGGGTGTGAGGGTGCGTTCGTGGGGGCCTTCCAGTTCCACCCGGGCTTGGGAGAGGGCCTGTTGCCAGGTTTCCACCTGGTTTTTTTGGGGGGCCTGCAGGCTGAGGGGCACACCGGCGGCCTCCAGGTGAAGCACCCACAGGCGTTTGCGGCGTTCTTGATCTCGCTCAATCACCCAGCCAAGCACCGGGGTTTGCACCCGACCTGCAGAAAGCCGGGTGCTGCCGAAGGCTCGTTGCAGGGCTTGGGACAAGGCGAACCCCACCCAACGATCGGCGATGCGTCGCACCATTTGGGCTTGTACCCGAGGATGAAGAAGGCTGCGACGGTTTGCCACGGCCTCTTCAAAGGCTCTGCGGGTGATCTCGTGGAACTCAATCCGGTGGATCTGGCCGTTGTGGGACTTGAGGGTGGCCAGGAGGTCGTGGGCGATCTTCTCGCCCTCGGTGTCGGGATCGGTGGCCACCAGTACCTCAGTCACTTCCAGCCCTACCCGGCGGAGGGCCTCCAGGAGGGTGAGTTTGTCGTGCTCAGGGTCTTTTCGGCCCGGACAGGGCTGGTCCACCACGGCGGTGCCATCCGGGCAGCGTTTCAGGGTGTCGTACACCGGGGTGAGGGTGGCCTCTTGCACCTGAACCCCATAGACACCGGTTTGGGTGACGAGGTCAGTAACGTGTCCCAGGGATGCGGCGAACAAGAACAGCCGATGGGCGGCCACGATCTCATAAACGGGTACCCCCTGCACCCAGCGTCGGCCTGGGGTGCCGTAAAAGGAGGCCAGCGTGCGGGCCTTGGTGGGGGATTCCACGATCACGAGGGTGGTTTTGAGAAGGCGGCGGGCCTCTTCTATGCCGTGGCCCTGTTGTAGATCGCGGAACCGTTGGCGGTCCTGGTCAATTTCATGGAGCAGGGCGGTGAGGTCTATCTGCTGGGGGTCCAGGAACTCCAGGTCGGGGTCAAACCATCGGATCCGTCGTTCTAAGGACCGGAAAGCCTTGGCGTGGTCGGCCAGGAGCCAGGCGAGGCCGCGGGTGAGCCCGCCAGCGTACAGTCGGGAGGTTCGGCCAGAGGCCTGGAGGTAGCTCACCGCATCGCCTACCACCAGAGCCCAGCCTTGGTCTGTGCGTTCCAGGGCGATGTCGTCACGTTCTTCAATGCGTTGTTGAAAATCGGGGCGGTCAATGAGGGATCGCAGCAGATCTTGGGCCTGACGAACCCGTTGGTGTACCCGGGGAAATTGGGCCAGGCGTTCGGGGGGCACCCAGGCGAAGCGTCGGAGTTGACGCACCAGGCGATCCAGGGCTTCGGGTTCAGAGGCCAGCGGACGCAGTAGGTTGAGCAGGTTCAGGAGTTGGGGAATGCGATCGGTGATCTCCACCCGGAACCGGCGGCGGGGCACCCCCACAAAGAGGGCGTAGCGGACGGCCTCGGGCAGGTCAATGCCCCGCACTAAGGGATTGGCCTGATGGCTGATGCCCACGGCCACGTGAATTTCGCCGCGCCGGAAGGCCTCCTGGGCTTGGGTGTCAAACCTCTCGTAGGACACGGCGGTGATGCCTGCGGCCTGGAGCCGATGCACCAGGGCCTCCACGCCTTCGGGCCCAGTGCCCAGGGGTAGGTAAAGGAATCCACCGGCGCCCAGGCGCTGGGTGCGTTCCACAGCCAGGTTCAGGAGGGTTTCCCAGGGGGTGCCGAAGTGTTCCTCCCGGACGTCCACGATATTGCGAAGGAAGCTGCGGGAGCGTTGGACCTCAAAGCCCAGGAGGTTTCGGAGCAGTCGGACCCGTGGGCTGCGGGGCTGGGCCGTGGCCGAGGCCACCGCCAGCACACCGTGGGGCCTTTGACGGAGGCGCTCCACCTGATCTGAGGTCTCTTCAGAGCCTTGGCTCCTTAACGCCAAGGCGACATCTTCCGGGGTGAACCCCAGGAGGAACAGCAGGTAGTCCAGGTTGCGAGAGGTCTTGAGCAGTGCGTCCACATCATCCACAAACACGAAGTCAAACCGGTGGTGCTGGAGCAGGTCGGCGTAGTGGCGATACAGGAACATGGTGGTGGTGACCAGGACCTCAAAGGCGCCCTCTTGGATCTGTTGTAGCCGGGCTTTCCGTTCCTGTGGACGTTCCCGGCCGGTGTAGGCAACCACGGGCCGGGAGGTAAAGGTCTGAAGGCGTTGTGCGGCCTGTTGCACCAGCAGCCGGGTGGGGACGAGGATGTAGGAACGGCCGGGCAGGAAGGCGGCCATGACCAGGCCAAAGGTGGTTTTGCCCACGCCGGTGGGGGCGGTGAGGGTGAAGGAGGTGCCCAGCAGGGTGCGCACGGCCCAGGTTTCCTGAAGGCTCCACGGGGGTGAACCGATGCGTTCCTCAAAGAAGGTGCGGAAGGCCTGGAGCTGTTTTTGGAGTTGGCACAGAGGGGCCAGGTGTTGGAGCCGGCCCTGGTGCTGGAGCGTGGTGCAGAGTGCCGAGGGTGTGGGCGGGGGTGTGGGCAGGCAGCGTTCGCAGGGAAGGCCTTGCAGCAAGCGAGGGGCGGCGATGGGGCCGCCGCAGTTGGGGCAGAGGCGGAGAAACAGGGGTTGGATCATGCTCAAAATATATGGGGAGGGGGGCCGCCGCGCCCGCGCGGCGGCCCCCCTCCCCTAAGGATGTCGGCACACTGGATTTAGGCTGCGGCCTTTTGCAGGCCCAGCCGCTGCTTCAGACTCTCCTCAATGGCCCGTTTTTTCTCGTCAAACTCCTCCGGCGGCACTTCCTTGATCCGGGTGATCTCCTCAATCTCCGGCAGCGACACGATGTCCTCAATGGCCATACCCTGGGCCAAGGCCTGCTCGCCCAGCTCGTAGAAGGTGCGGATGAGTTCCATCATTCCCGCCTGCTTGGGGAGAGGGCATGAGGCGTCAATTTCGTGGAAAGCGTTTTGCTGCAGGAACCCCTCGCGGATGAGCTTCCCGGTTTCCAGGGTGAGGCGTTCGTGGTCCTGTAGGGCGTCGGGCCCCACCAGGAGCACGATCTCCTGGAGTTCGGCGTCCTTCTGCAGGATCTCGGAGGCCCAGTTGCGGAGCTCGCTCCACCGGGGGGTCACGTTTTCCAGGAACCACTTCTCAATGTGGGTGTAGTAAAGGGTGTAGCTTCGGAGCCAGTTGATGGCCGGGAAATGGCGGCGGTGCGCCAGGTCGGTGTCCAGGGCCCAGAAGCCGCCCACCACCCGCAGGGTGCTTTGGGTAACCGGCTCGGAGAAGTCGCCGCCTGGGGGCGACACGGCGCCTACGGCGGTCACGGACCCCACGCGCTCTTCAGAGCCAAGGGTCCGCACGCGGCCGGTGCGCTCGTAGAACTCCGCCAGTTTAGAGGCCAGGTAGGTGGGATACCCTTCTTCGCCGGGCATCTCCTCCAGTCGCGAGGACATCTCACGCAGAGCCTCGGCCCATCGGCTGGTGGAGTCGGCCAAAAGCAGCACGTTGTAGCCCATATCGCGGTAGTACTCGGCCAGGGTGATGCCGGTGTAGATGGAGGCCTCCCGTGCCGCTACGGGCATGTTGGAGGTGTTCACCACCAGGATGGTGCGGTCCATCAGCGCGCCGCCGTGATAGGGGTCTTCCAGTTCGGGGAATTCCACCAGCACTTCGGTCATCTCGTTGCCGCGTTCGCCGCAGCCGATGTAGATCACGATGTCCACCAGGGAGTACTTGGCCAGGGTTTGCTCGGTGACGGTTTTGCCGGTGCCGAAGCCCCCGGGGATGGCGGCGTTGCCGCCCAAAGCGATGGGGAAGAAGAAGTCCAGGATTCGGGTGCCGGTGATCAGCGGATGGTTCGGGGGAAACTTGGCGCGTACCGGACGGGGCACTCGTACGGGCCATTTGTGGGCGAGTTTCACCTCGTAGTCCTGGCCCTCGGTGTCGGTGAGCACGGCCACGGTGTCCTGGACGGTAAAGGAGCCTGCCCGGATCTCCTTGACGGTGAACTCTTCGTCCCAGTGTTCCTCGCGCAGGTGTACGGTGCCCTTGAGGTTGGGCGGCACCATCACGCGGTGTTTGATGCTGTGGGTTTCTTGGATTTCGCCCAAGATGTCGCCCAGGCGAACGCGGTCGCCCTTCTGCACGGTGGGGTGGAACTCCCATTTCCGCTCGGGGTCCAGGGCAGGGACCTCTACACCGCGTTCTACGAAGTCGCCCTTGAGGGCACGGATGCGATCCAGGGGTCGCTGGATGCCGTCAAAGGCCTGGGTCAAAAGGCCCGGGCCGAGCTCCACGGTCAAGGACTCGCCGGTGCGCTCCACGGGTTCGCCCACGAAGAGGCCGGAGGTGTCTTCGTACACCTGGATATAGGCCTTGTCCTCCTGAAGTCGGATCACCTCACCGATAAGGCCGAGTTTTCCCACCTTCACGATCTCGTTCATCCGGGCGCCTCGCATGTTTTCGGCTACCACGAGAACGCCCGAAATGCGTGCAATCCTGGCCTGTTCGCTCATCCGAAGTTACTCCTCCAGTTTCTTGAACCTGTCCTTCAGTTTTTCCAGTACTGAAGGCAGGGTGGTGTATTCCATTTCCTTTTCGCCCAGGCGGTGGGGCTCAAAGGGGCCCATCCGCCGCAGGAAATCGCTCACGAAGTTGGCGTGTTCGCGGGCCCGGTCAAAGGCCGGGTCGTCAAAGAGATCGCGCGGGCCCACCAGGCGGCCGTCGGCCAGTTGGAAGCCTGCGGCGATCACCCGGGGCGGTCCATCAAACCGGGTGGTGTTGGAATAGTGGAAGGGTACGGGCATCAGGGGGCCGAAGTGGGATCCCCGCATGAAGCCCGGCACCAGATGCGGCCGGGCGAAGGCCTCCAAGATCTCGCCCACCGCAGGGAAACCGCTCTGGGCCCGTACGATGAGCACGGGGTCATCCTTGCCCACGTACTTGCCCGCGATCAGCGAGAGCTTAGTGGTAGAGGAAACGGCTGCAATCTCGCCGTTTTTCTTGTACACGGCCTTCACGATGTAGTGCTCAATGGAGCCGATAAGGGCCAACAGGTCGTAGAGTTCCTCGGGGGTGTCCAGGTTCACCACCTTGTTTTCAAACACGTCCAGCACTTCAAAGCGGAAGCCATCGTGCATCTTGGGGTCAATCACCAGGCCGGCGGTGTTGGTGGGGTCGGCGAAGATGCGGTACAGAACCAGGTTCCAGGCGCCAGGGGAGGTCTTGTCGGCCATGAAGATCACCACGGGTTCAGAGGGGCGTTCCTCAATTTCCATCTCGGCCACACCTGGGCCCATGCCCTTGACGTTGCCGGAAAAAGAGTCGCTCAGCAGGTCCTGGCCGGCGCCGTAGAGTTTGAGGCGTTTGGCCTCCTCAGTGCAGGCCAGGAAGGTATCCCAGGCGAGTTGGTGGATCTTCTCGCTGTCCTCACCCTGGGTGTGGGTCATGATGAGTTGCAGATCGTCGCCCACCCGGGTGACGAAGTAGTCAATGAGAAGCCCTTGGCTTTGGGCCTCCCGGAGTTTCTCGTTGGCGATCTCCTCCAGCTTGGGGTGCATACCCGAATGCCCAACATACCCACCGATATCGGCCTTGATCACCGATAGTGTGACCTTCATGTCACAACCTCCCGTTTGGTTCTTGCCTGATCCTCTTCAAAGAGGCGTGCTTCCCATCCCTTGAGTTCTGCAAACAAGGGCTTTAACGCCGTCCGCACCTCGCGGGCGGTGGGTTTGCCCTTGCGTTTCAGCAGGGTAAACATGGAAATCCCGTAGTCCTCCACCCGGGTGATCACGGTTTCGCCCAGGGTGGTGACCAGTTGAAGGGTTTTATTGTATAGGTCGCCCTCCTCGGGCCCCACCAGGCATACCAGAACCGCATAGGGGGTTTCGCGAACGGTAATCACCGGGTGTCGTCGGCGCTGGAAACGCTCTAAGGTGCTTTGGGCGGTGCGGATTTCCTCTACGATGTGGGCCACCGGCGCTTGGAGCCGGTGAAAATCCTCCATGCTGAAGAAGTACTCGCGGATGAACCGGGCATCCGACTCCCGGCTCACCTGCAGAAGCCGTTCCACTTGTTCCAGTTTGGCCCGGTCCAACTTCCGCATGCCCTCGTCAAAGTCGCGGAACTCCGGCATGACCCGTTTGAGGGCAGCCTTGACCGCCGAGTAGATGTCTTCCTCGGTGGAGAACCGGCCGAGTTGGGCGCGCAGGGTGAGGATCTTCACGGCACAGCCCCGGTTGCGATTGGTGGGCTTCTCGGACACCAGAGCGATGCCCTCAATGCGGCTCAAAAGATCGCCCACCCGGTCCAGCACGCCCCCTTCGCCTTCCTCCAGGGGTTTGACGATGGCCAGTTTGAGCTCCACCTCCTCAGGGGTCACCTGGCCGGGCAGGAAGTAGATCTGGGGAAGGCCACTCCGCTGGGCCTCCTGGATCAGGGAGGGGATCACCACCCGGCCCAGGAGTTCTATGCCGTACCGGATATTCACCCGTTCACGTCGGCGCGGTTTGCGCAGTTGCTTCAGAAGGTAGTGCTCAAAGCGGGGGATCTCGTTGTCCGGCAAGGGGCGACCCATTTGGTCGGTGAACTCCACCCGCACGACAGTGATGCCGTCGCGGGAGATGAACTGTTTGTCGTAATCCCTGTGGAAATGGGGCAAATAGCCCCGGATGGCTTCCAGCACATCGTCCAAGGAGAGGTGCGTATCCATCCCGGCCACGGTCACCCCGGTGAGCCAGCCACCGGCTGTCCAAAGGTTCTCGGCCTTTACCAGGACCCCGCGGCCCTGGCTTCGGAGCACGTTTTGGAAGTAAAAGTTGGTGAGGATCTGCTTGGCCAGGTCCTCGGGTTTCCGTTCCTCCAGGTATGCAATGGTGCGGGCCGTGATGAACTTGACGGCTTCTCCCTCTTCGGAGATCAAGTCCTGCAGGGTTTTCTCGTCCAGGGCATATTCACCGGTACCCTTTTCCTTCCACCGGAGGAACACTCGGATGATGCGGTCAAAGATCTCCAGCTTGCTGGCGGCGATGCTCAGCATTCGGCGAATGGCACCTCCCCCTTTGCCCACGGTTTGAAACACCCGGCGGAACCGTCGGAGTTCACGGCGTACCGCTTGCTTTTCCTGTTCATTGGCCAGGGGAATCTCCAGGTGCACCACGCCCACGCCGTTCAAGACGGTGCCCACCACGGTTTCAATGTTGTAACCTCGGCGGTGAAACCAACCGGTGATGACATCCAGAAGGCCGGCCCAGTCGGGCGCCAATACCACAAGCCGCAGGGAGCCCGGTGGACGGCGGGGATACCATGCCCGGATCTGGATGAGCTCCGAGGAAGGGGGTTCCGGCCGTACCCGAAGCCCACGGAGTTGTTTCTGACGCCGTTCCCGGGCCCGTTTCACCTGGGGGTAGTGGGTTTGGATCCAGCGGATCTCCGCCGGGGGGATTTGGGGAGGGAACAGGGAAGGCCCGCTCTCGGTTCCGGACCTCGGGGAAACCGGAGTGTCGTCCTGGTGTGCCGACATCCGCCAAATCTTACGGGGTCCCCCCATAGGGGTCAACCGACCCCGAGCCCCCGAACCCAGGCCCTCTCGGGAGCTTCTTCCAAAAAAACGTTGGGCTTTTCTCATAGGCCCCTGGCCGTGGGAGTCAAAAGAAAACCTGGAGAGGCGTGGAACTTCTACAGTGGGATTGGGTGGGTTCCGTTAGCCCTGGGGCTGTGGGGGCTCCGACAGGGGCTCTACCCACACCACCAAGCCTTCCACCTGCACCACGCGAACCCGTTGTCCCCGGTGTAAGGGTTGACGGCTCCGGGCACGCCAGAGTTCTCCATGCACCAGCACCAGGCCCTCTTGGGGAGGTTGGATGGGCCTTTGCACCTCTCCCACCAGGCCCACCAAGCCCTCGGCCCCGGTGACCGGGCGTCGTCGCTGGGCCTGCACCGCTTTGGCCAACAGCACCAGAAAGAAGAGCAGCGTGGCCCCCAACACGGTGCCCAGGGTCCACCAGGAGATCCGCAGGAAATCCACACTTCGGTCAAAAAGCATGATGGACCCCAGGATCAGCGATACAGCGCCCCCCAGGCCCAGGAGGCCGTGGGATTGCACCTTGATCTCTGCCAGGAACAGGATCATGGCCAGCAGGATCAGGAGCAAGCCAGCGTAGTTCACCGGCAACGTTTGAAAGGCATAAAAGGCCAGGATCAGCGAGATGAGGCCTGCCACACCGGGCAACACGGACCCCGGATGCGAGAGTTCAAAGAACAGGCCATAAAAGCCCAGGATGAGCAGGATGTAGGCCACGTTGGGGTTCGTTAAGATGGCCAGAATGCGTTCCCGAAGGCCCATTTTTACCGTGTGGATCCGGGCGGGCCAAGCCCGAAGCTGGACAGTGTCGCCGGTGTCCAGGATGACCTGTCGGCCGTGGATCCTTTTGAGGAGATCCGGCAAGTCCTGGGCCACCAGGTCCACTACGCCCTGCGCCACGGCCTCCTCGGCGGGCAGAGACACGGACTTTCGCACGGCCTCTTCGGCCCAGGCCTCGTTGCGGCCACGCTTACGAGCCAGCGAACGCAGGTAGGCCACAGCGTCGTTGGTGATCTTCTCCAGCAGGGTGCTGTCGGCCTTTTGTCCCATGGACACCGGATGGGCAGCACCGATGTTGGTGCCAGGGGCCATGGCCGCAATGTGGGCCGCCAGGGTGATGAACACGCCGGCCGACGCAGCCCGGGCGCCAGGAGGCGACACGTACACCACCACCGGCACCCGGCTTTGAAGGATGCGTTTAACGATGAGCCGCATGGATTCGTCCAGCCCCCCTGGAGTATCCAACCCGATGACCACCAGGTCTGCCCTACGCCGTTCCGCCCGATCCAAGGCCCGGAGGATGAACTCCGCCGTTACCGGCCCGATAACCCCTTCCACCTCCGCGTATTCCACCTGGGCCGGCGGAGAGGTGCTGATCGTATCCGCCAGGAGTGGAGCCAGAAACAGGCCCAGGGCTAACCCTAAGGATCCCACGCCCCAATCTTAACCACGGCCCCTCTGGAATGCAAGCGAAGAGCCCCTTATACCATCAGGAATCCGAAAGAGCCCGCACCAGTTCGGGCAGGGCCTGGCCTGCAGGGGCGTGAAGGCTTACCTCCGCCAGCGGACTCAAGGGGGTAGACTGGGGATTGATCTCCACAATCCGGCCGCCGTGGTTCTTCACCTCGTAGGGCAGGGCCGCAGCCGGGTACACCACGGCAGAGGTTCCCACCACTAAGATGACATCGGCCCGTTGGGCTGCTGCGAAGGCCTGGCTCAGGGCATCTTCGGGGAGCGTTTCCCCGAAGAACACCACCCCGGGCCGCAGGAGTCCACCACAGCGCGGGCAGCGGGGTGGCAGGGTGTCCTCGGGGTACACGGTGCGGTTTTCCCGTTCCAGTCCACACCGAACACAGCGTTCTCGGAAGATGTTGCCGTGGATCTCCACGAGGCGCTGGCTGCCTGCCTGCTGGTGGAGTCCGTCCACGTTTTGGGTGACCAGCAGGAACCGGGAGCCAAAGCGCTGCTCCAGGTCCACCAGGGCCCGGTGTCCAGGGTTGGGGTGGGCCTTGAGGATGAGGCTTCGCCGCCAGTTGTACCATTCCCACACCAGGCGGGGGTTGCGGTGCAGGGCTTCGGGGGTGGCGAGTTCTTGGGGGTCGTACCGGTTCCACAGGCCGTCTTTGCCCCCGCGGAAGGTGGGGATGCCGCTCTCGGCGGAGATGCCAGCCCCGGTGAGCACCAGGAGGTACCGAGCCGACCGCAGGATCTCTGCGGCCCGGTGTACGGCTGGGGCTTCCATGGTGTCGTTGCTCAGGAGGCTGGGCGGGCCTCCGGGGCTTGGGTGGCCAAGCTCACGAGCCACACGGCGAGCAGGCTGGCCAAGAAGGCCGGTACCAGTTCATACACCAGCCCCTTTAGAGCCGGCACGTTGTACCACACCAGGGTCACCACGGTGCCAGTGATCAGCCCAGCCAACACGCCGGCCCGGGTGACGCGTTTCCACCAGAGCGACAGCAGGATCGCGGGTCCGAAGCTCGCACCCAGGCCTGCCCAAGCATAGAGCACCAACCAATAGATGAGTTGCTTGGCATAGACGGCCAACAGGAGGGCCAGGACCGTGACCACCACGGTAACCGCCCGCGAGAGGACCACCAAGGTGCGCTGGGAGGCGGCGGCGTTCATGAGTTTCCGGTAGATGTCCTCCACCACGGCTGAGGTGACCACCAACAGTTGGGAATCGGCGGTGGACATCATGGCGGCGATGGCCCCGGAGATCACGATGCCCGCAAACCATCCGGGGAAGAGCACCCGGGCCAGATGGGGCATGAGGTGTTCTGGATCGGCCACACCATGGGGGCCCAAGTATGCCACGCCCACAATGCCGATGAGGGCCGCGCCCCAGTAAGCGAGCAGTACCCAGAGCATGGCCACCAGCACCCCTCGCCGCACCTCGTGGGCCGATTTGATGGCCATATACCGAACCAGCAGGTGGGGTTGGCCCATGTAGCCCAGGCCAATGCCCAGGCTCCCAATCACCAGGCCCAGCAGGAGGGCTTGGCCGGTTTTGCCTCCGCCGATATCCAGCAGGGCAGGGTTCAGGTTCTGGAGGTTTTGGACCACGGTGTGCCAGCCTCCGATCTCCAGGATACCCAGCACGGGCAGCACCACGGCCACGAACACCATCAAGAGGCCCTGGATCAGATCGGTCCACACCACGGCCAGGAACCCGCCCATGAAGGTGTAGAACATGACCACCAGGGCGCCCAGGATCATGCCGGTGCGGGTGTCCAGCCCGAAGGTGGCGTTGAGGACCTTACCCGCGCCGATGAACTGGGCTCCCAGGTACACGGTGTAGAACACCAGGATGATGAGGGTGGCCACGATGCGGAGCAGGTGGCTTTGGTCTTGGAAGCGAGCCTCCAGATAGTCGGGAATGGTGAGGGCACCGTACCGTCCTGTGGCCACCCGCAGGCGTTTGGCGATCAGGGTCCAGGTGAGGAAGATGCCCGCGGCGCAGCCAATGACGGTCCAGTAGGCCGAGAAGCCGCTCACGAAGGCGAGGCCTGGGAGCCCCAGCAGGAACCAGGCGCTTTCCCCAGAGGCGCGTTCGGAGAAGGCGATGAGGGCGGCCCCGAGCCGGCGACCACCCAAGAGGAAGTCGTCCAGGGTGCCCATGAAGCGGTAGGTGACGAAGCCCACCACCAGCACCAGCACCAAGTAGCCGATGAGCCCCACCAAGATGCTATTCATGGGCCTCCTCCCCGGCTTTCCAGTAGTACACTAAGGTGAGGACCAGGAACAGGAACCAGGTCCCCACCACCCAGAACCAGGTCCAGAAGGACATGGGCCTCCCTCCGGTTTGGGGGTGGATTACTTCAGTCGTAGATCCTCGTATGCAGCCAAGGCAGCCACTGCGCCCTGCCCCACGGCCACGGCGATCTGGGCAAAGTTGCCGGAAACGATGTCCCCGGCTGCGTACACCCGGGGCAGGTTGGTGCGCTGGTACCGATCCGCGATGACGTAGCCCTTTTCGTCGGTTTTAACCCCGAGGCGTTGGGCCACCTGGGTTTGCGGCACCAAACCCACGTAGATGAATACGCCATCCACCGGCATCTCGGTCTCCTCGCCCGTGGAGCGGTTTTTGATGCGGATCCCTGTAACCTTGGAGCCGTCGCCCAGGATTTCGGTGGCCATGGAGTTCATGAGGTAGCGGATGCCCAGTTCCTCAATCTTTTTGCGGTAGGAATCCTCGCACATCCAGCGGTCCATGAACTCAATGACGGTGACCTCGGGGCTGATTTCCTTCATGGTGATGGCGGCAATGGCGCCAGAGTTGCCTCCGCCGATGATGGCCACCCGTTTGTCCTTGAAGATGTAGCCATCGCAGGTCACGCAGTAGGAAACGCCTTTGCCGTAGTACTCCTTTTCGCCGGGGATCCCCAGGTGTTTGTGGGTGGTACCGGTGGCGAACAGGATGGCCTCGGCCAGGTATTCGCCCATCTCGGTGATCACCCGGTACAGATTCCCCTCGGCCCGTACTTCTTTGACTTCCTCCATCTCGTGGATCTCGGCGTACTCCAGGGCGTGATGCTTAAAGGTGCGGGCGAGGTCAGAGCCCTTGATGCTTTTGAACCCCAGGTAGTTTTCCACCAGCGGGTTTTCATCCACCAGGCCGCCGGCGATGTTCTTTTCCAGCACCAGGGTTTTGAGGCCGGAGCGGGTGGCATAGATGGCGGCCTCCAGGCCTGCAGGGCCGCCGCCGATCACGATGAAGTCGTACTTTTTCGGTTCCCCTTCGGTTTTCAAATGCGGCACGAAGAGCGTCATCGCCGTCACCTCCTTTGGTTCGGTTTGAAAGGCCTAAAGTATATCCGATTTTATCCGATTTCTCAGAACCGCAACAGCCCCAGCCAGGTGCCCAACAGGAAGTGCAACCGACCAATGAGGAGCGAGACACGAGCCATCACCGTGTAGCCGAAGGACGCACCGAACCCGATCATCAGGATCCAAATGCCCACGCGGCTGGTGACCCCCAGTACCCCCTTGTGCTCCCGCGAGAAGAAGAAGTATGAGAGCACGAGCAGTACGCCGAGGAAGATGAGCAAGGCGTTGAAAAGAGCCAGGGGAGAGGGATAAGAGGCCAAGGGGTTCAACAGGGTGCCCTCCAGTTGCTTGTAGATGCTGGCCTGGAAGGTGGCGGGGATGGCAATCCCGGAACCGGCCCCCAACAGAAAGGCGATGGGCCACCGGATCAAATAGGCGAACTTGGGCACGAAGATGGCGAAGTACAAAAGCCCCAGGAACAGGGGGAACAGGTACCACAGGTTGCCCGCCTTCACGTGGGCGATGATGTTGGGGTACATCCCGTTGTGCCAGTACAGGGCCAGGTAGTACCCTGCAGAGATGCCCACCAAAAGGTGCTCAGCGAACTTGTACAGCGGATTGTCTTTGTACAGGAACGAGAAGATAAAGAGCGACAGGATGGCTGCTACCCAAACCCAAGGATCTGTGGACAGATGCATGGCTTACCTCCCGCTCTCCCGGCGTTTCCGTTCTACGAAGTAGCCGATGTTTCCGATGATGACGAAGAGCATGATCAGCACATGCGCCACGGAGATGGCGTCCATCCCGCGGATGGCGAAGGGGGGTGGGGTGTTCAGACCTGCCTGGTGCAGGAGTTTCTCCACGAGGTACTCGTACTCGGCGGCGCCCTTCATGCCGGCGAGCATGCCCACGAACTGGCCCGTCTGCAGATAGGGGTAGTAGTCGGCGGCCATCACGCCGGTGACCCCTGCAGCGATTTGCTGACCGTAACGGGCGTTGGCATAGCCCACCCACAGGGCGGGATGGCTCGCACCGGAGAAGGACACCACCAGGGCAATGTCGTTGTAGTTGCGGATGTTTTTGAACATGGGCAGGGAGTCAATGGGGGTGCCGTAGTAGTCGGTGGGAAACACCTTGTGCACGTCTTCGCCCAGGCCCAGCATGGTGGCCCCCAGGTTAGGCTTGAATCCCAGGTACACGTAGTCCTTGCCGTACTCCTTGTGCAGTTCCTTGGCCACCTTTTGGATTCCCTCCAGGCCAAGGCCGATGCCCGCGGGATTCAAACAGATGCCGATGACCTTGATGTTGCGGAACATGGCATGCCGCAACACGGCCAGGAACATGGGGTAGGTTTCGGGCAGCACGTCGGGCCCGAAGTCCACGGACAGCAGAATGGCCGAGCCTTCGGGCAGGCTTTCAATGTAGTCGTAAAGCCGTTGCACCGGTGGGCTCACGTGCTCCGGCAACCTCAAGGGGAACAACAGGGGCAAGATGATCCCCAAGGCCAAAATGCCGTAAATGGTTTGGCGGTTCAAGTGGGTGAGTTTGTAGAGCAGTTGATTCATGGCTCAGCCTCCCAGCCAGTTGCGTTCAATGCCCAGAATGATCTTCACGGAGGTGGCGATCATGCCTAAGCCCACACCGATCATGATGCCACGCTTCGCTGCCATGTTGGGCACGTTCAACACCCATTGGGCGAAGTCGGCGAACTTGGGGTGGATCAGGTAACCGATGGGGATGATGCCGATCATGAGCACGAAGGCCGCCAGGAGCAACAGGGTGGCTTCCAAGTTGCGAGCACGGAACGCCCGGTAAGCAGCGGAAGCCATATAGAAGGCCAGCAGGGAGAACATGGTGGCCTGCAGGGGCACCTGGACGTTGGCAAACAGGGTTTGGAACAGGGAATCTTCGGCGATGCTCACGAAGAGGCCCAGAAACGCCATTCCGAAGAAGGAGACCAACGTGACCCCGGAGTACACCACGTTTTCCCGGCGGCTGATCTTTCGCCAGTGGTGTTTCACCAAACTGCCCACCGCCAGGATGATGGCGGCGGCCGAAACCCCGTTCATCCAATCCAGCACCATTTCATAGAGGCGCTGGGACACGGGGTGGGGGATGTAGAACTGGATGCTCATGAGCACCCCGAAGAAGAAAACGATGGCCAGGGGAATGGTACGTGCTGCCATGGTTTAACCTCCAGCGAAAAAGCGGTGGAACCAGGTAAGGCCAAAGAGCCCCAAGGCCGAGCCGAGCACAAGAGCGGAGCCGAGGATGAACTTCATCCAGTCCTGGCCTTTGAGGGTGGCCATGAGCAGGGGTTCCTTGGAGAGGTATGCCGAGGCCGCATACAGCTCCTCGCCGATCAGAGTGTAGTCGCAGGCCACGATGAAGAAGGGCAACTGGGTGATGGCGTCCGTGCCAGCGATCTGGATGGCACCTGTGGCAGCACCGGTTTCCGCCAAAATCAGGGATTCGGCCCAGAACATCCCGATCAGGAAGTTGGTGGCAGGTTTGTCACGCATCATGATGCCCGAGACCGCGGCGGCGTACCCGAATTGGCTGTCGGTCACGTAGAATACCTGGTCGGGGTCAAACAGATCAGGCCGGCCCACGGAGGTGTAGGCCTCTTTGACGATCTCCCGGGCCACCGTGTACACCACTGGGTTTCGGTTGGGCACGATGATGGGGGTTTCGTATTCCGCGGCTTTACGGGTGACGTGTGACAGGATGTTCAGGGAGGCGATGGTGGCAATGTCATCAATGGTGGACAGGCCCGGTACGTACAGGATGGGCCGCCCCATCTCCGTGGCTCGGCCGATGGCCTCGTCCACGGCCTCCAGGCCCGGGATCTTGCGGAGGAACAGCTCACGGCCGCCGCGGGCCTGCACGATGAACCACAGCAGGAGCCCTACGTAGAGCACCACGCCGAGGAGGATGGGGATCCGGCCGGTGTGGAACCACTGGGGAAACGCTTCCACCGGGCCCAGGATCTCGCTTTGAAGGGTGTCGCCGCTGTAGGTGAGGAAGAGCACGCGGTAGTAGAAAGGGGTGTGGCTGGGCAGCCCCATGTCCTTGTACACCGTGGGGGCGCCCGGGATGAACTTCACCTCTTGCATGGGGGCGTCGGGCGAGGCCGCCCGCAGCACGATCACCGCCCGTACCGAGTCCTGAAGCCCCTCAGGATAGGTCCACCGCAGGGTTACGGAATTGCCCGCATCGTTGGGAGTGTCCTGCAGGTGGAACCGCTCAGCTTGGATCACCCGTGGGGGCGACGGAGGGGCCAGAGAGTCGGCTGGGGGCAGGCTGTCGGGCGGGAGGGCCATCAGCAACCATAGAAGGGAAGCGGAAACCCAGCCCATAAAAACCTCCTTTTATTCCGGAATCTTCACCCGGGTCCAGGTGATCTCCAGGGCGCCCTCAGGCCCCTGGTACCGTACATGAAACGGCCAAAGGAAAGAATGAACTGGCCGGAAATCGTCCAGCATCAGCCGGTATTCTCGCCGAAGGGAAATATACAGGCGTAACCGCCGGGTGTCTAATGCCAACAGATGCAGGGAACCTGCGGGGGTGCGCAGCGCCCACTCCGGGCCGTGGGCGCCATGCCACAGGGTATCAGCCGGATACCGCAAGGGATCCCGGACCCAATGCCAAAGGATCCCCCAGGGCAGGGTTTCGGGCAGGGCCGGGGACCCACGGATCAGGGGGATCACCTGGTGCCCCAAGGGCAAACCCAACGGACCCTCTAAGATGACCGCTAAAGCGGTGTCTGTGAGGCTGAACCGGATCTTGCCACTGAATTCGTCCCACGCACGGGTGTGGGCCACGAAGGTGCCCTGGGCCTGAACCCTGTGGGGAAACCGCCAATGACGGGCGTGTTGACGGTATGCATGGTGGGCCTGAGGACCCACCACCAACGGACCACTGGGGCGGCTGGGCCGCGGCACGCAGGTTAAGGGTGCGAACAGGAGCACCGCCAAAGACCCTCCCAGGAGGAAGCGCCATCGCATGGTGTTAAAGGTACAGGTAGGCGGGTTTGGGAGGGCCCTTGGGCGCTCAAACCCTTAGAGTTTCACAAATCGGTAGGTGCCCAGGGTGCGGTGCGCATTGCGGATCAGCAGGAAGTAGGTACCGCTCGTGAGGGAGGAGGGCAGGCTCAGGTGGAGGGTGTGTTCGCCAGATGTTACCCTTTGCTCGCCCAGCACTGCCCGGAGGCGGCCCGTGAGGTCGTACACCTCAAACCGGAGGGTTTGAGCCTGGGGCACGACCACGGTGAAGTTCAAACGGTGGCGGACCACGCCCTGGGTCCAGTGCACCACCAGGCTGGGTTGAGGTTCCAGGTTCTCTTCCACAGCCACGGGGTGCAGGTGGAAGTCCACGTTGGTGGCGCCGGGGCCCACCACTTGGGTTCCCTCTTGTACGTAAAAGCTGTCGGGCACCGTCGCAGGATCCACGTACACCCGATACTCACCCAGTTCGCTGCTCACCCACATCTCATAGTGGCCGTCGCTATAGGTGCCGGTATAGGTTTGGCCCGCCACGAAGGGGGAACCCAACTGGTACCCTTCACCCCGCAGGACCCGTTGATCCGCCGGTTGGTCGTCATAGAAGTACACATGGCCGGTGATGGTGGCGTTGGTTCGGTAGGCGGTGAGGGTCACCTCGGCTTGGCCGGTGCCGGTGATCATAGCCAATTGAGGGCCAGGAGCCAGGAACCTGGGCACAAAGGGTTCCCAGGAGTGGGGCGCCACCTGGTAAAAGGCGATGGGCCCCATGACCTGCAGGGTGAAGGCCCCGTCGTAGCAGCGGGCGAAGGCCAAAACCATGGAGGTGTCCACCAGGTTGGTGTACATGCCGGCGGCGAAGACCTGGATGGAATCCACGGGCAGGGGGTTTGAGGCATCGTCTTGCAAGGTGCCTGTGATTTGGGTGCCATCGGAGGGGGTCATGGAAAGGTTCACGGTGGTGAGGGGAGCGGTGATCACCACGGTATCTTCAAAGGAGAGCGGAGACACGTAAGAGGGGGCCTGTACCAAGAGGTCAAACACAACGGGGATCCACCGGGTACCCTCGTACTCGTTGGGGAGCCGTAGGGAGAACAGGCCCAGTTGGTTGGTAAAGGCGTTGAAGGGGGGAAGGTTCTGCAGGGAGTCCGCAGGGAGGAAGAACACCAAGAGGCCAGGGGTGGTGGGTGGGAGGGCCACGGTGCCTGCCACCTGGATCCCCTCTTGGAGGTCCAGCACCACCAGGGTGGCTTGGTCTGCACCGCCCGCATCGGTGACGCGGATGAAGTAGGTGCCTGGGGGAATGGTGTAGGTTTCCAGGGTATCCTGGAGGGTGCCGTTGGCCGTTTCGTCCAGGTCCTGCCAGGATCCGTCCCAGACGAAGCCCAGGTCCACCAGGGGGTCCGAGGCATCCAGGGAACCGTTGTTGTTAAGGTCGTAGTAGGTGCGGACGGTGGCGGTTTCGCCTGGTGCGCTAAAGAAGCCCGCCATGACCACGGGATCACCCCGGACCACTGTGGCGGCGGGCAAACCGTTCAGGGTAAGGTCATGGAAGGCAAAGGCCGTGCCGATGCCCAAGAGAAATCCCAGGGATAAGCTCCACACGGAAGAACGCATCATCCCACCTCCTTGGATTTTTGCGGGTTCCAGCGGCTAAACCTATTGTATACCTCGTCGGTTTGCATTGCAAACCGAACTGCGGCAGAAACCCCGTGATGCCATTCCCCTACAGGGGTTGTCCCAGGTGGGTTATACCATGCCGGCCCGTTGCAGCACGGCGCGAATCTCTTGGGGAGAGGGGTTCAGGTGTTCCAAAAGGGTGTAGCGAGCAGGGCGGGTTTCCGGAGCCAAGGCCACGACCTCCAGGAACTGATCTTCGGTGAGGTGCAGGTGCTCTAAACGGGTCGGAAGACCGGCTCGTTCCAGGAAGTCCCGGATCGTTGGGGCCAAGGGGTGATGGCGAAGGTAGGCCGAGAACACAGTGCCCAGGGCCACCTGTTCTCCGTGGAGGGCCAAGCCTGGAAACAAGCGGTCTATGGCGTGGCTGATCTCGTGCTCGGCACCAGAGCACGGCCGCGAAGAGCCCGAGAGGCCCATGGCGATGCCGCTAAGCACCAGGGCGTGCAGCAGACGTTCCAGGAACTGGGGAGCCCGGGGGTTTGAAGGATCGTGCAGCAGCAGGTGCTCCGCTCCGGTGGCGGCCATCATAGCGGAGATCGCATCAAAGCGGTCTTTCCCCTGTTCGGCTGCCAGACGCCAGTCGTCCACGGCCAGCAAGTTGGCCACCACATCGCCGATGCCGGCACGCACGTTCCTGAGGGGGGCCCTCTCCAGGAGATCCAGGTCCAGTACCACCCCGGTGGGCATTTGGGTGCCCATGGAGTGGGTGGTGCCCTCCCATTCCAGCACTGCCACCGGGGAGGCGATGCCATCGTTGGAGGGGGTGGTGGGCACGGCCACCATCAGGACGTTTTCCCGGTACGAGGCGTACTTGGTGACATCCAGCACCTTTCCCCCGCCCACGGCGATGGCCAAGGTGGCGCGGATCTCCCGCAGGGCCTCGCGCAGCCGTTCCACTTCGGACAGGGTGCTGTTCTGGATTTTCAAGTACAGGGATGTGCGAGCCGAACGTTGGATCCGATGATGCAGGTCTTCACCCAGGGGGGCCGTGGAGGTGGGTCCGCTCGTGACCACGATGCGCTCGTGATGGAGCCCGTGGTCTTCCAAGAGCTCCAGGAGGCGGGGAAAGAGCCCCCGACCAATCTCCACGAAGGCGGGTAGGGCCATCACCCGCGAAAAGGTCATTTCACGGTGCTCCCTTCCAGGACACGGGGACCAGGGTATAGGGGGGTTGGAGTTGGGTGGCCTGTGAGGTGCCCTCCGGAGCCAGCAGGTCCAGTACTGGGGGATCCTGGGGATGACGTTTTCCTCCCAGTACCCATTCGCCTGCTTGGGGTTCCAAAGGACGCACGTGATCCTCGGCGTAGCCATCCTGGGAACTAACCAGCACGTACAGGTACCGGTCGGGACCAGGGGGGAGGAGATGAGCGGCGATCCGCACATACAAGCGGCGTCCTTCAGCCCAGGCCTGGAAGGCGTTTCGGTGTTCCTGGCCGCGTTCGTCAAAGAGGGAGAGCCCGTAATCGGGCCAGCCGGCCACCTTGAGCCGCACCTGCCAGGGCCGTGAGAACTTCAGGCTGGACAACGCTGGGCTTTTGGCGTCGTAGCGGCCTCCCTTGGCCAGGGGCGTGCCGATGAAGAGGTTCACCAGCTGATGGGAGAAGCCCAGGGGAGCGCCCCAGGGATTGGTGATTTTGCCAAAGGTGAGTACGAACACCACCGCTTTGCCGTCGCGGTACACCTGGAACCGTTGAAGGTCAAAGAGCCCAGGTTCAAACACTGGGTTGGTGGGGAGTTGGTAATACCCAGGCCCGTGTTCATCGCCTATTGGATCACGGAGATCCAGTTCCTTGGTGGCCTTGGTGGTGTCCAGGGCCGGCACGCCGCCTCCTGGCGCCATGACGCCGCCGCCGGAGGCATACACCCCGCCCACGATAGGGGTATCCAAAAAGGCTGGCACCGGTTTCCCTGCCAGGCGGTACACCGTTTTCAAGGTATTGCGGAACATGAGGTCAAAGGGGCGGTCGCCGCCGGGCATCTCCTGGTCTTTGCCGAACCACCAGAACCAATCGGATCCCTCGGCTGCAGCCATTTCCAGGAACACGGCATCCCAGAGTTCTGGCGGCAGGGCCCAGGCGTCCAGATCCGCCCGTACCCGGGCCAGATAGTCCCAGGCTCGGTTTTCCTCAGGCTCTCCGATCCACGTAGAGAAATCGGCGTTGATCCACGACCCGGCCCAGAGATCCTGGAGCAGGGCTTGAGGGGGGTGCTGTTCCAGGAATTCGGACACCCGAACGCAGCGCAGCCAGGGGGCTCGTTGGAGCTGGTCGTAGAGGGCGTGGAAAAACTCCTTGGCGTCGTGGGGGTACCATTCCCAGGCGTTTTCTCCGTCCAAGATCACGGTAACGAGCCGAGGGGGGCCGGAGGGGAACTGGCGGTGGATCTCGTAGAGGGCTTGTAGGAAGTCGTTGGCGGCAGCGACGGGGTCCATCTTTTGGTATCGGAACCCAATGCGGTCCGAGAGGTCGGTGTCCCGGAACACCATGTACAGGGTGTCCCGTTGTCCCACCACGCGGTAGGCCTGGTACGTGTGGGCCCGATCCAGAAACCCGCCCAGGGAGCGGGCGAGCACGTTCTTGTCCGAGGCCATCCATCGGAATCCGCTCTGGCGTACCAGGTCTACGATGGAGTCGGCGACGGCCCCTTCCCCGGGCCAGAGGCCTTGGGGAGGCCGGCCGAAGGTTTCTTGGTAGAACGCAAAGGCCCGATCCAGGTGCCAGCGAGCATCCTCTGGGTAGTGGAACCGATGGCGGGGCAAGGGGGCCGAAGGCATGGCTTGGCGGGCCAGGTCTGTGTCGTAGATCAAGGGCAGGATGGGATGAAAGAAGGGGGTGGTGATCACCTCCAGGCGCCCTTCTTCCTGTAGTTTTCGGTGCAGGGGCACGATGGCCTTGAGGATCTTGAATTGCAAGGCCACCACGGCCTGTTTATCGGCCTCGGTGAAGTTCCGCCCCTTTTGGATCCAGGGACGCACAGAGACCGTGTCGCCCGTGACGAGCACCACAGTGCTTTCCTGGAAGTCTGGATCAAACCAGGCAAGGTTGAACCACATTTGCAGGTCGCGCCAGTCCTGTTCTGTAAATCGGGGGATGCTTGCGGCCACGTCAATGGACCCGTCGGGTCGGGTCACCCGTTTGAGTCGGAGTTCTCGGTACCGGGGCCAGATGTCAATCATGTGGTCCCAGTTGGCGGAGAAGAAGTTTTCCAAGAGGAAGGCCTTGTCCTGGTCGGTGAGTTGATCGGCGGGTTTCAGGGTGAGGCGGACGTACACGTCGGGCGAGAGGCCCTGGTCATAGCGGTCAATGAGATCCTGCAGTTGAAGAAGTAGCACCGGTGTGAGGTTCACGGTGAAGTGGATTTTGGGATAGCGTTCCAAAAGGGCGGTCATGTCGTAGTAGTCTTTGATGCCGTGGAGTCGCACCCAGGGGGCTTGGTACTCACCGGTTTCCGGATCCTTGAAGTACCGGGGCTGGTGCTGATGCCAAACCAGGGCCAGATACAGGGGTTGGCCCACAGGGGCGAGGTCGTCCACGATGGGAGTGGTTTGCCCAGAAGGGCCTTGCCCGGGGGCCTCCATGCGGATCTCGCCCTGCTCGGTGAGGACGAACACGGAGTTGAAGCCACCGTAGCCGTCATCCACGCGGGCAGGGTTGAGGGGGTCTTCCTTCCAATCCGTGCCGTTGATCACGAACTTGTACTGGTACGTGCCTGGGGTGAGATAGAGTTTCACCTCCCAGTAGCCGTTTCGCTTTTTCATGGGGATGCCCGTGGGAGCCCAGTTGTTGAAGGTACCGGCAAGGTACACCTGTTGGGCTTCAGGGGCATGGAAGCGAAATACCACGGAGTCGTTCTGCACCTCCAGGTTCTGGAAGTCCGGCGGAGCCACCAAGACCACAGAGTTATAGCCGCCGAAGCCGTCGGGCGCCTTGTTGGGGTTTTCGGGATCCTCCAGCCAGGTGCCATCGGCCACGAACTTGTACTCGTATCGGCCTGGGGGCAGCACGAGTTTGAGTACCCACTCGTCGTCTTTGGCCCTCTGCATGGGGTTGGCTGTGGGGTTCCACTGGTTGAAGGAACCGGCCAAGAACACCTGTTGGGCGGGCCGTTGGAGGGTGAACACCAGGGTGTCTCCGTGTTGGGACACCGCACCGCTTAGGATCCAGAGGGAGAGGAGCACAGGGTTCATCGTTCACCTCAACATCCACACCTTTTGGGAGATCCGGGAGCCTTGGGGCAGAGCGATTTGGAGAAGGTAAACGCCCGAGGGCACGGCCAGCCGTTGGCCTGGCTGGGGATTGGACACCCTTAAGAGCCGCCGACCGTCCAGCCGGTAGAGTTCCAACACGCTCCCCCGGGGGAGGGGTGCAGTGCTTTGAAACTCGCCTTGGGGCGTGAGCCAAACCTGAAGTCTGGGGACAATGCCCTCTCCTTCGGCTACCAGGGTGTAGGTGGCCTCCTTCATGATCCAGGGGTAGGGGTCAAACTCCACCTGCAGGAGGTTGCCGGTGTAGGGCAGGGCAAAGGTTTGGGTTTGGAGACTGTCCCATACCACCGCGGTGTCCGTGCCCGTGGTGGTGTGAATCACGATGTCTATGGGCATCTTGAAGATGGGCACGCCGAAGTTTTGGGGCACCTGGGTGATCATCAGGTACAGGGTGTTGTTTTCGGTCCAGTACCCCCACTGGTACTTGGGATGGCCGGGAGCGTACACCCATTCATCAAAGAACCAGTCCAGTTCCTGGCCGGACACCTGCTCGCAGATGGCCTTGAAGTCTTCGGTTACAGCGTTGCCGTAAGCGTAGGTTTCGCCGTAGGTTTGCAGGATTTGGAAGAAGGTGGAATCGCCCACCACGTGGCGCAGCATGTGCAGCACTGCGGCCCCTTTCTTGTACACGACGGCCCAGCTGAAGAGGTCCTCGGGATCGTAAAGGGGATAGGGCGGGTAGGGTTCGTAGTTCACGGCCATGGAGATCTGGTACTGCATGTACTCGCGATAGGCCTCGGGCCCATCGCGGTGGCCGGCATACAGGGCCTCGGAGTAAGAGGCGAAGCCTTCATTGAGCCAGATATCCCGCCAGTCTCCGAGGGTGACCCAATCGCCCCACCATTGGTGAGCCAACTCGTGAGAGACCACCCAATCAAAGGATCCCCAACCCACATCCATGTTGATGAAGGTGTTGGTTTGGTTTTCCATGGCGCCGCCGATGGGAGCGTGCACGTGGCCGTATTTCTCCTCAATGAAGGGGTACAGGCCGAAGATCTCGGAAAAGTAATTGAGCATGTCCTCCAAGTGGGCGAAGGCGTTGACCGCTTGCACCGAGTCCAGTTCCGGCACAGCGGTGACGTTGGGCAGGGGGTGGCCCTGCACGTTCAGGGTGTCCCACCACACGGCATACTGAACAGCGGCAGCGAACACAATGAGATACGGCGTGATGGGATACCCCTCCCGCCACCGGTGCACCACTGAGGTGCCCACGGTGTCGGCCCCGAGGAAATGACCATTGGCCACCAACTCATAGCCTGCAGGCACGGTGAGGTAAAAGTCCACCACGGCCTTCTCCCGGGGATCATCCAGAATCGGGAGCCACCGTTTGATGCCAAAGGGCTCGTTATCCGCGTAGATCAAAGTGGGCGAGATGCTCAGGCCCCCGCCAAACACCCCACCCCCGGTTTGGGGTGTACCGTGATAGTAGATGGTGACCTCAAAGGTATCGCCCGCCGGAACGGTTTGGCCAAGGGCGATGCGGAGGGTGGAGTCCGGCCGGGTAAAGGAGGCCGGTGCACCGTTGACCTTCACGCTGTCCACAATGAGCCCCACCAGATGCACGAAGTACTGGCTCAAGGTGTCGGACAGGCTTACCACTCTGGCGGTTACCGCCGCTTGATCAATGTCCTGGTCGTAGATGGGGTCCAGCACCATGTCAATCCGGTAGTACAGGGCATCAAAGGCATGGGGCACCTGGGGCATTGCCGCCAAACGATACGGTGCCCGTTCCTTCAGGGTGAGGAGCCTCGCCTCTTCCGGCGAGGGCAGGTAGGGCTGCCCAGAGGAAACCAAGAGCCCAACCAGTGCCAACAGATGCATAACGCGTCCTCCTTCGGATTCAGGATTTCAGGCAATTATAAACCGGTGGGCCCGCTGTATATTCAGCGGCATGGTTGCAGAGATTCTAAGGTTGTATCACCAGCGGAAGGCGGCAATTGAGGCTCGGTTAGAGGAGTTCCGCCGTTTGTGGGAGCAGGGGTCTGACCAGGATCTCTTTGTGGAACTGGCCTATTGTTTGCTCACGCCCCAGGCCCGAGGACGCAACGCCTGGATTACAGTGGAGCGGTTGCGGACCTCGGGTTTGCTCTGGACCGGGAGTGTGGCCGACTTGGAACCCGAAATGCGGCTCGTTCGGTTTCGTCGGAAGGCCCGCTACTTGGTGGCTGCCCGGGGCCTTTTTAGGGACACCCAAGGGCGATGGCACCTGCGGGAGCAGCTCCAGCGTTGGGTGTTGGATCCCCCTGCAGCCCGGCGGTGGTTGGTGGCGCAGGTGCCGGGGATGGGGTTCAAGGAGGCAAGCCACTTCCTGCGGAACATCGGCCACGGGGAACGCTTGGCCATTCTGGATCGTCACATCCTTCGGCACTTGGTGCGCTATGGGGTACTGGCAGCGTTGCCCCGGAGCCTCACTCCCCGCCGGTACCAGGAGGTGGAGGCCCGGATGCAGACCTTTGCGGAGGGCCTGGGGATCCCCTTGGCCCATCTGGATCTGCTGCTGTGGTCCTTGAGCACCGGAGAGGTGTTCAAGTGAAGGGATCCACCCAAGGAAGTGGTTTGAAGCGGAGAAGGTTCCTTCTTGCCCTTAGAACCGTAAGATTACCTTGGCCCGGAACCCGTCAAACTCGGGTTCATAGCGGCAAACCCCACCGGAGCACACCAAGTCCTGCCGTTGTTTGCCCCAGGTGAGGGCCAGGTCCCACCGATTTCCCAAGTGGACAAAGGCGTCCATGCGGGCCCAGGTGGCCGTGGTATCTCCGAACCGGCGTTGGACCACCAGGGCCAGGTCCGCCCAGGGGTAGCGGGAAACCCCCAGGGTGAGGTCGGCGTCGGTGTAGCGGAGGGGGGTGGTTCCCTCCCGGTCTTCGCGGTACCGATGTTGGTACTTGAGGTCCAGGCCGTAGTGGCGGAGCACCGGGGCCATCCATCCGGCTTCTAAGGTCAACTCCTTGCGGTGGTACAGGCCGGCGGCCCAGGCGTTTTCAAACTGGATCCAGTCCACCGAGCCGTGGAGGTTCTGGGCGCCCCAGGCGGTTTGCAGGGCTGCGTACGCTTCCTGGATCCAGGCGTCCTGTTGGAGGTACTCTCCCTGGAGCCTGGACAGGTGGAAGGTGGCCTCGGTGTGTTGCCCCAAGCGGCCACTCAGGGTAACCCCCGCGCCCACCTCATGGTCGCCATTGGTGAGGTAAACGCCGTAGCGATCCACTGCAGGGGGAAGCAGATAGGGATGTTGGAACCGCTGCAAGGCCTCCAGTTCCAAACTCAGGGTCCAGGTGCCTCGGGTATAGCCCCCGTAGAGGTATCCCCCGTAGCCCAGGGTGTCGGCGAACAGGGTGGGGTAAAAACCGGTACGGAGGGCTCCCTCTGCATAGAGTTCCAGGTTACCAGGCTGGTAATGGCCGAAAAGCGAAACGAAGTGGCTCAATCGGGACCCCTCCGGCAGAAGGTCCATGACTGCATCCCGGGCATTGGGCACCGTGGATTCCAGGAGGTAGGCAGTGCCCACGGTGAAATGGCTCCATCGGCGGGCCACCTGTCCTCCTGCCAAGCGGTCCTGTAAGCCGTGTTCTGGGGCATAGAACACGTAAGAACGGGGGATGCCTGCGAAGGCGTGAACCTCCCAGGCTCCCGGGGCAGCCTCCAGATAAGCACCGTACAGGAAGCGATCCAGCAGAGCCGATTCCTCCTCCCCGGCATAGAGCAGGAGACCGCGGCCCAGAGCGGTTTGGAAACTCCCCAATCGCAGGGTCCAGGGGCCCGGGGCCCATTCCAGTGCGTACTTCAGCAGTTGATTGCGAGGGGGAAAGGGGGCATTGTCAGCGGTGCGGAAGTAGGTGTACTCCCAACTCAGGGTGAAGGTGTTCCAGAACACATCCGCCTGGAGGGTTTCCAGGTGCCACACCTCCCCTGTGCGGTATCCCCAGTACTCATAGCGGTTGGACCCTGTGTAAAACAGTGGGATCCCTGCCAGTAGCGCCAAGAGCCAGGGCACCATGCTTTACTTCCCGTTGTGGAAGGTAACGTGGATTTGGGCAGAATCCCGGTCGGTACCCACCTGAGCCACGGCAAAGAGCCAGAGGGTGTCCGTTGCAGGCTCTGCTGCGTAGAGGTCCACGTCCAGATGGATGGAATCCCCGGGTGCCAGCAGGGGGGTGTAGCCGTTGGGCCGAGGCAGGCAGGCCTCGCCGATGCAAAGGGAAACAATCCAATCGGGAGGGATGCCCCGCACCTCCACAAAGGCCGAGTCGGCCGCGCTCGCCACGTTCTTCAGGTAAAAACGGAGGGCCAGGGTGGTGCCTGTCAAGCCGCTGGTGTCCACCCCCGCAGGGGTAAGGTGGAACACGTCCGAGGAGGTACCGGCAGTGAGGTCCGAGAGCGCAATGCGTGCCGCCTGGAGCACTTCTTTGGAGGAGGGATCTTGGAAGAACACCACGAAGTCCAGGTTCTCCGGGTTCCACTCGGGCTGGACGACGAAGGGAAGGGAGATCTCGTCGGGGGCCGTGGTCGGGGTGCCCTGGGGATCCCCTACAAAGGTGCGGAATACCTGATGGTAGGTTTCCCCCTCGTGCTCCAAACCGGATTCCTCCAGCACGGCAAATAGGTGTGCCGTGGTGCCTGTGTCTCCGTCCACTGCCACTTGGAGCGTGCCTGCCCTGGCCGCGCCGTGGTACACCCCGGAGAGTTGGAGGGTGACAGGGCTTCCGGTATTCAAACGGTCGGCCACTTGGTTGCCCCAGCCGGCGATGCCACTCACCCCCTCGTTGCCATAGACCCCATCAAAGTACACATAGGGGTAGCCGTGGTCGGTGTTACCAAAGTAAAAACTCTCCCGCAGGTCCACCTGCTCGGAAACGAAGGGATCGGGGAAGGGATACCGGGGGGAGTGGTACTTCACTGCCACCACCTGGGGATTGGCTTGGGTGAGGCTGTCCACATAGGCGTCGGCTACGGGGCAGTTGACGCATTGGACGTTGGTGAAGACTTCCACCAGAACGGTGCGGTTAAAGCGGGGGCCGGTTTCTTCCTCCGGTGTGGGTTTTTGGCAGGCAAGGCCTGCGAACAGGGTAAGTACCGTCAGAAGTCCCAGGGTTTTGCGCATGGTTGCCTCCTTTGGGTCTGTGGGCTGGAGTTTACAGGTCGGGCCGAGGCATCTCAATGATGGGGAGGCTATGGATTGCAAAGGAGAGCGGTGGAGGAGGCGCCCTGTAAGCCGAGTTCTGTTCCCCGGCCAGGGCCGGGGCGGTGGTCATTTCTCTGGACCCGGGATTGCTCCCGGGCCTCCAGCGGCCTACCCGGGGGAGTACGGCCGGGCCAGCCACCCCCTGTTTGGCCTTGCTCCGGGCGGGGGTTACCAGCGTCCGGTGTCGCCACCGGACCTGGTGGGCTCTTACCCCACCGTTTCACCCTTGCCTGTGCCCCAACCGAAGTTGGGGCCATCGGCGGTTTGGTTTCTGTGGCCCTTTCCGTAGCGCCGGGGTCGCCCCCGACGCCCCTGGGTGTTACCCAGCGCCCTGCCCTTTGGAGCTCGGACTTTCCTCCCCCGCCAAAGGGCGGAGGCGACCACCCGGACCACCTCCTCCACCGCGTTTAAATCTTCGCCGCTTCCTGGAGATCTGTCAAGGGGCTGGAGGGGTGAAAAAAGTGGGGGTTGCGAGCCTCGCAACCCCCAAAGGTGTCCAGATGCTGGGTTCGTTACCGAACGAGTTCCTTCAGTTGGTTGGAGGGCTTGAACACCGGCACCTTGCGGGCGGGAATGGTCAGCTCCTCACGAGTCCGAGGATTCCGCCCCTTCCGGGCTGCCCGCTGACGCACCGTGAAGGTGCCGAAGCCGATGAGACGCACCGATTTCCCGCGCTTCAGCTCGTCCTTGATGATGTTCACGAGCTCATCCACCACCATGTTGGCCTGCTTCTTGGTGAGGCCCACCCTCTTGGCCAGTTCAGCTACCAGTTCCATCTTGTTCATCGCTCAACCTCCCTTTTGGGCTTGATGACTACCTTTTTACACACCCCTCTGGACACCGCCCTAATATTACGCACCCTTTGGCATGTTGTCAAGAGTCAGCCGCATTGCCGTAGGTGTAAATGTGCATCCCTATCCTCTGTGGCTTACCCACCAAGGATGACCCTGGGATTTGCGTGTGTTTCCCAAGTGCCGCAAGGGATAGAAGGAACAGCATCACGATGCCGTAGTTACCACAGGGCATAGACGTGTTTGCCTTCCCCGGGGTTTATAATAGCCCTCCAGGACCCAAGCGGAGGAACGAAATGAAACGATTTGCCCCTCTGGCTGGACTTCTGTGGGTGCTGCTCCTGGGCCTCCATT
>CAYOQK010000018.1:0-6430 GCA_964406105.1 uncultured bacterium | reverse complement strand
TTTTTCTGAGGAGGAAAAGGAGGATCCAACACCTTGAGGAAGGGCTTGATGGGGCTGATCTTGAGGGTGTCATTGAGTTGTTCGGTTACGTAGAGGAACTCTTGTACTACCCGAGCAGCCAACTGCGGATCCCGCTCTCGGAACTTTAGTGCAATAGTGCCTAATGTAACATCACTTTCTACCTTTAACCGATCTTTTGCCCGTTCAATGAGTTCCTGACGAACGGTGTCGTTCCACAGGGTGTCCAGCCGCAGGTTCCGAACCACCGACCAGCAAACCCGGTCGCTTTGGAGCAGAGCCATCACGATCTCCGCTGAGGTTCCGCCCCCTAAACCGGGGATCAGGCTCTTGATCCAACTGCCACCCGCGAGCGACTCTTCCACCGGCGGTAAAAGTACAGCCTGAGCCTCGTACTTTTTGGGGATCACGAATAGAGACAAAAGCCCCATCAACACCCCCAACCCCAGGCTGTACCCCCCGATCTTCCGGAGATGCTTCCGGATCAAGGCCCACAACAGGCCTAGGTGAAGCCCGACCTCGGGGGAATCGGTAGTAGGTTCACGTGTCATAGCCATACACCTTTAGCCAGTGTCCAGCCGTGTCATAGAAAAGGCTCAAGAGTTCTTCATCTAACACATTCTTCCACTGGGAAACCCACCCCTTTCGGAAGGTTGGGCTTGCCGAGGAGAAGAGCTTTCGGGATACGGTGTCCAAGAAGTCGGAGGAGATGGGAATCCCTAAATGTTGGTACAAAGCGTAAAGGGCTTTGCGTTGTGTCTCCTCACTACCTCCTCCATATGGCCCGACAAGATCTTCAAAACGCACAACACAAGCATCTGAAGAGAGCCACCCCGAAAACCTCCGGAGTTTTTCCTCAATGGAAGGGTAGGCGAGAGGCGCATAACCCGTAATGGCTAAACGGAGTTGATCCTTGAGGCTTTTCTGTTGATGGAAAAAACGATGGAGGCGGTGGGACTTCCATCGCAGAATAAAAAAAGTGTCTGACACCACAATATCCCTGGGATCCCGCACAACGAACACCACAGGGATCCCCAAGTCTCTTAAAACCCGCTCTCTTTCTGGGGTGTAGTACAGATGACTTAGAAGAAACTCTCCGGGTTTCAAAGAGGAGAGAACGTTCTCCAAGTTCCCGAAACGGCCCAGGTTTTCATCGGTGATCTTGGGTAAAAGTTTTCTGTATAGTCGGGGATGCAGTACCAATGCACGCTCTACTAAGTGCGTGCCGGCCTTGGGAATGCTTGTCACAAAGATCCTCGGGAGGTTTGTGTTGGTGAGCCGGGCCCACAACTTGGTGGGGGTCAGCCCGAACCGCTGAAAATCCCATGCCTTCGGGGGGAATTGCATCTCCAGAACACGCACGCCGCAATTATAGATGAGCCCCTTCCAGGGGTCAACACGAGAGGAAACCCCATCTGCGGTTGTGAAGGCCTGCAGGCGTGTATAGAATTGGACCATGGCCTTTTGGGTGCTGGCGTTGGAAACCTCCGGCCCTCAGGGCAGCGTGGCCCTCTGGGACGCCGAAACCCGTACCGGCGCCCAGGAAGCCCTGCCCCATGCCTTTCGGCACGCCGAAGACCTGCCAGGCCGGATTCAAAGTCTGTTGAGCCGCTTCCACGTAGGCTTTCCCCAAATCTCCCTGGTCTCGGTGGTCCGAGGTCCAGGGTACTTCACCGCCCTGCGGGTGGGCATTGCCTATGCCAAGGCTCTGTGGCTCGCTCACCAGGTGCCCGTGGTGGCACCCACGAGTTTGGAGGTATTGGCGTATTCGCTGGCCCGGCCTTCCCAAAGGGTGGTGCCGGTGATCAACGCGCAGCGGGGACAGGTGTATTACGCTGTGTATCTGAACCGTCGTTTGGAAGCAGGCCCGGCCGTGGCCCGGCCAGAGGATCTGGCGCCCCAGTACCCTGATGCCCTGTTCGTGGGGCCCGGGCTCCGTGTGTTCCCTAAGGGTCTTTCGGTATCCAGGGGACCGGATGTCTATCCCCCAGCCCAAGCAGTGGCCCAACACGGCTGGGAGCTGTATCAGACCCAGGGCCCAGTGGATGCTGTAACCCTGGATCCGTTGTATATTCGGGATCCCGATGCCGTGCGACGTCGCCGAGGTGCAGATCACTGAGTTCCGAGAAACGGATCTCCCGGAGATCCTCCGCATTGAACGGATATCCTTTCCCCAGCCTTGGAGTGCCGAGGCTTTCCGCGCTGAAGCCCAGCATCCCCTGGCCCAGGTGCGGGTTCTCCGAACACCCGAGGGCCAGGTGCTCGGCTACGCGGTGTTCCGAACATACGAACAGGCGGTCCATCTTTTGAACATTGCGGTGGACCCAGGTTGCCGCGGCCAGGGCCTGGGGCGTCTCCTGCTCCAAGAGGTGGTGCGATGGGCACAGAAGCAACACGTGCCCTGGGTGGTTTTGGAGGTACGGGTGAGCAACCGCCGGGCCCAGCGGTTTTACGAACGCTTTGGGTTCCGCAGGATCCAGCGGTTGCCTGGGTACTACGGCAACGAGGATGGTTGGCTGTACTTGTACGACGTGCCCCAAGCCTCCTCGGCCCCGGAAGGGGCCGAGGAGTAGAGGGACACGGGAACGGGGAAACTACGGCAGTATCTGGATTCTCACAGCGCTTCCCCAGCCTTCCCCCTCCATCAAAACCCACACCTCACCGGGCGCCTTCGCGTGGAAACGGCCCTCACCCAGGTGTTCAACCCGGTGAGGAGGCACTGCCGCAAAGTGCAAGGGGGCGCCGGGGGCACCTACCGGTGTCACGCGGAACTCGTCTCCCACGTGGACCTCGGTGGGCTGCACCTCGGCAGGAACCTCTCGCCCAGCGAAGATCGGAGCAGCGGCCACGGGCCTCTGGTGCCATCGCGCCACCAGCAGCCCCACACCTGGCCGGCGTACACGGATCCACACCCTGGGCCCACGACCCCTGACCTCGGCGAAATCGCGGGGAATCACCTGCCACTGGAGATCCTGAAGGCGGTGTTTCCAGCGAGTAGGGAGCCGTTCGGGCCAGTGGAGCCGGGCCTCTATGGGCCGATGTGGACGCGCATGCAAACGCTCCGGATGGATCCGAGGACGAGGCAAGGGACGCCCTACCGACACCGGGACCCGACGGATCCCCGTACGCCCCTCCAGCGTTTTGACCGCCACCCAAAGCACCCCACGGAGGGAGTCCGGACCCGCCTGGAACACACTTCCTTGCTGCACCGTTCCCAACTCTGGAGGATCTGGGTAGAGGAACACCTCCAAGCGTTCCTGCGGAACTCCTGGGACCTCCACCCGGATCTCCTGGGAGGCGCCTGGGGAGAGTTCCAGTACAGGAGGAATCACCCGAATCCGTAACGGGGCATGTTGGTGTGCCTGGCCCACCCGGATCCGGGCCCGGGCAATCCCTGTGCGGCCTTGGTCATCGCGGGCGACCAAAACCAACATCCCTCGGCCGGAGAAAGGCCCGGCCTGGAAGCGAGACCCCTCGGCCTGCCAGTTCCCCAGCCAGGGAGGCACCACCTGAACCTCCAAGGAGGCATGGGGGGCCTCCCGTCCCTCTGGGGTGAGCACTCGGATTTGGAAGGGCACCTCACCCTGGGGGGCCAGGGTCACCTCCCGCGGGTTCACCTCAATGCGTAGGCGGTGGGCATGGGGGCCGATTTGCAGGGCCGCGTGCCCTACGGCCTCCTGTCCGTGCACCCGCACCACGGCCCGGAGCACCCCTATACCGGGTTCCCGAGCGTGAAACACGTTCTGTTCCACCCATCCCAATCGGGGGGGCAAGACCTCAATCCACAGGGTATCTGGCGTTACAGGGGTTCCTTGTTCCTCCACCTCCACCTGGAGGTTTTGGGTTTCCCCCGGTGCCAAGCTTAGGGTGCTGGGGGTAATCCATACCCTTAACGCGGTCCAAAGGGCCAGCATCAGTAGAGTCATGATGGTTCACCTCCTGGAGCCACCAGGTAGATTTCCCGGTGGAACCTACGGGTTTGGTGCAGAGTGGGCAGATGGATCACCACGATGACCTCGTGGTACCCGGGGGATACGGGAAGGTCCTTGAGGATGAAGTACCCCTCGCCGCCCAGGTTTCGGAAGGGCACAGCCACGGAGTCCACGAGCACCTCTACCTCATAGGGCATTGGGGGATACACGGCCCCCACCACCATAAAGTCGGGTGTCAGCAGGGCGGCTTCAGGTTCAGGGGCTAAAAGATCCACAGTGACGGCCTGGGCTTCCAAGGGTGTGGGACGGGATCGGTTGAACCAGAGGCCTCCCAGAAGGATCACCAAGGCCAGGAAAACTGGAGCCAAAGCCGGGGCCCATCGGGGAAATCGGCGTGGGGTTTGAAGACGTTTCAAAATGGCCGTGCGGAGTCCTGGGGGCGTGGGAACGCGGGGAGTATTCCGCAGCCACCGATCCAGAGCTTGGGCCTCTTCCCATTCCCGTCGGCATTCCTCACAGGTTTCCAGGATCTCCTGCAGTCGTCGGGTCTCCTCCGGGGACAGGGTGCCATTGCGATAACCCTCCAGGAGCTGATCAAAGTCTTGGGGCTTCATGAGATCACCCCCTTCAAGCGATGGCGAAGGAGCCGGCGGGCCCGGCTCAGCCGGGATTTCACGGTGCCCTCGGCCACGTGGAGCACCTCGGCGATTTCCCGCAGGCTCAGGTTCTCAAAGTAAAAGAGCACCAGCACCGTACGGTATTCTTCAGGCAGTTGCTGCAAGTGGTGGTGCAAAGCCTGGTACTCAGGGGGTAAGGTGGGAGGGTCCTGGGTGGGCCCAGGGTTCCCTTGGCCCAGTAGGGTTTCCAGAGGGATCAGGAGTTTGCGAAAGCGGTGTTTCCGGAGGTATCGGCGGATTCGGTTTTGGGCGATGCGGTAGATCCAGGTGGAAACCCGGGCTTCGCCTCGGAACTTGGGCAGATGGCGGTACACCGCCAGGAAGATGTCCTGGGTTAGGTCCCGGGCGTCTTCGTAGTTGCCGATCTGCCAGTACACCATGTTGAAAATCCGGTTTTCGTTTTCCCTGAGGATCTCGGCGAAGCGGCGTTCCAGGTCGGTATCCATACCGAGAGTATACCGTGGGACCGGGGCTCCGCCCCGGCCCCACGGTCCCGTCCCCCTAAGGTTGCACCACCCGATAGACCACCAGCCAGAGGTTGGCGTCGTAGGGATAGTCGTCGGTGATCAGGGTGGCTCGGTGGAGCACATCCACGGCGGTGTGGTACACGCCAGGGTCCGGGGGTGTGATCCAGGTGCCCACAAAGTGCCCGTCTTCAAAGAAGAACCGATGGCGACGGAACCGGTGTCGGGCCTCGGGGTGGTGCAGGTAAGCCACAATGTTCTGGGGATCGTTCACGTAGAGGGTGAGGGTTACCTCTGTCCCTGGAGCAAAGGTGAACACCTCTTCCCGTTCCTGCAGCGCCAAGGGATCGGTGAACACGGTGTCGTAGTCGCCTCCGGTTACCCGCACCGAGTCAATGCGCACCGTGGGGGCAGAGGAGTTTACCTCCACGTTGGAGATCGCGCGCAGCTCCCAACCTCGGTGGGGATCCGTGGGCGCTCCAGTACGGACGAACAGGAGGCGCCGCTCTGAATAGTCCCTCAAGGGCTTCGTGTAGCGCACCACGGTTTCAGGGAAGGTGGTATCGGTGCAGAACAACAGGTTCAAGCGACCGGGGATCTCTCGGTAGAGGGTCACCCAGGCGGTGTCGTTCTCAATGTGGATGTTCAGATCGCGGATCTGTTCCTGCCAGAAGTGACGTCGCCACCAGGCCCTCAGGCCTTGGAGGGTGTCCTTTGAGGCCAGGGAGGCGTCGCCCTCAGTGGAGTCGCCCTCGTAGGCCTCGGTGATGTCAATCCAGTCGGCGTACTGGGAGAAGAGCAACTCCTGGATGGCCTCTTGGTCGGTGGAGGCCACCTCGGTGCTTTCCTTGGAGCACCCTGTGATCAGGGCACCCACCAGCAGGGTTGCGACCAGGATAGGGAGTTTGGCCTTCATCGTGCAACCTCCTTTTGCTGGTATTAGAGTCACGGAGGGGGCGAAAGGTTCCCGGGGGAGGGCTGTATAATAGGCCGCACGAATTTCCAGGGAGGAACCAACCATGGGACAGCAAGATCTGATTCGCGAGGTAGAGTCGGCCTATATGCAGAGGGATCCGAAGAGGTTTCCGGACTTCCGCCCCGGAGATACCGTGCGGGTGCACGTTCGGATCACCGAGATGAAATATGACCAGAAACAGCGGAAAATGGTAGAACGGAGCCGGATCCAGCCCTTTGAGGGTGTGGTGATCCGCAAGCGTGGGTCGGGCCTGGGGGCCACCTTTACCGTCCGGAAGATCACCCAGGGTATCGGCATTGAGCGGATTTTCCCCCTGTATTCGCCCTACATTGAGAAGATTGAGGTGCGCCGGCGGGGGAAAGT
>CAYOQK010000017.1:0-46863 GCA_964406105.1 uncultured bacterium | reverse complement strand
AGTGTGGAAAACTTCCAACTGCGGCTGCCTTCGCCCTGTGTGGACGCAGGCAACTCCAATGCAGTTCCCCCCTGGCTCACCTCCGACATCGTCGGAAACCCTCGCATTGTAGACGGTGACCAACTGGACGAAACTGCAGTGGATATGGGAGCCTACGAGTACGTGCCCCACCCCGGAGACCGATTCTACGTGAAGTGGAACGCCACAGGAGCCAACAACGGAACCTCCTGGGAAAACGCCTTTACTGATCTCCAAGACGCCCTGGCCGCAGTGGACTGCGGAGATGAAATCTGGGTTGCCCAAGGGGTGTACTATCCAGGAAACGACAGCAACGCCCTGTTTTATCTCAAGGCCGGAGTATGGGTTTACGGTGGATTTCGGGGAGACGAAACCGCTTTAGATCAACGGAACTGGCAGCTCTACCCCACCATCCTCAGCGGCGATGTGGACCACAACGATCATACCGACTCCCTGGGGATCACCCCTCACCCCGACAGCATCGTGGGAAACAACGCTCTCCACATTCTGGAAATCCGAAAGAGCAACGTAGAAGACTCCACCGTGATAGATGGCTTTGTGATCACTGGTGGAAAGAACCCGGAAACTCCGCACATAGAAGTAGACACGCTTTCAGGAAACACCCTTCCATCAGCAACTTCTTTAATTGACAGCATTTATCAGGGTGGGGGAGCGTTGGTCATGGCTGCCTACGGAGCGTGGTTAGGACCCATCAAACTCCGACACTTACGCTTGCAGGGAAACACCGCCTGGGCAGGTGCAGGGATCACTGCCATTTGTGCCACCATAGTGGCCCAGAAGATAACGATCCAACACAACTCCGCCACGCGGCTCGGAGGCGGCCTGTACGGCTATGACGTCGCTTTCCATTTCAGAAACTGCAGAATTGCGGATAACCAGTGCTACGGGAATGGCGGTGGTTTGTGCTTTTACACCATATCATCACATCTCACATCCACAATGGAGGCTTGCACACTTCAAAGCAACACATCCCTCGCAAGGGCAGGGGGTGCAATCTACTTCCGAGTCTTGTCAACCCACGGCTTTCAAGGAAAGGCCCTGTTGTTTCAGGGAAACACGGCCTGGAGCTTTGGTGGGGGGCTACACGCTGAGGTGATTCGGGATACCTCTCAGTTTTTCCCACCATACCTCCAGATGTCCCTCTCCCAATGCCAATTCACCGAGAACGTGGCAGGCCAGGGAGGAGGCATCTACCTTAGAGGAGTAGAGCCAACAGGGGCTTTTAGCTCCCTCCTGGACGCCACCATAGATAGCACTCGTTTCCAGAGCAACCAAGCCCGAAGTGGTGGGGAAGACCCCATGGGTGCCGGAATCATAACTATAGGTGCCACCCAATTGTCCATAAACTACTGTGCTTTCCAGGATAACCAGGCCATCTCTTATTGTAGCGAAACCCGACAAATCGGGTGCATATCCGAAGGAGGCGCCATAGCCAACTGGTACGGCCCTACGGTTCACATCGTGGGGACCCTCTTTCAGGCAAACCAAGCAGGCAAAGGAGGTGCCCTTCTTAACACCGGCGTCGGCACCACCGTCCATGTGGAGAACTGCCTCTTTGTTCAAAACTTCACAAATACAGAGCACACCGGCGAGATGAACCTTATGGGCGGGGCTGTACTCAATGTGGATTCTTGCTCCCCCACCTTTGTGAACTGCACCTTCACACAAAACTACGGAATGCAAGGGGGTGCCATAGCCAACTACGTCGGCGCTTCTCCGCGATTTCGGAACTGCATCCTTTGGGACGACTCCAGCGACGAGGGGGGCGAGGTGTTTAACCCGATATACTTCGGTGGCGGGCTCCCGATCTTCAGCAGGCCCAGGTTTTCCCATTGCAATGTGCAGGGCTGCGGTGGATCCGGAGGGGGATGGAACCCCGACATTGGAGTGGACGAAGGTGGCAACATGGACCAAAACCCAGCCTTCTGGGCTCCGGACCAGCAGGACTTCCGACTCCGCGTGTATTCCCCCTGCGTGGATGCAGGAGATTCCACCGCAGTGAGCTCCCCGGTGGACCTGGCGGGCAATCCCCGCATCGTGGACGGCAACCTGGACGGCGACACCCTGGTAGATATGGGCGCCTACGAGTTCCAACCCACCCTACTCACCGGCGACCTCAATTCCGACGGCATCGTGGACGCCCTGGATATGGAATACCTGGCCCAGTACCTATACGACCACGGCCCTGCACCGGTGCCCATGAGCCGCGGCGACATCAACCACGACCAAAGGGTCAATGATCAAGACCTGGTGAACCTTTCCTCCCAGATTTTCCCCAACAAAGGGGCCCGGGGGCCCCTGAGCTGGCCCCTCTCCCAACCTTAGCGGTACCGTCTGGACAGGGCAAAGCCCTGTCCCAATAAGGAAACTTGACAAGGTCGCACTGAACCATTTTAATATCACCGGCTCACCAAAAGGGGGGATGAGCAATGAAGATGCGGAAGAAATTTGAAATCAACCCCAATGAGCCGGTGTACATGATCAGCGTGGCCGCCCGGCTGGTGGGGCTCCACGAACAAACGCTCCGTCTTTACGAAAAACGGGGCTTGGTGGTGCCCAAACGCACCAAGAAAAACACCCGGCTCTACTCCCTCAACGACCTCAAAAAGTTGGTGCTCATCAAATTCCTTACCCAGCAAAAGGGCTTGAACCTCAATGGGGTCAAACTCTTCCTGGAATACACCGAAGACATTGACCAAGCCCTGGAACAACTGGAACTGGAAGGGTAAATGGACGAGCGCACCGGGCCCGTTGAGGACATCCTGCAACTCTACTTCCGGGACCTGGCAGAGTACGAACCCCTAAGCCGGGAGGAAGAGGCCGAACTGCTCCAACGCGCAAAGAAAGGCGACCGTGCCGCCATTGACAAACTCATCAAGCATAACCTGCGATTCGTCGTCCACATCGCCAAACAGTACGAAGGCCTCGGCGTACCGCTCTTAGACCTGATTGACGAGGGGAACTTGGGGCTGATGCGGGCCATTGAACGCTTTGACCCCTCTAAAGGTGTCCGCTTTCTCACGTACGCCATCTGGTGGATTCGCCAGGCCATCCTACGTGCCATCCAACAGCAGAGCCGAAACGTGCCCATCCCCCGAGAGAAACGGGATCTGCGGAAAAACATTGAAGAGGTGCTCCGAGAGCACCTCCACGACACCGGCGAGGAACCCTCAGTAGAAGAGATCGCCCGCATCCTCAACCTTCCCAAACACGAGGTGGAAAAGGCCCGCGATCTGGTGTTCCGCGAGATCTCCTTGGATACCGAGGTGATTCCTGGAGAGGATCGGCTCCGACTGGAGGACCTGCTCACCGAAACCACCCGCCCCACCCCTCGGGAACTGTGGCAACGGGAAGAGGCCATCCGCCGGGTCCGTGAGATCTTAGACCGCGACCTGGACCCCCGGGAGGCCCGGATCCTCAAGATGTACTTTGGGATCGGCTACCCCAAACCCTTTTCCCTCCAAGAGATCGGCGAGGAGATGCACATCTCCCGCGAACGCGTCCGTCAACTCAAGGACCGTGCGCTGCGAAAGCTCTTTTACCGCTACGGCCACCAACTCAAGGAACTGCTGGAATCCCCATGAGGATCCGTATCGGCTGCTGTGGCTTCCCGGTTTCTTTACCCAAATACGCACAACACCTCTCCCTGGTGGAGGTGCAGAAGACCTTTTACAAACTGCCCCGATGGGACACGCTGAAACGCTGGCGGGATCAGGTACCCTCCGACTTTGTGTTTACCCTTAAGGTGCCCCAACTCATCACCCATCCTCCGTCCAGTCCCACGTATCGCCGCGCTCGCCTCCAGATCCCTCCAGAGTTCCATCACCGCTACGGTTTCTTTCGCCCCACCGATGAGGTGTTTCAGGCCTACGAGCAAACCCTAAGGGCTGCAGAAATCCTCCAAAGCCCGGTGCTGGTGTTCCAAACACCCGCCCGCTTTTCCGAAACCCCTGAGCACGTGGATAACCTGTATGCCTTTTTCCGACGAATCCCGCGAGGCCCCTATACTCTGGCTTGGGAACCCCGGGGAACCTGGTCGCAGGAAACCCTAAAGCGTATCTTCCACGACCTCCAACTGGTCCACATTGTGGACCCCTTCAAAGACACCACCCTCACGCCGGAGTTCGTGTATTACCGACTCCATGGCCGAGGTGAAGGGTACCGATACTCCTACTCCGATGAGGAACTTCAGGAACTCCGGCGCAAGATCCCTGAAGCTGCCCGGGAGGCCTATATCCTTTTCAACAACACCGACATGTGGAACAACGCCCGGCGTTTTCAAACGCTGTTCACTGAAAACCCTTAAAAAGGAGTAGGTATCATGGCTCTGGTGCTGGTGGAAAAGGACGGGGGCATTGCCCTGGTAACCCTCAACAACCCCGACAAACTCAACATCCTGAACCTCCCCATGCTGGAGGCCTTGGATGAAACCTTTGAGCAATTGGCCTCCGACGATCAAGTGCGGGTGGTAATCCTCACGGGCAAAGGCAAGGCCTTTGTGGCGGGAGCCGACATCAAGCACATGAGCGGATTGGACGCAGTTGGGGGCGTGGCATTTGCCCGCAACGGCCAACGGGTGTTTGAGAAGATTGAGAATCTCCCCAAACCCGTCATCGCAGCCATCAACGGGTACGCCCTGGGTGGTGGTATGGAATTGGCCATGGCGTGTGACCTTCGGATTGCCTCCGAGAAGGCCGTACTGGGACAACCCGAAGTACATCTGGGGCTGATCCCGGGCTTCGCCGGCACCCAACGACTCACCCGGCTGGTGGGCTACGGCTGGGCAAAACGCCTGATCCTCACCGGTGAACGCATCACCGCCCAGAAGGCCTACGAAATCGGCTTGGTGGAAGAGGTTACTCCTCACGAAGAACTCCTGGACCGTGCCCGGGCAGTGGCCCGCGAGATCATGAAAGGCTCCCCCGAGGCCGTGGCCTTCGCCAAAGAGGTGATCAACCGAGGCCGCAGCACCAACTTTGAGGCCGCCTGTGCCTACGAAGCCAACGCTTTCGGCCTGCTGTTCGCCACCGGAGAACCCCAAGAAGGGCTCAAGGCCTTTCTGGAAAAGCGGAAACCCTCCTGGTACCCCGAGGAATAACCCCCAAAAAAAGCCAACCCCGAGCGGGCCCGGACCCCCGGGCCCGCTCGCTTTATATTAACCGGCTATGTCACAGGAAACCCTGCAACGGATCAAAGAGGAACAGGGCCGCATCCTGGTGATCTCCCACATTGATCCCGACGGCGACGCTGTGGGAAGCGTATTGGGGCTGTATCTCTTCCTGCGTCAACTGGGCAAAGAGGTGGACGCCGTGCTGAAGGACCCACCCCCTGCGTACCTGGACTTCCTGCCCGGCGTGCAAGAGATCCGACGGGAACCCCGTCCTCCCTATGCCCTTACCCTGGTGGTGGACGCCTCAGGCTTTGACCGCACGGGCTTTGACGACATGGCCGGCCTGGGCGATCTGCTCCGCATTGACCACCACATTACCGGCCATCATTACGGCCCCTGGGACTATCTGGATCCCAAGGCCCCAAGCTGCGGACTCTTGGTGTACCGCTTGATCCGGGGATACGGCCGAGAGTTCTTCACCCCGGAAATCGCCACCTGCCTATACACCGCCATCCTCACGGATACCGGTGCGTTCAAGTATCTGAACCGTGATCCCGAAGTGTTTGACGCTGCGCGTGACCTCACCCTTTTGGGGGCAAACCCTGGGGAGGTTGCCCGCTTGGTGTTTCAGCGCCGCCGCTTAGAGAGCGTGCGACTCCAAGCTCGGGCTCTACAATCTCTGAGCCTCGCCCTCAACGGCCGGGTGGCCTACGTGGTGGTCCGCGAGGACGACCTGCGGGCCGTGCACGCCGAACCCACAGACACCGAGGGGCTGGCCAACCTGGTGCTCTCCATCCGCGGAGTGGCCGTAGGCATCATGTTCCTCCAGGACCAAGACCACTGGAAGATCAGCTTCCGCGGCAAAGGCGTGGTGGACCTGGCCCTGATCGCAGAGGCCTTTGGTGGCGGAGGCCATAAGAACGCCAGCGGTTGCCGCGTCCCAGGACCCGAAGACCGCGTGGTGGCTGCAGTGCTCCAGGCCGTGGAACAGGCCATGGCCGGCTTAGACCTGTCCAGTTTTTCCCTGTAAAATAGCCCAAACGAAGGCATCATGAACGATTGGGACCTGTGGTTTGAAAGTTTAGAGTTCTTTGTGGTTTCCAGGGGAAAGGAAAAACAAGCCTTTACCCCGGCATGCAACGTTTACGAAACGCCAAGTCATCTGGTGATCCAGGTGGAACTGCCCGGTGTCCTCAAACAGGACATCCGCCTGGTGATCCAGGACAACGTCCTCATCATTTCCGGCGAGCGTCGGGAACTGGAATCCGACCCCGAACGCCGGTACCACACCCTGGAGTTCGGGTACGGTCCCTTTGAACGCCGGATCCCCTTGCCCGGCCACCTGGATTTCCGCCGAGTGGAAACCCATTTGGAGCACGGCATCCTCACCTTGAGAATCGCCAAACGGCAACGGGTGGTGCAGGAGATCAAGGTACAGGACCATGATGAGTGAGGAGATGGCTCCTCAGCTGCCTAAACCTGAGGAACACAGCGTTCCTATCCCGGATGTTCTCCCGGTGTTGCCTGTGAAGGGCGGGGTGGTGTACCCCAACCTGGTGGTCCCCCTGGTGTTGACCACCGAACGCGCTCAACGACTGGTGGACGAAGCCCTGAAAAACGGGAAACTCATCGCCACCGTGACCCAAAAGGATCCTCACAAAGAGGACGCTGGGCCCGACGACGTGTACCGCATCGGCACGGCCTCGCTCATCCTCAAGATGATGCGCACCCCCGATGGACAAATGCGCATCTTGATCCAGGGATTAGAACGGATCCAGATCCAAGAATTCGTGCAAACCGAGCCCTATCTCAAGGCACGGGTAACCGTACTGGAAGAACGGGAAGAGGAAACCCCAGAACTCGCCGCCCTCAAGAACTCCGCCCTCCAAATGTTCCAGGAGATCGTGAAGCACTCCCCTTACCTGCCCGAGGAACTGGCCAACGTGGCGGTGAACATTGAGGAAGCCGGGAAACTCGCCGACTTTATCGCCACCTACATGAACTTCAAGGTGGAAGAAAAGCAGCAACTCCTGGAAGCCGTAGACGTGGTCCAACGGCTTCGGCTGCTGAACCAGTTCCTGGGCCGCCACCTGGAGATCCTCCGGCTCTCGGCCAAGATCCAGGACCAGGTCAAAAGCGAGATGGACCGCGCCCAGCGAGAGTACTACCTACGCGAGCAACTCAAGGCCATCCAAAAGGAATTGGGGATCCTGGATACCCGGGAAAAGGAAATCCAAGAACTCCGCGAGAAGATTGAGGCCGCTGGCATGCCCGAACAGGTCAAAGAGGTGGCCCTCAAGGAACTGGACCGGCTCCGGAGCATCCCCGCCGGATCACCAGAATACCCGGTAATCCGCAATTACCTGGACTGGCTGATCGCCCTTCCGTGGTCCAAGGAAACCCGAGACAACCTGGATCTCCGGCGAGCCCGCCGGATCCTGGACGAGGACCACTACGATCTGGACCGGGTTAAGGAACGCATCCTGGAGTTCTTAGCGGTCCGCAAGCTCCGCAAGGACACCCGTGGGCCCATCCTGTGTTTTGTAGGCCCTCCAGGCGTAGGGAAAACCAGCCTGGGGCGTTCCATCGCTCGCGCTCTGGGCCGGAAATTCGTGCGCATCTCCCTGGGCGGGGTTCGCGATGAGGCCGAAATCCGGGGGCACCGCCGCACCTACATTGGAGCCCTTCCTGGCCGCATCATCCAAGGCATCCGCCAAGCGGGTTCCCGAAACCCTGTATTCATGCTGGACGAGGTGGACAAAATCGGCCAGGACTTCCGCGGTGACCCCTCCGCTGCCCTGCTGGAAGTGCTGGACCCCGAACAGAACTCCGCCTTTTCTGACCACTACATTGAGGTACCCTTTGACCTGTCGCACGTGCTGTTCATCGCTACGGCCAACATCACCGCCACCATTCCCCCACCCTTGCTGGACCGCATGGAGGTCATTGAAATCCCAGGATACACCGATGAAGACAAGGTACACATCGCCCGCCGATACCTGGTGCCTCGGCAACAACGGGAAAACGGCTTGGAGGATCTTCAGATCACCTTCCAGCGGCAGGCCCTCCTCAAGATCATCCACCAGTACACCCGGGAGGCCGGCGTGCGGGATCTGGAACGCAAAATCGGCGCCGTGCTCCGCAAAATCGCTGTCAAAAAGGCCTCTGGCCAACTCAAACAAACCCGCCTCGTGATCACCCCCAAACGGGTGGAACAGTATCTGGGCCCGCCCCTTTACTACTCCGAGGTGGCCTCCCGTCAAGGCGAGGTGGGTGTGGTTACCGGCCTCGCCTGGACCCCCGTGGGTGGCGACATCCTGTTCATTGAAGCCTTGATGATGCCCGGCGGCCGGCATCTGTACCTCACCGGCCAACTGGGCGACGTCATGAAGGAATCCGCCGAGGCCGCCCTGTCTCTGGTACGAGCCCGCGCCGAACGACTGGGCATTGACCCCAAGTTCTACGACAAACACGATATCCACATCCATGTGCCTGCCGGCGCCATTCCCAAGGACGGTCCGTCGGCCGGTATTGCCCTGTTCACTGCCCTGGTTTCCCTGCTCACCAACCTGCCCGTGGACCCGCATATCGCCATGACCGGCGAGATCACCCTGCGCGGGAAAGTCATGCCTGTGGGCGGCATCAAAGAGAAGGTGCTGGCAGCCCACCGTGCCGGGATCCAAACGGTGATCCTGCCCCGTTGGAACGAAAAGGACCTGCGCGACATCCCCCCACACGTTCGGCAATCCCTGCGCTTTGTGTTCGTGGACCACGTGGACCAGGTGTTGGAAACCCTCTTTGGCGATCGGCTACCGGTGAAACGAACCCGCCGCGGAAGGACCCAAAAGCATGCCTCGCATTGAAGGGCGGCTCACCAGCGTGCCCAATCTGCTTTCCCTCCTTCGTCTGCTGCTGCTGCCCGGCTTTGTGGTCTTCCTGCTCCAAAACCAAAATGCTTCGGCGCTCTTTGTCTTGGGCCTCATGGCCCTTACTGACGCCCTGGACGGCTATCTGGCACGCCGATGGCACCAGGTAAGCACCTTAGGGAAGGTGCTGGACCACGTGATTGACAAGGTGATCATCCTCACCATCACCTGGGTGCTGGTCCATCATCGGGGCCTTCCTGGCTGGGTGTTTTGGGCGATCCTGGCCCGAGAAGCCCTCACCATCCTGGCCACAGCCTACATGTTCTATCGCCACGGAGTCATGGGACAGTCCAGCAAACTGGGACGGGCCACCGGCGTGGCCATGGCCGTGACCCTGATCTTTTACCTGTTTGAATGGCCCTATCGCCTTTGGGTGCTTTACGGCACCCTGGGGTTGGCCCTGGCCGCTTCCTTAAACTACCTGCGCATCTATGCCCGCTGGCTCCCAGGTTTGGACGTCAGCACTTCGTCGTAATCCCTCCAACGCACCCCAAAACCGGAACAGGTCGCCTTCCGGGATCCTTGACACAGAACCTGGGTTTCCAGGAAATCGCTGCCATGCTGAATAATCAAAGGGCCAACGGAGGAGGTGCGCGATGGCAGAAAAACCTCAGCGGGAAACCCAGGAACCCCTGAAGGTGACCGATCTTCTGCTCCTCACCGTGGCCCAACTGATCCACAAGGCCTGGGCCTTTTTAGGTACCCTCTCGCATCCGGAAACCGGAACCCAGCAGCAGGACCTTCAACAGGCGCGGCTGGCCATTGACGCCACCGAGCGCCTCCTAAGCCTGCTCAAGGATGCCGGGGTTTCCCAGGAGGCCACCAAAGACCTGGAATTTCAACTGGCCAATCTGCGGATCAACTACCTGGCTCTGCAGGAAAAGGCTCGCACCGGTTCCCCCTCATCTTGAGCCCAGGGCAGCCCCGTGGGCCCACCGTACAGCCAGCCTTTCACAGGGCTGCTGTATATTAAACGGCAGTTTCACATAACCCTACGCGAGGAGGTTAAAGGAGAATGATCCACAGGCTTGCGCTTTTGTTGGTTCCCGCCCTGATGCTGGCCCAATCCGCCCAAACCTTCCAGGATCGGGTGGTTGCCACAGTGGGGGATCAAGTGATCCTGGAGTCCGACGTGCAGGAAGTGCTGAGCACCCTGCAGACCCAGTTTCCCACCAACGGTCAAAATCTCCAAGCCCTGCGACAACAGGTCCTGGAAGAACTCATCAACCAGAAACTGCTCTACCTGGAGGCCCTGAAGGACACCAGCATCCACGTGACCCCCGAGGAAGTGGAACAGGCGATGGACCAACAGATCCAGCAACTGGAACAGGCCATGGGCAAGGAGAACTTTGAAGCCCAGCTGCGGCAGGAGGGGCTCACACGGCAAAGCCTGAAGGACCGGTATCGGGAGCGGGTGAAAGAACAGTTGTACATCCAGAAACTCATAGACAAACGTATTCGGCCAAGGATCGTGGTCACACCCGACGAGGTGCGTCAGTTCTACGAAGAGAAAAAGGACTCCTTACCCGATCGGCCGGAGATGGTGCAACTCCAGCACCTGTTGATTCAGATCAAGCCCTCTCCGGCCCAGGTGGAGAAGGCCCGAAAGAAGGCCGAAGCCCTGTATCAACGGCTTCTCAAGGGCGAAGACTTTGAAACCCTGGCCATGCAGTACTCTGACGATCCCACCACCCGCGACCTGGGGGGCGACCTGGGATACATTCCGCTGAGCCAGGTGCAGGGCCCGCTGCACGACACCCTCATGCACATGGAGCCCGGTCAGATCTCCCAGCCCATTGAGGACGAGGTAGGGTTCCACATCCTCAAGGTGGAAGAGAAGGATGGCGATGTGGTGCACGTACGGCAGATCCTGATCCGCCCGGTGCCCACCAAGGCCGACTCCGCCAAAGCCAAAACCCGGGCCGAAGCCCTTTATCGGAAGCTCAAAGAGGGCACTCCCTTTGAGGAACTGGCTCGGCGGTACTCAGACGACGCCTTTACCCGGGAAAGCGGTGGGCTTGTGGGGTACGTTCCCCTCAACAGCCTGCCGGAACCCCTGCGGAGCGTGGCCGATACCCTCACCGTGGGGACCTTCAGCGAACCGGTGCTCACCGAAGCAGGGTATTACATCCTGAAGGTGCTGGACCGGAAGCCCGGCGGCAAACCCACCTTTGAGGAGGTACAGCAAGACCTCAAGGTGCTCCTGGAGCAACGGAAACTGCAGGCCGAATTGGATCGTTTGGCCCAAGAACTTCGGAAAAAGTACCCCGTAGAGATCAAGGAGGGTTAACGCCGTGCCCCTTCTCATCGGGATTGCCGGGGGAACAGGATCCGGCAAAACCACTGTGGCCAAACGCATTGAGGAGTTCTTCGCCGGTTCCCGGGTGGTGGTGCTCCCCCAGGACGCCTATTACCGGAGCTTTGACCACCTGCCCTTAGAGGAACGGGCAGCCATCAACTACGACCATCCCAATGCCTTTGACACCGAATTGCTGTTGGCCCATCTCCACCAACTCCGTCAAGGCCAAGCCATTGAGCGACCCGTGTACGACTTCAAAACCCACCGCCGCCTACCCCAAACCGTGCGGGTGGAACCCGGCGATGTGGTAATCCTGGAAGGCATCCTGGTACTCCACGACCCCCGAATCCGGGAACTCTTAGACATCAAAATCTACGTGGACACACCGGACGACCTGCGGTTCATCCGCCGACTGCTGCGAGACGTCCGGGAACGGGGCCGCACCATGGACTCCGTAGTCAAGCAGTACTTGGCCACCGTTCGCTTGATGCACTTGGAGTTTGTGGAGCCCTCCAAGCGATACGCAGATGTCATCATCCCCGAGGGTGGCTTCAACGACGTGGCCTTGCAACTGCTGATCTCTACGATAGAGCGGTTTCTGGAGGGCGCCGCGGGCTCCGAAGGGCGCTCGCCCTTGCCCCTGCTGCGTTAACCCATGGCCGATATCCGGGTGGAAGAGGGCCGGATCCTGGCCCTCAAGTTCTTTGACATCGCCGAGGAGATCCGGCTCTCCGCCTTGGAAGCCAGCGAACAACTTCGGAGTCGCACCCATCGGCTCCGCCTTTCCCGAGCCGTTCCCCGATCCGTAAAGATCGCCAATCCTCCACTCACGCTCCAGGCCGGCAAACGCCGGCTCTACTGGAAGGGCCAAGAGGTTAAGGGCACTCTACTGTTCCGGTTGTACGATTTTGGGGCCGTTAGCCTGTTGTTCTCTGTGCCCCTGCCCCATGGCATCGCCCTGGAGGGCTTGGAACAATGGACTGGGTTCCCCATGTCTGAGGCCTTTGAGGACTTCAGCGAAGAGGCTATCCGGTCCTTGGTGCAGGAGATTGCGTTCGCCTTAGAGGTCCCTGAGGTCAAAGAAATCACCGAGGAGTACCTCATCTACTACTTCCAAAAGCTCTCGGTACCCTTGGACACCTTCCGGAAAACCGCCAACATTCCGGCCCTGCTGTATGGGGAGCAAGAGAGCTTTTCCCAACAGATCTACCAAGACCTTTGGCGGCACGCCTACTCGTACTCCACCGAGGACCTGGTGGTGATCGGATGGGAGGCAGCCGTGATCTACGAACCCACCGGGCTCATGGACGTACCCGATATCTTGGAGTTCGCCCATGTGCAACTCTTGGAACTTCAGTACTACGATCGTTTGCTGGATCGGGAACTGGTCCGCACCTACGAGCAGATGGAACACCCTGGCCGCTTCCACTGGACCCGTTGGGGACGGTACCGCGACATGATCCGCCGGCTGGCCCTCCGGCGCATTGAGGTTACCGAGGTGATTGAACGGATCCAAGACGCCATCAAGATCGCCGAAGACGTGTACTACGCGCGGGTGTATCGGTCGGCCCAAGACCTGTTCCGATCCCGGGAGCAGATCCAGAGTTTGCAACGGAAGCTGGAGATCACCCAGGAGGTGTACTCCTGGCTTCAGCAGGAAATCTCCGGCCTTCGGTTAGAGGCCCTGGAGATGGCGATCCTCCTTCTCATCTTCTTAGAGCTGGTGGTCATGCTCCTGGGGATGGGATGAACCGGTTTACTTGTACCGGTACACGATCCGGCCTCGGGTTAGGTCATAGGGGGTGAGTTCCACGGTCACGCGGTCGCCTGGCAAGATCTTGATGTAGTGCATCCGCATCTTGCCCGACACATGGGCGAGGACCAGCAGACCGTTGTCCAGTTCCACCCGAAACATGGCGTTCGGGAGAACCTCCTTGACCGTTCCTTCCACACGAATCACGTTTTTCTTTGCCATAGTTCAGTCCCAAAGGGTTAGGATCTCGGGTTTATCCCGGGTGATCAAAACCGTGTGTTCAAAATGAGCCGACAGGGAACCATCTGCCGTCACCACCGTCCAGTGGTCCCCTAAAGTATAGACCCTGGGCGTGCCGATGTTGACCATGGGCTCAATGGCCAGCACCATGCCGGGTTTCAAAAAGATCTTTCGGGTGGAGGAATCGCGGAAGTTCGGGATCATGGGCTCTTCGTGCAACTTCAAGCCCACCCCATGGCCTGTGAGTTCCCGCACCACATGGAACCCGTGGCGCTCCACCTCGTCCTGGATAGCAGCGGAAATGTCATAGATGCGGCGGCCTGGCCGAGCCTGCTCAATGCCCCGGTACAGGGCCTGTTCTGTGACCCTTAGGAGTTCCTGGGCCAAAGGGGGAACCTCACCCACCGCATAGGTACGGGCAGCATCGCCATAGTATCCCTGCCAGATGACCCCCACATCCACCTTCACCAGATCACCCTCTTGGATCCTTTTGAGGGGAGAGGGGATGCCATGCACCACCTCGTGGTTCAGGGAAATGCAGCTGGAGGCCGGAAATCCCCGGTACCCCAGAAAAGCGGGAACCCCTCCTCGCTGACGGATCAACTGATCAATGCGGTCGTTGAGCTCTGCAGTGGTCATCCCCGGTCGGAGCCAGCTGGCTACCCGGTGCAACACCTCAGCCACAATCCGGGAGGCCCGACGGATCCCCTGGATCTGCTCCGGGGTCTTAATGGGGATGGCCATTCCGAAGGGCTGCCAACAGCCGTTGTTCCACTTCCTCAGGGGTTCCTACGCCGGAGATCTCCCGGAGCAGTCCCTGCTGGCGATAGTACTCTATCAGGGGTTCCGTTTGACGGTGATACACCTCCAAGCGGTGCCGTACGGTTTCGGGATGATCGTCGTGCCGCAGTACCAACGGTTCACCACAACGGTCACAGCGTTCATCGTGCTTCGGGGGGTCGGTGATCAGGTTATAAGTGGCACCACACTTGGGGCAAACCCGCCGGGCGCTGAGCCGTTGGATGATTTCTTCGTCGGGCACTTGGAACAGGACCACGGCATGGAGCCGCAGCCCCATTTCCTTCAGGAGTTCATCCAGGCCGCGGGCTTGTTCTAAGGTGCGGGGAAACCCATCCAGAATGAATCCGCCACCTTCCAGGTTTTGGAGTACCTCTCGGATCAAACCAAGCATCACACTGTCGGGTACCAGGTCTCCCCGTTCCATGTAGGCCCGGGCTTCTCGTCCCAGCGGGGTGTCCCTTCGCACAGCCTCGCGGAGGATATCACCGGTGGAGATCTTTCGCAGATGCCACCGGTGGGCCAGTCGTTCGGCCTGGGTGCCTTTGCCGGCACCCGGGGGGCCCAGGAAGATCAGGTTTAGCCTCTCCATCCGCGGATCCTGCCCTTCTTCAGCAGGCCCTCGTACTGCCGCATGATGAGATGGGCCTCAATCTTCTGCATGATTTCCAGTGCCACCCCCACGATGATCAGGAGCCGGGTACCACCGAAGTAAAAGGGAATGTTGGTCCAGCGAATCAGGTGCCAGGGCAGAATGGCGATGATGGCGAAGAAGATGGCGCCGGGCAGGAGGATTCGGGTCATCACCCGATCAATGTACTCTGCGGTCTTCGGGCCTGGCCGCACCCCAGGGATAAACCCGGAGTAGCGTTGCAGGTTCTCGGCCATGTCCTTGGGGTTCATGACCACGGCGGTGTAGTAATAGGCGAAGAACACGATGAGCAGGCCGTAGAGGATGTCATACAGGGGATGACCAGGGCTGAACCACTGGCTGAAGGTCTGCATGAGATCGCTTTGCCAGAAGGTGGAGATGGTGCTGGGGAACATCATCAGGCTTTGGGCGAAGATGATGGGAATCACGCCAGCCGTATTTACGGTCAAGGGCAGGTAGGTTTGTTGGCCACCGTAGATCCGCCGGCCCACTACCCGCTTGGCGTACTGGATGGGAATCCGCCGCTGGGCCTCCGTGACAGCCACCACTGCCGCAGTGGTCAGCAGGATCACCGCGGCTACGAAGGCCAGGGTAATGGGGGTGATGGCACCCGTTTTGAGGAGCCGCAGGGTGTTGAAGAACTCGTTGGGCACGGAATCCAGGGTGCCGGCGTAGATGATGAGGGAGATGCCGTTGCTGATCCCGCGTTCGGTGATCTCCTCGCCGAGCCACATGAGGAACACAGATCCTGCCACCAGCGACACCACCGTAACGAACACGAAGAAGGGACCTGGATTGGGCACCACAGGCGAGCCCGACACCGGGCTGGTGAGCCGGGTGAGGAAGATGGCCACGCCAAAGGCCTGAATGGCGGCTACCACCACGGTGAGATAGCGGGTGTACTGCTCAATCTTCCGTCGGCCGTGTTCCCCTTCCTTTTGGAGGCGTTCCAGATAGGGCACGGTGGTGGTCAGGAGCTGGAGGATAATGGAGGCGGAGATGTAGGGCATGATTCCCACCCCGAACACCGCAGCCCGGGACAGGGCGCCACCCACAAAGATGTCCAGGATGCCGAAGGTGGTGCCTTGGAGAGCCGCTTTGAAGAACTCACCGAGGGCTCGTGCATCCACACCCGGCAAGGGGATATGGGTCCCCACCCGGTACACGGCCAGGATCAGCAGCGTGAAGAGGATCTTCCGCTTGAGATCCTCCATCTTCAGGAGAGAGCCGACACCCTGCAGCATCAGGAGGCTCCCTCCTGTTTGGTTTCAGGGGACGACTCCTGGGATCCGCGCACCTGGAAGGTTCCGCCGGCAGCCTCAATGGCCTTACGGGCCGCCTCGCTGGCGGCATCGGCCACCACCACCAGCTTTTTGGTGAGGGTGCCCCGAGCGAGGATCTTTACCGGCTTCTGGGCATCGCGGATGAGCCGCTTTTTCTCCAGCACCTCGGGGGTCACCTGGTCGCCGTTTTCAAACCGTTCCTCCAGGCGGTTCAAGTTAACCACCTGATACTCTACGCGGAACGGGTTTTTAAAGCCCTTTTTGGGCAGGCGGCGATACAGGGGCATCTGGCCCCCTTCAAAGCCGGGGCCCTTGCCGCCGCCGGAGCGGGCCAACTGTCCCTTATGCCCCTTCGTGGCGGTTTTCCCGTGGCCCGAACCGATTCCGCGGCCGATGCGTTTCCGCTTTTTCTTGGCGCCCTTTTGGGGTCCGATGTTACTCAGCGTCCACATGGTCCACTTCCTCCACTTTCACGTATTCCCGAACAACCTGGAGCATGCCGCGGAGCGACGGGGAATCCTTATGAATGCGGCTCTTGCCAATGCGACCCAGGCCAAGGGCGACCAGGGTACGCTTAGCCTTCTTGTGCTTGCCGATGCTGGACCTCACCTGCGTGATCTTCAGCCATTTGTCTTTCACTTCTGTACCTCCTCACCACCCGGTTCAAGGGAACCCCTCGGGCCTTTGCCACCTCTTCGGGGCTCTTCAGTTGGGTAAGGGCATTCAGGGTCGCCTTCAGCAGGTTCACCGCGTTGTTGGCACCCAAGGACTTGGTCAGAGCGTTCTCGTAGCCAGCGGCCTCCAGTACAGCGCGAACGGGTTGGCAAGCGATGATTCCGGTACCTGGAGCGGCCGGTTTCAAGAGTACCTTGGTGGCGCCCATTTTCCCCACCACCTCGTGGGGCAGGGTTCCGTTGAGGATCACCACCTTTTTCAGGTCTTTATAGGCCTTTTGGGTGGCCTTTCGGATGGCCTCAGGGGTTTCCACGGCTTTGCCGTGGCCGATTCCCACGCGGCCTTTGCCGTCGCCCACCACGACCCAGGCGGAGAGTTTGAACTTCCGGCCGCCCTTGGTCACCTTGGTCACCCGGCGAATGGTGACGACGGTTTCAATGAAATCGGAAACGCCGTTGCTCAAGTGATCTCGTGCCATATCAGAACTCCAGTCCTCCTTCGCGGGCCCCTTCGGCCAGGGCCTTCACCCGGCCGTGGTACAGGTATCCCGAACGGTCAAATACCACCCGTTTAATGCCCAGTTCCTGAGCCTTCTTTGCAAGGTACAGGCCTACGATCCGGGCCTTGGCGATCTTCCCCTTGGCCTCCTGGATTTGGTCGCGGATCTCCGGCGACAGCGAAGACACGCCGGTGATCACCCGGGAGGTGCCAAAGGGTGGATCCACCACGATCTGAGCGTAGATGTGTTTTGCCGTCTTCTTGACGGTGATCCGTGGCCGATCCTGGGTTCCCCGGATCTTTTTCCGAACACGAAGATGCCGACGCTTTCTGCGCCAAACTTTCTCTTCAGGTCTCATAGTGGTTCACCCCTCTCAGGTGGCCTTTACGCCAGCCTTACCGGCCTTGCGGCGCACCTTCTCACCCACGTAGCGAATCCCTTTGCCCTTGTAGGGTTCCGGAGGACGCACCGCTCGGATGTCCGCTGCCATCTGGCCCACCTTCTGCTTGTCAATGCCGGTGACGATGATCTTGTTCTGGCCTTCCACTTCCAAGGTCACGCCTGGAATCGGTTCCACGCGTACGGGGTGCGAGTATCCCACGGTGAGCACGATGGCGTTGCCATCCTTTTGCACACGCCAGCCGGTTCCCACGATCTCCAGTTCCTTACGGAACCCCTGCGAGACCCCGATCACCATGTTGTTCAGGATCTGGCGGGTGGTGCCGTGCAGGGCTTTGAAGAACTTGAGATCGTTGGGGCGCTGCACGCGGATCTCCTTGGCTTCGGGATCAATCTCAATCTTCATTTCCGGGTGAGGACGATAGGTCAAGGTTCCCTTCGGACCGGTGACCACGATCTCGTCGCCCTTCCATTCCACCTTCACGCCGTCGGGGATGCGGATGGGTTTGCGTCCGATGCGCGACATGGTCTCACCTCCTACCAGGCGTAGATGAGCACTTCGCCCCCGATGCGCCGGCGGCGGGCCTCCCGATCGGTCATCAACCCCTGGGAGGTGGACAGGATGGCAATGCCCAACCCATTCTTCACCCAGGGGATGTTGCGGGAGTCCACGTACACCCGGCGGGAGGGTTTAGAGATGCGTTGCAACTGGGTCAACACGGGTTCACCGCTGGGAGTGTACTTCAAGAGGATTCGTATGGAACCACCGCGGGAATCCTGGTGCACTTCATAGTCGCGGATGTAGCCTTCCCGCTTCAAGATCTCGCAGATACCGGCCTTGAGGCGGGAGGCGGGGCGAACCTCTACCTCGTCCTTCCGGGCTCGCACGGCGTTCCGGATCCGGGTGATGAGGTCAGCAATAGGATCCTGCATCATGGTGACCTTCCCTCCTTACCAACTGGCCTTTTTCACACCCGGAATCTTGCCCTGCAGGGCGAGTTCCCGGAAGCAGATCCGGCACAGCCCGAACTTCCGGATGTAGCCGCGGGGCCGTCCGCAACGGCGGCAGCGGTTCCGGTGGCGTACCGGATACTTGGGTTTCTTCAAAAAGGTTTTAGCCCATTGAGCCTTGGTTGCCACGGTTACCTCCTTTCAAAGGGGAATCCGAGGGCCCTGAGGAGCGCCAACGCTTCCCGATCGGTTTTGGCAGTGGTGGTAATGTTGATGTCCATGCCGAACACGCGCTTCACCTTGTCAATGTCAATCTCAGGGAAGACGGTATGCTCGCTGAGGCCGAAGTTGTAGTTGCCGCGTCCGTCAAAGCCATCCAGGGGAATGCCGCGGAAATCGCGAACTCGGGGCAGGGCAAAGTGAACGAGCCGCACGATGAAGTCATAGGCCCGTTTCCCCCGCAGGGTCACCTTCAGGGCAATGGGCATGCCCTTCCGCAAGTGAAAGGCAGCCACCGACTTCCGTGCCCGGATGAGCCGAGGCTTTTGGCCGGTGATCAGGGCCAGATCCTCTGCGATCACGTCCAGGATCTTGGGGTCCTTTACGGCTTCGCCGTCGGTGACGTTGATCACCACCTTCTCAATGCGGGGAACCTGCATGGGGTTGTCCACCCCGAGCTCCTTCATGAGTTGGGGCACGATGTTCTTCCGGAATTCTTCCAACAGGTTCATGTCAGTCAATCACCCCACCACACTTTTTGCACACCCGCACTTTGGTTCCGTCCTCGCGGATCTGGAAGCCTACACGGGTGGGTTCACCACAGTTGGGGCACACGAGCATGAGGTTGGAGATGTGGATGGGAGCTTCCATTTCCACGATGCCGCTGGGCTGGTTTTCCCGACGGGACCGAAGGTGACGTTTCACGATATTGGCGCCCTCCACCAGGGCACGTTTTTCCTTCGGGAAAACCTTTTTTACCTTGCCCACATGGCCGCGGGATCGGCCCACCATGACCATGACCGTGTCGCCTTTTTTGATCTTGGCGGCCATATCACACCACCTCCGGTGCCAGGGACACGATCTTCATGAACCGGCGCTCCCGGAGCTCCCGGGCCACTGGGCCGAACACACGAGTGCCCCGCGGCTCGTTGTTCTGATCAATGAGCACAGCGGCGTTGTCGTCAAACTTGATGTAGGTGCCGTCGGGCCTGCGCATCTCCTTGCGGGTCCGCACGATCACCGCTCGCACCACGTCGCCACGCTTCACAGGAGCTCCCGGGATGGCCTCCTTGATGGTGACCACCACGATGTCGCCCACGTAGGCGTACTTGCGCCGGGTACCCCCCAGCACCTTGATCACCATGGCCTCCTGGGCTCCCGTGTTGTCGGCGATCTTCAGGCGGGTAAAGTCCTGGATCATGGGTTGTCCTCCTTACAGCACCGGCGCTTTCCGTAGGATCTTCACAATCCGCCAACGCTTGAGTTTGGAAAGCGGGCGGGTTTCCATGATCTGCACCAGGTCTCCCACCCGGGACTCGTTGTTCTCGTCGTGGGCATAAAACTTTTTCCGGCGTTTGATGTACTTCTTGTACCGCGGGTGTTGCACCAGGGTTTCCACCACCACCACCCGGGTTTTGTCCATCTTGTCGGACACTACGATGCCCACCCGTTGTTTGCGTTCTCCTCTATGCCCGCTCATGGCTTTCCTTTTCCCTCAGAATCGTGAGTACCCGAGCGATGTCCCGGCGCACCTCTTTAAAGCGGTGAGGTTGCCCCAGGGATCCCCGGGCCCGTTCCAGCCGCAACTGGAACAACTGTTCCTTGAGTTCGTTCAGGAGGTCGCGCAGTTCCTCCACGGTCATCTCTCTGAGTTCTCGCGCCTTCATACGCCACCCTCGCTGATGGACACGAACCGGGTTTTGATGGGCAACTTGTGGGAAGCCAGGCGGAAGGCCTCCCGTGCATCCTCCTCGCTCACGCCAGCGAGCTCAAAGAGGATGCGGCCCGGTCGGATCACCGCCACCCAGTCCTCCACGTTGCCCTTGCCCTTACCCATCCGGGTTTCGGCGGGTTTTTTGGTGATGGGCTTATCCGGAAAGATGCGGATCCAGAGTTTCCCGCCCTTCTTGAGGTGTCGGGTGATGGCGATCCGTGCCGCTTCAATCTGTCGTCCGTTGATGTATCCGCGTCCGATGGCCTTGAGCCCGTATTCGCCGAAAGCGATGAAGTAGCCGGCTTGGGCCTTGCCCTTCATCCGGCCGCGCTGCATCTTACGGTACTTGGTGCGTTTCGGCATCCACATGGCCTACTCCACCTCCTCCTCTTCGCGCTGCAGCACGTCGCCCTTGTACACCCACACCTTCACGCCCACGGTGCCGGCCTTGGTAAAGGCGGTGGCCTCAGCGTAGTCAATGTCGGCCCGCAGGGTTTGAAGGGGCACACGTCCCACGCGGTACCACTCCTTACGGGCAATCTCGGCGCCGCCCAGCCGGCCCTTCACCTGAACCCGGATGCCCTTGGCACCCATCTTCATGGCGAGTTCCACAGCCCGCTTCATGGCGCGGCGGTGGGCCACCCGTTGCTCCAGCCGGTATGCGATGTTCTTGGCGATCAGGGGGGCATCAATCTCCGGGATCCGTACCTCGTTGATGTTCAGGTAGATGCTCTTGCGACCGGTCAAGTACTCCAACTCCTTGCGGATGTTCTCTGCCTCGCGCCCCTTGCTGCCGATGACCACGCCGGGCCGAGAGGTGTAGATGTTCACCGTGAGCCGATCTGCGGTCCGCTCAATGGTCACCCGCGAGAGTCCTGCGTGTTTGAGGCGTTTTTCCAGATAATCCCGAATCTTGAGGTCCTCGTGCAGGTACTCGGCGATCTTCTTGCCCCGGGCGAACCATCGGGCTTCCCAGTCCTTGATGACGCCCAAGCGGAATCCGGTTGGATGAACTTTCTGTCCCATAGGTCCTCCTATTCGGCTTCGCTCACCTCAATGGTGATATGGCTCATGCGTCTCCGGCGCATCACGGCCCGGCCCCGCCATGCAGGACGCCAGCGTTTCAGGATTGGGCCCCGATCTACCTTGGCCGTTCGCACGATGAGTTCGTCGTCAGGCCGCGCGTCGGTGCCCGCCTTCTCCCGATACGAGGCCACCGCAGCCTTCAGGGCCTTCATCACATGGGTGGACAGGCGCCGCTTGGCGTTGCCCTCCAGGATCCAGTAGGCCTCGCTCACCGAACGGCCCCGGATCAGATCCATCAGGGGCTTCAACTTCTTCGGTGAGGCCAGCACAAACCTACGTACGCTCTTTCCCACCATGGCTACCGCATCCTGGCTTTTTGGGCACCCTTCAGACCCTTGTGGCCGCGGAAGGTGCGGGTGGGCGCGAACTCACCCAACTTGTGGCCTACCATGTCCTGGGTGATGTACACCGGAATGAACTTCCGACCGTTGTGCACCTGGATCGTGTGTCCTACGAAGTCGGGCGTGATGGTGCTGCGGCGGGACCAGGTCTTGATCACCCGCTTCTCGCCGGTTTCGTTCATTTGCCGGATCCGCTTCAAAAGCTTGGGATCTACGTAGGGTCCCTTTTTCAGTGACCTACCCATGCTCACCTCCGCCGTCTCACGATGAACCGATCCGACGGCTTATTCTTTTTCCGGGTCTTGCCGCCCTTGGCGGGCTTGCCCCACGGGCTCACAGGGGGCCGTCCACCTTTAGACCGGCCCTCACCACCGCCGAGGGGGTGATCCACAGGGTTCATGGCTACGCCCCGCACCGTGGGACGGATTCCCAGCCAGCGGCTACGGCCCGCCTTGCCCAACACCACGTTTTCGTGATCCACGTTGGACACCCGGCCGATGGTGGCCATGCACTTCTGCAGGATCATCCGCACCTCGCCCGAGGGCAACTGTACGTAGGCGTAGCGACCCTCTTTGGAGAGGATCACCGCTGCGGTGCCCGCGGCCCGCACCAACTGGCCGCCCCGACCGGGGTAGAGCTCAATGTTGTGGATCTCCATCCCCTCGGGGATCTCTGCCAGGGGCAGGTGATTGCCCACCTTCAGTTCGGCACCCGGACCCGAGACCACCGTATCGCCCACCTGCAGCCCATCGGGAGCAAGGATGTATCGCTTTTCGCCGTCCACATAGTGCAGCAGAGCGATGAAGGCCGTACGGTTAGGGTCGTACTCAATCGCCGCTACCTTTGCGGGCACACCAAACTTCTCCCGCCGGAAATCCACGATCCGCAGCCGCCTTTTGTGGCCACCGCCCCGATGCCGAACCGTGATCCGTCCACGGTTGTTCCGGCCACCCGTTCGCTTCTTCGGCAGGAGCAAGGACTTCTCTGGCTTCTTCTTGGTCAGCACCGAGTAGTCGGTCACCGTCATGAACCGGCGGGAAGGTGTATAGGGTACAAAGTGTTTCACCGGCATGATGCTCACGCTCCTTCAAACAGCGGGATGCTTTCCCCTTCCTTCAAGAACACGATGGCCTTCTTGTAGGAACGGGTGCGCCCGGGCGCCCGGAACCGCCGTTTGGGTTTGCCCTTCACATTGATCACGTTGACCTTGCGAACCTTCACCTTGAAGAGGGATTCTATCGCCTGCTTGATCTCGTGCTTGTTCGCATCCCGCGCCACCTCAAACACATAGGCGTTCGCTTGCTGTTGCAGGTGCATACTCCGCTCGGTAAAAATGGGCCTCAAGATCACATCCCGGGGATCCCTCATTTCAGCCGCTCCTTGAGTTTGTCAATGGAGGCTTGATCCAGCACCACGTACTCGGCGTTCAGCACGTCGTAGGTGTTGGCTTCACTGGCCGTACGGGTCTCCACCTTGGGCAGGTTCCGGGTGGACAGGTAGAGGTTCCGATTCTGTTGGCTGGAAATCAGCAGGGTCTTTCGCTGTGCGATGCCCAGGTTCTGCAGCAGTGTCACCGCGCTGCGGGTTTTGGGGGCAGGAAACTCAAAGCCCTCAATCACCAGCACGCGGTTCTCCCGGGCACGGTCGGAGAGGGCCATTTTCATGGCCAGGCGCCTGACCTTCTTCGGCGGCTCGTACCCATACTTCCGGGGCCTCGGAGGAAAGGCCTTTCCGCCCCCCACGAAGATCGGGGCATACCGATCACCGTGGCGGGCCCGTCCCAAGCCCTTTTGGGGCCAAATCTTTCGGCCCGAGCCCTTCACCTCGCCCCGGGTTTTGGCCTTATGGGTGCCCAGCCGCCGGTTCAGGAGATAGGCGCGCACCACTTCCCAAAGCACGTGGCGCTTGGGAGTAACCCCAAACACGCTCTCGGGAAGTTCCACCTCTCCCACCGGCTGCCCTTCTCTGGAAAACAGGGGTGCTTTCACCATGATTACCTCGCCTTCACCATGAGGGTTCGTCCGTTGGGTCCGGGTACGCTGCCCTTCACCACCAGCAGGTTCTTTTCCGGGATCACCTTGAACACCTTGAGGTTCTTCACCGTCACCCGACGCATGCCCATATGCCCGGGCATCTTCTTGCCCTTGTGGACCCGTCCCGGAAAGGTACTCTGGCCAATGGACCCAGGACGCCGGTGGAACTTGGAGCCGTGGCTCATGGGGCCTCCACTAAAGCCCCAGCGTTTCATCACGCCTTGAAACCCACGGCCCTTGGAATACCCGGTCACATCCACGCGTTCCACTTCCTTGAACACCTCTACGGTGAGCACCTGTCCGGGTTGGTAGTCTCCCGGGTTGTCCACCCGAAACTCCCGGATCACCCGAGCGGGGTAGGTGTCACGATCCTCGCCCAGGGCCTTTCTCAGTTCACCCAGGAGCGGGCGGTTCAACTTGCGTTTCGGTACTTCACCGTAGCCGACGCGGATGGCCGCATAGCCATCCCGTTCTGGGGTCCGCACGCCGATCACGGTGCACGGGCCCACTTCCAGGATGGTCACCGGCGTCATGTTGCCCTTTTCATCGGGCAACTGGGTCATCCCAATCTTGCGTCCCAAGAGGCCGATCATAGCACCTTGATCTCCACTTCAACGCCCGGAGGCAACTCCAGTCGCGAGAGCTTGTCAATGGTTTCCTGAGGCGGATTCACGATCTCCAGGAGCCTCTTGTGGATCTTGAGTTCAAACTGCTCTTGCGACTTCTTGTGCACGTGGGGCGAGCGGATCACGGAGAACAGGGTCCGTTTCGTGGGCAGCGGGATGGGGCCAGACACCTTTGCCCCGGTCCTCCGAGCGGTCAGGGCGATCTTCTTCGCCGACCGATCCAGGAGGTGGGGGTCAAAGGATTTGAGTTTGATCCGGATTCTGGCCTCCAACTTAGTCCTCCACGTCGGTCACGACACCGGCGCCCACGGTGCGGCCACCCTCACGGATGGCGAAACGCAGCTCCTTCTCAATTGCCACCGGGTAAATGAGTTCCACTTCCAGGTTCACGTGGTCGCCAGGCATCACCATCTCCCGATCGGGCGGGAGTTTGATGGTGCCGGTGACGTCCGTGGTCCGGAAGTAGAACTGCGGACGGTACCCGTTGAAGAAGGGGGTATGACGGCCGCCTTCCTCAGGCTTCAGCACGTACACCTGGGCCTTGAACTTCTTGTGGGGTTTGATGCTGCCAGGGGCAGCCACCACCATGCCCCGCTCCACCTCTTCCTTCTTGACACCACGGAGCAGCAGACCCACGTTGTCGCCAGGCAGGGCCTCGTCCAGGATCTTGCGGAACATCTCAATGGAGGTCACCACGGTGCGGATGGGCTTATCCCGGAAGCCCACGATCTCCACCTCTTCGCCCGGGGTGAGGCGACCGCGCTCCACACGACCCGTCACCACGGTCCCACGGCCGGTAATGGAGAACACGTCCTCAATGGCCATCAGGAAGGGCTTGTCCACTTCCCGCTTGGGTTCGGGGATGTAGTTGTCCATTGCATCCAGGAGCTCCTGGATGGGCTTGTACCACTCACAATTCAGGTCATCGCCGCACTCCAGGGCCTTCAGGGCCGAACCCTTGATCACAGGCACCTCGTCGCCCGGGAATTCGTACTCGTTCAGCAGGTCCCGCACCTCCATCTCCACGAGCTCCAGGAGCTCGGGGTCATCCATCATGTCCACCTTGTTGATGAACACCACGATGTAAGGCACGTTCACCTGACGGGCCAACAGCACGTGCTCTCGGGTCTGGGGCATCACCGAGTCCGGAGCGGCCACCACCAGGATGGCGCCATCCATCTGGGCAGCGCCGGTGATCATGTTCTTCACGTAGTCGGCGTGGCCCGGACAGTCAATGTGGGCGTAGTGGCGCTTCTCGGTTTCGTACTCAATGTGGGCCAGCTGGATGGTGATTCCGCGAGCCTTCTCCTCCGGAGCCTTGTCAATGGAGTCGAAGGGCACGAACTCGGCCAGACCCTTGAGCGACAGGTACTTGGTGATGGCAGAGGTCAGCGTGGACTTACCATGGTCTACGTGGCCGATGGTTCCCACGTTCAAGTGGGGCTTCTTCCGTTCAAACTTCGGCTTCGACATGACTTTACACCTCCGCTATCTTAGTGACAGCATTTCTTTGAACTCTTTTTCCGGCAGCGGGGCAAAGGTGTCCAGTTTCATCCACACATTGCCCCTGCCCTGGGTGAGCGACCGCAAATGGACCGCGTACCCAAACAGGTTCTTCAGGGGAGCCTTCCCCTTTACCTTTTGAACACCGGGAGAGACCACCTCAATCCCCAGCAACTCTCCGCCCCGATGACCAAGATCGGCGACAACATTCCCCACGTAATCTGCCGGCACTTGTACCTCCAGGTACATCACCGGTTCCAGCAGAATGGGGTTTGCCGCCGACAGGGCCTCCCGTAAGGCCTGGACGAGAGCCAGCCGGGTGCCCAGAGGGGTACCCCCCTCGGTGTCCAAATCAAGGACTTCTATTTTAAGGTTAAACAGCGGATAGCCAAGTAGGGGTCCGTAAGCCACCCGCTCCCGCAGGGTGGAGAGGATCACCTCGCGCAGGTCCTCGCGGATTCCTTCGGGCACCGAGAACAGCACTTGCCCCCGATCCTCTATGGGAGAAACCCGTACCCGCACCCGGCCCCGGTGCACGGTTCCTCCCACCTCGCGCTCCACCACCACCTCCTTTTCTACCGCCGTAGTAATGGTTTCCCGGTAATCCACCTGGGGCCGTCCCAGCCGCACAGGCACGCCAAACTCCCGCTGGATCCGATCCACCAGGATCTCCAGATGCAGTTCCCCCATGCCCGAGATGATGAGCTCCCCGGTTTCGGGATCTTCTTTAAAACGGAAAGTGGGGTCCTCGTACAGCATCTCTTCAATGACCTGTTTCAGGCGATCCAGGTCCTTGGAGCTTCGGGGTTCAATCACCATACTCACCACGGGCTCGGGGAACTGCATGCCCTCAAAGAGCACAGGTGCTTGGGGATCGCACAGGGTATCGCCGGTTTTGGCATCCTTCAGGCCCACCAGCGCCACGATCTCCCCTGCCGCCGCCTCCCGCAGGGTTTCCCGTTTCACCGCATGCATCCGAAAGATCCTCAGCACCTTGCCCGTGGTGCCGGTGACGGTGTTCAGCACCTTTTGGCCCACCCGCAGGGTACCCGAGTAGATGCGCGTGTACAACAGGCGGCCAGCGTGCTTATCCCGTTGCACTTTAAACACGAGGCCGGAGAAGGGCTCCGCGGGATCCGGGCGGCGTTCCACGATGTCGCCGGTGGCCGGGTCCACGCCCAGGGGCACCTCCACATCCAGGGGCGAAGGCAGGTAATCCACAATGGCATCCAACAAAGGTTGGATGCCCCGATTCTTCAACGCCGATCCCAAGAGCACCGGGACCATCTCCCCGCGGAGGGTCACCTGGCGAATGGCCCGCTTGAGGGTTTCAGGAGAGACGGTGCCCTGGTCCATGTACTCCTCCAGCACAGCCTCCTCCACCTCGGCCAGGGCATTGACCAGGGCCTCATAGGCTTCCTCTACCTCTGGGCCCGTGGCCTTTTCGCGGCGGAACTTCTCTCCGGTCTCGTCCACGTCCCACAGAAGCCGTTGGCGGTGTACCAAGTCCACCACTCCCACGAATCCGGATTCCATACCGATGGGCAACTGCAGGGGGAGAGGCCGCACGTGGAACCGTTCCCGGATCTGTTGGATCACCCGTTCATTGGAGGCGCCCATGCGATCCATTTTGTTGATGAAGGCGATCTTGGGCACCCCATAGCGATCTGCCTGTCGCCAAACGGTTTCCGACTGGGGCTCCACCCCCTCCACAGCGCTGAAGATGATCACCAGGCCATCCAACACCCGCAGGGCACGTTCCACCTCCGCAGTGAAGTCCACGTGCCCTGGGGTGTCAATGATGTTGATGAAGGCGTCACGCCACCGGCAAAAGGTGGCGGCAGAGGTGATGGTGATTCCGCGTTCCTTTTCCTGGATCATCCAGTCGGTGGTGGCCGTACCTTCGTCCACGTCGCCCAACCGATGGATCCTGCCCGTGTAGTACAGGATCCGTTCGGTTACCGTGGTTTTGCCTGCGTCTATATGGGCGACGAAGCCGATATTGCGGATTTTGTCCAGCGCCACATGGCCCATGATCTGGCCACCACCTTCTCTGTTGTGTACCCAAGGTCAACCCGGAACGCAGAATCCTTACCACCGGAAGTGGGCAAACACCCGGTTTGCCCGGGCCATGGCGTGGGTGTTTTCCTTGATCTTGATGGCACCCCCCACGCCCTTATAGGCATCCAGGAGTTCGTTGGCCAGCCGTTCGTAAGCCCGCCGTTCCGAACGCGACCGCATGGCCCGGATGATCCACTTGATCGCCAAGGAAAGTTGCCGCTTCGGACGAACCTCTACAGGCACCTGATAGGTGGCACCACCCACACGACGAGGTCGCACTTCCATCTCCGGCTTCACGTTCTCAATGGCCTTTTCAAACACCTCCAGGCCCGAGAGCCCGGTGGTCTTCTCAATGTGGTCCAGAGCCTGGTAAAAGATCTTCTGCGCCAGGCTCTTTTTGCCGTCCCACATGAGGTTATTGATAAACTTGGCCACCAGCACCGAGCCGTACCGAGGATCAGGGGCAATCTTTCGTTCCGGTGCGCGTCTTCTTCTCATGGCTTATCCCTACTCCTTCGGACGTTTGGTACCGTAGAGGGACCGAGAGTTCCGGCGTCCCTCCACGCCCGCAGCGTCGTACTTGCCGCGGATGATATGGTACTTCACGCCCGGCAAGTCCTTGACACGGCCGCCGCGCACGAGAACCACCGAGTGTTCCTGCAGGTTGTGCCCCTCCCCGGGGATGTACGCCACCACCTCACGACCGTTGGAAAGCCGAACCTTGGCCACCTTCCGCATGGCCGAGTTCGGCTTTTTGGGCGTGGTGGTGTACACCCGGATGCACACCCCGCGCTTCTGGGGGTTCCCTTCCAGCGCCGGCGACTTTGACTTCTTCGGCTTTGGCTTTCTACCGTACCGAACCAGTTGATTGATCGTAGGCATAGTTCCTCCCTCACACAAGGGCCATTTATCTTAACGACCTCCCCGAGGGGTGTCAACCGAAACCCTGCACCCCTTAAGCCCTTTTCGGGCCTTTTTCCGCCAGCGGGGCGCAGCGCTTTCGCACCCCTAATTAGGAGGGGACCGCTTTCTTTTGTTCTTCCTCGGCCTTCAAGCGGATGCGGCGGTACTTTTTCACACCGGTACCGCTGGGCACCAGCGAGCCGATGATTACGTTCTCCTTGAGGCCTTGCAGCTCGTCCACCTTGCCCTCAATGGCCGCATTGGCCAGGATCTTGGTGGTCTCCTGGAAGGAGGCCGCTGCAATGAAACTCTCGGTTTCCAAAGAGGCCCTGGAGATCCCCACCAGAATGGGCTTGTACTTGGCCGGACGTCCGCCTCGGGCTACGGTTTCACGGTTCACACGTTCCACCTTGTACTGGTCCACAATGTCGCCCTGTACGAATTTCGTGTCGCCCGAATCCGTGATCTGCACCTTCCGCATCATCTGCCGCACGATGATCTCAATGTGCTTGTCGTCAATCTTCACACCCGAAAGCCGGTACACCTCCTGAATCTGGTCCAGCAGGAACTCCTGCACGTAATCCTTCCCCTTGATCCGCAGGATGTCGTGGGGATCAATGGGCCCAGTGGTGAAGGGCTCGCCGGCCTCAATCCAATCGCCGTTGGTCACCAGGAGATACCGGCCATAAGGGATCTTGTACTCCCGGGTTTCGCCCACAGGCGATTCCACCACCACTTTGAAGAAGCCCTTCTCAGGGGGCAACACCCGCACCTTGCCGGAGATCTCCGACACGATGGCCTTATTGGCCGGGGTACGGGCTTCAAACAACTGTTCCACCCGAGGAAGACCGCCGGTGATGTCGCGGGTCTTGCCCACCTCCCGGGGCACCCGAGCGATCAGATCGCCTGGTTGAACCATATCCCCTTCCTTGACCACCAAGCGGGCGTCCTGCACCAGGTAGATGGTATCCACCACCTCCTCGGTTTCTGGATCCCGAATGAGCACCTTGGGGTAGAAGCGGCGGTGGCGGTCCATCTCCACCACACGTTCAATCTTCCCCTCCTCAATGGTTTCCCGGAGGGTGATGCCTTCCACCAGGCCGTCAAACTCCACCTTGCCCGCCACCCGGGCCAGGATGGGCAGGGAGTAAGGCTCCCATTCCGCGAGGACATCGCCCTTTTTCACGCGTTTGCCGTTCTTCACCCGCACTACAGCACCGAAGGGAATATTGAACTCTCGGCTGAGGTTTTTCTTCTTGTTCACCACCCGGATCTTTCCGCGTTTGGTCACCGCCAAGAACTTGGTTTCGCGGCCTTCTTTCTTTTCAATGACCTCCAGGTTGACGTACTCCACTGTCCCGTCAAAGGGAGCTTCATGGGTGGCCTCCTCGGCGATCCGTTCCGCGGCGCCTCCGGTGTGGAAGGTCCGCAGGGTCAACTGGGTGCCCGGTTCCCCGATGGATTGGGCGGCGATGACTCCCACGGCCTCACCGAGTTCCACCAGTCGGCCGGTGGCCAGGTTCCGGCCGTAGCACTTAGCGCACACGCCCTGGGGCGCCTGACACCGCAGCACCGACCGCACAGCCACCTTTTCAATGCCGGCCTGTTCAATCTTCTCGGCCACTTCCTCGTCAATGATCTCGCCCTCGTCCACCAGCACTTCCCCGGTCTCCGGATGCACCACGGGTTCCAGGGCCACACGCCCTTGGATCCGCTCGGACAGCGATTCAATCACCGTTTCGCCCTCTTTCAGAGCGGTGATCTCTCGGCCCATGATGGTGCCGCAATCCTCCATGGTCACCACCACTTCTTGGGCCACGTCCACCAAGCGCCGGGTGAGGTGCCCTGCATCGGCGGTTTTCAGAGCGGTGTCTGAGAGACCCTTGCGGGCGCCGTGGGTGGAGATGAAGTACTCCAGCACCGAGAGCCCCTCTTTAAAGTTGGAGATCACGGGGGTTTCAATGAACTCGCCAATGATGTCCTTGGATTTAGAGGGTCGGGCCATCAGACCCCGCATACCCGCCAACTGGCGCACCTGGTCCACGTTACCCCGGGCCCCGGAGGTCACCATCATGTAGATGGGGTTGAACCCGCCCCGGTCCTGGGCCAGGAGCTGCATCATGCGTTCCTTGACCTCTTCGGTGGCGCGGGTCCAGATGTCCAGGATCTTCTGGTAGCGTTCAATCCGGGAGATCAGTCCCTTGCGGAAGGCGCGCTCCACCTGCTCCCGTTCCCGCATGGCGCGTTCAATGATCTGCTTTTTCTCCTCCGGAACCAGCATGTCGTCAATGCCAAAGGTGAGGCCGGAGTAGGTGGCCATGGAGAACCCAAGATCCTTCATCTTGTCCAGGAACTCTGCAGTAGGTCCGCTCCCCAACTCCTTGTGGATACGGTACACCAGGCGGGAGATGGCCTTCTTGTCCATCTCGGTGTTGATGAACCCGAGTTCTGGAGGCACGATGTCGTTGAAGATGAGCCGCCCCACCGAGGTCTTCACCCATTCCCCATTGATGGGCACCTCAATCTCTGCCCGGAGGTCCACGTAGCCGTTTTCGTAGGCAAGGCGCGCCTCCTCAGGCGAGGCGAAGCGGCGGCCTTCGCCCTTGGCACCCGGCAGAATCTTGGTGATGAAGTTGATTCCGATCACCATATCCTGGGACGCCGAGGCCAGGGGCTTCCCGTGGGCCGGCGACAGGATGTTCCGGGGCGACAGCATGAGCATGCCCGCTTCCAGTTGAGCCTCGGGGGAAAGCGGCACGAACACCGCCATCTGGTCACCATCAAAGTCAGCGTTGTAGGCGGTACACACCAGAGGGTGCAGGCGGATGGCCTTACCTTCTATCAGCACCGGCTCAAAGGCCTGGATGGAAGGCCGGTGCAAGGTGGGAGCACGGTTCAAGAGCACCGGGTGATCCCTGACCACCTCCTCCAGGAGTTTCCACATGGCCGGGTGCCGTTGCTGCACCATTTTGCGCGCCGAGCGCAGGGTTTCGGCCAAGCCGGAATCCCGAACCTTCTGCTCCACCATGGGCAGGAACAGCTCCACGGCCATCTCCTTGGGCAGTCCCACCTGATGCAGTTTGAGCTCTGGACCCACCACGATCACAGACCGGCCTGAATAGTCCACCCGCTTCCCCAAGAGGTTCCGCCGAAGCAGGCCCTTCTTGCCGCGAAGCACATCCGACAGCGACTTCAACTTGCGGCCCCCTCGGCCGGTGATCGGACGGTTCCGCCGGGAGTTGTCCAGCAACGCATCCACCGCCTCTTGGAGCATGCGTTTCTCGTTCCGGAGGATGATCTCCGGAGCGTTCAGTTCCATCATGTTCTTGAGCCGGTTGTTCCGCGTGATCACCCGGCGGTACAGATCGTTCAGGTCGGAGGTGGCAAACCGTCCCCCGTCCAGAGGCACCAAAGGCCGGAGATCCGGCGGGATCACCGGCAGCACCTCCAGCACCATCCACTCGGGCCGGTTCCCGGAGATCAAGAAGGCCTCTACCACCCGGAGTTTCTTCAGGAGTTTGGTCCGCTTCAGGGGCGATTTTTCGTACTCAATGCGGGTGCGGAGGTCGGCAGACAGTTCTTCCAATTTGAGGCTGGCCAGGATCTTGCGGATAGACTCCGCCCCCATCCCGGCCTCAAAGGCATCGCCGTACTCTTCCCGGTACTCCTGGTATTCCCGTTCGGTGAGCACTTGTCCCTTGTACAGATCGGTATCTCCGGGATCGGTCACGATGTAGGAATCGTAGTAGAGAATGGACTCCAGTTCCCGCACCGAGAGATCCAGAAGCAGGCCCATGATGGAGGGAGGCACCTTGTAGTACCAAATGTGAGCCACGGGCACGGCCAGTTTGATGTGCCCCATCCGTTCCCGTCGCACCGAGGAACTGGTCACCTCCACTCCGCACTTGTCACAAACGATGCCCTTATGCCGGATCCCCTTGTACCGGCCACAGGAGCACTCGTAGTCCTTGACCGGCCCGAAGATCCGCTCGCAAAAGAGGCCGTCCCGTTCCGGTTTCTGGGTACGGTAGTTGATGGTTTCGGCCTTGGTCACCTCTCCATGAGACCAGCTCAAGATGGTCTCAGGGGAGGCCAGCCGAATCCTCAGGGCCTTCAGGTCCTTGGGGTTAATATCCACGTTCCTTCACCCCTGTTTGCTCGGTTTTCTCGGACACGGGGGCCTTCTTCTCCCCCTTGTCCGTGATGATCTCAATATCCAGGCCTAAACCGCGCAGGGTGTGCAGCAAGACGCTGAAGGAGGCTGGCAACCCGGGCTCGGGAGGCTCCTCCCCGTTCCGGAGTGCCTTGTAGAGCCGGTTCCGGCCTTGGATGTCATCCGATTTCACCGTGAGCATTTCCTGCAGGGTGTAGGCTGCCCCATGGGCCTCCAGAGCCCACACCTCCATCTCACCAAACCGCTGGCCACCAAAGTGGCTCTTGCCTCCCACAGGTTGCTGGGTGATGAGGGAGTATGGGCCCACCGCCCGGGCGTGCACCTTGTCTTCCACCATGTGGATCAGTTTCATCATGTAGATGTACCCCACGGTGACCGGATAAGCGAGGCGTTCGCCTGTACGACCGTCGCGTACCCACACCTTGCCGTTAGGGCTCAAACCCGCTTCCTCCAGCTCCTTGCGGATCTCCTCAGTGGAAAAGCCCTCAAAGGCCGGTGTGGCATAGTAGATGCCCTTCTCCTTGGCAGCCCACCCCAGAATGGTCTCCAGGATCTGCCCCACGTTCATTCGGGAAGGCACCCCCAGCGGGTTCAACACGATGTCCACCGGGGTCCCGTCCTCCAGGAAGGGCATGTCTTCAGCCGGGGCAATGCGTGCCACCACACCCTTGTTTCCGTGGCGACCAGCGAGCTTATCCCCCACCTGGAGTTTCCGCTTCTGCGCCACGTACACCTTGATCAACTGGATGACACCGGGAGGCAGTTCGTCGCCTCGCTTGATGCGATCCCGCTCCCGCTTGGCCCGCTCCTCAATGCTCTTCAGGATCTCCCGAGCTCGCTCCAGCAGGGCAAAGACCTTTTGCTGTTTGTCCTTATCCGAGATCAGATCCTCGGGCAGCTGCAGCTGGAGGGGATCCAAGGACTCCAGGAGCCGGGCCGTAAGCCGAGTGCCCGCAGGGACCACCACGTTGCCCTCGGCATCCAGGATGTCGTTGCGGAGTTTGTAGTTTTTCAACAGTTCCACGAACCGTTGCCGTAGGCCTTCCCTCAGGTTCCGCTTGGCGAAGGCGGTTTCGCGTTCCACTTTCTCCAAGCGTTCGCGCACCACCTTCTTGAACAGGGGATCGTGATCGCGCTTCCGGGAGAGCACCACCACGTCCACCACCACACCCTGCACCCCAGGCGGCACCCGCAGGGACGTGTCCTTTACGTCTTTGGCCTTTTCCGAGAAGATGGCATAGATGAGCTTCTCCTCGGGCAGCAGTTCCCGTTCGCCCTTTGGGGAGATCTTGCCCACCAGGATGTCGTCGGGGCCCACTTCAGCGCCAATCCGCACGATGCCGTACTCATCCAGGTTCTTGACCACATCTTCGCTTACGTTGGGCAGGTCGCGGGTGACCTCTTCGGGCCCGAGTTTGGTTTCCCGAACCTCTACCTTGTACTCCAGGATGTGGATAGAGGTGAAGAGATCCTCCTTAAGCACCCGCTCCGACACCACGATGGCATCTTCAAAGTTGTAGCCGAAGTAGGGAACGAAAGCCACCAGCAGGTTCTTGCCCAGGGCCAACTCTCCTTGACTGGTGGCCGGACCGTCGGCGATGACGTCGCCCCGTTCTACGCGGTCGCCCGGTTTCACCAAGGGTTTCTGGTGCACACTGGTGTTTTGGTTGGACCGCTCAAACTTCTTGAGCTCGTAGATATCCAACCGGCCCCTCAGCGGGTCCAGTTCATCCTCCACCTCTTCGGTGGTTTCAATCACAATGCGGGAGGCGTCCACCTCCTTCACGATCCCAGCCCGCTGAGCCACGATGGCGGCCCCGGAGTTCACCGCAATTTTGTGTTCCAGCCCGGTACCCACCAACGGAGGGTCTGGCTGCAGCAGGGGCACGGCCTGCCGTTGCATGTTGGAACCCATCAGGGCCCGGTTGGCGTCGTCGTGTTCAATGAAGGGAATCAGGGCAGCCGAGGGCGAGAGCACCTGGCGGGGCGAAACGTCTATGAAATCCACCTCTTCAGGTCGCACCATGGGATAACCACCCCGGTGCCGCACCCATACCGCCTTCTGCAGGATCTTGCCTGTCTTCGGATCGTACTTGGTATCCGCGGAGGCGATACGATACTTGGCCTCCTCCAGGGGATCCATGTCCACCACCTCGTTGGTCACCCGGCCCCGCTTCACCCGACGAAGGGGTGTGGTGATGAACCCCAGTTCGTCAATGCGGGCGTAAGTGGTCAGCGAGGTGATCAACCCGATGTTGGCCCCTTCGGGGGTCTCAATAGGACACAATCGGCCGTAGTGGGAGGGGTGCACATCACGCACCTCAAACCCGGCAGTCTCCCGGGTGAGCCCTCCCTTTCCCAGGGCCGAGAGCCGACGCTTATGGGTGAGTTCAGCCAGCGGATTGGTTTGATCCAAGAACTGGGACAGCCGGTCCCCCACGAAAAAGGCTTGGATAGATCCCGTTACGATCCGAGGATTGGCCAGCTTGCGGGGTGTGAGGTTGGCGTCCCGCTCCAGGAGCATCCGCTCCTTAATCACTCGTCCCAGGCGCTGGAACGCAATTCGGAACTGTTCCGCCAGCAATTCGCCCACTCGCCGGACCCGCCGGTTGGAGATGTCTTCCACATCGTCTTCCCGCTCCTCGCCCACGTAGAGCTTGATGAGCCGACGAACGATGGCCAGGATATCCTCAATATCCAAGGTGTCCTGGTTGCCGGGGAGATCCAGGTTCAACCGAGAGTTGAGTTTGAACCGGCCCACACGCCCCAGGAAGAACCGGGCCTTAGACATGAAGAAATCCCGCACATAGGCCTTTGCCTCGTCCAGACTCTTGGGAGGGGTGTACCTCAGGGTGCGGTACAGGTTTCCGATGGCCCCCTCAATGTCCTTGATCCGGTCCAGCTTGGTGGTGGCGATCAGCACGTCCAAGCCCGGGAAGTCCTTGGGCAACACCTTAACGCTTTCCACCCCTTCGCTCTTCAGGTACTCCAGGGCCTCCTCTTCCAGAAGGCTCAGCACCGGGATCAGGAGTTCGCCGGTTTTGGGGTTGAAAACGTCGTTCACCGTCACGTACCGGCCAGGTTCCATGCGACGCGGATCCAGTTCTTGGATGGGGCGGAGGTAAACCTCGTGAACATCGGACTCGCGCAGACGTTCCAGGTCTTCCTCCGTGAGCACGGTGTCCGCTGGATAGAGCATCTCCTGGACCTTGATGCGGGTGATCTTGTGGGCTTTGAGTTGTTTCAGGTGGTCCTCAGTGAGCAGGGTCATGGGGGGCACCAGGACTTCGCCGGTCTTCTCATTGGAGATCTCGCGCACATTCACAAAGCGACCGGGTTCCAGTTGGTTCACGGGCAGTTCCTTGGCCCGAGGGCTGTACACAGGGCGTGAGATGCGGGTACCTGGCTTCACGGTAGCCAGGTCCACGGGGTAGTGGGAGAAAATCATCTCCACGATATCGCCGGTGTCCTTGTACACCAACGCCTTGAGGAGGCGGGTGATGGGGATCTTCCGGCGCTTGGAGATGGTCACCCCCAGCACCTTCTGGCTATCAATGGAAAAATCAATCCAGGGACCCCGATAGGGGACCAGCAGGGCGGAGTACGCGGGGGCACCGCGTTCTCCCTTTTGGAAGTACACGCCCGGTGACCGGTGCAACTGGTTGACCACTACGCGCTCGGTACCGTTCACGATGAAGGTCCCGTTGGGCGTCATGGCCACCAGGTCGCACAGGTACACCTTTTGTCGGATTCGGTGCTTTACGGCCTGTTTTTCATCCTTTTCCTCGGGGTCCTTGACCACGAGTTCCAGTTCCGCCCAAATCGGAATGGAGTAGGTTAGGTTTTTCTCTTTGGCTTCTTCAACGGTGTACTTGGGAGAGCCCACCTCGTACCGAATGAACTCCAGGGAGTAGCGGCCGTGGATGTCCTCAATGGGGAACATCTCCTTAAAGACCGCCTGGAGTCCTTCGTCCCGACGGCGTTCCGGGGGCACATCGGCCTGCAGGAACTGCCGGAACGACTCCACCTGCACCACCAGCAGGTGGGGCATCGGGTAGGACTCTTCCTTAAAACCTTTCCGTTGGATACGGCGACGGGTGGCAGTAGAAATGTTCTGCACCTCCCCTTTTACACAAAGGTTAAAAGCCCGTTTTGCCCGTGGTGCTTAGAAAACGCAAGGGGACCGTTACTTGATTTCCACCTTGGCGCCCAAACCTTCCAGGGCGGACTTGATCTTCTCGGCTTCTTCCTTTTCAACCCCTTCCTTCACAGGCTTCGGCAGGTTCTCAATCAGTTCCTTGGCCTCCTTGAGGCCCAACCCGGTCAGCGACCGGATCTCCTTCAGCACCTTGATCTTTGCGTTGGCCGGAACCTCTACGAGCACCACATCAAAGGAGGTCTTCTCCTCGGCTTCTGCCTCTGCAGGCGCCGCACCTGCACCCGCCACAGGGGCAGCCGCCACCGGTACCGCCCCGGTGACCCCGAACTTGTCCTTCAGGGTTTCCACCAGTTCGGCCAGTTCCAGCACGGTGAGGGACTCGATCGCCGACACAATGTCCTGAACACTCATCTTCTCAGCCGACATGATTAACCTTCCTCCTTTCTTTTCTTCTCAATTTCCTCCAGCACCGCCACCAGGGTATTCAGCAGGCCTTGCAGGGTATACACCAGGCCGCTGAGTGGTGCCATCAGGATCCCCACCACCTGGGCCCGGGAATCCTGAAGCGACGGCAACTTGGAGATGCGTTCCAAATCCTTGGTTTCGTACAGCTGCCCATCCACAACCCCCACCTTAATGGCCCCTTTGCCCACCTCTTTGTTGAACTCAAACAGGGCCTTCAGGGTTTCCACCGCATCCTTGCGGGCCACCACCACAGCGTTGGGGCCCACCAGGTACGGATTGAGTACCTCAAACCCCTTCTCCTGGAACGCCAGGCGGGCCAGGGTGTTTTTCACCACCTTGAGGGCATCCCCCCGGCGCTTTAGGGTCCGCCGGAGCTCGCTCAGCTCCTGCACATTCAAACCGGTGAAGTCGGTGAGGACCACCGCCTGGGCGCCCTCCAGGAGATGCTTAATCTCTTCCACCTGTTGTACCTTCTCTGGCCTCGGCATCGCTAAATCCTCCTGGCCTCAACCTCGCGGAGGAGGTCGTTAACGTCCACTTTCACACTGGGCCCCATGGTGGGAGAAAGGTACACCGAGATGATGTACGTGCCCTTCTGCGCCTCAGGTCGCTGATTCAAAACCTCCTGGATAAAGGCGAGCAGGTTCTCCTTCAGGTGTTCGGGTGGAAACGAAACCTTGCCGATGGGAACATGCAGGTTCCCGGTCTTGTCTACCTTGAACTCCACCCGTCCCTTTTTGAGTTCCCGGACCACTTGGCCCACGTTTTTGGTCACGGTTCCGGTTTTGGGCGAGGGCATCAGCCCCCGAGGACCCAGGATTCGGCCCAGTTTGGCCACCTCGGGCATGGCATCAGGGGTGGCCACCACCACATCAAAGTCCAGCCAACCCGATTTGATCTTGTCAATCAAGTCCTTGAAGCCCACGTAGTCGGCCCCGGCCTCCTTTGCTTCCTCCTCTTCATCGCCCCGAGTGAACACCAGTACCCGCACGGTTTTACCGGTGCCGTGCGGCAGGGTCACTGCCCCCCGCACCATTTGGTCTGCCTTTCGGGGATCCACCCCCAGTTTCACGGAGGCTTCTACGGTTTCATCAAACTTGGCCGAGGCCAGTTCCTTCACCAGCCGCACAGCCTCGTCCACGGGGTACGCCCGGGTCCGATCCACCTTTTCCATCAATGCACGGTACCGTTTTCCGTGTTTTGGCATGATCAACCCTCCACCACTTCAATGCCCATGCTGCGGGCGGTCCCCTCAATCATGCGCATGGCCGCTTCCACGTCATCGGTGTTGAGGTCGCGCATCTTCTGCTCGGCGATCTCGCGGATCTGCGACCGGGTGACCTTTCCCACCTTCACCTTGTTGGGTTCGCCGGAGCCCTTGGCGAGGCCGGCGGCCCGCTTGAGGAGCACCGAAGCCGGGGGAGTCTTCAGTTCAAAGGTAAAGGTGCGGTCCTTGTAAACCGTGATGACCACGGGAATGATCAAACCGGCCTGGTCCTTTGTTGCCTCATTAAAGGCCCGGATAAACTCCATGATGTTGAGGCCATGCTGCCCCAAGGCAGGCCCCACTGGCGGCGACGCCGTTGCCTGACCCGCCGGGATCTGGAGTTTGATGACAGCAACCACTTCCTTCTTCGCCTTCTTCGGTGGCATCTTTGGGGCCTCCTTTTCTTATTGCCGCTCCACCTGGAGGAAGTTGAGGATTACGGGTGTACTGCGTCCAAAGATGTTGACACGTACCTTGAGTTGACCCCGTTCGGGGTACACCTCCTCCACCTCCCCTACGAAATCGGCAAAGGCTCCATCCACGATCTTCACCCGTTCGCCTTTGAGGAACGGCACTTCCTTTTCCTTCTTCTCCTGCTCACGGCGAACGGTCTCCATGATCCGCTCCACCTCTTCATCGGTGAGCGTGATCATGGTGTCCTTGGCGATCAGGGCCCTCAGGGCACCGGTCGCCGTCAACTTCTCAATGACCTCGGGGTCGGGCTCCATCTCCACCAGGATATAACCGCGGAAGATGGGCTTATCCACCAGGTACCGCTTGCCCTTCCGCACCTTGGGGATGGTTTGCATGGGGATCAGGATCCGCCCCACCTTTTCACTCAACCCCTTCTCTTCCACCAGGCGCTCCAGGATCCGCTTAACCTTATTCTCGCGCCCAGAGAGGGTCCAGAACACAAACCATTTCTTTTTTCGCGGGGTCTCGGATCCCGTGGAGGTTCCGTTCTCTTGCCTTGCCTGTTCGGCCATACCCATCACCTCACCATCAGCAACCCCAGGAGCTTGGTCACAATGAAATCAATGATGCCCATGTAGATCACCAGGATCAGCGAGAGCACGATCACCGCCACCGTCCCCCCGATGACCGCCTCTCGGGTGGGCCAGGTGACCCGATTCAACTCAGCCCTCACCTCCCGCAGGAAGGTGATCGCCTGCTGCAACTTCCGGCTCAACGCACCCATTACGCCTTGGACTCCTTGTGAAGGGTGTGCCGACGACAATGAGGGCAGTACTTGCGCAGCTGGAGTTTCACTCCCCGCTTATCCCGGTTCTTCGTGGTGGAGTAGTTCCTCCGCTTGCATTCCGTGCAAACCAGGTGCACCACAATCCTCATCAGGGCATCCTCCTCAAAACCTGGGGTTTTTCCCTATATACAAGAAAAAGCAGGCCTGGAGGGACTCGAACCCCCAACCGCCGGATTTGGAATCCGGTGCTCTCCCAATTGAGCTACAGGCCTCCGTGTAGCCGCGTAATCTTACAGCCCCGGAGGGGTGACGTCAATAGGGACACCTGCCCCTCCCCCGCGGCCACCACCGCCGGTGCCCAAGTATGGAGCGAGCCCCCTGCCCTTGCAAGCCGGAAAAGAAAACGCCCCCGAGAGGATTCGAACCTCTGACCTGCGGTTTAGGAAACCGCCGCTCTGTCCTCCTGAGCTACGGGGGCGTTGCACGGGTATTGTATGCAGCTCCCGCGGATTCTGCAAGCGGCCCGTGCGCCAAAGGGTTGCCGGCCCTATCTACCTGGCGTATGCTAATGCCCATGCGTGCGAGGATCGGCATCCGTAGGGAAACCAAATGGGAATGGGAACGCAGGGCGCCCCTTACCCCCAACGACGTGCGCGATCTCATTCAGAACCACGGGCTGGAGGTCGTGGTCCAGCCCTCCCGCCGCCGCATCTTCACCGATGAAGAGTACCGTCGCGCCGGCGCCCAAGTACAGGAAGACCTCTCACAGGTTCCCGTGATCTTCGGCATCAAGGAGATCCAGCCCCAATACCTGGAACCCGGCAAAACCTACGTCATCTTCTCCCATACCTTCAAGGGCCAAAGACAAAACCTCCCCATGCTCCGGCGACTCGTGGAACTCCAGGATACCCTCATTGACTACGAGAAGATCACTGACGAGCAGGGGAACCGACTCATCTTCTTCGGCCGTTTTGCCGGCTTAGCCGGAATGATTGATACCCTGTGGGCTCTGGGCCGTCGGCTCCGTCTGCTCGGCTACGATACCCCACTGGCCTGGGTCCGTCGTGCCTTTGAGTACTACTCCCTGTCCCATGCCCTGGAAGACCTGGAATGGATCGGAAAGGCCATCGCGGAACAAGGGCTGCCCGAAGAGATCACCCCTCTGGTGGTGGGCGTCACCGGCCACGGCCACGTGTCCCACGGGGTTTGGGAGATCTTAGAGGCCCTGCCGGTGGAAGATGTAGCCCCCGAAGACCTCAAGAACCTGGAATCCCAAGCCTCACGTCGGGTCATCTACAAGGTGGTGTTTGGCAAACGGGACCGGTACCGGCATCGGGAGGGCAAACCCTTTTCGGACCAAGAGTTCCAACAGCATCCGGAACGTTTTGAGTCGCGGATGCCCGAGTTCCTGCCCTACCTTACCGTGCTGGTCAACGGCATTTACTGGGAAGACCGGTATCCCAAACTGGTCACTCGCGAGCACCTGCGCCACCTATGGCAAACCCAGAATCCCCCCAAACTCCTGGTCATCGGCGACATCACCCTGGATGTGGAAGGCTCCATTGAGGCCACCATTAAAGGGGGCGATCCCGAGCATCCCGGTTACGTGTACCACCCCCTCACCGGTGAGTACAGCGACGACCTGGATGCTCCGGGGTTGTTGATCATGGCCGTAGACATTTGGCCCACCGAGTTGCCCCGAGATGCCTCCCGGGCCTTCAGCGAAGCCCTAAAGCCTTACGTGCCTGCCATCGCTCGGGCAAACTATGGCGTGGACTTTGAGCACCTGGACCTGCCCGCCGAGGTCAAGCGGGCAGTGATCCTTCTGCAGGGGAAATTCACACCGGGGTACACCTACATGGAGTCCTTTCTGAGGAAGGAGTGAGCCATGAAGCAGGCTCTGGTGTTAGGGGCCGGGCTCGTGACCCGTCCCATGGTTCGGTACCTTCTGGAACGCACCCCCTTTGGGGTTACCGTGGCTTCCCGGACAGAAAAAAAGGCCGCCGACATGGTACAGGACCACCCAAGAGGCCGCACCGTCGCCTGGACCACTCAGGATCTGGACACCCTTCGCCGCATGGTTCAGGACCACGACGTGGTAATCAGCATGTTGCCCCACGGATTCCACACCGAAGTGGCCCGCATCTGTTTGGAATACCGGAAACCCTTGGTGACCACCTCCTATGTGAGTCCGGAGATGAAGGCCCTGCACGAGGAGGCTCAGCAAAAGGGGGTTCTCCTCCTGAACGAGATCGGTCTGGACCCTGGCATTGATCACATGTCGGCCATGCGCACCATAGACCGATACCGTGCCCAAGGGGCCCGGATCTTGTCTTTTGAATCCCACTGCGGAGCTCTCCCGGCCCCGGAGGCCAACGACAACCCCTGGGGGTACAAATTCGCCTGGAGCCCCAGAGGCGTGCTCCAGGCGTCCACCCGAGCCGCTCGGTTTCTCCGAAAGGGGCGGGTGTACGAGGTGCGAGGTGTAGAGATCTTTGACCACGTGGAAACCCACACCTTAGAGGATGTTGGCACGGTGGAGGTGTACCCCAACCGCGACTCTCTGCAATACCGAGATCTTTACCAAATCCCCGAGGTACACACGCTGTTTCGGGGCACAGTGCGGTGGCCGGGCTGGGCAGAGTCCATGGCGGCCTTGGCCCACCTCGGTTACCTCACGGAAGAGGAAACCCTTCAGACCGAGGGGCTCACCTACGCGGGCTTTTTGCGCCAAAGGTTGGGCATTGGTCCAAACGAAGACCTCAAAAGGGCCTTGGCCCAATACCTACGGGTGCCCGAAGACGCACCAGTCCTTCAACGGTTCCTTTGGTTAGGCCTATTGGACGAGCGTCCGGTGCCGCCCGATGCCCGAACCCCCTTGGATCTCCTGCTGCACCTCATGCTCCAAAAACTGCAGTACCGTGACGGAGAGCGCGATATGGTCATCCTCCAGGACATTGTGGAAGCCGAGTTTCCCGATGGCCGTCGGGAACGCCACACCTCTGTGCTGCTGGACTTTGGGGTGGTGGGCCAGGAAACGGCCGTGGCCCGCACTGTATCCCTTCCCGCAGCCATCGCCGCCCGCCTGATTCTGGAAGAGCGGATCTCCCTCACCGGGGTGTGGATCCCCACCCATCCGGAGATCTACGAGCCGGTGCTACAGGAGCTCCAGAACTTGGGCACCCTGATGAAGGAAAAGGTGGAAACCTTGTAAGTTCGGCCCCGGATAGAGGCCGTACGTCCTCGGCGGAATCAGGTTGCGGGCCGGGGTGTACGTTTATCCCTGCGGGGAACCTTGGAGCCGACTCTCCAGTTCCTGGATCTTTTGCTCTAAGAGGGTTCGGTTCTCTTCTGTGGCGTTTTCGGCGTTCTGGTAGATGGCCTGGGCCTTTTTAAAGGCCACCAGTGCAGCCTCGTAATCTGCCTGCATTTCCCGAATCATCCCTCGGGTGAACCAAGCCCCTGCCAGATTGGCCTCCTTTCCGGGTACATCTGTCCACGCTTGAATAGCGCGGCCCACCAGGGTGTCTGCGTCTTCCAGCATGCCAGCCCGGGCGAAGTTCACGGCCGTCTGGGTGGCCACACCGGCATACAGCACACTGGTGTCTCCAAAGACCTGGGCTGCGCGATCCAAGGCCCTTTGGATGGTGGCCACCCCTAAGGCGGTATCGCCCAAGGTGATGTGGGTATAGCCCAGTCCCAGCGATACATCCAGCACCACGGTGTCGGCATGGGCCTTCTCGGCGCTCTTCAAGGCCCGTTCAAAGTACACTCGGGCCGAGTCGTACTCGCCCTTTTGGAGAAATGCGTGCGCAGCGGAATACTCTGCCCGATAGTCTGAGGAGGACGTTTTTTGGGAACATCCAAGAGCCATCACGGTTAGAGCAAGCCATAGTGCTGCTCCTGCACTCCATAGGTTTCGCTTCATCCTTTACTCCTTTTGGCTTATGCGTGATCCAGCAGCCACCGCACCATGAGGTCCACCGCCTGGTCTTGATGGCCATGGAAGGAATGATCGGTGTCTGGGATCACCTGGATTTCAATGGGAACACCGGCAAGGGTGTTTAAAAACGCTTGGAGCTGGTCTGGGGGTCCAAGGGGATCCTCGCCCCCCTGAAGGAACAGGGTGGGCACGCGGATCTGCCGAAGATGCTCGGCGTAGATGGGTTGCCCTTCAGGCGTTAAGAAGGGATACCCGTACACTCCCACGGCCTTCACCTCACCTTCGGGATCCCTTTGGGTGACGTAAACGGTTGAGGCATAGCCTCCCAAGGATTTCCCCACCAGCACCAGGTGCGACACCGGGGCACGGGCTTCCAGGAATGCCTTCCAAAACGCCAGTTCTTCCAGAAGTTCCTGGATTTTGGGAGGCCGGTTTTGGATCCGGAAGCTAAAGGTGATGCGGAGGGTGCTCCAGCCCTCCTCCTGCAGCAGTTCCGCAGTTCGGGTTAGGAGGTAGTGGTCCATATCGTTATTGGCCCCGTGGGACAGGATCACCCCAGGAAAACCTGGGGTTCCCTTGAAGTACGCCCCTTTTACCGGCCGATCTTGGGCCTTTTCCACCACAAAGGTCTCCATCACGGGGTTATGATAAGGCCCTCAGTAGGCCCCCTCCATGAGCAGGATCACCTTGAAGGTTTTGAGGAGGATCATGAAGTCCAGCCAAGGCGACCAGTTCAGAACGTACCAGCTGTCCAGGAAGACCTTGGCTGGGTATCCCACGTGGCTTCGCCCGGAAACCTGCCACAGACCCGTGATCCCGGGTTTCACTTGGGTGTAAAACTTCACTGCTTCGCCGTAGTGGAGATCCAACTCATCCTGGGGGATGGGCCGAGGCCCCACAAAGGACATCTCCCCCTTCAGGATGTTAAAGATTTGGGGCAGTTCGTCCAGGGAGGTCTTCCGAAGGAAGCGGCCAAAGCGGGTCACCCGGGGGTCGTTTTTCAACTTGAAACTGTTGAGCCATTCCTCCCGCAGTTTGGGGTCCTTTTCCAGGAGTTCCTGGAGAACCTGCTCCGCGTCACGGCGCATGGTGCGGAACTTGTATACCTTGAAGCGCTTTCCCCCTTTGCCCACTCGTTCGTGGGCAAAGATGGGCCAAGCGCGGGTGTCTATCCAGGAGATCAAGGCCAGAACCACCATCACCGGCAGCAACAGGGGCAACAACAGGAGAGCAAAAACTCGGTCCAGGGTTTCCTTGAGGAGAACGCTCACAGGATCCCGAAGCCGGTTCTGGTGGTGCACCATCAAGAAGTTTTTGAAAAACAAAGGGCACAACTGGGCGTTAAGGATGGCAAACCCTCGCAGAGGCGGCACCACCAGGATGTTCCGCACCCAACGGCTCACCTCCGCATACAGGGCGGAAATCCTTTCCTTAGAATGGGGCGGGGAAGCAATGACCACGGTGTTGACCCCTTGTTCTCGGCTCAGCCGGCCCAGGTCTTCCAGGGAGACTACAGGGATGCCATCCACCTGTTGGATCTCTGCAACCTGTGGTTTGGGATTGTTGCGGAGAATGACCGCCACCGGTCGGAAGCACAGGTGCACCTCCCGCTGGAGGGCTCGGTGCACCTCCCGTACATCCTCTGGGGTTCCGATCAGCACCACAGGTTCTCGGCAAATCTTCAAAAGGAAGAGGAGCCGTTGCACCAGGTCGCGTTCCACAGGGAACAGCACCAGGCTCATAAGCAACCAGCCGGCCACTGAGAAGGCGGCTCGTTGCCACGGCACCCCTGCATAGAGGAGAAACGCAAAGATCACCACATAGGAAGCCAACAGGGCGCGGTACAGGCGGCGCATTTCCTCCCAAAGGCCAAACCGGCTGGTGTACAAGCCATGAAGCCCGAAGAAGATCAACAGGACCAGCGGAAACAGGAAGAACTGCTCAGGACGCGGGGGAATTGGACGCAGGCTCGCCAAACCGGGGATCCGGTGAAGCACCCAGAAAACCCAATCTGCCAGGGTGAAACTCAGCACAAAGGCACCGTAATCGGCGACCAAGAGAAGAAGAACCTGGATCACGTGGCGGGCTACGATCATGGCTCCTCTCCCTGCTGCCAGACCAGAGGTTGTCCTGGGCTCCACCAGCGGGAGCTTTGCCAAGGAGTGAGATCCCCGTGGGGGCCAAACCGATCAGATCTCCACAGAGGGGAAGAGCCCTGATGAAACCGGGGCATCCCCCGTAGATGTGTCAAAGCAGGGCTCTTTTCCAAAAGTAGCGCCCCCCGGGCCGGATTCCTGAGGACACGACGAGAGGGCCCTGGGTCCTCAGTGAACTCTCCCAAGGCACGCACACGGTGGAGCCCTACAGCCCTGCGGGCATTTTCAAAAACCGCTCCCCGTGCGGCTCTGCCCTTCCCCAGCCCCCTGGTTTTTGGAACCCTTCTGGTTACACCCTTTGGGTGTGGGGCGGGGTTAAAGAACCGTGTGGATTCCACACCAGGGTTCAGATACACCCACATGGAAACGCCTCCGAACTCGGGGTAAG
>CAYOQK010000016.1:0-15577 GCA_964406105.1 uncultured bacterium | reverse complement strand
CACCTGCTCCAGGAGCGGTTTCCCTGGTTCACAGGGAATCTCTTTGCCGGAAGGTAATCGGATGCCCATCAGGTCGGCGGAAAATATACACGCCACCCCTGAGGGTGTCAACGAAGGCCCTCTCAGAACGCCCCTTGGGCGACGTTGAAAACCCGCCGTTAGGGGGCTCCAGAGGGCTCCTCGGGGATCGCAAGGAACCACCTCTCCGCAGGATCGCAAAGGAGCCAAAAACGAAGTTTGGCAGAAATATGGCTTGAAAAAGGTCTTCCTCTTGATCCCTATTCCCTTCCCCCGAACTGCTTAAACCTGGCCAGTGATTCGGCTCTCAAAGCCTTTCTTGGGAAGGGTCCCTGAATGAAGGGGTCCGCCGATCTTCTTTTTCCATAAAAGGAGCGGGGTCAAGGCTCCGTTGGAGGGCTCCCCCCACCAAGAGCTCATCTCCACGCCCTGCAGAAACCAGGCCGCCCCGGAGGGTCCCAGCGGACTTCACCTTGAACACCAGCCTGAAACTGGTTCAAACCCGTGCCTCCGGAGGGAGCGAGCGGAGCGTTCAAGGGCGCCCTTGTTCCCCCTGGGGGAAGGGCGTATCCTTGGCCTCAATGCTCTGAAACCTGAGGGCCTGGACTTGTCCACAGGCCCAAAGCGGGCGATGGAACTGCAATGACCTCTCTACCACCGGCGGATCCAGACGATGAGCACGGCGTTTCTGGAAATCCGAGGCCTTTCCAAGACCTTCCGGGTCAACGGTGACCCTTTGCCAGTCCTTCGGGACTTCCACCTGCAGGTGGAGGCGGGGGAGTTTGTTTCCCTGGTGGGACCTTCTGGCTGTGGCAAATCCACGCTTTTCAACGTGCTCATGGGGTTGGTGCACCCCGACGAGGGCGAGATCCGATTCCAAGGCCAACCGGTTCCCCATCTTCAGGGGCGGGCTGCTTACATGATCCAGAAAGACCTCTTGCTGCCTTGGCGAACCGTGCTGCAAAACACCCTGCTCTACCCCGAAATCCAGGGCAAGGATCTGCACCAGGCCGCGCTTCGCGCCCAAGGCCTGCTTCAAGAGGTGGGGCTCTCTGGCTTTGAGCAGGCCTGGCCCCACCTGCTCTCAGGGGGCATGCGGCAACGGGTGGCTCTGGCCCGCACCCTGATGAGCGACTTACCCCTCCTGCTTTTGGATGAGCCCTTCGGTGCACTGGATGCCCTAACGCGCCGCAACATGCAACGCCTGCTGTACCGTTTGTGGGAACGATACCACCGCACCATCCTGTTCATCACCCATGATGTGGATGAGGCCCTGCTGCTGGCCGATCGGGTGGTGGTGCTCAGTCCTCGTCCTGCCCACATCCGGGAAGAGGTCCGGATACAGGTGCCCCATCCGCGTTCTCTTTCCCGGCAGAAGGAACTCCTGGACCTGCGCGACCATCTGCTCTCCCTGCTGGGGGTGGAGGTTCAGATATGAGGGCCAAAAACCGGTGGTCGGTGGCGATCTCGCTGGGGCTCCTTTTGGGGTTCTTGGCCTTGTGGGAGGGGATCGTGCAGGGCTTTCATCTGCCCCGGTACATCCTGCCGCCTCCCTCGCGGATCCTTGGAGAGGCGGTGATGCATCTGCCCCGCTACGGGCCCCACATCCTCACCACCCTTGGGGAGATGCTCTTGGGCATCGCTCTGGCCTATGCTGTAGCGCTTCCCTTGGCGCTGATCATGGTGCGGTTCCCTCTGGTGGAACGGGCGCTCTTTCCGTTGCTCATCGGCTCCCAGGCGGTGCCGGTGTTCGCCCTGGCTCCCCTGCTGGTGCTGTGGTTCGGGTACGGCATCCCCTCTAAGGTCGCCATGGCTTCGCTGATCGTGTTCTTTCCGGTGGTGGTGAATACCCGCGACGGCCTCCGCGCCGCTGATCCTGACCTCGTTGCCCTGTTGAAGTCCATGGGGGCCTCGGAGGCCCAAATCTTCCGCAAGGTTCGGGTGTATGCAGCCCTCCCTTATCTGTTCAGCGGCACCCGCATCGCTGTGTCGGTATCCACCATTGGAGCGGTGATCGGCGAGTGGGTGGGATCCACCCGAGGCCTGGGTTACCTCATGCTCCACGCCAATGCCCAACTTCGGGTGGACGTGGTCTTTGTGGCCATCCTGTATCTGACGATCTTGGGTGTGGGGCTCTTTTACCTGGTTTCGGCCATAGAGCGCTGGGTGCTGCCCTGGTACCGGCCGAGCTCCCCGTGAACGGGGTCAGCACACAGGATCGCGGTGAATCCGCTCCCCGGGAAACCCTAAAGCGTCCAAGGGAAAAGCCTCCAGATCCGTAACCAGCACCCAGGTGGTGCGGTCCAGTTTTAAAAACCCCGCAATGACCTGGTTCACCTGTTCCAGTTCCAGCCGTTGGATCTCTTCTACATCGCGCACCCAGAAACGCTCAGGTAGATCGTTGAGTACCTGATCCAAAAGGGCTTGGGCCACTTGACCGTAGGTCTCGGTCATTCGGGGGATGGCACCTTGGTAAAACTGCTGGGCATCGCGGAGTTCCTGCGGGGTGATGCCCCGATCCTGGATCTCCTGGAGCACGGCCCGGATCACCTGTAGGGCATCGTGGGCGGTTTCCACTTTGGTTTCCGTGCGGACCACAAAGGTGCCTGGGTAAAAGATCCCCGGAGTGATGCGTGAGGAGGCCCCGTAGGCGTAACCCCGCTTAACCCGCACTTCTTTCATGAGTCGGGAGGCGAACCCTCCGCCTCCCAGCACATAGTTAAACACCCGTAGAGCATTGTACTCCGGATCCCTGCGACGGGGTCCCAGATGACCCAACGCCACGTAAACCTGGTTTACGGCCATGGGATAGGCGAACACCTCGCTTTGGGGACGATCCTGAGGGGCAGGCCCGGGCAGCGGGGGTGCCGCCCCCACACCGCGCCAAAGGCCCCACAGGTCCTGGATCAGGCTCAAGGTTTCGGACTCCGGGACATCGCCCACCAGGATCAACACGGAACGGTCGGGACGATAGTGCTGGCGATGAAACCTCTCCACATCTTCCCGCTCCAGGGATTCCACCGTTTGCAGGAAGCCAGACACCGGATGCCCCAGGGGTGTGCCCTCGTAGAACTTGCACACCACTTGCCGGCCCAGCACCTGAGAGGGCTCGGCCAACTGGCTTTGGATCCCAGCCCGCTGCCGTTGACGTTCCCGGCGAACCCGAGGCTCTGGAAACACCGGGTTTTGAACGATGTCGGCCAGGATCTCTAAGAGAGGACGCACATGATCGGCCAGGGCCGTGAAACTCACCGTGGAAAGATAAAGGGAGGTGCGAAGGGCCAGCGCCGTGCCCAGATTTTCCACCCCAAAGGTGATGTCCTCTTCAGTGCGATGGCGGGTTCCGTCGTCCAGCAGTTGGGTAACCAGGTGGGCCAGGCCTTCCTTTCCCGGGGGATCGTACATCGCACCCGCATGGGCTGCATACAACACGTGAACCAGGGGCAACCGAGGTTCCCGTTGGATCACCACCGTGAAGCCGTTGTCCAGTACCTCGCGGATCATGGTGTTCCCTCCAAAAGGTACCCCACGGTACGGTTCCGTTCCCGGAAATACCGCTGGGCCACCTGCTGGGCCTGCTCTGGCGTCACCGCTTCCAGGCGGTCCAGGTAACGGTTTACAGCCTCGGGGTCTTCCACGATGGCGAACTCGCCGATCAGCATGCCTTTGCCCGCCATGGTTTGCTGGCCATGGTAAAAGGCAAGCACCACGCGGTTCCGCACACGGTCCAGCTCGGCCTGGGACACTGGGCGTTCTGAGCCCATCCCTTCAATCTCTTGGATCATCCGGCGTTCCACCTCCTCAGGGGGCGTTCCCGGTTGCACCACCGCGTAGAATACCACGATGAAGGGGTCAATGCTGATCCAATCGGTCCAAAGGCCCACCGACGAGGCCACCCCGGCCTCCATGACCAGTTGTCGGTACAGCCGAGCGCTCCGGCCAGAAACCAGCACCTCCGAGAGAAGGTGGACGGCCGGAAAGGCCGGATCCCGATACCTTGGGATGTGGTACCCTACCCCGACCAAGGTCAAGGGCCCGGGGCGGTACAAACGGAACCGTCGCTCCCCCTGCTGCGGGGGCTCCTGGGTACGCACCTCCGGCACCTGAACCGGGCGGTGAATCGGACCGAAGTGTTTTTCTGCCAGGGCGAAAACCTCCTCAGGGCGCACATCCCCTACCACCAGCAGCAGGGCATTGGAGGGAGCGTAATAGGTGCGATAGTGGCGTTGGACATCCTCTAAGGTCAACCGTTCCACGTCGGATCGCCAGCCGATGATGGGGTTCCGATAGGGATGGGCCTGAAGGGCGGTGGCCTGGAAGGTGTCAAAAAAGGCGTCCCAGGGCGAGTTCTCACTGAGCCGACGCTCCTCCAGCACCACGGCCTTTTCCTCCTCAAACTCCCGGAACACCGCGTTGGCCATACGGTCGGCTTCCATCTGGAGCAGGGTTTCCAAGTGGCGCGAGGGAACCTCGCTCCAATAAGCGGTCATGTTGAAGCTGGTGAACGCGTTGTCTACCCCGCCCATCCGCTGCACGATTTGGCTGAACTCCTCGGGGCCAAGTCGCTCTGTGCCCTTGAACATCATGTGCTCCAATAGGTGGGAAACCCCTGTGATGCCTTCGTGCTCATTGCGGGAGCCTACCCGATACCACACCTGCACCGACACCAACGGGTGGCTGTGATCCTCGGATACCACCACCCACAGGCCGTTCTGCAATCGCCGTTGTTCCAAGGGGATCCGTGCCTGCCTTCGCATAAGGGCTTGATTATACGGAATCGCAGTGTCGTCAGAGCCACAAGCGCCCCCAGGCCCCCGATCTTCCAGGGCCACTGGCGGCTCCGTTTCAAGGCCTTTTGCTTTTCTCCTTGCCGCCCGACGCCGATCCCACGGGTGCAGGTCCGAGGCATAAGCCGCTGTTGAGAACCATAATAGAGGCCATGCAACGGCCACGGCGAGACTTCTGGATCTTTTGGGTGGGGCAGTTCATCTCCTCTGCCGGCGATCAGATGTTCTTTAGCGTGTTGCTTTTCTTGGTGCTGTTGGTGGAAACCCAGCACGGCGGCACGAAGGCCGGCTTGGTGAGCTTCCTGGAAACCCTTCCCTACCTGTTGCTGGGTCCTGTGGTGGGGGCCTTAGTGGATCGGTTTCCCAAGCGATGGGTAATGGTGGCCTCGGATCTCCTGCGAATGGTAGTGCTCCTGGCCTTTTGGCCGCTGTACTTCGCCGGCCATTTGCATTGGTGGTCCATTGGGGCCCTGGCTTTCCTACATACCTCCTTCTCGGCGCTTTTTATGCCTGCCCGGGACGCCTTCATGCCCCGTTTGGCCGGTTCGTGGCTATTCCAGGCCAACGCCCTCCTGCAGGGTTCCACCCAGCTGGCCATGGTGGTGGGGGCCACGGCCGCAGGGCTCCTGATCGGCCCACATAGCCAGGTTTCCCGGCTGCTGATGGTGCTCACCGTGGATGCCCTCACCTTCTTGGCCTCGGTGATCGCCATCCTGCGGATCCGGGTCCCTGAACCCCCACCCACCCACAGGCGCCTGGACCAGGAGATCCGAGAGGGAATCCAATTGGTTCGGCAGCATCCCTTTCTGCGTCGGTTGTTGGTACTCACGGCTCTGGATAACCTGTTCATCATGGGGCCGGCCATCGTGGGCGCCAATCTGTTGGTCAAAAGGGTGTTCGGCCTTGGAGCTTCTCATCTCGCCTTCTTTGAGGCTTCTATGGGGCTCGGCTGGCTTCTTGGAACCCTGTGGCTCTACCGACAGGGAGAACGCCGGGCCTGGCACTTTCTGGTCCTGGGTATCCTTATGGATGGCGCCACCTACCTGCCTTTCCTGTGGATCCGACAGTACCCGATGGCGTTGCTGGCCATTCTGATCCACGGCTTCTTCATCCCGTGGATCACCGTGTCGCGCACCACCCTCCTCCAACGAATCTTGCCCGAGGCCTACCTGGGTCGGGTGTTCGCCTTCGTGAACCTCACGGTTTTGGGCACCACCGCCCTCTCCTCCTTCCTTACCGGTGTACTGGGGGATTGGGTTCCCGTGCCCTTTGTGTTCTTCCTGCCCGGTGTGCTGGGAACCCTCTCGGGCGTGCTCGCATACCTGTGGCTTCCACGGGTGGAGTTGGCATCACCTCCCGAGAAGTGAAGCCAATAGATGCTTCCACCGTCCAAAGGCCCGGCATGACTCGGGCTCCTTGCCTTGCTTTGGGGCCTCGTGTAGAATGCACTCCATCCATGGCTACCACGCTGGACACCCTTAAAGAGGTTCGGGAGCGGATTGAACGCGAGCTGGCCCGCGTGATCGTGGGCCAACACGAGGTGATTGAGAAACTCTTGGTGGCCCTGTTTTCCCGGGGCCACGTGCTCATTGTCGGGGTGCCTGGGCTGGCAAAAACCCTGCTGGTCAAAAGCCTGGCCCAACTCCTGGACCTCAAGTTCTCCAGGATCCAGTTCACCCCGGACCTCATGCCCATGGACATCATTGGCACCGAAATCCTGGAGGAGGATCCCAAGACAGGTCGGCGGCGGTTCCGCTTTGTTCAGGGCCCCATCTTTGCCCATCTGATCCTCGCCGACGAGATCAACCGCACCCCTCCCAAAACCCAGGCTGCCCTGTTGGAGGCCATGCAGGAACTCCGGGTAACCGCAGGAGGAACCACCTACACCCTGGAACCTCCCTTCTTCGTCATGGCCACCCAAAACCCCATTGAGCAAGAGGGCACCTATCCCCTCCCCGAAGCCCAGCTGGATCGGTTTATGCTGAACCTGTGGATGACCTACCCGAGCGAGGAGGAGGAACGCGAAATCGTGATGCGCACCACCACCAGAGAACTGCCCCACTTGGACCCCGTGGTCAGCCGATCCGAGATTTTGGAACTCCAAGACTTCGTGCTCCGGACCCCGGTGCCCGATCACATCGTGGACCTGGCCGTCAAACTCGTGGCCTCTACGCGGCCTGATAATCCCCGAGCCCCTGAACGGATCCGACGGTTCGTGGCCTACGGAGCCGGGCCCCGGGCCAGCCAGTTCCTGGTACTGGGAGCCAAAGCACGTGCCTTACTCCGAGGACGCCCAGCCCCGCGGGTAGAAGACCTGAAGGCCCTGGCACCCGATGTACTTCGGCACCGGGTTTTGGTGAACTTCGCCGCAGAGGCCGAGGGCATCACGGCCGAAGACCTGATCCAAGAACTGTTGGAGGGCTTGCCGTCATGAAGTTCCAACGAATCCGTGGCACTCGGGACATCTTGCCGGACGAATACGCAATGCGGGAAGAACTGCTTCAACGGGCCCGCCGGATCCTCCGGGCCTATGGGTACCGTTTCATCCAAACCCCCACCTTTGAACCCACCGAGCTCTTCGTGCGATCCGTGGGCGAAACCACGGACATCGTGGAAAAGGAGATGTACACCTTCCAGGACCGAGGCGGTCGGAGCCTCACCCTGCGGGCCGAGGGCACGGCCCCGGTCATCCGAGCCTTTTTGGAAAACCATTTGCCAAGCCCCATTAAACTCGCCTACTACGTCCCCATTTTCCGAGCAGAACGACCCCAAAAGGGCCGATTGAGGGAACACTATCAACTGGGGGTAGAGGCCATCGGCGAACGCTCCCCCCTCTTAGATTCCGAACTCATTCGCATGCTGATGGAAATCCTGGACGCTTTCGGAATCCAAGAACGCCGCTTGGAAATCAATTCCATCGGCTCTCCCGAGGATCGTCAGCGCTATCGGCAAGCCCTGTTGGAATACCTCACGCCCCTGCGGGAAACCCTGTGTGCCGATTGCCAGCGCAGGATGGACCGCAACCCCCTACGGGTCCTGGATTGCAAAGTGGATGGGCCTCGCCTTACCGATGTTCCCCGTTTCCAGGACTATCTGAGCGACGAAAGCCGCCGCTTCTTTGATGAACTCCTCAGCATTCTGGATCGCTGGCAGATCCCCTATCAGGTGAATCCCCGCCTGGTGCGTGGACTGGACTACTACACCGATACCGTGTTTGAGGTGAAGGTGCCCGGTTTGGGTGCTCAAGACACGGTGGCCGGCGGCGGCCGCTACGACCGGCTGGTAGAGGAACTCGGAGGCCCTCCCACCCCGGCGGTGGGCTTCGGCATGGGCATGGAACGCGTGCTGCTCGCCTTAGGAGAACCCCGCAAGGAAGAACCCCTGGATTACTTCGTGGTGTACACCAGTGAGGCCACCCGCGAAAGGGCGCTGGACCTGGCCTTTGAACTTCGCCAAAGGGGTTTTGCCGTGGATTTCGTCCATGAACCCAAGAAACTCCGGGCCCAAATGAAACGGGCCCACCGGCTTAAGGCCCGGTACACCCTGATCGTGGGAGATGAGGAACTTCAACGCAACGCAGTCAAACTCCGCCACATGGAAACCGGCGAGGAGCGCGAGGTTCCCATCCCCCATCTGTTCACCGCCAACGGATCTTCGCCCTTAAGCGACCCCGAAGGGCTACGGTAACCCCGAGGGTGATCCAGTGATGGGGAAACCCGTACCCCGAGAACAGACCATAGGCGACCCAATACCCTAAGGTTCCTCCGAAGAACACCAAGAACCATCGGAACCCCTCCGACTCCTCAAACCGCAGGAGTCCCGTTCCCAAGTACCCTACCAAAAGAAGCCACAGGCCCAGGGTCGGGAAACCGCCGTAAAACAGAAACGCCAGCCAAAGGGAATGCAGGGAAAGGGTTTCCGGGAACGGAACCTTCGCTCCCCAAAGGCCCAGGTGTCGCAAGTATTGGTGCCATAGGCCCAGCCGAAACGCGGGAGACCGGGCTTCAATCTCTAAAACCCGGTCCAGCAACGGGGACATCCATACTATCAGGAACCCCAAGGCCGCTCCCAAAAGGGCAAGCCTTCCGTAGGCTAAACGGCGGCGATAGAGCGCCAAAATCCCTCCGGCCACTCCCGACACCCCCAAGGCCAATACAGCGGCTCGGGTGAAGTTCAGCAGGATTAAGGCCGCCCCCAAAATCACCAGGAAACCCGCAACTTTTCGGTACCCCCCTTGTTCCGGAGCAAACAACCATCCGAACCAAGCCAGGCTCCAAAGGCCTGCGAGCCGTACGGAGAAATCGCGGGGATCACCATACACCGAAGACACGGCGAACAGCCCACAGCAGGGCGTCCAGCGACTGGGAGACACACCTGCAAATTGGCCCGTTTGAAAGGTAAAAAAGTAGCCCGTGCTCCAGTACAGGAGAAACTGGGCCACCGCCACCAACACCAGAACACCGGTGAACCACAACGTGATTCGGTAAATCCAACGCGCTGTCGTGTATCCAGAGGTGGCACGCGCCACGATGTAGGCAATGCCCACACCCTGGAGCAGGGCCAACGGCTCCCGAAGACCGGAACCGTGCCATCTCCCCGTCCACACCACCCCAATGGCCAGGGTCACCCCTACCCCCAGCAACAGGCCATCCCCCCATCGCCGGGGCCACAGTTGCCCCCGGAACAGCAGGGCCAGAACCAGAATCCCCAATAAGGGCCATAGGGGATGCCGGAGAACCTTGGGCCCCCAGTGCCACCATTGCAGGTACCAAAAGGACACTGCAGTAAGGATTCCCAGAAGAAGGGAGAGGCAGCGGGGTTCTCTAACCCTGGAGAGGGTCATCCTGCTTCTGTACTCCCCGTAGACTGGGAGGGTTGCCACCGCTCTCGGAACCAGGCCACGGTGGCCTCTAACCCCTCTCGGAATCCCATGAGGGGCTCATAACCCAATAGCCGCCGCGCCTTTTGGATGTCCCCTAAGCTGTGACGGATGTCCCCGGGCCGAGGATCCAAAAACGCCCGCGGATGATCTTGCACCCCCAAGATCTCTTCCAACAGGTCCACGAGTTCCAACAAGGTGTGGCGTTGTCCTGTGGAAATATTGAACACCTCACCAGCAGCCTGGGGGGCAAAAAGGGCCAGGAAATTAGCAAAAACGGCGTTTTTCACATAGGTAAAGTCCCGCGACTGTAAACCATCGCCAAAGATGGTTACCGGCTGTCCCTCTAAGATCTGGTGAATGAACCGAGGAATCACAGCGGAATACTGGGAAGTGGGATCCTGCCGAGGACCAAAGATGTTGAAGTACCTGAGGCTCACGGTTTCCACCCCAAAGAGCGAGTGGTACACTCGGGCGTAGTACTCTCCGGCCAACTTGGAAATGGCATAGGGAGAGAGGGGGGAAGGCGGCATATCTTCCCGTTTGGGCAATGTGGGGGTGTCCCCATACACTGAAGAGGATGACGCCAACACCACCCTGCGCACCCTGCGCTTCCGGGCTGCCTCTAAAAGCACCAAGGTACCGGTTACGTTGTTCTCGTGGGTGGCCAAGGGATCCTTCACAGACCGCATCACCGAGGGGATCGCGCCCTGGTGTAAAACATAGGTATGCTCGTCAAACAGCCCCTCCAGCAACCCTGGCTCTTGCACCGACCCTTGAATGAGTTCAAAGGTGGGATCCATCCCTTCCCGGGCAACCGTGGACCGAACGTCCTCCAGGTTTTCAGGCCGACCGGTGGTAAAGTTGTCCACCACCACAATCCGAAAAGACCCGATGGGCTCAAACAGGTGTTGGAACGGGGAAGCACCCGCGCGAACCCGCAACAATTCCTCAACCAAGTGGGATCCGATGAAGCCGGCGCCGCCAGTCACTACGATTTGCACCTCGGGCATAGATCCTCCTTTCCTTTTCCCTGCGGCTCAGGTGTTAATGATACACACCCTCCAAAGCCCCCGTTTTCCGCACCGAAGGCAAAACCCGACGAACCAAAGCCACCAGGTCTTGGTCGTCCACCCGATGGTCCAGGTTGACATCTGCCCGCAGGCGAGGGGCAGGTAGGGTTCCATGGGCATACAAGTAGGCCGCCAGCGTTGAGACATCTGCGATGCTCACCTGACCATCCGCGTCTGCATCCCCAGGCCAAGCCACCACCTGCACATCCGAGGAGTCTCGGGGCTCCAGTTTAAAATGCCCATAGGCGTAGTACACGGGTCCGCGGACAGTGTAAAAGGCCCCAAGAACCGGGGTGTAAGCCAGTCCCAGATCATCTACCCGGAGGGTATCGGTACTGTCGTGAAGGGCCCATTCCCCATACCCCAGATCTGTGTTGTGACACCGTACGGTGTCCACCTGAACCAGTACCCCCTCGTAGGGTTCTGACATGGCCTGGGCGGCTGTAACACGCACCGGCACCAGGGGAGAGCCCACACCTATCCGACGAAACCCTGCGGTTTCCACCACCATTTCCGTGAGGCCGTAGTATTCCTGCACATCACCGGTGAGCACCACCGAATCCTCCACCTGAGGAACAGGGGCGGTGGGTGTGGGCATGTAGATGAACACCCCTCGGTATGGCCCCTGGGGGCGCATCCCCACGAAGAGGCGACGCCCCCCGGAGAACACACCGGTCAAAAGACCCGAAATCCGCACCTTTCGGCCCTCCAGGGGAGAAGGATCTGCCATCTGCAAATCCTGAATGGTGTACTCTCCTGGCGGCCAGGTGCCTCCGGCTTCCTGGTACCGTGCTTGGAATTCCGCCAAGAAATCCTGGGCCAGGAGGGAATCGTCCAAAAGGATCAGATTCTCGTCGTTGGTGTTCATAGCCGAATACGTGAAATTGGCCGACCCCGTGATGACCCGAGCGCCGTCCACCACCAGGTACTTGTGGTGGAGCAATTTGCCGGGCAGGCTGTCGGCCATCACATACGCTGGGGGATTCCAGGCGTTGCCTCCGAGGCCCAGGAGATCCCAGCTCTCCGAGTAGTGCCCAGGATCTAAAAAATGGGTGGAATCAAAAACACCAGCCACCAAAGCGGCATCCTGGTCCCATCGTGTTTTCATGGCATCTGAAAGGCCCTGATGGGTGAAAAAGTAGATGGAAAAGTTCAGGGTAGACCGAGCCCTCTGGATCTCTTGGATCAAAGCAGCTTCTGTGGGGTCAGAGGGAGAAAAGTACACCTTCACGGTGTGGCCTTCCACCGTAAACACATGGGGGGTGTTGTCGGTTTTTCGGGTGCCAAACCGCGATTGGGCAGCGTTCGGTGTATCCTCAGCCGATCCCCACATCTCATTAAACTCCTGGGTATAGGCCTCAGCAACCGCCTGGGAGAGGATCAATACCATGTTGTTGGCAGAACCGTAGGGGTCAAAGGTAAAGTTGTAGGATCCTGTGAGCAATGCGTCATCCTCGGGAAAGCCGGTATCCCTGGCATCCACCACCACAAACTTGTTGTGCATGGATTCATCCCCTGGATTGCTGCCAAAACTGTCAGAGATCACCGGGATCCCATAGGAGACCAAGCTGGAGACCTGACTGTTCCAATGGTCATCGTCCACAATCACCCGAACCCGCACCCCGTGATCATACCGATCCTTCAAGGCGTTCACGATGTTCCAACTGGACAAGCTGTAGATGCAAACATCCACGGAATAGGCTGCCCGCCGGATCCAGGAAACCACCAGGGAATCCAGGTTGACTTGGGCTTGGGAAACCCGGAGGGGACCCATCACTGAGGTATTGAAAAAGCCCTGCAGGGCCCGTTCCCGCAGCCGGAGGTCCTCGTCGCCTCGGGGCTCTACCTTAAAGTTGCCGTAGGAGTAATCCAAAATGCCCCGAAGAAACCGGAGGGTATCGCCCACCTGGGGCTCATAGGTGTACTCGGCCAGATCGTCTACACGAAAAGAACCTGTAGCATCCTGCACTTGCCACTCGCCATAGCCCAGGTCCGCATGGGTCACCCGCAGGTCGGTCAGGAACACATACACCCCTTCCAGAGGCTCCCCCAGGTCTATCGCCTGACACCGATACGGGGGTGGAATCCTGCGGTGCTGGGCCAGAACCGTCACCGATCCGGAGGAGGCGTTGATCTCTGTTTTTCCGTAGTACTCCTGCACTCGTCCATACACCCTTACCGAGTCGCCCCGTTGAACGTCAGCACCAGGAGCGTACACAGCAATGCCGTGCCAGGGACCCACGGAATCAGCAATGAAGAACAGGTTTCCAAAGTCATCGCTACCGGCTGTGACCACCCCGTAGATCGTCACCCACTGTCCCTCGTAGGGCGAGGCCCCAGAAGGGTCCAGGGTGTATTGGAGATCCCGAATATCCAAGGCCCAAAGGGTAGGGATCAAGAAAAGCAGGAGGGTCCAACGTTTCACGGGTCACCTCTCCAAGGTTTCCTGTGGACCTGGCCGAAGGGCCTGTTGGTATAAGGCCACCAGCCTAAGGGCCACGCTCCGATGATCTAAGCCTAAGGCCTTCAATCGTTCCCGCCCGGTGCTGGAACCCCTTTCCAGCACCTGGAGAATCCCCTGGGCGATGTCTTCGGGCCGATGGCTGACCACCACGGCGCCAGCCACACCCTCCAAAAGCCAGGGAACATCCCCCACAGCCGTAGCCACAATGGGGCGGTTGCAGGCCATCGCCTCCTTCACAATGTTAGGAGAACCCTCGTAATCCGAGGTCAAGAGCACCACGTCAGCGGCATTCAGGTATAAAGGAATCTCCTCGTGGGGGCGCCTGTGAACCACCAGGAGTTCCATGGGCACTGAAGCGGAGGCCAATTCCACGGCCTGCTGGGCCAAATCAAAGCGTTTTTCGGGCCGGGCAGGGTTGGCCACAAAGGCCACGTACACCGGCGAAGGGGAAAGTCCCAAGGCCTTGCGCGCCTCTTCTTTGGGCATGGGATAAAACATCTCCAGGTTCACCCCGTTCGGTACCACCCAGGCCCGGGGATCCCCCAACAGGGGCAACAGACTGGGCGATTTTACCAGCCGCCCCTGCAGGTACCGGTTGACCCACCGGCTGATCAAACGCTGCCAAGGGATCTCCAGATCGCTTCCACAAAAGGAAAGCACCATAGGAACCCGGCGCTGACACAGGGCAGGAACTCCGGTGAGGCCGTAGTGGATGTGGAGAACATCATAGGGACGGGCCTTCACGGCTTGTCGGACCCGGGCACAGGCCGAAAGGTACTCCCAACGGCTTCGCCATCCCTCCACCACCAAAACGTCCACTTCATGGCCCAGGGCACGAACGTCGCGCACCTGATCCTGAACGAACACCCCCATGGCCGGGTGTTCAGGATGGGGATACATGTTGGTCACCGTGAGGATGCGCATGGAAAAAGGGAGAATCCGCGACGCTACAACTCACCCTCTTCCAAGAGCCCCAACAGAATCTCGGTTAGATTGGGGTCCCACTGTTTGCCCTTACCCTTCTCAAACTCCTCCATGATCTGTTCTCGGCTGAGGCGTTTTCGGTAGGGACGATCAAAGCTCATGGCATCAAAGGCGTCGGCAATGGCCACGATACGAGCCAAAAAGGGAATTTCGTGCTCTTTCAAGCCATCGGGGTATCCGGTACCGTCCCACCGCTCATGGTGGTGTCGGATGATGGGTAGAGCGCCCCGCAAGGAGTGGATGGGAGCACAGATCTGCTCCCCGATGATGACATGCTCCTCAATCCGTTTCCGTTCCTCTGGAGTCAAGGGCCCTTCCTTTTTTAATATAGCATCGGGAATGGCCACTTTGCCGATATCGTGGAGATGGGCTCCTTTGCGGAGATCGTCCAACTCCTGAGGGGTGAGTCCTACGATACGGCCGATCTTGAGGGACACCTCCACCACCCGTTCGGTGTGCTGCTCGGTGTATGCGTCTCGCATTTCAATGATGGTGGCCAGGGAAAAGAGCACCTGCTCGGCGCTTTCCAGTTCGCGGATGTAAGACTTCAGCCGAAGGAGGGCCTCAATGCGTGCGATCAAACTGGCCTCGTTCGGAGGCTTGGTGAGAAAGTCATCAGCCCCCTTTTGGAAGGCCTCCACCTGCTCCCGCTCCAAGGCCGTGAGCACGATGACCGGGATGTATCCCAGCTTTTCATTGCTTCGGATCCGTTCCAGGACCTCAAAGCCGTCCACCCCGGGCATCCGGAGATCCAGGAGCACCACATCCGGGGGATCCTCTTCAATGACACTCAAGGCCTCTTCCCCGGTGAGCACACCCTGATACTCATAACCGTGCTCCACGAGCAAACGCTCCAGGATATCCAGCACGTAGGGTTCATCGTCCACGGCCAGGATCTTGGGTTTGGAGGGGCGATACACTGGGTCGTAGATTCTTGCCGTCATACCTAAATTGTACTCCGTAAGCAGGAGCAAGGCGAGAAGATCTCTGTTCCTTGGCTTCCAATGGATAGCGTCCCTCTACCCTTGAAATCGGCGAACTCCCTTGCCAAGACAAGGTGCACGTTCCCAACGGGATAGGTTTTCATCCCAGTGAAAACGGCGGACCTTTTGCTGCATACTATGGGTGCCATGCTGGATGTGAAACTCATCAACGACCTGCTCCGGGATGGTCTTCTGAAGGAAGACCAAGCCCAAGAAATCCGCACCACTCTGCGGAAACAAAACCGTGATGTGGTCTCCTTCTTGGTAGAACGGGGAATCCTCACCGAGGAAGAACTGGCAGACTACATCGCCCAGCATTATGGATTCCCCCGGGTAGACCCCCTGGCCATTGAACCCGACGAGAAGCTCCTCAACTTGCTACCGGTGGA
>CAYOQK010000015.1:0-63680 GCA_964406105.1 uncultured bacterium | reverse complement strand
TTCAACTTCTTTCAAGGCGTGAAAGAAGTTCTTTCATGAAGTGAAAGAATCCCGAAACCGGGCAGGGCTTACAGGTACCGGTCTATGCCCTTGACGAAGGTTTCCACCAGCCGCAGGGTGTGCTCAAAGTCGGACCGATGCACCAGGGACACCGGCGAATGGATGTATCGGGCAGGCACAGACACCACACCGGCCAGCACGCCAGCGCCCGACAGGTGAATCGCTCCGGCGTTGGTGCCGCCGAAGAGGGGGCGCTTGAACTGGTACGGCACACCCGCTTCCTCGGCAGCCCGAACCAAGGCAGAGACCATGCGGGATTGCACCACGATGCTCTTATCCAGCCGGGTGATCACCGGACCCTTTCCCTGTTCCGAGGGGCGTTTTTCCTCGGGCACCCCTGGGGTATCGGTGGCACCCGTGCCTTCCAGGGCCAGAGCCACGTCGGGTTGCACCTGCTGAACGAGTACCCGTGCGCCCCGGAGCCCCAGTTCCTCTCCCACGGAGAAGCTGATCACCAGGTCGTAGGGGGTGGGTTCGGTGAGGCGATCCAGCAGGGTCAGGATCAGGGCGCAGCCCAGGCGATCGTCCAGTGCCTTGGCCATGAGCAAATCGGGATGGATCCGGCGGGCGGGCACATGGGGCACCAGAGGCACTCCTGGCACCACCCCCAGGGCCTCGGCCTCCTCTCGGGAGCGCACGCCGATATCCACGAAGAGTTGGGGGAAGTCCACGGCCTGCTTGCGGTCCTCGGCAGAGAGCACATGGGGTGGGGTGGTGCCGATCACACCCCATAGGTGCCGACCGGGTTCAGGCCGAAGTTGCACGGGCATGCCGGGTAGGATCCGAGGATCCCAGCCTCCCAAGGGCACCACCCGCAGGAAGCCTTGGGCGTCCACATGGCTAACCACCAGGCCCACTTCGTCCATATGGGCGTCCAAAAGCAGGCGTCGGCGGCTCCGGCCCTCGCGATAGGCCAGGATATTGCCCAGTGCGTCGGTTTCCACACGATCCACTTTGCCCTGGAGTTTCTGGAGTAGCAGGGCACGGATTTCTTCCTCAAAGCCGGCCACCCCAAAGGCCTCGGCCAGTTCCTGGATGAGGTCCAAGACGTCCATGTTTCCCTCCGGTTGTGCCTCTCATTATGGGGGATGGCCCGTTGGTTTCCGCCGTGGAGGCCGATATAATTGGAGCATGCGACGATTGGGCGTGATTCTCCTTTTGTTGAGTTCCCTCGGCTTATCCCGGGCTGCCTTTGAAAACCTCACGGCCGGACCCGTGTCCGACGCCCTGGGAGGCGCCTTTACCGCTCTGGCCCACACTCCTGACGGCCTGTACCTCAACCCTGCCGGATTGGCGTACACCCCTCCCCAGGCTTACGCTGCGTACCTCGTGCCCTTTGGGGGCTTAAACGTGGGGCTGAACAACCTACAGGCCACAGTGGTGGTTCCCTGGCACGAGTACACCTGGGCGGTGTCCCTGAAACGCTTTGGGGCATCCCTGGCCAGCGAAGGATACGACACCGCATACACCGGCACATATGCCGAGGCTGCGTGGACCGTGAGCGTGGCGCGCAGCCTGTCGGAGGGCATTGCCGTGGGGGCAAACCTCCATTACCTGCAGTTTCAGGAGCCCCGATTTGGCAATGCCGGAGCCCTGGGGCTGGACCTGGGGCTGCGGATTCGCCTGTATCGGCGGTGGCACTTTGGCCTGGCCGCCTTGAACCTGAACCGGCCCACTTTGGAAACCGAAACTGAGGCCGAGCGTCTGCCCAGCGTCCTTGCTGTGGGCTTGGCCTATCGGCCCTTCCCCTCGGTGATCACCCTGCTGGAGGTCAAAAAGGATCCTCGGCATCCGGCCACCCTCTCGGTGGGGCAACAGGTGGGCCTGTGGAACGATCAACTGGTGCTCCGTGGCGGTGTGGAGCACCAGGGTGAAAACACCTTTCCCTCCCTGGGGTTTGGCCTGCGGTGGGGGCACCTGAGCCTGGACTACGTGGCGCGCTTTACGCCCGGTCTTCCCCTCACCCACGGCTTGGGCTTGGCGTACCGGAGGTAACCCGTGGTTGTCCTTTTGGCACTCACCCTGCTCGCCACCAGTACCGCTCCCCTGAGGATTGACCTGAATCGGGCCTCCCTGGAGGAGATCCTGCGGCTCCCCATCGGCGAAGAGGATGCGCAACGGCTGGCAGCCCAGGAGCACCGGCCCCTCCAAGAGGTGCTGGAAACCGCCCACATCCCCCGGGCCAAAGCCGAAAGCCTGTTCGTGTGGATTCGGCGTCATGGTCCGCTGAAGAGCTATTACGAGCTCGCCGAGATCCCCACGATAGAACCGGGCGATCTGAAGCGTTGGAAACCGTACATCGTGATCGTGCCCCTTCGGGAGGGGCGGAATTTCGCCCTCTACGTGGAGCGCATTCGGCAACGGGGAGCCAGCGAGGAGGCCCCCCGGGAAAGCTACTACGACGAGTGGATCGGCTTCCTCACCGAGCCCATCAACGTGAACCGTGCCACGGTGGACGAGCTCTACAGCCTTTACGGGGTATCCCTGATTGACGCCGCCTCCGTAGTGCGCTATGTGAAGGTGCTCCGGCTCCGGCACGGTGGGGATCTGCGGCGCGTGCCCGGCCTTTCGTACTACGGATACCGGAACATGCGGAACTTCGTGGCATACCGAGATCCCCAAAGCCAGCGGATCCGCGGTTGGCTCCACCTGGACACCTACTTTAGTCCCTATCTGTACACGGCGGGCAGCAATCTGTACGAACGGATCCAGCAGTTGACCTCCACCGAGCCCGGTGCGCTGGACTCCCTGCTCCGGGCCCAGGGGTGGACCGAGGCCCAGGTACAACGGTTCATCCACCGCTTGATCCAGGAACAACAAGAGGCCCAAGCCCTGCAGCACCGTCCCTTCTTCCGATGGAAGGGTCGGCTCAGCCTTTACGGCCGGTACCGGTTGGGCTTCCTGTATCGCGAGAGCCCCTACCTTGGTCCCCGGCCCCAGGTGAAGGCCTTTTTTGAGATCGTTCATTTGGGCCCTCTGCGCCGCCTCATCGTGGGGGATTACCGGGTGACCATCGGGCAAGCCCTGTTGGTGGACAACGCTGAAGAGGCCCGCAGCCGCATCCTGGACCGACCCTATGGCATTTACGGCGACCAAACCAGTCAGCGGAGTTTCAACTTTGAAGGGATCGCCGCCCAGCTACGGCAGGGGCCTTGGTCTGGCATCCTGTTTTACTCCCTGGCGCCCCGCCACTTCATTCCCAAGCGGGATGGCACCCCGAACTTCTACTACACCGGCACCTTCATCCCCTCCACCTTTGAGAACCGCCTGCTGGAGGAAACCCGAGGGGCTTATCTCGCCTACGACCTGCCCTTGCCCTGGTTCCCCACCGGCAGCCAGGTGGGCTTCGGGTACCTGCAGATGGACTACCCCCAGCCGGTGGAGCCGGATTTCCAGGAGATGGACCTACCGGGCGATCGCGAGAGTTTCGGCGACGATGCGTCCTTTGTGTGGATAGGGGGCAAAACCAAGCGGTTCTACAGCGTGGATTTCCGCTGGGTTCGCGCACCGCTCTCCCTGGAACTGGAGGCCGCCCACGAGGAGCGGGGCGGCAACGCCTTCCTGGCCAAGTCGCGGCTGCAGTTCAACCCCCTGTACTTCAACGTGCTGGTGCGGCACTATGACCCCACCTATACCAACCCCTACATGCGTCCCTTCCAAGAGGACACCCGGTTCGCCGACACGCCCATGGAACGCCCGTACCGATTGCTGGACCCCCTGTACAGTGAACTCGCCAGTTTCCCCATGCCCAAGCCCGAAACCGGGTTCTACATTGAAACCCGATACCAGTTTGCCCCCAAGATCCTCACCCCCCGCACCTATGTGGACGTGTGGCGCGACAACACCGACGGCCTTTGGAACTACCGGATCCAGGCCGAGGTAGAGCTGCGGCCGGTGCACCCGTTCCGGGTTCGGCTCAAGCAGAAATGGCAGAAGCGTCGGAACCGCCGCAACCTGGAGATCACGGAGTCCTTTACCCGGGAAACCACCCTGCGGATGTATGCCCTCTTGGGGCAAGGGGACTTCGTGGGCTTTGAGGGCCGCTATGGCGCCGTGGATCTCAAGGAACGGCTTTCGTATCCCGAAGACGAGATCACCGGTGGCTTTGTGGCCGCCAACTTCACCAAGCGCCTGTCGGAGAAGTCCGAGGTTCGGGTGGGCTACATCGTTTGGCGCACCAACGGTATGTCGCAGTGGGCCTTTGAGGACACAGGCATTGACTTCCTTTACGGCGACGGCGATAAGTGGTACATCGCCTGGTTCCACCGGCCCACACCGAACCTGGGCCTAAAACTCAAGGTGCGATTCAAGAACACCCGCTTTACCCACACCGGCCTGTTCGGCCAGGAGGCGCACCTGGCCGACGGTACCCCGGTGCTGGGCTTCACCGAAGTGGAACCCTTCCATTCGGTGTCGCTCTTTGTGGATTACAGCTTTTAAAGGGCACCAAGGGGAACGACCCCATGGACGTCGGGGTGGACATGGTTTCCGTGCCACGTATGCAGCGGCTGTTGGATCGCTTCGGCCCCCGAGCCCTGAACCGCCTGTTCACCAAGACGGAACAGCAGATCTGTCTGGGCCGGAGGGATGCGGCTCGGTGCTTCGCCGCCCGCTTCGCCGCAAAGGAAGCCCTGCTCAAGGCCCTGGGGACCGGCCTCCGCCATGGAGTACGGTGGACCGACATCTCCGTGGAACTGGACCCCTCAGGCCGTCCCCGATATCGGCTGCATCCCCGTTTGGAGGCCCGGCTCCGCGGTAAAATTCCCAGGGTGAGTCTCAGCCATGAAAAGGAGTACGCCCTTGCCCTATGCATCCTCTTCTGATGAAACCTTGGTGATCGCGCTGGGCGGCAACGCCCTGCGAAAGAAGGGGGAGGACTTTTCCATTGACACCCAGTACGCCAACGTTCTCCGATCCATGCAGAACCTCCTGCCCCTGTTCACCAAAGGCCGGAAGATCGCCATCACCCACGGCAACGGGCCCCAAGTGGGCGTGGAGTTTCACCGCAACATCCTGGCCCGCGAATGGTACCCTCCCTATCCCTTAGACGTGCTCAACGCCAACACCCAAGGCTGGATCGGCTACCTCATCGTGAACGCCCTGCACCAGGTGTTCCAAGAGCACGGGATCTCCCGGGCCGCCGTGGGAGTGATCACACGGGTAGAGGTGGATCCCAAGGACCCCGCTTTCCAGAACCCCACCAAACCCATCGGTGACTTCTATACCGAGGAAGAAGCCCAGAGGCTGCAGGAAGTGCTGGGCCTTCCCATGCGGGAGGACGCTGGCCGCGGCTGGCGTGCCGTGGTTCCCTCCCCTTGGCCCCAACACGTGGTAGAGGCCCCGGTGATCCGCAACCTGGTGTCCCAGGGGGTGGTAACCGTGGCGGTGGGCGGCGGGGGGATCCCGGTGGTACGCCAGAACCACGGATACCAGGGAATCCCGGCTGTGATTGACAAGGACCGGGCGTCGGCAGTGCTGGCCTTGGAGATCGGGGCCCGCAGGCTCATCATCCTCACCGAGGTGGACCAGGTTTACCTGAACTTCGGCACGCCCCAAGCCCAGCCCTTGGACCATCTCACCGCGGCACAAGCGGCGGCCTACCTGGCCGAAGGCCAGTTCCCGCCCGGCAACATGGGGCCGAAGATTGAGGCTGCCCTCCACTTCCTGCGTGGGGGCGGCCAGGAGGTGATCATCACCAGCATTGAACGGGCCACCGAGGCCCTGGCCGGCACGGCCGGCACCCATATCCACCCGTAAACCACAAGGAGGCAACCCATGCCCTACCGGAGCTTTGAGGAGTTTTTCGCCTACGAGAGCCTGATGAACCTTTCGCTCCCCAAGGGTCATCAGGACGAGATCCTGTACGTCTCCAATGCCTCGGGGCAAATGAACCTGTGGCGTCGCACCCTGCGGAGTCGGTGCCCGGAACGCCTCACCTTCTATGAAGAATGGGCCGTGTGGTTCGGCATCACCACACCCTACGGGATCCTGCTCCTCCTGGATTACCAAGGCCGAGAGAAGCACCAAATCGCCCTGCTCCACCCGGGCCGATGGCCCGAGAACCTCACCCAGAACCCCGAGGCCTTCCACCGGTTTGGCCGCAAGACCCTCACCCCCGACGGCCGGTACGTGGTGTTCTTCTCGGACCGGGAGCACCCGGTAACCCCGGACCTCTTTGTGCTGGACTTGGAAACCCGAGAGATCCGCCGTTTGGCACACGTAGGCCGTCAACTCCAGCCGGGTCCGGTATCGCCCGATGGCCAGTGGGTTCTGGCCTTCTCGGCCCATGATATGGAAACCACCGACGTGCTGCTGGTGCACCTGGCCACTGGCGAAACCGACCTGCTGATCCCCGCGGAAACCGGTGTCAGCATGATGCCCACCGATTGGCATCCCTCGGGCCGAGGGTTCTACGTACTCACGAACCGAGATCACGAGTTCCACTGGCTGGGCTTCTTTGACCTGGAAACCCGCACCCTCACCCCTGTGGTCCGCAAGAACCACGACGTGGAATGGGCACAGTACCACCAAGGCGCCCTGTACTGGGTGGAAAACCACGGGGGCACGGACGTGCTTTACCGGCGGCGCGAGGGCAGCCAGAGGAGCCACCGGTTCCGCCTGCCCCTGGGGCAATTCCTGAGCCTGGATCTCCAAGGAAATACCCTGTACCTCCTGATCAACGGTGCCCGGTTCCCCTCCAACCTGTTCCGCCTAAACCTCCGCACCGGACGGTACCGGAAGGTGGCCGGGGGGTTCTACACCGACCTCTCGGAAAAAGACCTGGTGGAGCCCGAATCCATCACCTATCGGTCCTTTGACGGCCTGGAGATCCAAGCTTGGGTGTACCGCCCTCGCGGGGTATCCGGCCCGGTGCCGGTGGTGGTCTCGGTGCACGGAGGCCCCAACTTCCAGGAGCGGCCCTGGTACGTGCCCCTGTACCAGTACCTTTTACACCACGGTGTTGCGGTGTTTGCCCCGAACTACCGGGGATCCACCGGCTTCGGCAAAACCTTCATGCGGCAAGTGTGGCGCGATTGGGGCGGCAAGGAGCTGCGGGATGTGGAAGAGGGTGTGAAGTGGCTCCGACAGCAACCCTGGGTGAACCCCCAACGCATCGGCATCTTCGGCGGCAGTTACGGCGGGTTCCTGACCCTCTCGGCCCTCACCCGCTTGCCCGAGTACTTCTGCTGCGGGGTGGACATCGTGGGCCCGTCCAACCTGGTGACCTTCGCCCGAAGCGTGCCAGAACACTGGAAACCCTACATGGCGCAACTCCTGGGTGATCCGGAAAAGGACCGGGATTTTCTGCTGGAACGCTCCCCCATCACCTACGTGCACCAACTGCGGGCACCGCTCCTCGTGATCCAGGGCGCCAACGACCCCCGGGTGGTCAAGGCCGAGTCCGACCAAATGGTGGAAGCCCTGCGTCAGCGGGGTGTGCCCGTGGAATACGTGGTGTTTGAGGACGAAGGCCACGGGTTCACCAAGCGGGTGAATCAGGTACGTGCATACCGCTTAACCGCCGAGTTCCTGCTGCGGCACCTGAAGGCGTGAGCCCCGCGGAGCCCTCTGGGGGCTGCCCGCTCCCCCGGGCCCGTGCTCTGAGAGAAAAGCCAGGGGAAAACCCCAGCCCGCACATCAGACACTGAGCGGGAAAGCGGACACTCCCACCGAGGAGATTAGTACTCCTCGTAGGGGAAGGGCAGGGGCGGAGTGGGTTCGGGATCGGCGAAGAGCACGCCCTCCTCCTGGCAAAACACCACCCGATCCGGCTGCTCGGCCTCGTACACCTCCTTCAGGGCCTCAAAGAAGGGCCCTTCTCGGAACAGAACCTTGACCCTTACGCCCCGACGTTCTGCCTGTTGCCGGATTTCCTTTACCCGCTGTTCCGCGGCCTGGGTGAGCTCTCGGAAGATCACCTCACCGATCTCTCCGGTGAGGGTTTCCCCCATGAATCCGAGATACAGCAGCCAGGAGGACACGGTCTCGGGCACTCGGCGGTCCAGCACGAAGAGCAGGATCAACTGGTCGTCTGGCTGAAGTTCCTGCAGGATGTTGCGCACCACCTCTTCGCGATCCCGGGTGTTGCTCAGGGCCAGGAGCAGTTTCATTCTGCCTCCTCAGGGTTCTGCGGTGGTGTACACGCGATGGCAGCCGCGGCGCACCAAGGCATCGGCCAAGGCGGTGACAGCCATCTTCACGCCGGGGGTGGCCACCACCTCAAAGGCGTCGTGCACCTTGACCACCACCCGCTGTCCCAGTCGTTTGACCTCCAAGAAAAACCGTTGTTGGATCCCCTTTTCCCTCAGGAAGGTTTCAAACACGGCCGAGCGCTTGTCGGGTGCCAAGTACGCTCGGGGGATCCGGATGTCCACCCCTCCCAGGATCTCCAGGGCTTGGAACTGCTGGACAAACTTGGCGAGGAAGTCCTCCTCTTCGCAGCGCAGCACCACGTTGGGCATGGTCTTCAACCTCTTGACGATGGGGAACCCCTCCTCGGGCTCCCGGGTTTTCCAAGCCTCTAAAGCATACACGAGTCGGCCCGCCCGGAGCCACTTTTGGGCGTATTTGGTGTCGGGCACGTGTTCTGCGGGGCCTGCGCTCACGCGATACAGGCCACTTTCCCGGAAATTCTGCGACACCCAAGCGAAGTACTCGGGGTCGTCGGTGTACAGCACCACCTTACCGTGATCCCGAAGCCGGGAGGCCACCAGGCGGCAGAACTCTACGCTGAAGAGCCTGCGCTTCTCGTGGCGTTTTTTGGGCCAGGGATCCGGGAAATAGGAGTGCACCTCGGCGATGGACTGAGGGGCAAACAGGTGCTGGAGAGCGGGCCGAGCGTCCCAATGGATCAGGCGGACGTTGCGAATCCGCAGGGCCCGCAGTCGTTTAGAGGCCTTTTCCACACTGGTACGGGAGATCTCAATTCCCACGAAGCGGGTGCCTGGACGGCGGGGAGCGGTTTCCACCAGGAAGTCGCCGTTGCCGAACCCGATTTCCACCACGATGGGCCCGCTCCACCCGAACACCTGATCCCAGGGGATCGGGAAGTCCAGGGCCTTCCAGTTCACCACATAAGAGAAACCGTGCATTCCAGTGTGAATCGCAGGATGACGCCCGCCAAGATACCCGTTAGGAACACAGGATACGCCATACGGCAATAGCCTGCCACCAGGGCGAACTCACGCAAAGGCACCGGCGACACGGCTGCCAGGAAGGAAGCCCATCCGCCGTACCGACGGATCCACCGTTCCCAGCGGCCCAGGTCCCGGCGGAGGGCCTTACGGCCGGCTGCGCCCACGGCATAGGCCACACTCAAGGCCGCAGCGTATGCCAGCACCACAGCCATCCACGCTCCCACGGGGAACCGGCCCATCGCCCGAGCCCGGGCCATGAGATACACATCGGGCCCTACGGGCAGGTACACCAAAAGCCCCACGAACACGTACAGGAAAACGGCCAGGGGAGACACCTGCCCTAACAGGGCCAGGCCGTGCTCAAAGATTGAAATCCTCCTCTTTAAGGCCTACGTTCAGCCGCACCTGGCGGTATCGCACCCGGTGCAATAGGGTCCCCTGGTCATCGTACTCGTCGTAGCCCAAGGGAAGCGTATCGGCCTGGTGCACAAAGACCCGAAGGCGATAGACATCGGGGAGTTCGGCGTGGACGCCCTGCATCTCCAGGATCCACAGGTTCGCCGAATCGCGAACCCAAGCGGTATCCGCGGTGTCCAGAAGATGCCGGATCTCCTGGAGCACCTCAGGCCAGCCAGAGCGGTCCACGCGCCCTCCGCGCAGGGACCGCACCCGCTTGTTGTCGGGGGACACCTGGATCTTGATGGCCCCCAAGATGCCCCCCTTGGCTGCCCGCACCTTCCCTAAATCGGGGTTGTAGGAAAGCCGGGCTCCCTTGCTGTCGCCCGCGGTGATCACCATCTTCACCCACCCGGGTTTTAGGTACTGGTATGCGTAGGTGCGCTGGACCTCTTTTTTGCCCAGCCGCTCGTAGCTTTCCAGCACACACGTGTAGTCCTGGATGCTCTGGAGCCTTTGGCCCAGGGCATCCAACAGGGAATCCGGCGAAAGGGAAACGAGAAGCCCGATCAGCAACCAAGCCTGCATGGGTACCTCCTTTTGTCCTCGGCTATGGTGCCGAAGGAGACGGTGTTTCCGTGGTATCCTGCGGCACCTGTTGGGCCAAGTATTCGGCGATCAAGGCCCGGATCTCCTGCCGCAGGTTCTCCTCTTGGGAGGGATTGTATCCAAAGTGGGTTTTGACGATCTCGCCCTCCGGGCTGATGACAAACACCGTGGGCAGAGCGAACACCTTGTACCGGGTTTTCCACTTCTTGGAGGGATCCAGCAAGATGGGAAACTGCCAGTTATGGCTCTCCTTCATCGCCCGGATCTTGGCCACGGTCTTGGGGCTATCTATGGAGATGGCCACCACGGTAAGGTGATCCCCGAATTCCTTTTGGAACTCGTTTAAAAGGTCCAGCTCTTCGTCGCAGTAGGTGCACCACGTGGCCCAAAAGTCCAGGATCACCGGGCCCTTCTGGAGCAGTGAGTCCAGGGAGACGGTATTGCCGTGAAGGTCTTTAAGGCTGAATCGCGGGGCAGGTTTTCCTGCCCACAGGAGCACGGGCAAAAGCAAGATTCCCAAAAGCGTCGCTTTCCTCATGGCCAAATTGTAAGGCCGCCTTAGGGAACCCCGGTTTCTACGAGATGCCGCAGGGCCTGCCGCTGCTTCTCCTGGTACAGGCGAAGGACACTGGCGCGTCCCCCGCTGTAGAACCGCAGCACGAAGGAAACCCCCACTGCTGCCGCGTCGCTGTAGTGTCGTTGATGGACCAGGTACCCGGCCCAGAGCAGGGACCCGGCCAAGGCCACCAGGGAAGACAGCCCCCGGACCGGTTCTCCCAACAGGAGGAACCCCACCCCGGGCAACGTCCATGCCACGGTGTGGATCACCCCAGGGGAGGGCAAGGCGGGCAGGGTATCGCCCAGAGCGCACAGGCTGTCGCGGGCCTCAGGATAGCGTCCCAGATAGCCGAGGGCCAGGGCCCGCCATCGGCGGCCCTGGCGTGTGGAATCGCCGTACAACAGGGCCAGCACCTCACGGGCTCGGCCCTGAAGCAACAGGAGCCGGGCCATGCGGTGACGAACGGCTGGCAAGGGCTTGCGGTAATTCACCTCGCCCCAGTACGCAAGGGCCTCGGCCCAGCGACCCCGAGCCTCGTACGCCCGAGCGATGCCCTGCAGGGCCTGCAGGGAGTCGCCCAGCCCAAAGAACAGTTGGCGTTTGTACTCGGTGATGGCGTGGAAGGCCTCTCCCTGGGCCAGCAGGGTGTCGGCCAGCCCAGGCACCGGCTGAACGAATCCCAGCCAAGCCCACCACAGGAGCATCATGGCAGATACCGCCACAAGCCCAGGTTCACCTCCGCCTCCGCCATGCGAAGGCGGACCTGTGTGCGGTTGTACTGTCGGGCAGCCACATAGGCCCCATAGACGTTGCCGGAGTAAAAGAAGAGGAACAGCCCCCCGTACACCGCGGTGGCCACAGGCCGGTGAGCCTGAAGGCTCTGGTACGCTCTCCAGCCGGTGAATGCGTTGACGAGAAAGGCGAACAGGCCGTCCCAAGGATGGCCGGCATACACCTTGCCCAGGCCGGGAAGGACAGCCGAGAGGGAGGCAGCCAACCAGGGCGAGCGTGAGGAGGGCGCGGGCAGGGGTCCCAGGAATTCGGAGGCCTTGAGGAAGTCCTGTTGTCGCAGGTAGGTCCACCCCACCAGGGTATCCCACTCCTGCCAATAGCGGCGAGCCTCGGCATACGCGCCCAGCAGGAACAAGGCCCGGCCGCGTTCAAACCGCCAGGAGGAGGCCAGGGTATCCCAGGCATCCTCCAGGGTCCTGAGGGCAGCCTCTGGGCGATCCAGACGTTCCTGCAGTTGGGCGATGCGGATCACCAGGGAATCGTGGAGCAAGGTATCGGGGGAGGGCAACAGGAACAAGGCCCGTTGATACTCCAGGATGGCCCGATAGGGGTCGTCCTGGCGATCCAGGTACCGGGCGAACTCCAGGGCTTGATGGAAAGGCGATGTAGCCATCCAAAGCCCGATCAGCCAGGCCATCATGGGTACCGTTCCACAGGGTCCACCAGTTTGGGGCCGCGGCCTGGCACCTCACGCACACCGTAGTAAAGGCCCAGGGAGTGCCAGGCCCAGAAATGGCACCGCTGTAAGCGATCGGAGGCCAACAACAGCCCCACCACGGGCCCGTATCGTTGCACTGCTTGAAGGGCAAAGTGGGAACACGAAGGTGTGAAGTTGCACACGTCTCCCTGCACCTGGGACACCGTGGCCTGGTACATCCGAATCAAGCCGGAGATCAAACCCCTGGGGGTGCTCCAATCCCAGGTGAAGGTCAGGGTATCGGCCTGGGGCCGGGGGCCCAGGTTCGGCACATCAAAGGTCCGCGCGGTGGGCGGCTGCAGCGGGGCCGCGGAAAGGACCCAGGCAAGCCAAAGGGCTATGGCTCCCATCCCTTCAAAAGGACCCGAACGCCCTCCGGGATCTTCAGGTGTTGCACCCAAGGGGGCACGTTGGAGGTTAGGGCCAAACTGTCCAAGCGGAAGGTCTCTTCGGAAAAGCCATCGGGCAACGCCTGCAGGGTTTTCACCCATCGGGGGATCACCCACCCCTGGCCCAGGTCTTGGTACTCTCGGGCCACGAGGCTCATCACCACCTGGTCGTGTTCGTCGCGGAACTCCAAGCGATGGAGCCGACCGGCCACCTTCCGAACGGTCACGCGGATCTTCTCGCTGGGGTGAGCCCAATCGGTCCAGAGGGTATCCCCTTGTTGGCGGCGACGGAGAAACACGAAGCCGAGATCCTTCAGGCGGGCATCGTCAAAGGCCACGGCGCGAGGGCCTAAGGGAAAGAACCGGGTGCTGGATTTCACTTTGAAGGCCACGGAATCCTCGGGATAGTAGAGGATCAGGGTATCGCCCCGAAAGGTGAGGATCTGGTGCACGGGTTGTTGCACTTCCATCACGAACCGCTGGCCTGGTTGAACGTAAAGCACACCGTGGGCTTCTTCGCGTTGCATGTTTTCCATCACGGTTCGGTGGAACACAGCACGCACCCACACGTGGGGATCAGGCGAGCTGGTCATGAGGCCTAAAAGAAGCCACCACACCGTCAAAAACCCTCCAGAACGAAAGTCCTCCCCTCCCGGGCCCGGGAGGGGAGGACTTTGTCAAAGGAACAGGCTGCTATCCACCCAAACTGGCGACGATGCAGCACCCGTACCACGCCACCGAGAGCAGAGCTCCCAATACGCACCCGGTTACTGCTCCCTTCACCTGAATGTCCTTTCCTGCATCCTTGTAGCAATCCGTATAAGTGGCCACGTACTCCGGGCTCTTGCCGATCAAGCGGCTGGCCGGGGGATCCGGTTCCAACACGTAGGCCGCACCGATCCCCAGGAGCCCAAAGAAGAAACCGGCTGCCATCCACAGGGTTTTATTGACGTCCCGCTGGGCGTCCATTTCCGCCTGGGTACACACCTCCTGCATGGACTGGGCCATGGCTGCCACAGGATTCAGCAGGAGTCCTGCCGCCAACACCCCTGTGACCATCGCCAACCCGAACTTCCTCATCGTAAACCTCCTTTTGGTTTTCCCTTGCGCAGGGCGACCAAAATATACGCCCCGAACCCAGGCTTAGCAAATCTCCCTTTGCTCCGAGGTCCAAAGGCCCTTCCTCTGTGGCGGTGCCCCCTTTGCGAAGTCTCCTTAAGGTTTTCCCAAATCCAACGCGCGGGTCGGGAAGGGCCAAAGCCGGCGCTATAATTGGCGTACACAGGAGGTGAGCATGTTTTTCCGTTACCGGTCCATGGGCCTGTTGGTGGGTTTGGCCATCGGGGTTCTGGGAGCTCAAACCTTTGAATCCGAGCAGAAACTGGATCTTTCCTTGAGGATGACCAGCCCCCTGCTTCGGGTGGGCTCCTATGAGATCGGAGCCCTGGATCTCTCGTATGGACGAGGAGTGGTGGGGAGCTACCTCAACCCCGCTGCATTGGCCCGCGGCGGCTATCACCGCCAGGTGTTTGTGGGCGTTTCCCTTCCCAAAACCACCTCCACCACCCTGAGCCTGCCGGTGATCTCCTCCAAACCCGAGGAGGGCCTGGACTTTGAACTGGAGGTCCCCACCCGTTTGGAACTCCGGGACCCTGGTGGTGTGGACTTCGTGGGATACTTACAAACCTGGGGTTCCTGGAGCCTGGGCCTGGGGCTATGGGCCCCTGAGCACACCGAAGGCCAAGCCCAAGGCACCTTTGCCCTCACCTCACCCGTGACCTTTGACTCGGTGCCCACCCAGTTCGTGTCGGACAACGGCGACACCGTGAACATCGTTTGGCAACTCACTGGATACGGCGTGGCCGAAGGGCAAATGGAGGGCACCCTGAAGTACACCGTACAGCCCCTGTTTCTACGACTGGCCCGGAGTTTTGGCCCCTTAACCGTGGGCATCGGATACGACCTGGAACGCTTGGAAGCCCAGGCCCAACTCACTGGCCACGGCTACCTGGGGGTAGACAGCCTGCACACAGAGGCAGATAGCGCCTTCCTGGTGAACGGCCAACCGGTGGCCGTGGTGGGCAACTTCCGCACCATCCTGGGAGACACAGTGTTCCGATTGGATGCCTCCGCCAAAACCCACACCCTGCGGCACGGCTTGGGCATGGGCCTTCAGATTCATCTCCTGTTCCTCAAGATCGGCCTCGCCGGCAAGGTGTGGTTCCCCACCCGCTTCCAAGTGGACCCGGCCTCTGCCCGCATGATCCGGGTGCAGGGCATCCCCGACTCCGTGTACTACTCCCCCACCACTCGCCTGTCCAGCAACCTGGACACCCTGTACCTTTACGACACCCTGGGCTTCGGCCAGCTGGAAAAGGACACCCTGGAATTCCTGAAGGCCATGTACACCCAGATCCCCACCACCTTCAACCTGGGAGCAGGCCTCATGTTGGGCCCCTTCCATGTTTCCGGCACCGTGGACTACATCCCCACCGAAGACCGAGGCTTTGGCCGCTTTACCCTGGCCACTGCCCTGGTGATGCCCATTCCCTCGGGGAAACTGGTGCTGGGCTACGGCCAAGTGGGCACCTACCTCATTGACCGCACGGGTGTTGTAGTCCCCCTGATGTCCGTAGGATCCTTGAACTTCGGAGGCACCCTGGACCTTGGAGGCGTGGAGATCGGGGCTGCGGTGAAATTGAACCCCATGGCCCTCGGCATTATGTTTAAGAGCCCTCTGCAGAAGGCCACGGAGGTACAGCGACCGGATCTCTCCTCCGTGCTTTCCCTAAGCATCGGCGTTTCAAAAACCTGGAGGTAAACCTGCATGCGACGTTTCTTAGCCCTGATCGCTCTGGCGGCGGCTCTGGCCATCCCTGCCTGTGATCAAATCCCCTTCACCGTTCAGGTGCCCATCGTGTTGACCGAGGTGCACCTCGCACCGCCTGATTCGCTGGATCCTTTGGGGTTCCAGAAAAGGGTGGTGGATGTCACCGAGTACTCCAACTTCGCCCAGTACATTGACTTCGCCCAGCGGATCCACGTGGACTCGGTCTTTCTCCGCATCACCAACCACCAAAGCCAACCGGTGAACCTGGAGATCCGGGTTTCCGAGGACACCACCTACACCGCAGAAACCGTAGACCAGGCCGAGGCGCTGGTGTCTCTGAACCTGCTGCCAGACACCACCCAGCGGCTCTCCGGCCTGGAGTTCCTCAACGAGCCCACGCTCAGGACCCTTCAAGACGAGTACCTGCCCGCAGGCCTGTTTGCCCTGTACTTCCGGGCGTCTGCAGAGTCCACCCCGCTGAACCTCACGGTGGACTCGCTGGTGCTCTATGTCCGGCTGGAAGGTGCCAAGTAGGCCCGTCCTGTGGCCCTTGCTTTTGGCGGCCCTTTGGGGCTGTGGAACCTCCCCAGAACCCTCGGTGCGCAACGTGGACGAGCTGGTCCAGCAGGGGTGGCAGTGGTTTGAAGAGGGCCAATGGGACTCTGCCTACGTGGCCTTTGGCCAAGCAGTATCCCAAAACCCCCAGCACGCTGAGGCCTGGCTGGGCATGGGGTGGACCTCTCTTCGCCTCTACGACCCTGTGTATGCCCACCAAAGCCTTCTGAGAACCCTGAGCCTTGGAGGCGATTCCCTGCACGCCTGGGCCGGCTTGGCCATCGGCGATGCCGACCCTATCCCCGATCCCACTCTGTACGGCGCCCCCCTGGACTCAGTGCTCCACCTTGCCCTGCGGGCGGCCAATGAGGTGCTCCAAAGGGACCCCACCTACGCATTTCCCCACGATCCTGGGGCCAACGCCACCGTGATCCTCCTGGAAAAAGCCCGCGTGCTGTGCTCTCTGGGCCGGTTCGCTGAAGCCCTGGCCGTGGTGCAACAGGTAGACCCCTCCTTCACAGCCGACGTTTCCACCCCTGAAGGACGGGCGGCCCTGCTCCAGAAGATTGCGGATCTCCTGGCCCAAAGGGGGTGGTCCTGATGTACGTCGCCGACCTGCACCTCCATTCCAAGTACTCCCGGGCCACCTCCCGGGATATGGAACCCCGGGCCCTGTCGCAGGTCGCCCGCCGCAAGGGAGTGCATCTGCTGGGCACCGGCGACGTGTTGCATCCGGCGTACCGCCAAGAACTCAAGGCGATCCTCCGCGAAAAGGGCAACGGCGTGTACGAGTATGACGGCGTGGACTTCATGCTGACCACCGAAACCTCCCACGTGTTCTCCCAAGACGGCAAGCTCCGCAAGATCCACCTGGTGTTGATCTTTCCGGACTTTGACACGGTGGACCGTGTGGCCCAACGCCTGGAAGCCCTCGGCGGCAACCTGGAAGCCGACGGCCGCCCCACCTTCGGGCTCTCCGTGGTGGACATGCTGGACCTCCTGTTCTCGGTGAACGAAGACATCCTGGTCATTCCGGCCCACGCCTGGACCCCCTGGTTCTCCCTGTTTGGCTCCCGCTCCGGCTTTGACTCCCCAGAGGAAGCCCTGGGCCCCTTCCTGGACCAAGTGCCTGCCCTGGAAACCGGCCTGTCCTCCGACCCTCCCATGAACTGGCGCGTGTCGGCTCTGGACCGGTTCGTGTTGGTTTCCAACTCCGACGCCCATTCCCCGGAGAAGATCGGCCGCGAGGCCAATGTGTTCAGCAAACCCGTGGATTTCTATGAACTCCGCCGCATCCTGTTTGAACACGACCGCCAACGGTTCCTGTTCACCATTGAGTTCTTCCCCGAGGAGGGCAAGTACCATTACGATGGCCATCGGTCTTGCCAGGTGCGGCTCCATCCCCGCGAAACCCGACGGTACCGAGGCCTATGCCCGGTTTGCGGCCGACCGCTGACCCTGGGGGTTCTGTATCGGGTAGAACAACTGGCTGATCGGCCTGAGGGCTTTATGCCCCCCGGAGCCATTCCTTACCGCCATCTGGTGCCCCTCAAGGAGATCCTCGCCGATGTGTTCGGCGTGGGACCCAACACCAAACGGGTGGCCCGGGTGTACGAGACCGCCCTGCATCACCTGGGCACCGAACTGGATATCCTGCTGCGAGTTCCTGAGCAGGACCTCCACCGATGGCTGGGACCAGAGGTGGCACAGGCGATCCTGCAGGTCCGCCGTGGCGAGGTAGAGGTGGAACCCGGTTACGACGGCGTATACGGCACCGTACGCATCGTACCCCACAAACCACGCCAACAGGACACGCTGTTTTAACCCCCGGCAACCCGTGTTATGATACTCAGGACCATGAGGATCGTGCGGGAGATCCGAAGATGAAAGCCATCATCCTGGCGGGTGGCAGCGGAAGCCGCTTGTATCCTGTCACGCGGACGGTCAACAAACACCTGCTGCCCATCTACAACAAGCCCATGATCTACTACCCCCTGTCCCTGGTGATGCTCATGGGGATCCGCGAGGTGCTCCTCATCGTGAATCCTCAAGACCTGAAGAGCTTTCAGAAACTCCTGGGAGACGGGTCTCACCTGGGCATGCGGCTCGCGTATCAAGTGCAACCTGAGCCCCGGGGCTTGGCCGAAGGGCTGATCCTGGGGGCCGATTTCCTGGCCGGCGATTCGGTGTGCTACGTGCTGGGCGACAACGTGTTCTTCGGTCACGCCCTGCCCGACCTCCTGCGAGACGCCCGACGCCAGGTGGAGCAAGAGGGAGGCGCCATCGTGTTCGGATACCCGGTCAAGGACCCCCAACGGTTCGGCGTGGTGGAGTTTGACGAAAACGGCCAGGTGGTATCCTTGGAGGAAAAGCCCGCCCATCCCCGGTCCAACTTCGCCGTGGTGGGCCTCTATCTGTACGATGCCCAAGCCCCAGCCATCGCCCGCACCATCCAACCCTCCGCCCGCAACGAACTGGAGATCACCTCGGTGAACCAGGAGTACCTGCGGAGGAATCAGCTGCGCGTGCGCCTTTTGGGCCGCGGGTTCGCCTGGTTTGACGCAGGCACCCACGACAGCTTCTTAGAGGCCGGAGAATTCGTGGCCACCATTGAGCGGCGGACTGGCACCATGATCGGATGCATTGAGGAGATCGCCTTCCTCAACGGCTGGATCCAACGCGACGACCTGCAGCGGCTGGCAGAACCCCTGAAGAACACAGAGTACGGACAGTATCTCCTGGAACTGGCCCAGCGAAGCCATGCCCTTTGAGTTTGAGCCGCTGGAGATCCCTGAGGTGGTGTACGTTCGGCCTCGGGTGTTTCCCGATGCCCGAGGGGTCTTCCTGGAAACCTTCAAGGCCTCGGACTTCCAAAGGGCCGGTATCCCTGGGCCCTTTGTGCAGGATAACCTCTCCCGTTCCCGGCAATGGGTGCTGCGGGGCCTGCACTTCCAGCATCCCCCCTATGAGCAGGGGAAACTCGTGTACTGCGTGCGGGGCCGCATCTTTGACGTGGCGGTGGACCTGAGACGCGGAAGCCCCACCTTCGGCCGTTGGGTGGCCCGGGAACTCACCGGCCAAGAACCAGGAGCCCTGTGGATCCCGCCAGGCTTCGCCCACGGATTCCTGGTGCTCTCGGAAGAGGCCCTGGTGTGGTACAAGGTCACCCATCACGAGTACCGGCCCGAGGCCGAGGGCCGGATCCGCTGGAACGATCCCCTGCTGTCCATCTCCTGGCCCCTTCCGCCGGGTCAGGAGCCCCTGCTCTCCCCCAAGGACGCCACCGCACCCCTGCTCCACGAAGCCCTGCAAACATAGGGAACCAGCCCCCATCCCTTGGAGTTGCAATGGGTTGCAGACCGCAGAATAATCAAAGGCCGCGGAAAAGGAGGCACGGCCATCCGAATCGGTACGAAAATCCTGGTTTTTTTGTTGTTTGTTGCCCTGGGAGGCCTGGCGTACCGGCTCTGGAGCCAGCAGGAACGCCTGGCCTGGCAGGCTCACCACATTCAAAGGTTAGAACGGAAACTCGCAGGCCTACAGGATTCCCTTCGGCTCCTGAGCCAGCAGGCCCAAACCCTACGGGCCTTGGCCGGGCTGCCCGAAACCCCTGATCCCGAGGAACTCGCAGGAACCGGCGGCTTGGCCCTGCCCGAGGACCCTGTACAGCGCCGCATCTACCAGGCCGACGAAACCCTGGATCGCCTGCTGGCCCTTACCCGCTACGAGATCACTGCCCTGCAAAACGTGGAGGAAACCCTCAAGCAACAACAAGACCATTGGGCCCGCATCCCCTCCATCCTGCCCACCCAGGGGTACATTACCTCCGGCTACGGGTACCGCAAAGACCCCTTCACCGGCCGCATCAAGTTCCATCACGGGGTGGACATCTTCGCCCCTCGGGGCACCCCGGTGGTGGCCCCTGCCCGGGGACGCGTGTACCGGATCCGACGGGATCGGGGCTACGGCCTCACTCTGGAACTGGATCACGGCAACGGCATCCACACCTTCTTCGCCCACCTGCAATCGGTGCGGGTGCGGCGGGGACAGCAGGTGGACCGGGGCGATACCATCGCCTTCGTAGGCAACACGGGCCGCTCCACCGGGCCCCATCTCCATTACGAGGTGCGTGTCCAGGGCAAACGGGTGAACCCCCGGCGATACATCATCCCGGAATACGCCCTGTATGAGTAAACCGCAAGAGAGGTGATCACGATTCCTCGCATCCTTCGCACAGGGTTAGCCCTTGGGCTCTTGGCCGGAGGCCTGTGGACGCCCTTGAAGGCCTACACCTTCGGCAAAAACAAGATCCAGTACCGCCAATTCCACTGGCGAATCGCCGAAACCCCCCATTTCCGCTTGTTCTACTACGAAGGTGGTGAACCCCTGGCCCAATTCGCCGCCAGCGTGCTGGAATCCACCTACACCCGATATAGCCATCACCTGGACCACGAGATCCGTGAAAAAACCCCGGTGATCCTGTACAACGCCCATAAGGACTTCCAGCAGACCAATGTGATCCTTTCGGACATTGAGGAAGGGGTGGGCGGCTTCACCGAACAACTGAAGCGACGGGTGGTGGTGCCCTTCACCGGCTCTTACCGAGAGTTCGCCCACGTGTTGGCCCACGAGTTGGTGCACGTGTTCCAGTACGACATCTGGTTCCAAAACCTCCAAAACCCTCTGTCACTGGCCACCTCGTTGCGGATTCCCCTATGGGTGATTGAGGGGAGCGCAGAGTACTTCTCCGAAGGATGGTCGCCTGAGGCCGAAGCCTATATCCGTGATCTCGTGTTCAACGAAAACCTGGTGCCCCCCTCGCGCCTGGGGGAGTACGGCGGTTACCTCATCTACAAGGAAGGCGAGGCCTTTTTCCGCTTCATCGCCGAGAACTACGGCGCCCGCAAGGCCTCGGAGTTCTTCCACCAGTTGAAGGTCCGCGGGAATCTTTCCGCCGCTGTGGAAAAGAGCCTGGGCATGGACATGGCCACCCTGGATGAAACCTTCGCCCTGTTCTACAAAAAACACGTGTTCCCCCTGGTGGCAAACCTGGACATCCCCCAGCGCGAGCAACGGATCACGAACCACCGCAAGGAAGGCGGATTTCTGAACGTAGGCCCAGCCCTCTCCCCCAACGGCAACTACGTGGCCTTCATTTCGGACCGCACAGGCTATAGCGACATCTACCTGGCCTCGGTGTCCACCGGCCAGTTGAAGGCCAAACTCGTGTCCGGCCAGAAACGGCCAGACATGGAGTACCTGCACCTCTTGAAACCCGGCCTGGCCTTTGCACCGGACAACCGCACCCTGGCCTTTACCGCCCAGGGCGGCCGGGCCGATTTCCTCCATCTCGTGGACGTGGAGCGCCGCAAGATCGTGCGCTCCGTGGCCTTCCCCCAATTGGATGCGGTGTACACTCCCGCCTGGTCGCCCGATGGCCACACCCTGGCTCTGGTGGGCCTCAAAAACGGCCAGTCCGATGTGTACCTCTACGACCTGGAAACCGGCCACCTCCGAGCCCTCACTCAGGATCGGTTTGACGACCTGGACCCCTCCTTCACCGAAGACGGCCGCTACGTGGTGTTCGCCTCGGACCGCAACCCCGACACGCTCAACTTCGGCGTCTACGCTGCCTTCGCCTACGACCTACAGGCCGATACCCTGATTCGCCTAACCCCCTACTTCTCTGATCTGCGGTTCCCCTTCCTCTTGGGCGACACCGCTGTGGTGTTCCTGGGGCTCTACCAAGGCACACCGAACCTGCTGCTCTTCCATCGCACCGATCGCCAGACCTTTTCCCTCACCCGCTACCTCACCGGCCTGCGTGAGGTGAGCCTGAACCGCCGCTTCGTGGCCTTCTCCCTGCTCTGGAAAGGGGGATACGACGTGTTCGTGCGACGGTGGACAGACCTCACCCCCCAACCCTATGCGGCCGACACCCTGCCCCTCTTCCACCGATTTCCACCCCCGCCCCCTGATCTCCTCACCCAATCCACCCGCTATACTCCCGAGTTCACCCTGGACTGGTTGGCGGGCGGTATGGCCTACACCTCCCCCTTCGGGGTGTACGGTGCCCTCACCCTGAGTTTGTCCGACGCCCTGGGGAACCACCGGATCTTTTTCACCTCAGATCTCTACCAGGACCTGGAGAACTCGGACCTGGAACTCCTGTACCTCTACCTACCCCGACGCTACGACTTGGGGCTGGACCTGTACCAACAATGGGACATCTACTTCTTTGACCCCGATCACGTGCTTCTGGAACAAAACCGAGGCGCCTTGGGGCTTGTGTACTTTCCCCTGAACCGGTTTTTCCGCTTGGAAACCGGCTTGGGGATCCGCCACCCAAAGCAGTACTTCTTCGTGTACGACCCCTGGAGCGGCGAGTACCTGCTCGTGGGTTCCCGAACCGCCTGGATCACCGAACTGTACACCGGGGCGGTGTACGACAACGTGCTTTACACCTATTTCGGTAACCCCCTGGACGGCGCCCGGTGGTTTCTGGGGCTGGCGGCAGAGCGGGGATCCTACCACTGGCAAACCCTGCTCGGCGACTTTCGCCGGTACTTCCGGTTGGGCCGAAGGAGCCTGCTCGCCACCCGCTTGAAGATCGGCAAGGCCTGGGGGCCCGATGCATTGCCCTTCTGGCTGGGAGGGCCCGAAAGCCTGCGCGGCTACCAGGACTACCAAATCGTGGGCACCAACTTGGCCCTCCTCAACCTGGAACTCCGGGTGCCCTTCATAGACCGACTGCGATTGGCCTTTCCCCTGTCCCTGGAACTCGGACCCCTGCGGGGCGTGGTGTTCGCCGACCTGGGCAACGCCTGGTACCCTGGAGAACCCTTACCCCAGGGGGTTCTGGGGATTAAACTAAAGGGCCTGCCCTCCCAATGGATTGAGGGGGGACGGCTCATGCTCCTCAGCAGCGTGGGCGTGGGACTGCGGATCCCCATGGGCTTCTTTTACATCAAAGTGGACGCAGCGAAACGCACCGACTTTACCCACCTGTCCCAGGAAACGTGGTACCACTTCACCCTGGGGCAGGACTTTTAAGGAGGAAACACCATGAAACCCTTGTGGCGTATTGCTTTGCTCACCCTGATGTGGGCCCCGGCAGGGCTGGCCCAGCAGGCAGGTGGCGCCGGCGGCGGCCTCCTGGGCATGCTCCTGCCCTTGATTGTGATCTTCGCCATCTTCTACTTCCTGCTCATCCTGCCCCAATCCCGCCAAGAGAAAAAACGAAAGGCCATGCTGGCCGCCCTGAAACGGGGCGATCGGGTGGTAACCACCGGTGGCCTCCTGGGCATCGTGGATAAGGTGGAAGACCAGGTGGTCACCCTCCGACTCCTGCCCTCCGAGGTTAAGGTAAAGGTGGAAAAGGGCGCGATTCGGGGTGTGCTGAATCCCCAAAAGGGGACGGAAAAGAAAAATGGCGGTAAGAAGGGTTAGGATCCTCGGCGATCCCGTTCTGCGGCAAGAGGCCCAACCCGTGCGAGAGGTCACCCCGGAAATTCTGCAGTTGGCCTACGACCTGGCGGATACCATGCTGGAATACCGGGGCATCGGGCTCGCCGCCACCCAGGTGGGCGAACTGCACCGGGTGATTGCGGTGTTCAAAGAACCCTTAGGCCTCGGGGAAGGCGTACAACTCCTGGTAAACCCCGTGGTCCAGTTCTTTGACGGCCGGGATACCGACGAAGAAGGATGCCTCTCCATTCCAGGGCTCTACGCCGAGGTGGAACGACCCCATTACGTAGAGGTGGAAGCCCTGGAGGTGGTGGGAGACCACACCCGACCGATCCTGATCCGGGCCCGAGGCTACTACGCCCGGGTTCTGCTCCACGAAATTGATCACTTAAACGGCGTGCTGTTCACCGATCGGATGGAACCCGAACGGGCCCGAATCCTGCTGGCACGGTGGCGTCGGGCCTGGAAGCACCGTAAACCAGGCCAACGCATAGAGGTGCGCGAAGCCGTCTAACACCCATGCGCATCGCCATCTTTGGGGGGCGGTTTGATCCCATACACCACGGCCACCTGATCCTGGCCCAGGACGTGCTGGAACACCTGCACCTGGATCAAGTGCTGTTCCTGGTGAGTGCCCGTCCTCCCCACAAACCCACCCAGGCCTCCTTTGAGCACCGGTACCGGATGGTGCAACTGGCTGTGGCCGGGCATCCCGCCTTCGTGGCCTCGGACCTGGAGGCCCGCCTGAACCTACCCCAAAGCTACACGGCGCTGGTGCTGCCCCATCTGAACTTGGAAGCCCACGAGACCTTCTTCCTCATGGGCGAAGACCAGTACCGCCACTTTCACCAGTGGTATCAACCGGAGGCGATCCTTCAACGCGTGCAGGTGGTGGTGCTCCGCCGGCCGGGCCCACCCCGACCGGCCAGCCCTTACGATACCCGGGTGCGTTTTTTGGACAGTCGCCTGGTGGACATTTCCTCCTCGGAGATCCGCCAACGGATCCGCGAGGGTCGGAGCATTCGCTACCTGGTGCCCCCGGAGGTACGGGCATACATTGAGGCCCACCGCTTGTACCGGTCGGCCCCGTAAAATCTCCCACGGCCATGGACGAACATCGGAAATCCCTGGAACAGCGGCTCCACGAGTTGGAACAGGCCCTGCAGAGCCCGGAGGTCCTCCAAAACCCCCGCAGGCTTCAGGAGGTGTCCCGCGAGTACCACCGAATCCGGGAGCTGTTGAACCTGATGGACCAATTGACGCAGGCCCAGAGCGACCTGGAGGTATACCGTCAAATGCTGGCAGAGGCCTCCAGTGAGGAGGAGCGTCAAGAGATTGAGCGGGAGATCCAGCAGCTGGAACAGGCCCTTCCTCGGCTGGAGGCCGAACTCCGTCGCAAACTCCTGCCCGAACAGCCCGAGGATCGCGGTAACGCCGTACTGGAGATCCGGGCCGGCACCGGGGGCGAAGAGGCCGCCCTCTTCGCCCGAGACCTGCTGAAGATGTACCTGAAGTACGCGGAGAAAAAGGGGTGGAAAACCTCCATCACGGAGCTCCACGAAACCGAACTGGGCGGCGTCCGCGAGGCCGTAGTGCTGGTGGAAGGGCCCGGGGCCTACGGCCACCTTAAGTACGAGTCGGGCGTGCATCGGGTGCAACGGGTACCGGTTACCGAATCCGGTGGGCGGATTCACACCTCCTCAGCCAGTGTGGTGGTCCTGCCGGAATCCGAAGAGGCCACGGACATTGAGATCAAACCCGAGGAACTGCGGATTGAGACCTTCCGGGCCAGCGGCCCTGGGGGGCAACACGTGAACGTTACGGATTCTGCCGTGCGGATCATCCACCTGCCCACGGGCATTGTGGTGAGCGTGCAGGACGAGCGGTCGCAGCACAAGAACCGGGCCAAGGCGTTGCGGATCCTCAAGGCCCGGCTGTTGGACCGCAAACGCGAAGAGGAACGCCGCCGCACCGCGGCCCTCCGACGCACCTATATCGGCACCGGCGACCGGAGCGAAAAGATCCGCACCTACAACTTCCCCCAAAACCGGGTGACGGACCACCGCATTGGGTTCACCCTGTACGCCTTGGAAAGCGTGCTGGAGGGCAACCTGGATCCGGTCATTGAGGCCCTGCGAGAACATGAAGAAGCCCAGCGTCTTGAGGAACTTCAGAAGTCTGGTTCGTCGGCTTGAGTCTGTATCCGACGAGCCCGAGGCAGAGGCCCGTGGGCTTTACGCCCACCTGGGGCTCTCGCTCCTGGATCCCTGGCCCGAGGACCTGGAGCCCTGGCTGGCCACGGTCATAGAACGCCGGCGTCGCGGCGAACCCCTGGCCTACATCTTAGGACACCAGGCCTTCCTGGACCTGGAACTGAAGGTAACCCCCGCAGTGCTGATTCCCCGGCCTGACACCGAAACCCTGGCCCTGCGGGCCCGGCACCGAGCCGAAACAGCCCGGGCTTCCGTGATCGTGGACGTGGGCACAGGCTCCGGAGCCATCGCCCTGTACCTGGCCCGGCACCTGCCGAAGGCCTGGATCATTGCCACCGACCGATCCGAGGCTGCCCTGCGGATCGCCCGTCAAAATGCCCACCGCTGGCATCTGACCCTGCACTGGGTCCAGGCCAACCTCCTGCAGGGGTTCCGCCCAGCCTCGGTGGACCTGGTGGTCAGCAACCCTCCTTACGTGGCAGAGTCCGAATACCCGCGGCTTCCTGCCGAGGTGCGTCGCGAACCCCGGGTGGCCTTGGTGGCCGGTCCCAGGGGAACGGAGCTGCAGGAACACCTGCTGAGGCAAGCCTTCTCTGTGCTGAAACCCGGGGGCTGGATCCTCCTGGAACATGCCCCCCATCAGGCCGAGCACCTGCGGCGATACGCCCAATCCCTGGGGTACCGGAACCTCCGGACCCATCCGGATCTCTCCGGCACCCCGCGGGTTTTGGAGGCCCAAAAGCCATGAACCGATCCGACTTCGCCCACCATTACCGCCGAAAGGCCCACGAGAGTTTGGAGGCCGGCGATCCAGGTGGGGCTCTTCGCCACCTGGAACGGGCCCTGCGGTTCAGTCGCACCCTTCGCGAACGGCATGAGATCCTGTACGACCTGGCCGAAACTGCGGTGCAACTGGAAGACCTGGACTCGGCAGAGCACTACTTGAACCAGATCCAGAACCCCTCCCATCCCCGATACGCCCTGCTGCGGGGGCTTTTGGAGCTCCAGCGGTTTCAGGTGGCCGAGGCCTTGCGGTACCTGCAACAGGCCGTGGCCTTGGACCCCCAGATGACCGAAGCCCAGATCCATTTGGCGTCGGCCCTCACACTGGCCGGACGTCCCCAGGAGGCCCTGGCCCTGCTGCATCCCCTGCACCGCAAGGATCCCCAAAACCCCCGGATCCTGCGGGAGTTGGCACTGGCCCATGCCCGCGAGGGCAACCTGATGCAGGCGTACCACTTGGCCCAACAGGCCACCCAGTGGGCTCCCGACGATCCCCACCTCCACGACTTCCTGGCCATGCTGCGAGAGGTCCTGGTGGAGGGTACCGAGATGGCCTACGAGGTGCTGAATCCTCCAGCCGAGTACCTGCGGGTGTTCTACCTGATTGAGCGGTACTTTGAAACCCATCCCGAGGCTCCTGAGGAGGCGTTGGATGAGGCCATTGACCTCTGGGCCCAGTACTCCTCCTATGCTTCCCCCAAGGTGCGCCAACCCGCCCACTGGGCTGCGGTTATTGTGGCGCTGGCCTTGGAGACCTTGGGCACACCTGTGCCCTTGGCCTCCATTGTCCGCACCTTGGGCGGCCACCCCTCATCGGCCCTGTACCGACGCCTCCGAGACCTCCGCACCTGGCTCCATGGATAACCTCCGCTGGGTGTGGCAAAGGCCAGGAGAGGTACTGCGGCTGGAAGGGCTGCCATCCTCATGGTGGGTTCGGTTCTACGGCCGCCTCGCACCGATCCAGCCGGAAACCCAAGGCATTCTCACCCTCCGACAGGTCCACGGCTCCCAATGGGTGGAGATCCACCCCAACGCCCCCCTGCCCCAGGGACGTCCCGAGGCCGATGCTTGGATCGTCACCCGACCAGGGATCCGGGTGGGCATCCAGGTGGCCGACTGTTTACCCATTCTCTTGGCCGATCCCACGGTCCCCGTCTTTGCCTTGGTCCATGCGGGATGGCGGGGCACCCATAGCGGCATCCTCGGCCGGGTGTTGAGCCGGCTCCTCAGCCTGGGTGCCCAGAGCTCCAGACTGTACGTGGCCTTCGGGCCGGCCATTCGGGGGTGCCACTACGAGGTGGGGCCCGAGTTTGATCGCCTATTTCCCCGGTTTGTGGAACACCGCTCCGGCCGCCGTTACCTGGACCTTTTCCAGGTGCACCAAGCCCTCCTGCAGCACCACGGCGTTCCCCGAAACCGGATCCTGCCCCCACCCTACTGCACCTACGAGCATCCCCAGTGGTTCTATTCGTACCGCCGGGAGCGCATCAAGGGGCGGATGTGGCTGGTGGCCGGCTTTGGGGAAACACGGTGAACCCGTCCACCCTTCGGCTGTACCCTTAAGGCCTGACTCACCAAAGAGCACCATGACTCCCAGCGGCTACGGTTTTCGGTTTCGTGTGATCCACCAGGATGCCCACTCCAGGGCCCGGGTGGGGCTCTTGGAAACCCCCCACGGCATCGTGGAAACCCCCAACTTCATGCCCGTGGCCACCCAAGCCACGGTCAAAACCCTCTCGCCCCGGGAACTGGAGGAAATCGGGGTTCAGATCATCGTTTCCAACACCTATCATCTGCATCTCCGGCCGGGGGAAGACCTGATCCAGGAGGCCGGGGGGCTCCACCGGTTCATGGCCTGGAACGGGGCGATCCTCACCGATTCCGGCGGTTTCCAGGTGCACAGCCTGGCCGATCTGCGGAAGGTCACCCCTGAAGGGGTCCGGTTCCAGTCGCATCTGGACGGGCGGCCCATTTTCTTTACACCCGAAAAGGTGCTGGACATCCAACGGGCCTTGAACTCCGACATCTTCATGCCCCTGGACCGGCCCTCACCCTATCCGGTGACCCGGAGCGAAGCCGAAGAGCACCTGAACCTTACCCTGGCGTGGCTTCAACGAAGTGTGGACTACTGGCAGTCCCTGGGAATCCCCAACGCCCTGTTCGCCATCATCCAGGGGAGCGTGTATCCGGACCTCCGAAAACGGATGATAGACGCCACCCGGCACCTGCCCGTCTCGGGCTTTGCCTTAGGGGGCCTGGCTTTGGGCGAGCCGAAGGTGGAATTCCTGGAAGTGATCCATCATGCCCTTCCCCTGTTGCCGGAGGACAAGCCCCGATACCTGATGGGTGTGGGCTACCCCGAGGATCTGGTGGCCTCGGTGGAGTACGGCACCGACCTGTTTGACTGCGTGGTGGCCACCCGCAATGCGCGCACCGGCACCGTGTACACGCGGCGCGGCAAGATCACCATCCGCAACGCCCAGTATGCCCGGGACTTTCAGCCCCTGGACCCCGACTGCGACTGTTACGTGTGCACCACCTTCACCCGGGCCTATCTCCGACACCTCTTCAACGCCGGGGAGATCCTGGCACCCCGGCTGGCCACGTATCACTCGGTGTACTTCTTCATGCGGTTGATGCGGGAGATGCGGGAGGCCATCAAGGCCGACGCTTTTCTGGATTGGAAAGCCGAGTTTCTTGCGAAATACGGCCAAAAACCTGTATCTTCATAGGAAAGGAGTGGCTTCGTGAGCGTGCAGTACCAACCCCTCCTGCTCAGGAACCAGGGAAACCCGAAGGCCCGGTTCCTGGATTTTTATCTGGCCCACGGAGGCTATGCGGCCCTGAAACGGGCCCTGTTTGAACTTACCCCCCAGGATGTGATCCAAGAGGTGATGGCCTCCAACCTACGGGGTCGGGGAGGTGCGGGGTTTCCTACCGGCCTCAAATGGAGTTTTGTCCCAAAGGACACGGATCAACCCAAGTACGTGGTGGTCAACGCCGACGAGGGGGAACCCGGCACCTTTAAAGACCGCGACATCCTGCGCTTTGATCCCCATCTCATGATAGAGGGCGCCTTGATTGCAGCCTACGCCATCGGCGCACGGGAAACCTACATCTACCTACGAGCCGAGTACTATGCCGAGTACCGCATCCTGCTGGAGGAGATCAAAGCGGCATACCAAAAGAACCTGCTGGGCAAGAACATCCTGGGCAGCAACTTTGACCACGACATGTACGTGTTTCTGGGCGCAGGGGCCTACATTTGCGGCGAGGAAACGGCACTACTGGAATCTTTAGAGGGCAAGCAGGGGCAGCCCCGGCTTCGGCCACCGTACCCCGCCACCCATGGCCTCTACGGCTGCCCCACAGTGGTCAACAACGTGGAAACCCTGGCCAACGTGCCCTTCATCATTGAGAAGGGCGCCCAGTGGTACACCACCCTGGGCACGGAAAAAAGCACCGGGCCCAAGATCTTCTCGGTTTCCGGTGCGGTGCAGAAGCCCGGCAACTACGAGTTTCCCTTGGGGTCCATCACCCTGGGGGAACTGATCTCCGAGGTGGCCCAGGGGGCGCCGCCAGGCCGCCGCATCATCGGAGCGTTCCCTGGGGGCATTTCGGCCCCGGTGCTGACCCCTGAGGAGTTTGATACCCCCCTGGACTATGAGAGCTTGGCCGCCCGTCGCACCATGCTGGGGTCCGGGGCGGTGATGGTGATGGACGACACCTTCAGTCCGGTCACCTATGCGCGCAGGATGGTGCAGTTCTTCGCCCACGAATCCTGCGGAAAGTGCACCCCCTGCCGAGAGGGTGTGCCCTGGCTCCTTCAGATCCTGCGGAAGATTGAGGCGGGTAAGGGCACCCCAAACGATCTGCACCTGCTACAGAACATCACCCAGGGCATTGAGGGCACCACCTTTTGCCCCTTAGGGCATTCTGCAGCGGTGGTGCTCAAGTCCTTCTTGGAGAAGTTTCCCGAGGCCTTTGAGGCCGCTGTGCACCGCTGAGACATCCCCGACGGGGCTTTTCCTCCATCGCCCTGTTCAGGGGTTGCGTTATGATATGCGGCATGCACAGGGCGCCGCATTTCCTGGCCTTCCAGGGCTCGCCCCGCAAAGAGAACAGCCACACGTACCGCCTGCTCCGGGAAACCCTCCGGGGGATCCAGGATGCAGGGGGCACGTATCGGTTGATCCACCTCATTGACCTCCCCATCCATCCCTGTTTGGGGTGTTATTCCGAGGATCCCCCTTCTTGCAACCCCCAACACTGCACCGAGGGGCAACTGGCCGATGCCATGAGGGGCATCCACCAGAGCCTTCTGGCCTCGGATGGTTTTGTGCTGGCCACCCCGGTGTACTGGTTTGGGGCCTCGGGGTGGGTCAAGAACTTCTTGGACCGGCTCACCTCCTTGGAGAACGCCGGAAAACTGCTGGAGGGCAAGATTGCTGGCCTTCTGGCCTGCGCTGAGGAGGCCGGTGCAGCCCATACCCTCATGCATCTGATGGCTGTGCTCAACGACATGGGCCTGCTCATTCCACCGTACTCCATGGTGTACCACGTGGGACGTGATCCCGTGGAGGCCGATCCCGAGGCCTTGGCCTACGCCTATCGTTTGGGGTGGAACATGGTGCGGCTGTATCGGTTGGCAGGCAATCGGGCTTGGTGGCCCGTGGGATCAGAGGGAAACGAGGTCTAACAGTTTCCACTGTTTGAGTTTTTCCCGGCCTTGGGGCGAGAAACCAGCGTAGAACTCGCCCATCACAAAGGTTTGGAGGGCCTTGCGGGCCTGTTGGAGGTCTCCCAGGGCCAGGAGGGCTTCCACGGTGCGCAGGATGCCCCGTTCATCGCTGGCGTTCCAGCGTTGGATTTCGCGGGCGAACTCCAGGGCCTCCACCGGCTGCCCCTGCTGAAGTGCCTGTTCTGCGAGCCAATCCAAAACAGCCACCAGGGGTGGCACGATCCGGGTATCCATCTCTTCGTCCAGCAGGGGATGGCTCAGGTCGGCAAGGAACCGGCCTCGCTGGGCCAGTTTCAGGGCCCGCAGAAAGGCCTGGCGTGCCCGTCCCAGGTCGCCCTGCTCCCTGGCCCGAAGACCCTCCCGAAGGGCCTCCTTAAACTCCCAGAGGTCCACCCAGAGCCGATCCCACTGCAGGGCCAGGGTGTGCTCGGTGAATTGCGCCACGGGCCCCAAGGCCTGCCGCAACTTGGACACCACGTTGTGGAACGACCCTCGGACCCGCTCCGGATCGGCCTCAGGCCATAGCCATTCCATGGCCTCGTCCCGGTTCAGGGCCCGACGTTCCACCAAGAGCAGGGCCAGAAGAGTGCGCTCCTTTTGAAACCCCACGTCCACCCGTTGTCCTTGGTACAGAACCGTGAATTCGCCAAAGAGATACACCCGGTAATCGCTCTCCCGGGCCAGCACCCGGTGCAGGATTCCGTAGAAGTCCTGGGGAGCCTGATAGGCCCTTAGGGTGGTGGTCAGGGCCTCTGCCCGGAGTTTGCCGACATGGGCCAACAGGAGTTCGGTGCCGTGCTCAAACCACCGTTCCACCTGCAGCAGGATCCCCGCGAAGATCCAGGGTTTCCACATATGGGGAAAGGCGTGCTGGGTTTCCCATGCATCCAGGATCTCCTCCAGGGCCTCGGGCATTTGCTCCCCCTCCCACACAGCGTACAGGGTGCGCAGGAACTCCAGCACCCGCTGTTCCTTGTCAGATAGGTCCGACCGGGGCACCTTTTGCAGGTGCCCATAGCCCTCCTCCCAACGATTCAGGGCAAAGGCGTAAAAGGCCAGGTAGCTGTAAACGTCGGGCAGGGTGTAGGGGTACCGGTGAAAGGTGGGCAGGAAGCTCTGGGCCAAGGCGTACCCCCGTTCTGGGTCGGTCCACAGGTAGAGCTCCAACAGGCCGAGGGCTGCATTGAGGCTCACGTAGTGGCGACCGGCGGCCTCGGCTTCCTGCTGGATCTGCAGCAGAAGGGTTTGGGCTTCCTCAAATCGGCCTTCCCACAGGGCGAGTTCGGCCTGGGCCTCCCGAGCCAGTTGTCGGATCACCGGGTGGGTGACCTCCTGGGCCAGGTTGAGCAGAGACTTGGTGGTCTGATGCCATAGATCCCGTGCATCGGCCTCCTCGGCAGCGCTTCGGATGTTCTGCAGAGCCAACGCCTGGTACATCCGGCTGCCCGAGCGCCGTGCCCATTCCAGGGCCACCTTGAAGTACTCCAAGGCTTGGTTTGCGTCCCCTCGTTCCCAAGCGATTTTGCCCAACTGGGTGGTGATGAGATAGCCCAGGGTGGGTTCCAGGTCGGGCGTTTGCAGGATCTGCTGCAGTTCCTGCACCTTGGACTCATCGCCCCGTCGGTACTCCAAAAGCACCCGCAGGTAGTACAGGGTTTGGCGGTTCCGGTCGCTCAGTTGCTCCAGGAAGGGTTCCACCCGTTGGAACCAGGCTTCGGCTCGGCGGAGGTCTCCGCGTTCCAGGGCGTGGTGGATCAAGGGTCCCACGGCTTCAGCCAGCACATCGGGGTACCGCTGGATCTCTGGATCCTCTAACAGGGTTTCCAGCATTCGGAGGCCCTCGGTGCGCGACCGCGACAGGCGCACGAGCTTGGCCCGAAAGATCTCCAATCGCAGGCGCTCCCGCGGCCCCAGGCTACCCGGGGTGCTGGTGTACAGCACGTAGTTCGCCAAGCGTTCGGCGGTTTCGTGGGCCCCCATGTAGGCCAGGTCGCCCATGATCTGGCGGAGCTTGGGGAACCAAGCGGGCCGAGGTGGGATCTGGTAGTCCGTGAGCATCCGAGCCACCAGAAAGGGGTCCGGGCGGGGCAGGGTCATCAGGGTTTCCATCAGCCAGGTCAGCAGTTCCTGACGCTCCGAAGGGGAGATCTCTTGGTTCACCACCCGTTGCATCAGAGGGTGGAAAAAGGCCACGCCCTGGTCTTGGGGCAACAGCAGGCCGTGGGCGATGAGCGAGGAAAACCCGGCCATGCGGGGATGGTGTCGGAGGGCCTCCACCACATTGTGGGGCGTCACCGTACCCAACAGGGCGAACACCCGCAACGTTTGCTTCTCCTCCTCGGAGAGGATCTGGTACCGGCTGTGGATCAAGTTGTGGATGCTGGGGTGCTCGGTGAAGATCTCCGCCAGGTAGCCGCGGTAGTGCCATTCCGGGTCTCGGAATTCCAGCAGATTTCGGTGGAGGCTCAGGCGCAAGGCCTCCTCAATGAAGAAGGGGATGCCCCGGGTGTTCTCGTAGAGGTCTCGGAGAAACCTGTTCGGGGGATCGCTCCCCAGGGCCTGACGCAGGAGTTCCTGCACCTGCTCCAGCGTGAGGGGGTCCAAATGCTGAACCCGCCAAGTGTCGGCGGGTAGGGCCTCCTGCAGGGGAGCCAGGCGGGCGGTCATGTGGTCTCGCGTGGTAAAGAGAAAGAGCAGGGGATAACGGATCAACCCCTGCACCAGTCCAAACAGGGGCTCCAGGGAAGCCTCGTCTAAGGCGTGGAGGTCGTCCAAGTGGAACACCACAGGCCGGCGGTCGGCCACGATCCGCAGGGCTTCCCCGGGGTCCGAGGGCTTGGACCGGCGGGTTTTGTAAAAGGGCATGCAAAGTTTCAGGATCTGATGGGCCAAGGTCTCCCAGTGGGGATCCGCCACCTGCAACTGCAGGATCGCCAGGCGACGGCCCTGCTGCAGGGGATGCAGAAACTCGGTCACCAACCGGGTTTTCCCGATGCCCAAGGGGCCTAAAACGAACACCGCGTACCCCTGGCCCTGGGTGAGCACCCGATCCAAATCCGTCTGCAACAGCTGGAGGTCAGATTCGCGGCCGACGAAGGGAAGAGGGAAGGAGACCGGCATGCGCCAACTCCTGCTGAGAGGGTGGATGGAACTGGCGGAGAGGGTGGGATTCGAACCCACGGTCCCGGGGCTACCGGGACTACGGCTTAGCAAGCCGCCGCCTTCGACCGCTCGGCCACCTCTCCGAGGCGTATCAAATATACAGCCTTCCCCCAGGGTTGCAAGCCATAGAGGACCACCCCAGGGCCTCCAGACATGCACCTTGCAGAATCCTCAAATCCGGCTTTTCACGGTTTTCACAGGGCTCTGCATTGCTTGACGCCTGAGAACTCCACCGATAAGATAAGCCTGCGAAGGAGGTGCGTGCTGTGTTTTTGCAAAGCCTATGGATAAGTGTGTTCCTCGCCTTGAGCGGAACGGCACCAACGAAACCCCTTACCGATCTTTCCCTTTTTTCAACCCCGGATCCCTCTCCTCCCCCCACCCTTCAGTACCTCGGTGGGCCTGACGCCGATGGCTGGTACTATGTGGACTCCCGCGAGCCCAATGGGCCCTCGTTCCAGTACCTCTGGATCAGCACCCCCATGGGCCTCACCGGAGACGACGAAGGGGCTTGGATCCCCCTGCCCTTCCCCTTCTCCTATCGGGGGCAATCCTACGATAGCGTGTTCGTGTGCACCAACGGCTTCATTTCCTTTACCTCGTCCTCGGTAAACCCCACCAATACACCCGTTCCCAACCCCTCGGCCCCCAATGCCGCCATCTACGTGTACTGGGACGATCTGGTGATAGAGCCCGGGTTCTCGGCCATTGACACGGGGACCGTGGGCGTAGCACCCAATCGCCGGTTCGTCATCCGCTGGTACCGCCCCAAACACTACCCTGACTACTACCGGGTGGCGGATTTCCAGGTGGTGCTTTACGAGCAGGGGGAAAAGGTGCTGATCAACATCAAACAGGCCCAATTTGACCTGCCGGCCTTTGACTACGGCGCCTCCGCCACCGTGGGCATGGAAAACGCCGACGGCACGGTGGGGCTCCTGTACTCCTACAACGACACCACCCGGATTGACAACTACCTGGCCATCCTGTTTTACCGGCCCGATAGCAGCCACAACGTGGCCCCCGTGGACATCCTGGCCCCTGTGGATAACCAACCCACGGGGACCCCCTTCTCTCCCCAGGTGCAGGTGACCAACCTGGGCACAAGCACCGAGTCCTTTTACACCGTGCTGCGGATCTTTCCCTATCTCAGCAGCACGCCCGTGTACTTGGACAGCGTCTTCGCGAGCCATGTGGCTCCTGCAGAAACCACGCTGCTTACCTTTGCTCCCTGGACCCCTGCATCGCCCGGCCAGTACCGGGCGCAGGTTTACACCCGTGCGCTCCTGGACGAACACCGGGAGAACGACACCCTGAACCAGGTGTTCGTGGCCGGCACGCCGGGCACCGACTTTTTGGTGCTGGATCTCAACCCCTTGCACACCGACGGCCGCCGGGTGTACGAGATCCTTCAGCAGCAGGGGTATGCGGGCCGGTACACCTCATCCATCGCCTATTTTGACTCCCTACCCTCCTATGCCACCGTGTGGTGCCTTTTGGGCGTGTACCCGAACAAGCACATCCTCTCGGTGTACCAGGCCCTGAAACTCCGCGACTACCTGGAACAGGGTGGCCGGGTTCTGCTGCAAAGCGGCGATGCCTTCGGCGAGGATCCCACCCGGGACACCTTGGGGCCCTACTTCGGCGTGGATCCCGAGGAGTCAGAGGATGGCGACACCCCCGTGGGCATCCTCTACGGGCTGAGCAACCCCCTAATTCCAGAGATCAACGAGGACGATGTGTGGGCCTATTACGGGGGTCGGCAGAACCTGGATAGCCTGGTGCTCCTCCATCCCACGGATGCCCAGGTGGCTCCCGTGATGGAGGTTCGGCCCCATTACTACACCCTGGTGGCTTACCAGGGAACCCGGTGGCTCTCGGCGGTCTCCACCGTAGAACTCACTCCCGTAGAACAGGAGTCGGATCACCGCAACAACGTGGATCAGGATCTGGTGCTCGCTTTGATGAACTTCCTGACCGGTGATCTGTACACCTTCCACGATGTCCGGCCTCTGGCGTTCCGCCATCCCCCGGGGTCGGTCCACCTTCCAGGGGACACCCTCCGCGTGCAGGTGTCGGTCACCAATGAAGGCACCTACAGCGAAACCCTGGTGCCCGTGGTGTTGGCGGTGTACCGTCAGGCGGACTCCACAGAAGTCGTGGCCGGCTCCTGGATCCTGGTGCACGCCGACACCGCAGAAATCTCTTCCCTGCCTCCGGGGGATACGGTGGTGGTCACCTTTGCTCCGTGGACCGTTCCCCAAATCCAGGACACCCTGCGCTTCGTGGCTTACACCCAACTGGCCAGCGACCTCTATCCCAGCAACGATACTTTAAGCAAGACCACTCGGGGCACCCTGGAACCGGGCGACCTCCTGCGGGTAATTTTCTTGGACGCCCGCACCGGCACCTCCGAGAACTATGGGGTGGGCTTTGATGGCCAGTACTTCTACGTGACCACCCACAACCCCCATCGTTTGGTGGTACTGAACGACACCGGTGCCGTGGTGGCCACCCTGAGTTTACCCACCCCCAGCACCGGCTACTACGACCTGGAGGCATGGCGGGAACCCGGCGATACCGTGGTCTGGATCTACACGGGCCGCGGCGGTACCCTGGAGAAACTCCGGCTGGACGGGTTCCACAACCTGTCGGTGGTGGCCCAATGGGATCCACCGGTGAACCCCGTTCGGGGCGTGGCCCTGGATCCCGAGCGACAACGCTTCTTCCTCGCTTCGGGCACCAGCCCGGTGGTGGAACTCCAGCGGAACGGACAGGTGCTTTCCCATATCGTTCCCGGCCGAGAGGTGTACGGCCTGGCTTATGTGCCTCCTGTGCGGGGATGGTGGTCCCCCCAGCTATGGCTCTCTGCCGCTGTAGCCAGCGAAACGGCCTTCCAAAACCGGCTGTACCGCTGGGATCTGTCCACCGGCACCCTCACCGACTCCCTGATGCCCCCGGTGCCCGCGGAAATCACCCGCACATACCCCGGAGGCCTGAGCCACCGCATGGTATACCGATCCTGGCAAGTGCTGGTGGAACTCGTGCAAGCCGAACCTTCGGACTACCTGCAGGTGATCTACCTGGGCGATGCCTCCTGGGACCGCAAGTGTGGCGATGCCAACGGTGATGGCTACGCCAGCTGGAGCGACTTTGACCTGCTGGCGGATTACCTGTTCCGAGGCGGCTCCCTGGACAACCCCTTGGCTCTGGACGTCAACCTGGATTACCAAACAGACCCCCAAGACCTCTGGCGACTGGCTCGGTTCCTGTGGGACGACGTGGACTCCCTGAAATGCCGTCCCAATCCGTAGGCGTATGGTGGGCCTCCTCCTGGTGCTTTCTCTGTGGCAAGGGCCTTTGGTGCGGTATGCGGCGAAGTACCCTCGGCCCGAAACCTTGCGGCTGTTCCTCAAAACCCCCACTCCCCCAAGGATCCCTGGGGTCAAGCACCTTCGCAAAACGGGCTCCTGGTGGCGGTTCAAATGGCCAAGTGCACGCCTCTCTGCCTTGGTGCAGGAACAAACCGAGGGCATCCTGCGGCGGGCCGTGCGCGCAGAACCCACCTTGGACGTGGCCAACGCTTTCGCCCAGGCCTTTTTTGACACCCTGGCCCCTGGCGACACCCTACAGGTGGGGTTCCAGTTCCGCGGGGGTGCCCTGCGGATCTTCGCCCTGCCCGAGCCCGGCACCGGTGGCCTGAACCTCGCCCTGTCCCACTTAACCCTGGGGCCTGTGGCCTCGGACACAGGCTCGGGCCCCGGAGGCAATCCCGAGATTCGCGATACCCTGCCGGCCGGGGCCTACATCCTCCAGGTGTTTGGCACCTACACGGGCCCTTTGGCCCTGCTGCTGGCCGGCGAAACCCCTATAACCTGGGCCCAGGGCTGGGTAGACCAACGAGCGCGACTCCTGGGCCTGGGCAGTCCCTGGCACCGGGTGGCTCGGCCCATCCGCCACGTGCTGCTGGGCCACGTGGACACCGGTGTGGACTTTGACCACCCTGACTTCTCCGACTCCTTGGGCCGCACCCGGCTCCGCTTCGCCTGGGACCAAACCCTGAGCCCTGTGGCCGGTGAAAGTTCGCCTCCGGAGTTCGGCTACGGGGTGGAATACGACTCCACCTGGTTCTGGTTCCACCCTGCTGACGTGCGGCTCAATGACACCTGGGGCCACGGCACCTTTACCCTGGGCCTTTTGGGGGGTAATGGCACCGCCACCAACGGCGCCCTGCCGGCTTTGCAGTACATTGGCCTGGCTCCCGAAGCCCCACTGGCCACCGTGAAAACCACCTTCTATGAAGACGATATCGTGGACGGGGTAGCGTACCTGCTGGCCCGAGCGGATGCCCTGGGCCTGCCTGCTGTGGTCAACCTCAGCCTGCGGGGCCACTACGGCCCCCACGATGGCACCGATCCCTTTAGCCGGTCCATCAGCGACCTGGCTGGGCCGGGCCACATCGTGGTGGCTGCGGTGGGCAACGACCAATACGCCGCCCTCCATACCCAATTCCCAGCCCCCACCACCAGCACCGAAAGCCAGATCTGGGTGTACACTGGCGATGCGGCCGCTGATTACTGGATCCCCGGCGATTTTCCGTACCGCTTTCGGCTCACCGCCGCTGTTCCCGACAGCACCGACGACTGGGCCTGGTGTCCGGACGTACGCGACCTCACCGTGGGGCCCGGAGCGGGTCCCACAGCCACAGACACCGGAGCCATGGCCACGTGCCGCACCGGCGAGTACCGTCCCTGGGCCTCGGCCTTCTTGGAGTCGCCCGGCATCGTGGTGCCCGGCCCGGTGCGTGTGGTGTTTGTCCACTGGTACGCCTTTGAACCCGGCGTAGATGGCGGGGTCCTTTGGATCCGACGGAACAGCGGCGATTTCCGCAAGGTGGACCCCCTCCAGGGCTATCCTTCCTACCTTCAGTACGAGTCCGGTTTCAGCGGCATCTCCGGAGGCTGGCGGACGGATACCGTGCAGGTGGACTCCTTGAACCCCGGCGACACCCTGTGGATCCGCTGGGTGTTCTATAGCAACGGCACGCTGCAGAACAGCGGATGGTACATTGATCGGGTGTCCCTATGGGATTCCACCGGAACCCTTTTCTGGCAAGCCACCTTTGAGGCCGATTCCGAGGGGTTTCGCCACGCCCACCTGAACGAACTCTGGGCAGGCCCTGGCACCACCATTCAAGCCTGGCTGGGAGGCGCTCCAGATGCCGGAGGCGGCCTGGCCGCACTCAGCATCCCCCAAGACCCCTATCCGGAAAACGGCGACCGGGAAGGCGTGGTGTGGATCCAACAGGTGGACGCCTTCGCCGCCTACGCCAGCCATCCCTGGCGACTCACCTTGGAGGCCTTGGCCGGTACCGCTCCTGGCCAGATCCACGGCTGGATCTTCGCCCGAAGCCACCGCAACAATCGGTTCGCCAATAAGGTGTCTGCATGGTACACGGTGGGAACCCCCGCCACGGGCGACTCCGTGGTGGCCGTGGGGGCCACCACCACACAACTCCTTTGGTTCACCTATCCCACCGGCTCCTATTACGATGCCGGAGCCTTTGGGTACCTCGGCGACCTGGCCCCCTTCTCCTCCCTGGGGCCTCGCCGAGACGGCACTCTGCGGCCCCATGTGGTGACTCCGGGCCACTTCTTGATCTCCTCCCGGGCCGAGGAGTCGGGGGTGTCCAGCATCACCACCGTGGTGGATTACTGGCACCGCGCCGGTGCCGGCACCAGCGCCTCCGCCCCGCTGGCCTGCGGCCTGGTGGCGCTGCTGTTGGAAACCAGTCCCACCCTGTCTCCTGGCCCGGTGCTGGACACCCTGCGCACGTGGGCCCGCAGAGACCCCGGCATCGCCGCATGGCCCGATTCTGCCGTGGGATGGGGCAAGGCCTTTGCCTTGGGCGGGCTGGATTCCCTGTACTTCTTGCCGGGTGATGCCAACGGTGACGGCACGGTGAACCCTCTGGACCTGGGGTTCCTGAGCGGCTTCCTTTATCACCAAGGCCCGGTGGCCCGTCCCGTGCAGGCCGGGGATCTCAATGCCAATGGCTCCCTGGACCCCCAGGACCTGGAACTCCTGGCCCGACTCCTCTTCGGCCCATGAAGATCCCTGTGCTTCACTTGCTCTTGAGCCTGGTGCTCACCGAGATCGGGGCGAACCCCCCAGGGCCGGAGTCGGGCTCAGGCAGCCCGGGCGACCGCTTTGAATTCGTAGAACTCTGGAACGAAACCCCGGAAACTCTGGACCTCGCCGGCGTGTTCCTGGACGACGGCGATGAAGCCGATAGCCTGGTGGCCTGGACCGACCCCCACCTCTTGGACCGATTCCCCGACGTGCACATCGGCACCCTGCTCCTGCCTCCCTATGCCTATGCCGTGATCCTGGACCCCGAAGCCACAGACTCCCTGGAGGGCTTCCCCTGGCCTCTGGCCCCAAGCACAGTGGTGATCCGCCCCCAGGATACCGACCTGGGCAATGGCCTTGCCACCACTGACCCCGTGGGCCTCCGCACTACCCAGGGCTGGCTCAGCACCTATGGCATAACCGCCTCCTGGGCCGATACCACCCTCCTGAACCCACCGGATGGCGTTTCCGTGGAGCGCCGAGACCCCTGGGGGCCGGACACGCCCAGCAACTTCCGCGAAAGCCGGTGGCATGCCACCCCTGGCCGCAGGAACTCCTGGTCGCTGAACCAAAACCTGGCTCTCACCGGCCTGCAATGGCGCCCCCGGTTTCCCGCCCCCGCTGCACCGATCCAGGTGCTCGTAAACCTGGAGAACCTGGGCCTCTCGGATCATCAGAGCCTCCTGCACCTGGAGGTGGGAGACAAAACGCTAAGGCACTATGTCGCTTTGGCGTCAGATTCGGCCACCCAGGAAACCCTGCACCTGGAGGGACTGGACACCGGCACCTGGCTCCTACACGTGGCCCTGGAACCCGATGAAGACCCCTCTAACGACTCCCTCCAAGCCCCCATGGTGGTAGACCTCGGGCCCGTCGTGATCAACGAAATCCAGTACCAAGACACGGTGGAATGGGTGGAACTCCACAACCCCACCGATACCACCCTCTCGCTGGAAGGCTGGCACCTGCAGGACGCCTCGGGCCAAACCTCAGGCCCCCTGACCGGCACCCTGCCGCCCAATGGATACCGGGTGTTGGCCCAATCTCCCTCCTTTGCGGCCCTTTGGCCCGGCGTGCCCCACCAGGTGCTTTCCCCCTGGCCCACCCTGAACAACCAGGGAGACACCCTCTACCTCTGTGATCCCAGGGGGCATGTGTGGGACGCCGTGCCCTTTGAGGCCTCCTGGGGCGGTGGCCCGGCCCAAAGTTTGGAACGCGTGTCGCCCCAGCGGCCCGCCCGCTACCCCTGGAACTGGCAGCCCTGCGATCCCAACCTGCGGGGCACGCCCGGCCGCCGAAACTCCGCCTATCTGGAAGCCACTCCCTCCTCCCCCATCGCCCTGGTGCAATCCGTGGTGTCGCCGGGCGAAACCGTCACCCTCACGTACCGACTGAGCGCGACGCCGGGCTCCGTGGAGGCTTGGCTCTTTGACGGCACCGGCCGACGGCTGGGCCGGGTGGCCTCCGTCCAAACCTCTGGCGCCACCGGCACACTCCACTGGACCGCTCCCCAAACTCCAGGCCTGTACCTGGTACTGGTGCGCATGCGGTGGGCTGGCAGCCAGCAGGTGCACAAAACCACCTTCGTGGTCACCCCATGAGCCATCCCTTGGGCCAGGTGTTCCTCAAGGATCCCAATGTGCTGCGGAAAATCCGGCAACACCTGCCCTTCCCTCAAGACACCTGGATCCTGGAGATCGGACCGGGCCAGGGCGACCTAACCCAAACCCTGCTGGAGGCCGGCTACCGGGTTCTGGCCATAGAGATTGACCCTCGGCTGGTGGCTCACCTTCAAAAACGCTTGGCCGAAGCCCTGCAAAGGGGACGCCTACGATTGGAATCCGGCGATTTCCTAAGGGTGCCCCTGATCCCCCTGCTGGAACGCTATGGCCTCCAGCGGCCTCCGGTGGTGTCTAACATCCCTTACAGCATCACAGGGCCCCTGATCCACAAGCTGGTGATGCATGCCGAGCACCTGGGCCCACTCTACCTCACGGTCCAGCGTGAGGTCGCCCTCCGGCTCACAGCAGCCCCCGGCACCCCGGAGTACGGGGCCCTCACCGTGCTGGTACAGGCCTGCTATGTGCCGCGGTACCTGTTTACCATCCGATCTGGCTCCTTCCGACCCGTGCCCGAAGTGGACTCCGCCTTCGTGGGCCTACTCCCCCGACCCCAATGTTTGGTGCCCCCACCGCATCGGGAGGCCTTCAGCCGTTGGACCCGTCAGGTGTTCTCCTGGCGGCGGAAAACCCTTCGGCGGATTTTCCGCATGTTGAACGCCCCGCTGCCGCCGGCTTGGCAATCCCGAGGCCATCTGCGGCCAGAGGTGCTGTCGGTGGCGGATCTGTACTCGCTGTTCCAATCGTTCCAAAGCGGTTCTGGGGCTCGTCCATAGGCCTCCCACCCGTTCTATATACTAAGCGGCATGGCATGGCTCACCGTGCTCCTGTGGACCCTGAGCTCTGCATGGATCCCTCGGGTGCTGTATCTCACCGCCTCTAAGGACGGCAACGGCACCCTTCCCCAAGGTGCTCATCTGGCCCTGGAGGAGTTCTCCCGCCACGGGGCCTGGGTGACCTTTCACGACAAATCCATCCTGTACGAACCCGACTCCCTGCAGCGGTACCGCATCCTCATCGCCCCCACCCTGTACGACTACCACGATCAAGACCGCCTGCTTTCCCTCACCTACCTGGACACCCTGGCCATGAAGAACCTGTTGGCCTGGATCCAAAGGGGTGGCATCCTCGTGGCCGGAGGCAACCTGGGCCGAAACACTCTGGCTGGAGAGGACCGGTACCTCTCGGGCGAGATCCTGGACCGCTCCGAGTGGCCCCTGGGCCGCGCCTTGGGCTTTGATCTCAAAGAGGTGAACCTCCAAGGCTTGAGTTTGCGACCCACCGGTACCGATCCCCCGTTGCTGGAATGGTTCCCAGATCCCATCGCAGGCCCCTTGGAAGCCGAGGACTGGCTCCTCGTGCCCGTTCACACCGAGCCCGACGTACAAGTGCTCGCCCTTTGGCAAAACGAAACGACCTCGTACCCTGCCATCACCCTGCGTCGCTTTGGCAAGGGCGCCGCCCTGTACTTCACCACCCTCCTCCCCCTACACCCCTCCTTTGATGGCGGATGGGGCGACATCCCCGCCATCCTGCGGTTCTACCACCAACTGTTCCGTTGGAGCGTGGGCCTGCAAGACCGCACCGTGGGCATTTCCCCCTGGCCAGCAGCAGCCCTGGCCGCCCTGGCGGTCACCGTGGATGACGGTGGCTCCCTGGAGGAATACCAGTTCCTGGTCAAAGCCCTGCTGGACCGCATCCCCCGCATCACCTTCTTCGTCACCGGCCAACTGGATCCTGAGATCCTCCACTTCATCCAGGACAACCCGCGCATTGAACTCGGCAACCACAGTTACTCCCATCCCCGGTTCCCCGAGATCCCTCCGGCCGAGGCCCGTCGTCAAATCCTGCTGGCGCGCCAGATCCTGGGCCCTACGGCCGGCTTCCGGTTCCCCTACACCATGCCCTCGGCCGCGGGCATCCTGAACCTCTGGTTGCTGGGCTTTGAGTACCAGAGTTCGGTGGACGTCAACCACCTCCAGTTCTTCCGGGGTGCGCTGTTCCCGTACAATCTCGTGATCTCGCCCGCCCCGGGCCTCGTGCTCACCACCTCTCTCTTGGAGATTTCCCCTGTGGAAAGCGACTGGGCCTTCTACAAGAAACTCGCCCGGGGTGAACCCTACCCTGCCTCAGAACAGGCCCGCGACCGAGAGGCCTTCCGGGCCTATCTCCGCACCATGTGGACCATCATCCGGGAGGCTGGGGGTGCTATGGTGCTCCTCCTGCATCCCATGTATGCCGGCCACAACCCCTCTCTGCTGGACCCTGTGCTCTCCCTGCTGGACAGCACCCGCGAGGATCCCACCGTGTGGATCGCCTCTCTGGGAGAGATCGCCCAGTGGTGGCGCACCTTGAAGCAGATCCGGGTGAAGGTCACCGAAGAATCCCGATCCCTTCGGTTCCACGTGGTCAACCTGGGCGATCATCCCGTAGACCGGTTCTCCCTGTGGCTGGAATCGCCAGAGGGAGAGCCCCTGCCCCGGGTTTCCACCTCCCGGGGCGTACGGGCGGTGCTCACGGAACGATGGTACGGAGACTCCCGGCGCCTGTACCTGGTGCTCCGCGTACCCCCAGGCGAATCCCGCATAGAGGTTCGCTGGCCCTGATTGGCCATGGATCTGCTGCTCTTCCTGGTGGTGGGCAACCTGTTTTTCCTCTACTTCGGGGCTTACTTTTTGCTCAACCTGGCCTTCCTGGTAGTGTTCCTGGCCGATTTCCTGCCCCGCCGGTTCCAGGAACCCCAGCTGACCCAATGGCCCTCGGTCAGCATCCTGGTACCCGCTTATAACGAGGCCCAGGTGATCGTGCACACCGTGCGAACCCTCTTGAACCTGCCCTATCCCCACCTGCAAATCGTGGTGGTAGACGACGGTTCCACGGATGACACCCTCCCCAGGCTGCACCAGGCCTTTGATCTGGTGCCGGCAGATGCCCCCATCTCCAGCCCCCAGATCCCCACGGAGCCTGTCCGAACGGTGTGGCGCGGGGCCCAGGACTCTCGGCTCTGGGTGGTGGCCAAAGCCAACGGAGGCAAGGCCGACGCCCTAAACGCTGGCCTGAACCTGGCCACCGGCGACATCGTGGTGACCGTGGATGCCGACACCCTGCTGCCTCCCCGCAGCCTGCCTCGGCTGGTGGCCCCCTTCGTGGAGGACCAGGTAGCCGCTGTGGGGGGCTTGCTCACCGTGGCCAACGATGCCCGCTGGCAGGACCATCGTATCGTAGAAGCCCCCTTGCCCCGAAAACCCGTGGTGCTGTTCCAACTCATTGAGTACCTTGTGTCTTACACCGTGGGCCGTACTGCCCTCTCCCGATGGAACGCTCTACTGATCCTCTCAGGTGCCTTTTCGGCCTTTGATCGCCAACTCTTGCTCCGCATCGGTGGCTTCCTGTCTCACCAGGCCCATGGCCACCGCACCGTATGCGAAGACATGGAAGTGGTGGTGCGGCTCCAACGCCACCTCCGCGAACATCGGGTTCGCCGTGCCATCCGTTTCCTGTTGTATCCCGTGGCCTGGACCGAGGTGCCCGCCCGTTGGCGCGACGTCCTTCGCCAGCGCAACCGTTGGCACCGAGGCCTGGGCGAGAGCCTATGGCTCCACCGAGATCTCCTGTTTGAACCCCGTTACGGCAGCCTGGGGCTCTTCGCCACCCCCTATTACCTGCTCTTTGAATTTCTGGCTCCGCTGATGAAGGTGGCAGCCCTGGCCGTGGTGGCGTACCTGCTGGCCCGCGGCCTGGTCCACACCCCCTTTGCCCTCACCCTGCTGCTGTTGGCCCTCACCCTTCAAGGGTTCACCACCGCTATGCTCACCACCCTCGTGGAACTCCGTTACCAGCGGGTTTCCCCCGACAATCTGGAGGCCCTGCGGTACCGCACCCTGGGCGACTGGCTCCGCTTGGTGGCCTTCTCGTTTCTCCTGGAACCGGTGTTCGGCACCTTTCGGCTGGTGGGCCAGTTGTGGGGCCTGTGGGACTTCCTGCGGGGCCAAACCACTTGGTACAAGTACGCCCGCGAGGGCGTGAAAACCGAAGGAGAGGCAACATGATGAGCGCGGTGTTGCTTGGCCTCCTGGTGGCCTCTCCTGGCCTGGCCGACTCCCTGTGGTCCCTGAATGCTCAGGGCGCCTTTGACCAAGTGCTGGCCATCGCCCGCGCCCAACACCTGGCCGAAACCCCCGACCGAGACCTGTGGTTGGCCCTGGCCTTCGCCTACCGGAGCCTGGACAGTCTGTCCCAAGCCCAGGCCCTATACGAGGCCCTCCTGGAGGCCAATCCGAGGGATGCCGATGCCCTGCTGGGCCTGGCCCTTGTGCTCTCCTGGCAGGACCAACTGGACTCGGCGATCCACGTGTACCAACGCGTGCTGGAGATCCGCCCCGGCGATCTGGACGCCCTGCTGGGCCTGGCCCGCACTTGCGGATGGGCCGAACGCTGGGCCTGTGCCCAACAGGCGCTGGCCCAAGCCCAAGCACGGGCTCCCCACCACGCCGAGGTGTTTGAACTCGCCGGCGACTTGGCCCTGTGGCAAGACCGCCTCGCCGAGGCAGCCCGAGCCTACCGCCAAGCCCTGGACCTGGACCCTCAAAACCTCCGGGTGCAACGCCAACTCGCCCGGGTGCTGGAATGGCAGGGCCAGTACCGCCAAGCCCTCCAGGTGTACCAAAACCTCCTGGCCCAACGCCCCCACGATCCCGAAGCCCTGCAAGGCTTGCGCACATGCCGGGAACACCTGGCTTGGAAAGTCCACCTGCTCTGGAAATCCACCCTGGAAGACGATGCCGGCACCCCAGGGCGATACCACAGCCCTCAATGGGAACTCCTGGGGCCAGACCACCCTCGGGTTCGGTGGCGGATCAAAACCGCCCTGCTTTTGAACCAACGGGATACCCTCCGGAACCGGTTATTCCAGGTGATTCCCGGGCTTCTCCTGTGGCCCGAGGGCCCGGTAACCCTACGGGCGGCCTACGCCTGGAGCCCTGAACCCGCTGCCCGCAACTGGTGGTTGGCCCTGCAGGCCCGCCTGTGGGGGATCCACGCAGGCTTGGCTTGGCGCCACGAACTCCTGGAACCCGTACGGGAAGTGACTGCTCGCACGGTGCGCACCGAACTGCGCTGGACCTCAACCCGGTGGCACCTCTCGGCCTCCGGCGAATGGGCCTCCATCCCCGCAGACACCAATCGGAGCCAAGCCCTGGACCTCTCCGCCCACCTCTTCTTCGTCCACACCCCCCACACCCGCCTTGCCCTCACCTATGCCTACGGCACTTTGGCATACGAGCATTGGTCAGCCCTGTACTACTCCCCTGAGGCCCTGCGTCGGCACTCCCTGGGCCTCTCCGGATTCCGACACCTGCCCTGGGGCTACGCTTACGCCGAGGCCTCGGTTTCCCTCTGGACCGCAGAGGACAGCCCTGGAGTGCAAACCTTTGCGGCAGAGCTGGGAATCCACCGCTTTTACCTGTCCCTCACCTACTTTGCCACCACCCAACAGTACCATACCTGGACCCTGCTGGCCGGCCTCCGCTGGCCCCTGATGAGGATCCCATGAAGGCCAAACTCCTGGTGCTCCTTGGCTTGACCGCCCTCCTGGGGGTACTCACCTACCAACTGGTGCAGATTGAACTGCGGTACCTCCGCCCCCGGGTGGTCCAGGTGGAACGCCCTGTGGTGCGTGAGATCCTGGGGACCGTAACCCAGGAGACGGTGGACCGCGCCCTGGATTCGGTCCGCGTGTTCGCCCGGGCCCGGAACGAACACCTGGAGATCCTCCAGATGCGGCGGACCTCCACCGGCCGCCAGGTGCCGGTGTACCGCCCGCTGTTCATCAAAGGCATCAACCTGGGGGCCGCCTTGCCCGGCCACTATCCGGCCGAGTTTCCCGCCACCTCCCAAGACTATCTCCGCTGGTTCCGCCAAATGACCCAGGCGGGTTTCAACGTGGTTCGGGTGTACACCGTGTTCCCTCCGGCCTTTTACTCGGCCCTGGCCACCTACAACCTCCAGAACCGCAACCGCCCCCTGTACCTGCTCCAGGGCATTTGGGTTCCGGTGCCCGAGAACGAGGACTACCTGGACCCCGACTTCACCCGTCAAATCCAATGGGAGATTGAGCGAGCCGTCAATGCGGTGTTTGGTGGCGGCGAGTACTTCTCCGATGTCTCTGCCGTTACCCTGGGGTTCCTCTTCGGCCGAGAATGGGAACCCGAGGGGGTGCACACCACCCAGGTACTGCATCCCGAACTCACCTCCTACGAGGGGCTCTTTGTGTCGCTACCCTATGGCACCCCCATGGAGGTTTGGCTGGCCCGAATGCTGGATTACATCCAAACCTACGAGGTGGTTCGGTACCACGGCCTGCACCCCGTGGCCTTCGTGAACTGGCTTCCCCTGGATCCTCTGTACCACAACACCGAATGGGTGGAGTCCGAACGGGTGCGCGAGTACGACAACGATCTGTGGACCGTAGATCCCTCTCGCTTCTTCCGCACTCCCCGAAACCTGGCCGGCTTGTACGCAGCGTACCACGTGTACCCCTACTATCCGGACTTCGTGAACCTGGAATACCTGGAGGACACCAGCCGCTACGGACCCGACAATTACGCTGGGTACCTGCGGGCCCTGCACGAGGCCACCGACGGCCTTCCCTTGGTGGTGGCCGAGTTTGGGGTGCCCTCTTCCCGAGGGATCGCCCATTTCAATCCCTTAGGCATGCACCAAGGCGGCCACACCGAAGAGCAACAGGGCCAGATCAACGCCCGTCTGTTCCAGGTGATCTATGACGAAGGCTTGGCCGGTGGCGTCCTGTTCGCCTGGATGGATGAGTGGTTCAAACGCAATTGGCTCGTGATGGACTTTGAAAACCCCATGAGCCGAAATCCCCTGTGGCACAACGTCTACGACCCTGAACAAACCTACGGATTGGTGGGCTTTGATCCCCAGGCACGGGTGGTGGATGGCCGGTCCGATGAACACGAACCCTGGCACCCCTGGGCCCAGGGCCAGGGGATTCGCCGGCTGTACCTGCAGGCCGACCCCGCATACCTGTGGATTCGGATGGATCTGGCTCAGCGGTTCCAACCGGAAACCGACACCCTGTGGATCTTCTTGGACACCTACAGAGCGGACCACGGGGAGATCCAATCCCCTCGGCCCCCTTGGCAATTGGCCCAGGGAGCCGAATTTGCCCTCTGCCTTTCCCCACCCGGCAGAGTGTGGGTCACCGAGGATTACCAGGTGTTCCAGGACTGGATCCGCGGCATCCGATCGGCCCTGAGGCCCCCTCCCGTAAGCCAAGCCCGGGGACACTGGGTGGAACCCGCCCTGTTGGCCAACCGATCCCGCATCACCCTGCTGGGAGATACTGTGCCCGAGCAGCGCTTTTACCCCGGCCGGCTGATCTTCGCCGCCCAAACCGAGAACAGCCTGGCCGATTGGTACGTGCAAGACACCCTGTTGGAACTCCGACTGGGCTGGAACCTGGTGAACGTCACCGACCCCTCCAGCCATCGGGTGGTGCTGGACGATCCCCAAACGCCAGAAATTGACGCTGCGCCCACCCAAGGGATCGCCCTGGCCGCCCTTTGGATCCGAAAGGGCCAGGTGATCGGGGTGCTCCCCTCAGCCCAAGGCACCCGGCTGAACTTCACCGATCGCTACCGGTGGCCAGGATGGGAACATCCCACCTATGAGGAACACCTCAAGGCGAGTTATCGGGTGCTACAGGCCTTCTTGCCCCGGTTGGAACAGGATTCTTCCCGCCGGGTTCAGCGGCAGCAGGCCCTGCGGTCCACCATGCGCACGGTGCAGATCCGGCTTACCCCCTTCCCTCGGAACGCCCGAGGCTTTGCCTCCTTCACCTTTGACTACGGTTCGCTGGACCAAATCCGCTATGCCCTGCCCCGGCTGGCCAAGTATGGGGTTCACGCCAGCTTCGGCCTTGTACCCGAGAACCTCCTGCCCACTCCCCAGCGTTGGGCCCCTGAAGGGGCGCCCAGGGCCCTCCGGTTCGCTCGGGAGCATCTCCTGGAACTCCGGCATCAGGGGCACGAGCTGGCCCTGCAGGCCCCCCTGGCCGACACCGCTCCCGTGGCTTGGCACCTGGCCGATAGCCTCCGCTCCCTGGGCATCCAGGTGTCCCTGCTCCACTGGTACGGGCCAAAGGTGCCCTCCTGGATCCAGCAACAGGCTCGGCAACAGGGGCTTCGGTGGATCCGCCGCCTGGGCCCGGCCCCCAATTCCCCTGAGCAGCGGGTCCTTGCGGCCCTGCCAATCCTCAACGACACCGCCCCTGGACCCCGGGAGGTGTTTCGCTATCTCCAGCGCCATTCCTGGGGCATGCTCGCCTACCAACGGGTGGCCCCCTTGCAGGATCCTGAGGCTCGGCTACCAGGCACACCAGACCTTCGGGTGGATCCCTTCACCGTGGAGAGGCATCTGCGACTGGCACGCAACCTACATCTTGCCCTCTGGCCCCCTGCAGAGGCTGCCCAGTACCTACTCGCTCGGCAACGGGCCCGGCTCCGGGTCACCGAGCAAGCCGGGTTATGGGTGCTCACCCTGGAGCAGAGCGCGGTGCCCCTGTGGGTGGAAATCAAGGCGCCCCCAGGGCTCTACCGGGTGCACCACAGCCTGTACGATGGCCTCTACGAGGTTCGGCGACATCCCCTTTACCTTCTGGTGCCCCCAGGGCAACCGGTGCTGGTGGAAAAACTCTCACCCTAAAAGGACCGCACCCGCCGAACCCGGGAGCGGACCTCCCGAAGCACCCGGACCTTCCCAGGCCCTGGCTCTTCGGCATAGAGCCACAGGTTCAACAGGGTGAGGTCTGCATCGTCCACCCGGCCGTCCTGGTTCACATCGCCACGCTCATAGGGGTTTGGGGGAGGGCCATGGTGGTAAAGATAGGCCTCCAACCACTCGCGGTCTTGGGCGTTGAGAGCCCCATCGCCGTTCACATCGCCCTGTAGGGTATCGGCCACGTGCAGGGTAACCCAAACGGTATCCACCGGACGGTTCAGGGCGTTGCTGTACACCAGTACCCGGGCCTCATGGACCTCGCCCACGGTCATCCCACCGGTCTCCACGGTAAGGGCGATGGACGCCGCTTCACCTGCGGGCACCACCCCAGAAGACGGGCTCTCAAACAGCCAACCCGGCGCTTGCTGTGGGGGGTAAATGGCGATGGCCAAGGTGTCGCCCAGGCCCTCGGTGTTGTACACCACCAACAGGCCCACAGAGCCATCCCCGTTCTCTATCCCCACGGTGGCTGAGGTGAGGGTACCCTCTAAGGTGTGGTACAGGTACAGGATGCGACCATCCGGGTAGAGCACCGCCTCAAAGGTCAGGGAAGACCCGGTTTCACCAAAGCGCGGCACCTGGTACCACTCCACCACGAACCGGTCGTTGTCGGCATCGTAGGTGGAGTACACCTGTCCACCGCTGGAGGGGTTCAGATCGTCCCAAAACACGGCCAACAGGTGATTGGGCTCGGTGGTGTCGGGGATGGGATCGTTGGAGTAGTCGGTGCCGTCGGTGCCGAAGGTGAGGTAGCCGTTGGAAGAGATCCGAAGGGTGGTGTACTCCTGACCGTAAAAGGGAAAGGCCCAGGGCAACAAGACCTCTTCGTAATCGTCGTCCGAAAGGTTCAGGGGGGTACCGGTAGCGGTGATGTCCAGCCAGAAGAAGGAGGGCCCTGCAGAATCCCGGGAGTCCACCCAGGTGTAGCCAAAGGCGTCGGGCCCGCCCGATCCCTTAAGACCGGGGCGAGGATCCAAGGCGCCCTTGGCCAAGGAGAGGGCGGGTAGGCCATGCCCCCCACGGCGATACCCTCTGTGCCGCAGAGTCTGCAAGAGCCTCCGGCTGATCTCATCATCGGCCACGTTGAAGTACAGAAAGGACCCCTCTTGCCCGGTGTTCCACAGGGTCAGATGGGTTTGCCAGGAACGGTCCGGAGGGAGCCACACCGTGAACCCCTGGGGTTCCACCCTTAGGGTAGGGGAGGGCACACCGATCTCAAAGAAGTCCAGGATCCGCTGGATCAAGGCTTCCACCGGATACTGCAGATCCACCAGGCCCCCCAACTCCAGGGAAGCACCCACGGTGCGGTAGGTGCCCGCATCTTGGGCCACCGCGCACACGTACTCAGGCGAGGTGTTCTGCAGCAGCGAAAAGGCCCCACCGGTGGGCCCTAAGTGGTCTATCCAGTTGTTGTCGCCCTGGTAGGCGTACCGCAGGCCCTCGGCGAAGGTCCCAGGTAGCCCTGCGATCTGGCTCAAGTCGCCGGAGCCGTCGGCCAGCCCCTCTATGCCAAAGAGTGGGCCAAAGTCGTAGGCTCCCTGGGAGGGATCGTAGTACCACACGTCGCCCCCTTCCAGGTACACGCGGCCTCCGGTACTCAGGTAGTCCACAATGGCTTGGGTTTCTACAGAATCCGGATAGAACCGGTGATTTTGGCTGAACACTCCTGCGCACACGAAAACGGCGCCAAAGGCCTGCAGGGAATCCGCATAGGCCAAAGTGGAATCGTAGGTGGCTACCACCCCCAGGTTCTGGAGGACCTGCAGGATCTCCGGGCCTGAAGAGTGGTTGGGATCCAGGTCCCACACCAACACCCGAGCCGACACCAGGGTATCGTGAACGGTGAGCTGGGCCTGGGCCGTGTCGTTGGCCCGGTTCTCGTCCTCCCGCAACTCACACCGGGCTCTGATGTGATACTCGCCCACTTCCTCGGGCACGAAGGGGCGAAACGCCACGGTGTCCTCTTGGCCCGAAGGCACGTTCTCCAGGTGCACCGTGTCGGCATACACCAAGGTGGGGCCGTGGAAGATCTCCAAGAACGCGTCATAGTCCACGGTTTGGGTGCCTGCGTTCTGATAACGTGCCCGAGGGGTTCGGGGGGTACCCACAGGTGCTGTGCCCACAGGGCTCAGCACCTCCAGGGCGGCGACGTCGTACGCGTAAGTCGGTGGTGGGGTTCCCAGGCGGAGGAAATCCGCAATCCTGGCCACCAGGTCCAGCCGGGTGGAGGCTTCGTCCTGCAGGCCGCCCAATTCAAAGCTCAGGCCCACGGTGCGATAGGTGCCCGCATCATTGGCCACACCGCAGTCATAGGAAGCCGAGGGATTCCGCAGGATCACAAAACCGGTACCCACGGGGCTCAAGCGATCCACATAGGAGTTCTCGCCCCCATAGGAGTAGGCGAGGTCCTCGGTGAAGGTGCCGGCAACTCCATTCACTTGGCTCAGGTCACCGGTGCCGTCCTCAGCGCCATCCAGGCCAAAGGTGGGGCCGAAGTCATGGCCGCCCTGGGTAGGGTCGTAGTACCACACGTCGCCCCCCTCCAGGTAAGCGGCGCCTCCGGCTTGGATATACGCCTCCAAGGAATCGGCCACCGCACTCCCCTCGGGGATCCGGTAGTTGTTGGGATACATGCCCACAAAGACCCACACACTGCGGAACCGGCGGAGCGAGTCGGCCATGAAGGGACTGGTGCTGTAGCGGCCGAAATGGCCCAATTCCATGAGCAAGGAGTCCACCACCGGCCCCGAGGAGTGGTTGGGATCCAGGTCCCACACCAGGTAGCTGGTACCCATTGGGCGAACGGTGAACAGGGTGCTGGCAGTGTCATTGGTGGGGATCTCGTCGTCAGGGAGCAGGGAATAAGCCCGCGCGGTGAAGGATCCCCGGCTTCGGGGAACCCAAGCGGGGAACACCACGGTGTCCTTCTCGCCCGGCCTTAGGGAATCGGTCCAAAGGGTCTCGTGGTAAATCACCTGGCCGGCTGAGTCTATCTCAAAGGCCACGGGAAAGGCTATCGTGTCTCGGCCACTGTTGGCCACGATGGCGCGGGGGTTCAGGGCCACATTCAGGGCCACTTGGCCTCGGGGGGCCAGAATCCACTCGGCACGGGCATCGTGATCGGCCGTGGGCACCTGGAGAACAGCCTCATAGGCATCCACCCGACCGGCACCGTAGTCGTTGTCCTTGCCCCCGGCACCGAGGTCCACAGCAGTGAGTTCCAGGATTTCATCCACCTCCGCAGGGGTCAGTTCTGGGTTTCGCGAGAGCAGGAGGGCCATCACCCCGGCCACGTGGGGAGTGGCCATGGAGGTCCCACTCATCAGGGTGTAGCCCGAGGGATTGCTGTAGTCCAATGACTTGATCTCCACCCCCGGTGCAGCCACGTCTGGATCTATGAGGCCCATGCCCGGGTTGTACGGGTAATCGTTGTAGGGAGATACCGACTGCCACGTGACCGGGCCGTAGGAGGAAAAGTAGGCGAAGTCATCGTTGCTATCCGTGGCTCCCACGGTGACCACAGCGGCCTGTCCCCCGTGCAGGGTCTGGTCGGGATGGAACCACGGGGGAGGTACGTCGCCGGGGGTGCGCACGTTGTCCGGTGGTGGATCGCCACCATCGCGTTCGTTTCCCGCGGCCACCGCGGCCACGACGCCGGCCGCGAGTACGTTCTCAAAGGCCTGTCGCCAGCTGGCACGGTCTGGGTTCCAGGCATGCTGCCATCCTAAGGACAGCGACAGCACGTCCGCCCCGTTGTCCAAGGCGTACTGGATGCCTTGCCACACCCCGCTCTCGGTGCCGCTGCCGTTGCTGTCCAAGATCTTGATGGCCATGATCTGGGCCTCGGGTGCCACACCCGTTTGGCTCCCAGCGGTGCCATCACCCGCAATGGTACCTGCACAGTGGGTACCATGCCCCTGGTCGTCGGTGGGATCGTTGTCGTTGTTGATGAAGTCCCACCCGTGGAGGTCATCCACAAAGCCGTTGTTGTCATCGTCCACCCCGTTGCCCGGCACCTCGTCCTCGTTCACCCAGGGATGGTCGGCCAGATCCTGGTGGTCCAGGTTCACGCCGGTGTCCAGCACGGCCACCACCACCCCTTGCCCCCGATACCCCAAGGACCACACCTCCGGGGCCCGGATCTTGGCCACACCCCATACGATCTCGCGGGTGCCTGTGCGGTCTGCCGGAACAGATGCCGTTTTCTCTGGCCGCAGGGCCTCGGGGGGTTCCAGCAGGAGGCGACGGGACTCGTCCAGATCAATGGAGGCCACCTGAGGGAGTTGGGCCAGACGCTCCAGGGCCTCCACAGGGACCTCGGCATTCACCAGGTTGACGATCCAAAGGGATCGGATCCGGCGGGCCCCGACCTGTCTTAGGGCTTCCAACACCGGCGGCTGGGTTTCCCGGGCCAGGGTCTTCAGTCGCCGAAGCACCCAGGCCCGCCGATGGGCCCGATCCAGCCCCTTGACCTCTTGGAGCAGTTCTTGGGACGACACTTGAGGAACCAACCGAAGGTTAACCCGAACATAGGTGCCCGGAGGAGAGGAGTGCATCACGGATTTGAGATCCGGCGTAAGGATTCCCCCCAACACCAGAGACAAAAAAAGCACCGATACCATAGGGACCTCCTTCTGAACGGCTTAAGGATACAGGAGGGGGATTCTGCCAGGGTAGGCGGTTCGTCCCCTTGGGCCCCAAGGGATCAAAGGCCACCATCCCCGAGTTTTCCACATCTCTGGTCCCTGCACCCACCAGGGGTTCCCGTTGATTTTCAGGGTGTTAGCCTGGCAGTTGACGAGGCGGTTCTGAGGTCGTTATATTTCCGCCGCATTTCCCTGTTGGCCCTGAACCTCGGAAAGGGGGATACATGACTCCTCGGGAGAACAGCAGGACAACACAGCAGGATGCTCGGCTTCTCTGGCAGCGGATTCTGGAACGCTTAAAAAAAGAAATTCCGCCCCAAGCCTTTCGTACCTGGCTCAACAAAACCCAGGGGTTTCACTTGGAGGGGAATACCCTGCTGGTGTTGGTCCCCCATCCGTTTTACCTGGAATGGCTCCAGAATCATTACCACGACATCATCCAAAAGGCGGCCCGAGCGGAACACCCTCGGCTCAAGGTGCGGTTTGACACGGAGGAGCGGGTCGTTGCTCCACCGAGCCCCTCGGAGGAACCCACGCACCAATTGGTGCTGGGCACCGAGCGGCGACGCAACGGCCTTTTGGTAGGGGCCCGCTTTGAGAACTTCGTTGTGGGCCCAGGCAATCAGTTGGCCTTTACCGCCGCCCAAGCGGTGGCCCGCAAGCCCTTTGGCGGCCAGTACAATCCCTTGGTGCTCTACGGCCAACCCGGGGTGGGCAAGAGCCATCTGCTCCACGCCTTGGGAAACGCTATCCTGCAACGCTACCCTGAGGCCCGTGTGCTCTACGTGACCACCGAAACCTTCCTTCACCAGATGTTCAAGGCCTTGGATCACCACCGCATGGAGGACTTCAAGCGTCGGTACCGCTCCCTGGACGTGCTCCTGTTGGACGATCTCCACTTCCTCCAAAACAAGAACATGCGGATGCTCCAAGAGGAGCTGGTGTACACCTTCAACGCCTTAGATCTGGCGGGGAAACGCATCGTAGTAGCCTCCCAAAAGCCCCCCCAAAAGATCCGTGGGCTGGACCGGGCCCTGCTCTCTCGGCTCCGCGCCGGCCTCGTGGTGGAAATCCATCCGCCCGACCTGGAAACCCGAAAACGGTTCCTCTTGCAGCTGGCCCGAGAGAAGGGCCTGGATCTCTCGGCCCAGCTGGCCACCTACATCGCCGAGCACGTGCAGGGCACCTTCGCCGATCTGGAAGGGGTGATCAACAAACTCCAGGCGATGGTGACCCTGGTGCACACGCCCTTAAACCAAAGCACCGTTCAGGAGATCCTCTCGGAGTGGGCTCAGGCCGCCGAGCTGCCGTCCCCAGCCCGGGTCTTGCAAACCGTGGCTCAGGTGTTCCGGGTCCGCCAGCGAGACCTGACCGGCAAAACCCGCCGAGCCCCGGTGGTGCGTGCCCGCCACGCCGCCGCGTACCTTCTCCACGAGTTCTTGGAACTGCCCTTCAAGGAAATCGGCTCCCTGTTGGGCGGACGCGACCACTCCACGGTCATCCACGGGTACCGCACCGCCCTCTCGCTCCTGGAGACCGACGATACCTTCCGAAACCGAGTGGAAAAATGCCGGCGCGACCTGGGACTCCTGTAGTTTTCCACCCTGTTCCCACGCCCCTAACCTATTGGAACCCTTGGGGATCTTTGGGTTTTCCCCGTACACTCTAAACCCACACCGGGAAACTTTGCTGGAAAAGGAGGTTTGGACCATGCGCTTTTCTGTGGAACGGGATCGCTTCCACGAGGCCTTGCAGGAAGTGCTGTATGCCTTGCCCCGTACCAGTACCTCGGAGATCCGGAACAACGTGTTCCTGGGGCTCACAGGCTCAGAACTCCTGATGTACGGAGCCAACTTGGACTTCTCCGTAGAACGAACCATTGAGGTCGCTGGAGAGGAAGACGGCCGGCTCACCCTGCCTGGGAAAACCCTGGACAGCATCGTGAGTTCCATGCCTGCAGGCATCTTGAAGGTGGAAAGCCAAGGCTTCAACGCCAAGGTGTACACGGGCTCTGGTGTGTACAATCTGCTGGGATTGGACCCGGACCAGTACCTGCCCCGTCGGGAGGTCAAGGATCCTCAGTTGGTTCTCCGGGTGCCCTTGGAGATCCTACGGAAGGCCAATGAGGTGGTAACCTTTTGTGCAGCCAAAGAGGACCCACGCCCGTACCTCAACGGAATTCTGGTACAGGTGCGGGATGGGGAGCTGCGTTTCGTCGCCTCGGATTCCCACCGATTGGCCTTTTACCGGGTGACCAGCGCCGATTTCACCGGCCAAGCCGACGCCATTGTGCCCCGAGACGCCTTTGAGTTCGTGAAAAAGTTAAAGGACGGCGAACACCCCGTACGCCTAATCTTCGCCGAGTCCACCTGGGGCTTGGAGATGGACGGCACGCGGATGGTCACCCGGTTGATTGAAGGCCCGTACGCCAACTACGAGGATGTGATCCCGCGGCCGGACGGCAACGTCCTCCAGGTGGCACGGGAAACCCTGGAACAAGCCCTCCGGCGGCTCATGATCGTCGCTGAACCCCCCACGTACCTCGTTCGCATGAGTCTGAAGGAAGGGCAAGTGGAACTCACAGCCACCTCCAGCAGCGTGGGCGAAGGAACCGAAACCCTGGAGGCCCGGTACATCGGTGAACCCATGGATATTGGCATCAATGCCCAGTCTTTCCAGGAGATCCTGCGACACATTGACGACGAAGAAGTGATGGTTCGGGTGTACTCCCCCACCTCGGCTCTACGCATTGATCCTGCGACTCCGCTGGAGGACGAGGGGATCCTGTACCTCACCATGCCCCTGCGACTGGAATGAGGTGGGCTCCCTTTGAGCAGAGGCTTTTGGAGGCCCGGGCCGAACTCCTGCGCCGGATGGAAGCCCGTCGCCGCCGGCTGGCCAGCCTCCAAGAGGACAACGAAAAGCACTATTCCGATCACCTGGCCGACCTGGCCCAGCTGGACCAGGACCGAGAGATAGAAACCCTGCTCAGTGAGCAGGAGGTGCACCTGCTTCGGGAGATTGAAGCCGCCCTGGACCGGATTCGGCAACGCACCTATGGCCACTGTGAACGGTGCGGCAAGGTGATAGAACCCGAACGCCTGGAACTCCTGCCCCATACCCGATACTGTGCCACCTGTGCCCGACACCTGGAAACCTAAACTCCTCACCCTGGCTACAGCTCTGGGGGTTCTGCTCTTGGATCAGGCCTCCAAGGCCTGGGTGATGGCCCACCTGCCCTATGGACACCCCGTGCCTGTCCTGGACGATTGGCTCCGCTTCGTGTACATCCGAAACCCTAACGCCGTGTTCGGCATCTCCCTGGGTAGCGGGGCCGTGTACCTGACCTTCACTCTGCTGGCCATCGGGGTGCTTTTGATCCTCGTATTCCTGGAGCGAAGTCGGTTTCTGCTGTTCCTCTACGGCCTGTTCCTGGGGGGCGCCTTGGGCAATCTCGTGGACCGATTGCGGTGGGGAGAAGTGGTGGACTTCGTGGACATGGGAATCGGCAGGTATCGGTGGCCTGGCGTGTACAACCTGGCCGATGCGGCCATCAGCGTGGGGATTGTGCTGTATCTTTTGCATACCTTCTACGTGTGGAGAAAACAACAAGGAGAAACATCATGACGGCCTGGCTCCTCGCAACCCTTTTCCTTTCAGGCTTTACTCGTTCAGAGGCCTGGCTGGCCGGAGGAGACTACCATCGGGCCCTTTCGGCCTACGATCGCGGAATGGCCGGGGCCTTGTTCTTTGACCCTGAATTGCACACCAAAAACCCGGCGGCCCTGACCACCCGAAGGGGATGGTTCCTGCAAGCCGACCTCGGGTACCAAGTGTACCGAGAAACCTGGCTCACCTACGTGTACGACCGATTTGACCAAACCATCGGCGAAGCCACCCTCTACGCCTCTACCCACAGCACCTTGGGGGTGGAGTTCCTGAGCCTGGCCTATAGCACCGGACGGTGGGGCTTTGGCGTTTCCTACGACCCTGTCCGCGACTTCTCCTACCAGATGAGCCGGGTGGTTCGCTTGGATGCCTATACCGAAGTGGAAGGCTTTACCGAAGAAGGCACGGGGAACCTGGGCCGGTATCAAGTGTCGGTAGCATACGCCGCTGGGCCCGTCAGCCTGGGGTTGGGCCTCCGGTACCTCGCCGGAACCCGAGGGCAACGCTCCGATCACTGGACCGCCGATGGCGGACGGGAAACGGTGGAACGGTCGTGGAGTTTTAGCGGGTTTGATGCCGTGGTGGGCCTCACCTATCGCGTGGGATACCGACTGAAACTCGGGGTCAGCCAAAGCCTGGGCCAGGTGTGGGCCGATGAGAGCCCGAATGCCTGGGTGCCCCGGGAAACCGATTTGGCGGTGGAATTGGTGCCTCTGCTGAAGGTCCCCTCGCGGATTGCCTTTGCTGTGCGGCGAGAGGCCCATTTTGCAACGGAGGATTCCCTGTTTACCCGATGGGTGTTTGCCCTGGGTGTTTCCCACGACTTGCCGCTGGGCACCCGCTTCTCCTTGGGGGCCAGCCTGCGTCGCTTAGAGAGCCGAAAACTCTGGGTGCCCCAGTACACCTTCGGCGTGCAGCAGGTGCTGGGCACCGGCCTGTACGGCCAATTGGGCTTAAGCCTCCAACCCGCCCAGTACAGCCAATGGGTGGCCTTTCAAACCCAGGATCCCCAGGCCTTTACCCTGCGGGAGGTGCTCACCCGCGTGACCCTCGGCCTGCTGTACCGCCGCTGATCGCCTAAGCCGGAGTTGAAACACCGCCCCGAGCGCCGAGGTAGAGGAAACCCAATGAGAGCCATAACGTTGGAAAGCCAAGTAGTGCAAGCGTCCCATCAGGTTTCCACCCCGCTGGGAGAGGAAACCGTGGTGCTGGACCTCCAGGCCGAGGAGTACCTGCGGTTAAACCCCGTGGCCTCCCGAATCTGGCAACTCATCCGCCAGCCGCGCCGTGTTTCAGAAGTGATCCACCTGTTGGAACAGGAGTTTGATGTGGAACGGCCTCGGCTGGAGCGGGATGTGCTCCATTTCCTCCAGCAACTCTTGGAACAGGGCTTGATCCGTCTTCTATGAAGTGGTTGAGCAAGGGCGTTCTGTTTTTGGAAGCCCTGGCCCTGGCTTTGGTCGTAAAACTCCTCTTGACCTGGGGGTCTTTGAGACAAACTCGGCGGATTCTGGACCGCAGAGTCCGCCCTACCCCTCAACCCTGGCCCTTTGGGCCTCGGCCAGTGGTTTGGGCTGTGGAGGCGGTGGGCCGAAGGGTTCCGGTGTTCCGCAACTGCCTGGTGCAGGCCCTTGTGGCTTGGGCCATGCTCCGTCGGCGTGGGTTCCGGCCGCAGATCCAGATCGGCGTGGCCCAAGGAGAAGCAGGGCAAATCCTGGCCCACGCCTGGCTGGAGCTGGAAGGCCGGGTGATCCTCGGCGGCCCAGGATCGGCCCAGTTTCAACGCTTTCCCGGAGATCTCCATGCGTAGCCAAAGGTACCGGATGTACGGTTTAACCCTCCGATCAGAGGTGCCCCTGCCTGCACCCCTGGCCCCTTCCTCCCCTGTGGACGTGGACCTCTACCGCTCATCCCAAGAGCGGTTTGGCTCCTTCGGGGCCCGAGTGTTGGCCCAGCTCACTTTGGGACACCGACAGGTGTACACCCTATGGCAGCATCCCTGGGGGTACCGGCTGCGATTTGAACACTGTTGCACCCTGGAATTTCAACGGGACCTACGCAAGGTATGGGTGATCCCCCACGCGGGTGTACCCCTTTCGCTCGTGGGGCAAGTGCTGGTGGGAAGCGTGCCCACCACGGTGCTCACCCTGTCCGGGGAGTGGGTGCTCCACGCCAGCGCCGTGGAGACCTTCGGCCAGGCCCTGGCTTTCGCTGGTGATGCAGGGGCCGGGAAAACCACCTTGGCAGCAGCCTTCTGTGCCCAGGGCTTTGGATTGATCACCGACGACTTGCTGCGGTTCCAATTCCGGGATGACCAAGCCTGGGCAGTGCCGGGTACCGGTCGGCTTCGGCTCCGTCAAGATGTTGTTGCTGCCTTTCCAGAGCTGCCTGCCAAGCCCATCGCTGAAGGCCGCTGGGAAGTGATCTACGGCGGCATCTCTGACCCCGTACCCCTGGGGGTGTTGTTCCTACCCCAGGTTTCAGAAACGGTCACCCGTCCAGAGTTCAGGCCCCTCTCCCCCCATGAGGCCCTGTTCCGCCTGCTGGGTGCGGTAAAACTCAAGCCCCTAAAGGACAAGGCACTGCTTGAGGCACGGCTCCAACGACTGGCCCAATTGGTTCAGAGGGTACCCGTGGTGCACCTCCAGGTGCCCCGACGTCTGGAGGCCTTGCCCCACGTGGTCCAGGAAATCCTGGCTCGCTTCGCACCATGAAACGACCTCCGCTGGCGAATTTCCTGGCAGTACGGATGGAAAACCCCCAGGATCGGCAATCTCTGAAAGAAGCCCTGCGCACCTCCCAGATCTTCTCGGAAGTGTTGGAACCCGCGCCTTCCTGGCTTTTGGCATGGGCCCCTTTACCGGAGAGCGAAGAACACCGGGTTCCCGGCCTGTTCGTCTTTGAAGGGGGGGACCACCTGTCGCGGTCCTTGGGTCCGGAAGGGTCCCAGACCCTTCTTCGCCTCCTGGAGGAGAAGCCGCAGGATCTGGCCCAAGTGCCTGGGGACTTCGGCCTGCTTCGGTTCCAGCCCTCAGGAAGTGTGGTAGCTGTGCGGTCGGTGGGCGGGCTGGTGCCCGTGTACTATGCCGAACGTCCAGAGGGATTCTGGTTGGCCAGCCGTTTGCATGATCTCCTCCGCTTTCTCCCCCACCTGCCCCCCTTAGACCCCCTGCCCAATGCCCTGTGGATCGCTGGATGGACCGCCTTTCCCGAGGGAAGAACCTTTTTCCAAGGGATCCGCCTCCTGCCCCAGGGCCACGTTCTCCGGTTTACGCCTGGCTCCGGCATTCACCTTCAGCGGTACTGGGATCCTCGTCCCACTACTCTGCGGTACCCTTCCCGCCAGCACCGGGAGGAGCACGCCCAGCGGTTCCGACAGATCATCCTAAGGCACCTGGAGCGGGACCTGGACCCGCGGGGTGGGAATCTCCTCACCTTGAGCGGAGGTGTGGATTCCTCCACGCTCCTGGCCTTGGCGGCTGGGGTGCTGCGACGCCCAATGGCCACCTGGTCCATGGTGCCCCCACCCCAGATGCCCGATGCCCACTGGCGGGAGGTGACGCATATCCGATCCTTGCGGGATCGCTACGGAGTGGTTCAGGCTTGGGAAGAGCCCTTAACCGAGGAGGGTCTTCCTCGCTTTTGGCGCCAAGGCCCACGATTGGCCTTCCATGTGGTGCATCCTGCCCTCTGTGCCCTGCCCCGGGTCCATCGGCAAAGGCCCGTGCGGGTGCTCTTGGGGGGCGAGTTTGCGGACCACGTAGCCGGACAGGTGTTCACCTACCCCGACTGGGCCCACCAACTGTCCCTCTGGCAGTTGCTTCGCGCCCTACCTGAACTCCGGAGGACTCCCCGCGAGATCCTCCTCTGGGCGCGGCTTCGGGCCCGCTTTCTTCGGCGAAAGCCCCCTCTACCGCTGCCGGAGTTCCTTCTGGAACGCGCTCCCACCGGTGAGCCCATGGAGATCTTTGATCCCAGGGTGCGAGAGGAGTTCCGCGAGTGGGTCCATCTCCTAAGGTCAACCCTTCTGCAGGATCCCAAACCCTGGAGATACCTGTTCCTGGAAATCCAGCTCTCGGAGGGATTCGTGGTGATGAACTGGGAAGTGGCCAGCCGATTCGGCATCCGGCGATCGTTCCCCTTTTTCCAACGGGAGGTGTTTGAGCTGGTGTTTTCCCTGCATCCCCAGGAGTTGGTGGGGGGAGGCATGAAGAAGCTGCTTCGCCGCGCCTTCCACGGCGATGTGCCTGCCACCCACTTGTACCGTTCCGATAAAGGGGGGTGGGCTCGTCCTCTGGTATCACGGGTCCTTCACCGTTCCTTCGCTCCGCCGCTTTCTACCTTGCCCGAAGCATGGCAGGGTCTCTTGCCCTCCCAATGGTTCCCTCGTCCTCCGAGATCCCTTTCCTATTGGGCGTATCGGGC
>CAYOQK010000014.1:0-3696 GCA_964406105.1 uncultured bacterium | reverse complement strand
TTGTCTGGTTCAATGGACCGTTGGATGGGCCGGGGAACCCGTGAAACGAAGTCCACCCTTTTCCTGCTCTGTAGAGCCGGGGGAAGGGATGCATGGTGGCACGGGGGTGCTCCTTAAGCCTGAATCCGAATACGTTGGGTTTGAACCCCCATGCGAGAGGGGATGGAACGCATCGTTGAGGGAGGAGAGAGGCGGGAAGGTGTGGGGTTAAGATGAGGGCGCCACGACACAGCTTTGGGGAGATCCGTGGGGGAACCTACGTCCCGCTTTTCTTGAGACCACGAGTAGGGGCTTCGTTGCAATCCCTGGAGGAGCGGCATACAATTTCGCAATGCTGCCGTTGCTCCTGTCCCTTCTTTTGACGCAAGTTTCTGGGGATTCCTTGAGCCCACCCATTGTACCGTTGCCCGTCCCGGCAGTACGCGCCTACGACACCCCCAACGATGCTGGGGGAAGCATCACTGTAGAGTGGGAACCTTCACCCGTGGACTCCGTGGTGCGCATGTACGAGGTGTTCCGGCTGGAAGGTTCTCCTGAAGCCGAACCGGTGAGTGCAGGGTTTGTGCTCCGGGGCACCACACGGTTCCAGGACAACGACCTGAAGGACGGGCAAACCTATTACTACTTCGTTCGCACGTGGGTGGGTGAAGAGTTCGCCGACTCCCGGCTCTCAAACCCTGCGGTTCCCAGCGCTCAGTGGTTCCATACCGGCAGAAAGAGTGCCCTGGTGATCCTGCTGATCTATGGAGGCCTCCTGTTTTACTACCTCCAGCAGGCCCGAAGCGGCAAGCCTCTGTACATCCGCAAGATCGCCGGTTTGGAAGCCGTGGATGAAGCCGTGGGCCGCTCCACGGAGATGGGCCGCCCCATCCTCTTTATCCCCGGGATCGGCTATGTGTCCGACATCCCCACCCTGGCCGCCTTGGCCATATTGAAGCGTGTGGCCAAGAAAGCAGCGGAGTACGAAGCCGAGATCATCGTGCCGAATTACGATCCCATCGTGATGACCGCAGCCCAGGAAGTGGTAAAAGAGGGTTTTATGGAAGCCGGCCGTCCAGATCTGTACAACGAGAAGAACGTGTACTTCTTGACCGCCGACCAGTTCGGATACGCTGCGGGAGTGGATGGCATCATGGTGCGTGAAAAACCGGGAGCCGTGTTCCTTCAAGGGGTGTTCTATGCGGAATCCCTGATCCTGGCAGAAACAGGCCACAGCATTGGGGCCATCCAGATCTCCGGCACCACGTCGGTGACCCAGTTGCCCTTCTTTATCGCTGCCACCGATTACACCTTGATCGGTGAGGAGATGTATGCCGCCAGTGCGTACCTATCGCGCGATCCATTGTCCCTGTCCACCATCAAGGCCGAGGATGTGGCCAAACTCGGGTTCATCGCGGTTTTCCTGATCGGTATCCTGCTGGAGACCCTGGCGGCCCTCACAGGCAACTCGGCCCTTCACTTCTTCAAAAACTGGTTCTCGCTGTTTTAGGAGGCTGAGCCATGATGCGTCGCACGATTCCCCTGATGATCACCTTTATCTCCGGGGTGCTGTTGGTGCTGGCCCTCTTCATCCCCCACAAGCCCTTTGGCAACCTGGAAGAGCGGTTCAACGACTGGTACATCATCGTCTCGGGGTTCACCATGATTCTGGGGATGGACAGCCTGATCCTCCACCACTGGACCAAGATCCGCCGGCGCCAACCCGATTGGTTCCACTCCCTCGCGCTCATTGTGGCCTTTGCGGTGACCCTCATTTGGGGCTTTTACTCCGGTTGGAAGGTGGGCAATCCCTTTGATCCCAAATCCTCGTTCCTGCAGTACTTTTACACCTATGTGTTCGTGCCATTGCAGGCCACCATGTTCTCGCTGTTGGCCTTCTTCATCGCATCGGCGGCCTATCGCGCGTTCCGAGCACGAACCCTGAACGCCACCCTGTTGCTCGTGGCTGCGGTGGTGGTGATGCTGGGACGTGTGCCCAAGGGCAGCGGCGCCAGTGTGGTGCTCTTCGGCATTGCCCTTTTGGCCTTGGCTGTGGGCCTGGTGCTCCACGGCCGCAGCCTTGTGGACCTGCGCGGGAAAGCCGTGGCCTACGGAGGAGCCGCTTTGGCGGTGCTGGCCATCGTTCCCATTGCCCTGTACTTCCCTAAGCACCTGCCCGCCATCGCAGACTGGATCATGAACATTCCTCAGCTCGCAGCCAAACGCGGAATCTTCATCGGCATCGCCCTGGGAGGGATCGCCATGTCCCTTCGGATCATCCTGGGGATTGAACGGACGTATCTGAAGTGAGGGAGGAACCCCATGCGCACCTTTTGGGACCGCTTAGCGAACATTGACCGACGGGTGATCTACCTTTTGGTGGCCTTGGGGGTCATCCTGCCCATTGTGACCCGAGCAGCCTTTAAGGTCACGCCCCTGCGCGAGGTTCGCCAGGCCTACGAGGAGATTGAAAAACTGCCTCCGGGGTCCGTGGTGCTCTTTTCCATTGACTACGACGCCGCCTCCATGCCTGAACTTCAGCCGATGTTGGTGGCCATGTTGGACCACTGCTTCCGCAAGGACCTTAAGGTACTGATGATGGGGCACTGGCCCTTGGGCCTTCCCCTGGGCCAAATTGCCCTGGAACAAGTCGCCCGGAAGTACCACAAACGATACGGTGTGGATTACGCCTTCTTGGGGTTCCGTCCTGGTGTGGCCGCGGTGATGATCAACCTGGGGAAGGATCTGCGGCAGGTGTTCAACACGGATTACCGGGGTACACCTGTGGACTCTCTGCCGGTGCTGCGAAACGTGCACAATTACAACGACATCGCCATCTTGGTGGGCCTGGAGGCCGGCGCCACCGGCGACGCCTGGGTGCAGTTCGCCCAGGCTCGCTACAACCAAAAGATCATCCTGGGAGCAACGGCTGTGGTGGCCCCTGACCTCTATCCCTATCTGCAAGCAGGTCAGATTGTGGGGCTCATCGGAGGGTTGCGTGGCGCCGCCGACTACGAACAACTGGTCAATATCCCTGGGCCCGCCTTCCTGGGAATGCCAGCGCAGACCATCATTCACATCCTGGTGGTGGTGCTCATCATCTTGGGGAACCTGGGCTACTTTGCAAGACGGCAGGGAGGACGATGATGGAAGTGCTGTGGACCTGGATCGCAGCAGGGCTCACCTTGGCCATTTTCAGCTTTTTGTACAAGGACAACCCCTTCTACAAGTTCGCCGAGCACATCTACGTGGGCTCCAGTGCCGCCTTCTGGTTCATTTACCTGTGGTACTTTGACATCAAGCCCAAACTCCTGGACGCCTGGGCGATGAACACCGGGCTGGAAAAGTACATCCTCATCGTGCCCGCCGTGCTCTCGGTGATGATGCTCACCCGCTTCATTCCGCAGATTGCGTGGATTTCCCGTTGGGCAATTGCCTTTACTGTGGGCATGGGAGCCGGGTTGGGGATCACCGGGGCTCTGCAGGGATTCCTGGTGCCCCAAGTCCAGGCCACCTTGCTCCCCCTGTGGGAACGGGTAAGCGAGAGTTTTCTGTACAACCTGGGCCATTCCCTGAACAACCTCCTGCTGGTGCTGGGTGCGATCACGTCCATCTTTTACTTCTACTTCTCACGGGAGCATCGGGGAGGCCTGGGGGTTCTATCCAAAATCGGGATCACCTTCATCATGGTGGCCTTCGGGGCCTCCTTTGGATACA
>CAYOQK010000013.1:0-18115 GCA_964406105.1 uncultured bacterium | reverse complement strand
GTGCCGGAAGGTTAAGGGGAGGGGTGCAAGCCCCGAACCGAAGCCCCGGTAAACGGCGGCCGTAACTATAACGGTCCTAAGGTAGCGAAATTCCTTGTCGGGTAAGTTCCGACCTGCACGAATGGTGTAACGACTGGGCCGGTGTCTCAACGGGGGGCTCGGCGAAGTTGTAGTCCGCGCGAAGATACGCGGTACCCGCGGCGGGACCGAAAGACCCCGTGGACCTTTACTGCAGCTTGGCGTTGTGTCTTGGCACATCGTGTGTAGAATAGGTGGGAGCCTGCGAAGCCGGGGCGCCAGCTCCGGTGGAGGCGCCAGTGAAATACCACCCTCGGTGTGTCGAGGCACTAACCTCACGGCAGAAGCAGCCGGAGGGACAGCGCTTGGCGGGCAGTTTCACTGGGGCGGTGGCCTCCTGAAAGGTAACGGAGGTGTCCAAAGCTCCCCTCAGCACGGACGGAACCGTGCGATGAGTGCAAGGGCATAAGGGGGGTTGACTGTGAGGCCGACAGGCCGAGCAGGGGCGAAAGCCGGGCCTAGTGATCCGGCGGCTCCGTGTGGAAGGGCCGTCGCTCAGCGGATAAAAGGTACCCCGGGGATAACAGGCTAGTCGCGCCCGAGAGTTCACATCGACGGCGCGGTTCGGCACCTCGATGTCGGCTCAGCGCATCCTGGGGCTGGACAAGGTCCCAAGGGTTGGTCTGTTCGCCCATTAAAGCGCTACGTGAGCTGGGTTTAGACCGTCGTGAGACAGGTCGGTCCTTATCCGCCGTGGGCGTAGGGCACTTGAGGGGGGCTGCCCCTAGTACGAGAGGACCGGGGTGGGGGAGCCTCTGGTGTACCTGTCGTCGCGCCAGCGGCGCAGCAGGGTAGCCACGCTCCCAAGCGATAACCGCTGAAAGCATCTAAGCGGGAAGCGCGCCCCAAGATGAGGTGCCCCGCCTTGAGGGCCCTGCCCTCAAGGCTAAGGCCCCCGGAAGACGACCGGGTTGATAGGCGGCAGGTGGAAGCCGGGCAACCGGTGAAGCCGAGCCGTACTAATCGGCCGAGCGGCTTAATCACCTTCTCAATCCTTCTTTTCTCCTCTGTTAGGAGAAACGGCTTTATTCCGGCATTCACCGGGAACTCCCTTTCCCGGGCTGCCATACCGGCGGGGCCACACCCGTTCCCATTCCGAACACGGAAGTTAAGCCCGCCAGGGCCGATGGTACTGCCCCCGCAAGGGGGTGGGAGAGTAGGTCGCAGCCCGGGTTCTCCTCTTGAACCTAACGCCCCGACAGGTGACCCCCTCACCTGCCGGGGCGTTTTTCGTTTTGCCCCTTTTCGCCTCCCACCCCTCCCGCCGTAAAATCTGGAAAACCCGGAGGAGCAACCATGGAGTACCGAAAACTCGGTCGCACAGGCCTGAAACTCAGCGAACTGTGCCTGGGCACCATGCAGTTCGGCTGGACAGCCGACGAAAAGACCGCCTTTCAAGTGATGGACGCTTACTTAGAGGCTGGCGGCAACTGCTTAGACACCGCCGATGTTTACTCCGTGTGGGCCGAAGGAAACCCCGGCGGAGTCGCAGAGCAGATCATCGGCCGATGGCTGAAGGACCGGGGGGTACGCCGCCAGATCGTGCTGGCCACCAAGGTGCGAGGCCGCATGTGGGAAGGACCCAACGGCGAAGGCCTGAGCCGCCACCACATCATGCTGGCCGTGGAAGATAGCCTCCGCCGCCTCCAAACCGATTACATTGACCTCTACCAGGTGCACTGGCCCGACGAAGAAACCCCCTTGGACGAAACCCTGCGGGCCCTGGACGACTTGGTGCGCCAGGGAAAGGTGCTGTACATCGGCGCTTCTAACTTCCCCGCCTGGCTGCTCACCCGAAGCCTTTGGATTAGCGATGTCCTTAAGATCGCTCGCTTTGATAGCCTCCAGCCCCATTACAACCTGGTCCATCGGGCAGCCTTTGAACGCGAAACCCTGGCAGTGGTTCAGGAGTTCCACATCGGTGTGATCCCGTACAGCCCCCTGGCCGGGGGATTCCTCACGGGCAAGTATCGGCCCCACCGCCCCCTTCCCCCTACTCCCCGCGCTGAGCGTATCCAAACCCTGTACTTTTCCGAAAAGAACTTCCGCATCCTGGACGCCGTGGAACAGGTGGCCCGCAAGCACGGCAAAACCCCGGCCCAGGTGGCCTTGGCCTGGCTGCTGGGAAAACCCTACATCACGGCGCCGATCATTGGAGCCAACTCGGTGAAGCAACTGCAGGAAAGCCTGGGTGTGGTGGGCTTTCGGCTGCCAGAGGAAGACCTGCAGTTCCTGGATGAGGTCTCGGATTGGCGAACACAAGGAGGGAAGCCATGAAGGCCATCGTGTTCTTGGAGGACTTCGTAGAGGAATCCGAATTCCTGTACCCCTTGTATCGGCTCCGGGAAGCGGGGTTTGACACCAAGATCGCCGCACCGGAGCACCGAACCTACAAGGGCAAAAACGGCTTGCCCCTTAAACCCGAGATCACCCTGGACGAAGTGGATCCCCAAGACCTGGACCTGGTGTTCATCCCCGGAGGCTATGCTCCGGATCGGCTACGGCGTTCGCCCCAGGTGCTGGAGATTGTGCGCACGGTGTACGAACGGGGGAAACCAGTGGTCACCGTGTGCCATGGGCCTTGGGTGCTGATCTCCGCTGGCCTGGTCCGAGGGAAAACCGTTACCGGCTACTTCGCCATCAAGGACGATCTCATCCATGCCGGTGCACAGTACACCGGCAACCCCGTGGAAAAGGACGGTAACCTCTACACCGCCACGGATCCCAAAGCCATGCCCCAACTCCTAAAGACCGTGCTTCAGGACTTGGGCCTTGCGTAGTCTCCGGTGGCTTGTGCTCCTGGTCCTGTGGTGGCCAGGTACGGCGTGCGAGTGGTTCCGGCTACGGGAGCCCCCGCCCCCCGAACAGGGGGGCACCTTTTACTTCCCCGATTCGGCCCACAAGGTGCTGGACAACCTGGCCTCTGCCTTCAACGAGTTCAACCTCGCCCGTTACCTTCGCTCCTTTCATCCGGACTTCATGTTCTACCCCGAGGATCGCCTGGTAAACGGCCCCAGTGGCGACCTGTATCGCCACTGGACCTTGGCAGTGGAGTCCACACGGGTCCAAGCCCTGTTCCAGGCCCTGGACCTGGGTCATATGCCCTCGCCAGTGGTGTTCACCTTGGAGTACCAGCCCGTGGATTCCCTCACGGATGAGGTCCGTTTCCGGGCCCACTACGATCTGGAGGTGTACCTGATTCGGGAACCGCACCGGGTGACGGCTGCGGGATCTTCCCTATTCGTGGTGCGGAAGGACGAGGCCGATCTGTGGAGTTTGGTGGAATGGTCCGATGGAGCCGACTCAGGGCACCTGTCCATCGCTGAGGTCAAGGCCCAGGACTTTTGATATGCGTTGGCTCCTGTTCTGGTGGCTCTGGAACGCCCAGCCCGCTCATCAGGGGTTCCGCGCCCATACCTTAGAGATCCTGCGGCAGGATTCTGTGACGGTGCTGCACCTCTTGGGAGACGTGGAGGTAAACCTGGGGAACGGCGTAGTGGCCCACGCCCAAGAGGCCTATTACACCGAACAAACAGGGTACGCCCAGATGCTGGACTCGGTGTGGGTCCGGTTCCCTTGGGGCACGGTGCAGGCCCAGAAGTTGATGTATTGGCAGGGGATTTCACAGGTGCTGTTCCGCGATTCGGTAACGGTACAGGACACCGCCGGGCGTCGGTTGAGGGCGCAGCAATTGATGTACCGGGGGGATACGGCCTGGATCCAAGCCCCTCGGCTGTGGGGGCGTTCTTTTTACCTGGAGGCAGATACGGGCCGCACCGTAGGCGAGCGGGGCCGGTTTTGGCGACACGCTCGGCTCCGGTGGCGGGACTCCACCTGGATCCGGGCCGACACGGTGGTGCTCTTCTCGGACACCCTTTGGGCTCTGGGTTGGGCCTCTTTGGAGGATCGGCGGTTCCAAGGCCGTGCCCAACGGCTTACAATTACCGAGAAATGGCTCCAGATGGAGGACTCGGCCCGTGCGAAATGGACCTCGGGCCATCTGAGGGCAGAAAGGATCCAGGTGCGCGAAGAAGCACCCCAACGGTACCACGTGTGGGGGTACCAGGGAGCAGAACTCCAGGCCCCCGGCGAGGGGGGCACCCTCATCCTTCAAGCCGATACGTTGGAGTTCGTGGTGGAAAGCGATACCCTTCGCTGGCTTCGGGCTTGGCCTGTTCCCTATGGCGAATATCGGGAGGCGAAACAATCACATGGCCCAGGTGCTGAGGACGGTTAAACTGCGCAAGGTGTACGGAGGCAGGCCCGTGGTCAACGGCGTTTGCCTGGAGGTGCACCGGGGCGAAGTGGTGGGGCTCCTGGGCCCCAATGGTGCAGGGAAAACCACCACCTTTTACATGATCGTTGGAGCAGTGAAGCCCGATGGTGGCCACATCTTCCTGGACGATACCGAGATCACCCGGTGGCCCATGTACCGTCGCGCCCGGCACGGCATCGGATACCTTCCCCAGGAGGCCTCCATCTTCCGCAAACTCTCGGTGTACGACAACATCTTCGGGATCCTGGAGATCCGCGGGGTTCCCCGGGCGGAGGCCCACCAGCGTACCGTGGAAGCCCTGCGACGCCTGGGTGTGGAACACCTCAAGGACCAAAGGGGTGGACACCTCTCCGGCGGTGAGCGCCGCCGGGTGGAGATCGCCCGGGCCCTGGTCCTGAACCCGGATTTCATCCTTTTGGATGAGCCCTTTACCGGCATTGATCCCAAAACCCGGGAGGAGATCCAGGGGATCATCCGCTCCCTGGCGGATATGGGGATCGGGGTGTTGATCACCGATCACAACGTGCGTGAAACCCTGGAGATCACCGATCGCGCCTATATAATCTACGAAGGCAACATTTTGTTGGAGGGCACCTCCCAGAGTCTGGTGCAGGATCCACGGGCACGGGAGGTGTACCTGGGTGAAAAGTTCCGATTATGAAAATCCATCAACGCTTGGAGATCGGTCCCAAGCTTCGGCAACGCCTGAAGCCCATTCCCATCCAGTTGCTGGAGCAGGAACTCCTGCAGGTTCCGGTGGTGGCCCTGGCCACTCGGATCCAAAGTGAGGTGGAACGAAACCCTTGTTTGGAGTTGGAAACGCCGGTGCCAGCCCCCTCTGTGGAACAGGAACGGCGGCGGGAACGGGAGGCAGAACGACTGGCTGAGTTTGCCGGGGATGCCCGCCTGCCCGTAGGGGTGGACCCCGACGACGAGGAAGCCGAACAGGTGCCCTCCTTTACAGCGCCCCCTGTGAGTTTCTGGCGACGATTGGAGATCCAACTGAACCTGGATTTTCCCGAGGGCACCCCCGAACACCGGATCGCCCGCGCCATCCTGGATCACCTGAACGACGAGGGATTCCTGGAGGTGCCGGTGGAATCGCTGGCCCAGGAACTGGGGGAACCAGTGGACCGGGTAGAAAAGGTGCGACGCACCATGTTCTACGAGTGGGACCCCACAGGCATCGCCGCCCTGGATCCCCGCGAACTCTATCTCTTGCAATTGGAGACCCTGGGGTATCAGGATCACAAGGCCTATGCCCTGATCCGAGACCATTGGCCCCTGCTGCGCATGGGCGGGCTACCGGCTGCCCAGACCGTACTGAACCTCTCCGATGAAGAGGTGGAAGAAATCCAGCATCTGTTTGATGCCCTGTACCCCAGCCCCCGGGCCAAATACGGGGATGCAGGCACCGAGGCCGCCTATGTGGTGCCCGAGGTGTTCTTCCGGGTGGTGGAAGGGCAGATCGTGGTGGAACTGGAAGAGTCCTTTGTGCCTCGGGTGCGGCTCAGCCGCTATTACGAACGGCTGCTGAAGGATCCCGCCACCGACGCCCGTACCCGAAGGTTCCTCCAGGAACGGATCCAGCAGGCCCTGGAGTTCCTCCGGGCCCTGGATTCCCGTCGTCAGAACATCCGCCGGGTGGCAGAACTCATCGCCCAAACCCAGCGGGACTTCCTGTTGGGGCAACGGCCCTTCTTGGTGCCGATGACCGAAACCGAGGCCGCCGAACGCTTGGGGACCTCGGTGTCCACCATCAGTCGGATCGTGCGCGACCGCTATGCAGATACCCCCGTGGGGGTGTTTGAACTCCGGTTTTTCTTCCGCCGTGGTGCGGGGGGATCCCACACCGTGGGCATTGACGAGGTACAGGAACGCATCCGGCAGCTGGTGGCCCAGGAGGATCCCACCAAGCCCCTCACCGACGAGGCCTTGGCCCGAATCCTCCGGGAGGAGTACGGCATCAAGATCTCCCGGCGTTCGGTCACCGAGTACCGGAAGGCCCTGGGCATTCCCAAGTCCAGCCGCCGGCGTCGGAAAAAGGAGAAACCCTCATGAGTCGCAGTCCCGAAGCCCCTCGGTACGGCCGAGATGTTCGCGTGGCCGTGTTCGTGGATGTGCAAAACCTGTTCTTTTCTGCCCGCGATCTCTTTGGGGGCAAGGTGGATTTCCAAAAACTACTGCACGAAACCGTACGCGATCGCAAACTCGTGGCCGCCATCGCCTACATCGCCATGGCCGAGGATGTGGATATGAGTTCCTTCCTCAACGTGCTGGAACACTTGGGGTACTATGTGCGCGTGAAACCCATGAAAAAACGTGCCGATGGTACCCTGCGGGGCGATTGGAAAATCGGAATGGCCGTGGATGCCCTTACCCTGGCCCCCAAGATGGATGTGGCCGTGTTCGTCACCGGCGACGGCGAGTACACCGAACTGGTGCAGGCTCTGAAACGGTTCGGCGTGCTGGTGGAAGTGGCCTCCTTCCCCCGGAATACCTCCAAGGACCTCCGCCACGCCGCGGATCGGTTCCTGCCCCTGGGCCATAGCGTGATCATTGAGCGTCCCCACGAGGAAGGGGACGTGCCGGTGGGATAACCCTTGCTGGCCCTTTACGAGATCCTTCAGTGGCTCCTGCAGCCTCTGTTCCCCGTCCTGGACCCCCAGGGAGAGGGCGGAGTATGGGTCCACGCCGTATCCGTGGGGGAGTTCATGGCTGCCACGGGCCTGCTTCGCCTGCTCCGCCAGGAACATCCCCAGTTGCCCTTGCTCCTCACCCTCTTCACTCAGGCCGGTGTCCACCAGGCCCGGCGGGCTCTGGACCAAGACCCCGGTGTCCAAGTGGCCCGGTTCCCAGGCGATGCCCGAGCCCGAATCCGCCACGTGTTCCAAACCTTCCGCCCACGCCTCCTGGTGATCGTGGAAACCGAGCTTTGGCCTAATCTGATCCTGGAAGCCCATCGGGCCCAGGTGCCCGTGGTGCTGGTGAACGCCCGCCTTTCCCCTAAAAGCCTCCGCCGGTACCGGATGATCCGATACGCCCTGGCCCAACTTCTCCACACCTTCGCCTGGATCTTGGCCCAAAGCGAAGAGGAACGCCACCGGTTCCTGTACCTGGGCGCCCCTCCAGAGCGGGTGCGGGTTACCGGCAACCTCAAGTACGACTTCTCCGGACGGCCCATTAAGCCTCTACGACGCGAAGACTTTGGGTTCTCCCCCCACCGCCCCTTGGTGATCTTTGGGAGTGTGCGCTCCAAGGAAGAGGAGGCCGTGCTGCAGGTGGTCCAGCGGTTGGTGGCCCGAGGGGTGCAGGTGATCATTGCCCCGCGGCACCTCATCCGCATCCGTTTCCTTCGGGAGCGCCTGCGCGGAATCCCCCATTTCCTTTGGAGTCAAGCCCCTGGCCAGGGGGTGATGCTGGTGGATACCCTGGGGGAGCTGTGGCACTTGTATCAGTTGGCCGATCTCGCCTTTGTGGGCGGGACCTTGGCCCCCATTGGAGGACACAGCCTGATTGAACCGGCGTTCCACGGCCTACCCGTGCTCTATGGCCCCTATGTGTTCCACGTGCGGGATATGGCCCGCGGCTTGGAACAATGGGGCGGTGGCCGCCGGGTACAGGACGCCCAGGAACTGGAAACCTGGATCTGGAAACTCCTGAATCAGCCAGACCTGCGACACCGCATGGGCCAACAGGCTCGTCGCTTCGTGGAAACCTTCCGGGAAACCACCCGCACCACCTACGCCTACCTCAAACCCTTTCTGGAGCCATGACCCTTGGAACCCTTTACGTGGTGGCCCTGCCCATCGGCAACCTGGGAGACCTCTCCCCCAGGGCCCGGCAGGTACTGGAGGCCGTGGACCTGATCCTGTGCGAGGATACCCGTCGCACCGGCCGCTTACTCCAGCAGATCCAGATCCAGCGTCCCCTGCTCTCCTACCACGAGCACAATGAGGAGCGCCGAGTGCCGGAGGTGTTGCACCGGCTTCGCCAGGGCCAAAGCGTGGCCCTGGTGTCCGATGCGGGCACCCCTTTGGTGTCCGATCCCGGGTTTCGGCTGGTGCGGGCAGCCCGGGAGATGGGGATCCCGGTGGTGCCTGTGCCTGGCCCCTCCGCCGTGATCGCTGCCCTGTCCGTATCCGGATTCCCCACGGATCGGTTCGCCTTTGAGGGCTTTCCCCCTCGGAAACCCCAGCGGTTGAAACGCTACCTGGAAACCCTGCGGCAGGAAGACCGCACCCTGGTGTTTTTTGAAAGCGTGCACCGCGTGGTAAAATTCTTAGAAACCCTGCGGGAGTGCTGGGGCGATGTGCCCGTGTTCGTAGCTCGGGAGATGACCAAAATGCACGAAACCTATCTCTACGGCCGAATCTCAGAGGTGCTTCCCCAAATCGTGCCCAAGGGCGAGTTTGTGATCGTGGTGCCAGGGAGGCGATACCGTGAGCGATTGGAAGCAAACGAGCCGAAGGGCCTTTGACCCACTGGTGCGGGTCTTGGCCCGCTGGGGGGTTCACCCCAATGCGCTCACCGTAACAGGCTCCCTTCTTTCGCTGGTGCCCGCCTACCTGCTGGTGCGGCACCAGTTCCTCTGGGCAGGGGTGGCCCTGGCCATCGTAACTCCTCTGGATCTCCTGGATGGCCAACTGGCCCGCAGCACCGGCAAGACCACTCGGTTCGGCGCCCTCCTGGATTCCACCCTGGACCGCATCAGCGAGTTCCTGCTCATGGGAGGCTACCTCCTGTACTTCCGCGGTGTGTTCCACGTGCAGGTTCAGCTCTTTTTCCTTCTGTTGTTTGCCTTCCTGGTGAGCTATGTTCGGGCTCGGGGTGAGGGTTTAGGGGTATCCGTGCAGGCAGGCCCCATGGATCGCACCGGCCGATACCTGGCCTATATCCTGCTCACCCTTGCAGGCCCCCGGATCTTCTCCCTGACATTGCCGGTTTTGCTTGTACTGGTGGCCGTTACCGTTGTTCGGCGTATGGCCGCCCTGTATAATTCGCTGAATTCCAAGTAAGGAGGCATTGGCATGGCGGACAACAAGATTCGTGTGGCCATCATCGGTGTGGGAAACTGCGCATCCAGTCTGGTGCAAGGCGTGTACTTCTACAGAAACGCCAAGGAAGACGAGCAGATCCCGGGCATCATGCATCCCGTGCTCGGGAATTACCACATCCGCGACATTGAGTTTGTGGCGGCTGTGGACATTGATCGGCGGAAGGTGGGCAAGGATTTGGCCGAGGCCATTTTCGCTCCACCCAACAACACCTACAAATTCGCGGATGTGCCCAAAACAGGGGTCAAGGTACTCCGGGGCATGACCCACGATGGCATCGGCAAGTACCTGGAAGGCGTCATTGAAAAGGCCCCGGGCCCCACGGATGACATCGCACGCATCTTCCGCGATGAGGGGGTGGATGTGGTGGTCAACTTCTTGCCCGTGGGCAGCGAAGAGGCCACCAAGTGGTACGTGGAGCAGGTACTCCAAGCCGGTGCGGCCTTTGTCAATGGAATCCCGGTGTTCATCGCCACCTCCCCCTATTGGTCTAAGCGGTTCCAAGAGGCCGGCCTCCCCCTGCTGGGCGACGACATCAAAAGCCAGGTGGGGGCCACCATTCTGCACCGAACCCTGGTGCAACTCTTCCTGGATCGGGGCGTGAAGCTGGACCGCACCTATCAGATCAATTTCGGTGGCAACACCGATTTCTTGAACATGCTGGAACGCGAACGCCTTCACTCCAAGAAGATCTCCAAAACCCAGGCGGTCACGTCGCTCCTGCCCTATGACATTGGCGAGGAGAACGTGCACGTGGGCCCCTCGGACTACATCCCTTGGCTCAAGGACCGCAAATGGTGCTACATCCGCATGGAAGGCACCACCTTCGGCAACGTGCCCCTCAATGTGGAGGTCAAACTGGAGGTTTGGGACTCGCCCAACTCGGCCGGCGTGATGATTGACGCCATCCGCTGCGCCAAGATCGCCAAGGATCGGGGGCTGGCCGGGCCCATCGTGGAACCCTCGGCCTACTTCTTTAAATCGCCACCCAAGCAGATCCCGGATTTCAAAGCCCGGGAGCTCCTGGAGGCTTGGATCCGCGGCGAAGGCACCGAAAAGAAGCCGGCCAAGGGCAAAAAGGCCTAACTCCTTCTCTGGATGGCCCGCTGGGGTTTCTTCATCACCTTTGAGGGGGTGGAGGGAAGTGGCAAGTCTACGCTGGCCGCTTTTCTCCACCGCCAACTGGTAGACCTTGGGTTCTCGGTGGTGCTCACCCGGGAGCCCGGCGGAACCCCGGTGGGCGAAGAGATCCGCCAGGTGCTGCTCCGACAAGGCAACGAAATGGAAGGTTGGACCGAAGCGTTCCTCTTCTTTGCCGCCCGCTATCAGCACGTGCGCCGTGTGATCCTGCCGGCCCTGCAGAACGGCAAAATCGTTATTTCCGACCGCTTTTCGGATTCCACTTTCGCTTATCAGGGCTACGGTCGCGGCGTGCCCCTTCGCCTTCTCCAGCGTTTCAACAAGTTCGCCAGCCTTCGGATCCAACCCAATCTGACCTTTTTGATTGACCTGCCCCCTGAACAGGGCCTCCAGCGGAAGGGAAAGGCCCAGGAGATCACCCGATTTGAACAGGAGAAGCTCCGGTTTCACCAGCGGATCCGCGAAGGCTATCTGAAGCTGGCCCATCGGGCAAAAAAACGCTTTCGGGTGTTGGACGGTACCGAACCCCTGGACACCTTACAACAACAGATTCTGGAGATCACCCTCTGGCGACTCCGGGAGAAGGGGAAGTATCGGGGGCCGATACCGCCTTATCATTTTAAACATTCCCAGGAATCACAACAAAAGGAGGTAGAACCATGAAACGAACCCTGGTGCTGTGGACCGTGATCGCAGCGCTGGCTCTCGCGGGTTGTAGCAAAGAGGAAGAAGGGGGAGGAGGGAACGGAGGCAACACCGGCGGGGGCACCGGTACCGGATCGGGCAACCTGGCTGTGGTGGCTGCGGTGGCTCAGGATCTGGCCTATGCTGAGCTCCACGATACCCTGGGCAACCCGGTGCTGAACGCTGAGGTCCGGATCAATGGAACCCTGCTGAACCCGGTGGGCGGCGGTGTGTACATGACCACCAGCGTGACCTACGCCAAGGGTGTGACCTATACCCTGGAAATCAACGCCGGGGAGTACGGCACGGCCCAGGCCACGGTAACGGCCCCTAATATAGACAGCCTCCAGATCACCCAGCCCAGCCCGGGCGCCCAATGGGAACCCAACACCGAAATTCCGGTAACCTGGGAGTACGTCGGTGGTGAGAACAACGGTTTGGTGGGCCTGTCCCTGGACTACACCACCCCCACCGACACCACCACCTACGAGTCCGGGATTCTGAGCGGATCCACTACCAGCCATACGATCCCTGCTTCGGCCACGGCCTTGGAAGGTGAGGCCACCGTCAGCGTGATGGCGGGTGATTTTGCGGTGATTGAGGGCCTGCCCGATCCCGATCCCACCGATCCCTTTGAGGGTTCGGTCTTTGGTGTGTTCACCGGCGATGAGGTGGACCTTGTGATCGGATCCGGAGGGGGCGGCGGCAATCAGCAGTGGACTGGAACCCTCACCGGTACCGTGGACGGCAACCAGGCCTCTGGTTACTGGTACTACCCCTTTGACAACCCCCTGGCCAACACCATGTTCTTCGTGGCCACGGACACCGATACCCTCTACTTCGGGGGCAACACCTCCACCTGGCCGCCCCAGGATCTCTCCCTGATGAGCCAGGATCTGACCACCAGTCTGACGGTTTCTGGCGACCTGGTGGGGACCGACAGCGTGGTGGGCACCTGGCAGATGAACGGGGCCCATAGTGGCTCGGGCACCTGGACCGGCGGAGTGATCAACGGCCAGTAAACCATTGCTTTCCTGGTGCTTGTTCTGCGGCGGGGCGGCCACGGGCCGCCCCGCCGCGTATAATTACACAAACCGAGGTCTCTCCATGGCCGACTTTTACCAAAACCGTGTGCCCACCTTTCCCCTGCTCCGCAGGGATGCATTGCCTGCCCTGGAACAACGCCTGGAACGGGTGAACCAAACCCGCCCCATCGGGGTCATCATCCCTGCCCTTTTCACCGACTTGGCCAGTGAAGCCATGGCGGGCATCATTGAGGAACTCGCCCGCGCCCGATTCGTCCACCGCATCTATGTGAGCCTGGATCGGGCACAACGCAGCCAGCTCCCCGAGGCCCGCAAGATCCTGGAAAAGATCGCCGACCGCACGGTGGTGATCTGGAACGACAGCCCCGGAATCCAAGAACTTACCGACCGGGTGCAACGGGTGCTGCCTCTCGGGCCTCGGGGCAAGGGCCGAGCCGTATGGACCGCCTTGGGATACGCCCTGGCCAAGGGCGAAACCCGCATCCTGGCGTTCCACGACGCCGATATCGTCACCTACTCCAAGGACCTTTTGGTGCGGCTCGTGTACCCAGTGGCCGTGCTGGGGTACCAGTTCTCCAAGGGCTACTACGCCCGCTTCCAGGATCGGCTTTACGGCCGGGTGGTTCGCCTCTTCTATTTCCCCTTCCTGCGGGCCCTGCGTACCCTCTTTGGGCCCTTGGACTTCCTGGACTTCATGGCCGACTTCCGGTATCCCCTCTCGGGCGAGTTTGCCCTCTGGTCGGAGATCGCCTGGGACGTGCGGTACCCCTCCGACTGGGGCATTGAGGTGGGCATCCTCTCGGAGATCTACCGATTGGTGACGTCCCCGGGCATCTGCCAGGTGGAAATCGCCGACCGGTACGATCACAAACACCAGGCCTTGGTGGCCAAGAAACGCCATCGGGGGATCCTGCGGATGGTCACCGACATCGCCCGCACCTTCTTTACCGCCTTGGGAGCCCAGGGCCTGGTGATGTCCGACGAGCTCTTCAGCACCCTACGGTTGACCTACCTTTCCAATGCTCGGGAGATTGTGGAGACCTATGCGAATCTGGCACGGTTCAATCAACTGGAGTACGACCTCCACGCGGAGCACTCCATGGTGGAAGAGTTTGCCCGGTCCTTTGACATTGCGGTGGACGAGTTTAAGAAGTATCCTTTTGGGTCGCCGCTGATCCCGAATTGGCGGCGGGTGGACTCTGCCATTGAGGGGGCTCTGCAGGATCTGGTCCGGGTGGTGGAAGAGGAGAACCCCCTATCCTAAGGGGGCGGGGAACGAAGCCCAAGCAAGGAGGCAACTGTGGAAGTCTTAAAGCACGATGTGCTGGTGCTGGGTGCTGGCATCGCTGGATTGCGAGCGGCCATTGAACTGAACCGGGCCTCCGGGGGCAAGCTGGACATCGGGATCCTTTCCAAGGTACAACTGATGCGGGCCCACTCCGTGTGTGCAGAGGGCGGCACCGGAGCCGTGCTCCGCACCGAAGAGGGCGACAGTTTTGAACTCCACGCCTGGGACACCATCAAGGGGTCCGACTTCCTCGCAGACCAGGATACCGTGTTCCGGTTTGTGGAGACCATGCCCCGGGAGATCATGCTTTTGGACCACTGGGGCATGCCCTGGTCGCGGAGGCCCGATGGCCGGATTGACCAGCGCCGCTTCGGAGGCCACTCCTTCCCCCGTGCCACCTTCGCAGCCGATAAAACCGGTTTCTTTGAAATGCAGACCCTCTACGACACCCTGCTCAAGTACAAGGACCGTGTGACCCGCTATTCCGAGTGGTTCGTTACCCGCATCTTGATGAAGGACGGGCGCTTTGTGGGCCTAACCGGCTTTGACGCCTCCACCGGCGAGTTCTACCTGCTGGTGGCCAAGGCCCTGATCCTGGCCACGGGCGGCGCCGGGCGCCTGTACAGCTTCACCACCTACTCCCACACGGTGACGGGCGACGGCCTGGCCATGGCGTATCGCGCCGGGATGCCCTTGGCCGATATGGAGTTCATCCAGTTCCACCCCACAGGCCTAATTCCCTCCGGCATCCTGATCACCGAGGGCGTGCGGGGCGAGGGTGGCTACCTGCTGAACAACAAAGGCGAACGGTTCATGGAGCGGTACGCCCCCGGCATGATGGAGTTGGCTCCCCGGGACATCGTGTCCCGCGCCATGATGACCGAGATCCAGGAGGGACGGGGCTTTAAAGGGCCCCACGGCCTGGACTATCTGCTCTTGGATATCCGGCACTTGGGGGCGGAGAAGATCAACGAGCGGCTCCCGTTGATCCGGGAGATCGCCATCAAGTACGCCGGCGTGGATCCCATTGAGGCACCCATGCCCGTGCGGCCTGTGAGCCACTACACCATGGGTGGCGTCCGTACCGATATCAACGGGAAGGTGGTGGGTACGGAGAACGTGTGGGCCGCGGGCGAGGTGGCGGCGGCCTCCATCCATGGCGCCAATCGGTTAGGTACCAATTCCACAGCCGAGTGTTTGGCCTATGGGGGGATCACGGGTGCCGAGGCTGCCCGCTACGCATTGAAGGAGGGAACCCTGCCGGATCCACCGGTGGCTGAGGCCGAAGACGAAGAAAAACGCATTTTCCAAGGGCTGCTGACCCAGGCGGGTAAGGAGAACGTGTACAAGATCCGCATGGAACTCCGCCAAACCATGGGCGAGAACATGGGGATCTTTCGGGATGGCCCGCGCATGGAAAAAGCCCTCCAAAAGGTCAAAGAACTCAAGGAACGGTACCGCGACATCCGCATTGAGGACAAGGGCCGCATCTACAACACCGATCTCATCATGGCCTTGGAGGTGGGATTCCTGCTGGACGTGGCCGAGGTGTCCATCACCGGGGCTCTGCTGCGCAAGGAGTCCCGCGGGGGCCATTACCGGCTGGACTACCCCAAGCGCGACGATGAGAACTTCCTGAAGCACACCATCGCCCGCTATGCCGAAGACGGCCCCAAGATTGAGTACGAACCGGTGCGAATCACCGCCTGGAAGCCTGTGGAACGGAAGTACTAAGGGGGAAAACCATGGCCAAGCCCGTTCGCTATAACAACCGCATGGGGATCAAGGGCTGGTGGGGAGGCCGCTATGGCCTGGAACGTTGGGCCTATCTGCTTCATCGGCTCACCGGCCTCATCATCCTGTTTTACCTGGTGCTCCACATCTTTGTAACCAGCACCCGGGCCTTCGGAGAAGCCGCTTGGGAGGCCACCATGGGGGCTGTGGGCGCACCGGTGTTCCGGTTCCTGGAGTACCTGCTCATCGCTGCCATTGCGTACCACGGGTTCAATGGGCTCCGCCTCATCTTCGTGGAGTGGTTCGGCTGGTCTCTGGGCCGGCCCCGCCGACCGGTGTATCCCTACGTTACCTCCTTGCATCACCAGCGACCTCTGCTTGTGGGGATGATGGTGCTGGCCTTCCTGTTCCTGGTGTTCAGTGCCTGGGGATTCCTAACCCCTTGAGGGAGGGTGAGCCATGAGAGAGTCACGGTTTTGGTTCTTGTTCTTCTTTGCGGGTTTGGTGCTCTTCGTGCTTTTGGGGTACCACATCGTGTTCATCCATCTCCTGGGCGACTACGAGTTGAACATTGGCTTCCAAAGCGTGGCTGCACGATCGGCCAGCTCGGCTTACGCGGTGTTCTATCTGCTTTTCCTTTTGTTTGCCCTATACCACGGCTTCTACGGCCTGCGCACCATCCTGTTGGAGGTTGAAGCCCTGGCCCGCCATCACCGCACGGTAACCGGAGTGCTTGTGGTGCTGGGTGTGGGCCTCTTTGCCTATGGCACCTGGGCCCTGTTTGCGGCCATGAGGATAGGAGCGACAGGATGACACCCAAAAAGAGCAGTTCTCCCAAACCCCTGGTGGATGTGGACATGGATCGGGTGGTGCAGCACACCACCTTCCGCGTGTTCCGCTACAGTGGCACTGGCGACCCTCCGACCTACAAAGAGTACGAAGTGCCCACCAAGCGGGGGATGACCGTACTGGACGGCCTCCTGTGGATCAAGGAGAACCTGGACGGTTCACTGGCGTACCGCGCTTCGTGCCGTATGGGCGTGTGTGGTTCCTGCGCCATGATGATCAACGGAAAGCCCCGTCTGGCCTGCCAAACCCAGATCCTGGACCTGAACACCACGGTGGTGACGGTGGAACCCCTGAAGAACTACCCGGTGATCAAGGACCTGGTGCCGGAACTGGAGCCTTTGTTTGAGAAGCACGAGGCGGTGAAGCCCTACGTGATGCGGCCGGGAGATGAGCAGGAGCTGGAGAACCCCTCAGGAGAGTTTGAGCAAAGCCCAGAGGAACTCAACGAGTTCATCCAGTTTACCTACTGCATCAAGTGCGGCATCTGTTTGGCTGCCTGCCCCACCGTGGCCAGTGATCCGCTGTTTCTGGGGCCGCAGGCCTTGGCTCAGGCGTATCGGTACACCGTGGATACCCGCGATGGGGCCTATGCGGAACGCTGTGATTTGGTGGACAGTGCCCACGGCGTATGGCGGTGCCACTACGCTGGGGCCTGTACCGAGGCCTGCCCCAAGGGGGTGGACCCGGCATTGGCGATCCAGTTGTTGAAGAAAAAGGTGTTCCAGCACCGTGTGTTGGGCAAACGGCGAAAGGTGGCCCGGGTGGCACCCAAGCCCGTGGGGGTTTCGCGGCGGCCCAACATTCCCGAGCCCCCGGCTCGGACGGTGGCGAAGAAGGAGTAAGGTTCGCCCGAGGCGAGCAAGACGTTGAAAAAACGGGTAAGAGAGTGGGCTTGACACCGTGAGGGGTGACCCGTATATAATGACACTGAAGCGCCGTTTTCAAAGGCTATTGCCCAGGAGGAAGGGGCAAGGGAGATAACCAAGGGGTGACCGATGGTCAGTATTTCAATGTGTAGCAGGGCCCTTCACACCACGAAACCAATCTGCGGGTTTCCCTTCGGTTCCCTTCAGGGGACGCTTCGTTTCACCTATCCAGAGGTAGATCCAAACAACCCAAGGAGGTTGCTATGAAGAAGTGGGTCGCCAGCCTATTTGTGCTGGTCGCTGTAGTGCCCCTCCTGGCCCAGGATGGTGTATGGTTCACCAAGGCTGGGTCTGGTGATACCCTGCACGACCTGTATTTGATCTCCTGCGAGGTCGTGCAGGTGGATGTGCACTTCAACACCACGTCCGAGTTGGGTGGTGTTGTGGTGCCCGTGGGTTCTGACACGGCCGATATTGTAATCACCGATGCCCAGGGCGATCAGAGCACCTGGAACGACCAAACGCAGGACACCCTCTATTTCCTGTACAGCAACTACGATGCAGCGCAGAACCAGGCGGTGCTCTCTCTGATCCAAGGGAAGAACACCATTGCGGCGGGTTCCTACAAACTCGGAACGCTGGAGATCACGGCCAACACCACGGACCTGGAGGATCTGACCACCCCTGTGGTGGCCATCACCTGGCCGCCTGCCTCGGACCTGGCCTTCATCAACACGGCGGGTACAGCCAGCACCACCCCCACCTTCACCAGTTTCAACGTCCACTTCCTCCAGTGCGGTGACGTGAACGGGGACGGGAGCGTTGACCTTTCAGACGCTTCTTACATTGTTGACTATGTGTTCGGTGGAGCAGAACCCCTTTCTATGCTGGGCGCAGATGTGAATACCGATAACTCCGTTGACCTTTCAGACGCTTCTTACATTGTTGACTATGTGTTCGGTGGACCTGCACCGCAATGTTGTCCTGTTAAGGGAGATAAGGTCCAACCCACCCCGAAGAAGAGGAATTTGAAGGTTAAGAAACTTCACAAAAACCTAAGTCGGTAAGAGACTAAAAGGAGGGTTGTTATGAAGAAG
>CAYOQK010000012.1:0-94802 GCA_964406105.1 uncultured bacterium | reverse complement strand
TTTGCCTTCGGCCACCTTGGTGACCGAGGTGGTAGAGGTAACGGCCAAGGAGCCCGTGATCAAAAAGGACCTGACGGCCAGCGTGGACATTGTGAAGAGTGAAGAGGTGGCCTCGTTGCCCGTGACCGATGTGGCACAGGTGGTCACCCAGCAGGCCGGTGTGATCGCCCGCGGAGGCCTGCACATCCGTGGCGGCCGACCCGACGAAGTGGTTTACGTGGTGGACGGTGTAGAGGTCCGGGACCCTTATTCCAATGCGACTTTCGCAGGAATTCCCCTCCTTTCTATGGAAGAAACTTCCATTTCCAAGGGAGGCTTTGATGTAGACCAAGGGACCGTTTCCTCGGGTGCTATCAACATTGTGACGAAAGAAGGCGGTCCTAAGTACGAACTGACTGCGCAGTTTTTGACTTCGGACTTCTCCTTCCTTGGAGATCAAGTCTATGGGTTCTTGGACGCCAATTACGGTGATGTCTACTACGATTACATCACAGGCAAAAACCTGGATCTGAAAGACCCTACCAATCGGCACCACAGTCAAGATACCCGAACCTCTTTCAGTTTGGGTGGCCCGCTGTTCCCCACCAACCGTAAGGGAGCTAAGTTCTTTGTTTCGGGTGAGTTTGATCGGAATAAGGGGCGGTTTCCGGTATCTATGGACCCTGATTTCCGGAATTGGCGAGAGAATTTCCAGTGGAAGTTCTCCTATCCACTTACTTCTTGGAAGTTCTTTACCAGCGGGTTCTTTGTCCGCGCGTATAACCGCGGGTACTCACCTGCTTGGCGGTTCGCCTTGGATCACGATGCTGGAAGCCATGACCGGCAATTACAGTTCATCGTAGGAGTGAACCAGGTGGTGTCTCCGCGTACCTACTGGGAACTGCGGTTGGGTTTGTTTGATCGGGAACTGAAGTCTGATGTGCGAGAGGATGTGGATTTTGATGGTGTAGACGATTTCAGCGATCGGGATTTGGATGGCTTCGTGGAGATTGACCTGGATTACTTCCGGCGGATGGTGATCGATACTTTTAAGACCTATGGGCATATTGACTCGGTGCGGATTCGTTGGGATTGGGTGAATATTGACTCTCTGTACACCTATATCTCGCCAGGGGGTGATACCCTTCGTCCCGAGATTCATGAAGACGAAGGGTATGTGGAGGTTCCTTACTACTGGTGGGATGTCCAAGTGCAAACCCTGTATCCCGCCTTTGGTTCGGGCCCTCGCTGGTGGCCAAACAAGAAAAACGTGGTCATCGTGGATCCGATCACGCGTGATACGGTGTTCAGTGATGAGTTTCTTCTGAACACCGAGGGTTGGGGGCAGCGGACCAATGTGGACATGGCTGTCCTTTTAGTGGAGGTGTATGACTACGCTACCGCAACCACTCGTTTGGATACCTTGATCTTCATCTCTAACCGGTTCTATGAGTTCCCGTTCCAGTGGCCCTTAGAGGGGCGAGAGTTTATGGACAGCGTGGTTACCGTTGTGGACACCCTTCTCAAGCTGGGGAACCAGTACCTCCCGAACACCCATACCTGGGCGCGAAGCCAGTGGTACTATGGTCACAGCCGCTTCATCACAGCCACCTGGAAGCTCACCAGCCAGGTTACGCGGCATCACGAGATTCTTGCGGGAATGGAGTTTAAGAGCATTGATATAACGCGCTACGGTGCTGACTACGCTTCTGGTGGGAACGTGTACCTCACACTTCTGAATCCCCCGTTGAATCGGCGTCCTGGTGACCCCTACAACTTTATCTCCTGGTTTAAAGATAATCCCGCAAAGCCCTGGATCTTTGCCGCTTATCTGCGCGACAAGGTGGAAATTGAAGGGATGGTGGCGAAGGTGGGGCTTCGTTTGGATTACTACAACCCTGGAGGATATACCATCAGCGATACGAATCAGCCCTTTGTACACGATTCCCTGTGGAATACGATCCGGATGATTAAAAACCCGAAGAAGGTGAGCAATCGCTGGTACATCAGCCCTCGAATCGGGGTTTCCCACCCCATCTCTGATCGCGACGTACTGCACTTTACCTATGGACACTACTTCCAGATTCCACCCTTCTATCAGATCCTCAGTAACTACGTGTTCTCTGGAGCCTTCCCTATCGTTGGGAATGCGGATATTGATCCGGAGAAGACCATCTCCTACGAAGTGGGCCTGAAACATGCGTTCACCAATGAGTTGATCTTGGACGTCACGGCCTTCTATAAAGACATCAAGGATTGGTCTCGGCTCAAGCAGTTCACCTATGGTGTGACAGGGGCCAATTACTCTACTTATGTGAACGAAGATTGGGGTTCAGTGCGAGGGATTGAGTTTACATTCACGAAGCGGCCTGGTGGCACTTTCCTGCCTTTCTTCCACTTTTCCCTGGATTACACCCTGCAGTATGCTTTTGGTTCCTTCTCGTCTCCTTTCAATGCGTACAACTGGCTCTGGCGGGGTTACCCGTTGCCCTCCTCAGAGTCTCCCCTGGATTGGGATCAACGTCACAGTGTCTTGCTCACCTTTGGGGTTACCGCTCCTAAAGGTAAACCTCTGGCGGGGATCCGATTCCTGGACGACTTCGGGATCTCGTTCCAGCATTCCTATGGCAGTGGATATCCATACACCCCTCCTATCCGTTCGCCGCGCGAGGCTGTAGAAAAGATCAATGCTGAGCGGCTGCCGAGCCATCACAACACCGACATGCGGATCTACAAGAACTTCACCTTTGGCAAAGGCAAGTTGCGGATGTTCATTGATGTGCACAACCTGTTTAACCGCAAAGACCTTTCGGGCTTTGACAACGTGGACTGGTACGTGCAGTTTAACAATCCCGAGGGTGAAGTTGGAAACCTCACCGTTTATTACCCTCGCCGGACCACCCGATTCGGCCTTGAGTTTAACGTCTCCGGGTTCTAAGGAGGTTTGACGATGAAGTGGACGCGATTCCTTGTCCTGCTTCTGGGAGTTGGTCTTTACGCGGCCAACTCAGTGCAGGTTCCTCCTCCTTCCCCTAAGGCGGTGGATGACCAGAACTTTAATATCACCGTGGGGGAGGCGTGGAACTATGTTTCTAACTACGGGAGCCTTGGTGGGGATTTCAACAATGGCTCCTATGGCTATGACTGGCCGGGTGGAGGCCCCCACAACTACTACCTGTGGGGCAGCTACTTCACCATTGGAGTGAAGGTGGGAGATAACTATTACGTCACGGCCCACAACTATCCCCGTGGAGAGTGGCAGCCTTCCACTGATCCTCCTACCTTTGTGGGTCCGAGGAACTCTGCCTGGGATGTGATCACCGCAATGGATGATTTCAAAAACAACCCTTATAACTCTCCTGGCCGGCACACAGGGATTAAAGTGATCATCCATACCTTGGCCTGGCCGCATGAGCCCTACAATGATTTCATCGCTCACGAGTTCTACATCACGTACGTTCCTGAGGAATGCGATATTGGAGCAACCCCGCCTGCCCAGTTAGACAGTGTGTTCCTTGGGATGTGGTACGACGCCGACGTATGCGGTTATGACCAATCAGATCCCCATATTGACGACTTGGTCATGTTTGATGGTTGGACTAACGGAGAATGGCGAAACCCCGACTTCATTCATCAATCCCCTGTGGACTCGGTTACCGTTTTGCCGGACTCCGTGCTTCCCGAGCCCGATGGTGTATACGACGAGTACTTCATTTGGGGTGACGAGCCTGATTTTGAGAACCTGGTGAATCCGGATCACGCCTGGGACATCCAGTGGCGTGATACCACGATCCACGGGTATCTGGTCCCCCGAGGAATCTCTTACATCTTTGATGGTGACAACCCGGCCGTACCTGGTGATGACCGCGGTGAGAGTAACGCCTGTGCAGGGTTCATTGGGGGGATTTGGGTGTATGCCCCGCCTGCCCCTTCGGACTCCATCTGGACGGTGGGGGGGGATACACTTCGTCTGATCCGCCCGTGGTCACACCAATGGTGGAACTGGGAAAGTGACCCGGCTACGGACGACGACATCTATCGGTATCTGGCTGGGCGACATCCAGCCACTCAAGGGTACCGATATGCTCCCCATCCTTACGACTTAGGTGCTGCTGAGTTTGACTATCGGTTCCTTTCCACCGTGGGGCCCTATACTCTGCGTCCTGGGGATACCCTTAAGTTCGTGTGGGTGGTGGGGGTTGGTAATGGGTTGAACGGTTCTGAAGACAACTTCTGGGGACGCGGATGGGTTCGTGGGTTACGCCAAGTGATGGAGTGGGCAGTGAAAGCTTATTACTCCGGTGCCGAATTCAGCGACCCTGCTCACCCCACTCCTCCTGATGTGGATAAGCACTGGAAAATCCCTGTGCCTCCTGCTGCTCCAGGGTTACGGTATACCACTACAGGCGAGGGGATCGCCCTCGTATGGGACGATTATGCTGAGCGCACGCCTGACCCCATCAAAGGTGTAGTGGATGTTGTGGGCTATCGGGTGTATCGTGCCACCTTCGCCCCGTCCAACTGGGTGCTTTTGGCAGACTTTGGGCGCGATCCTAACACAGGTACTTTTCCTCATGAGTACGTGGACTCCACTGCTTCCCCTGGCTTCCCTTACTACTACGTGGTGGTGGCGTATGACAACGATTCTTTGGAGAGTCCGAAGAGCAACTATTTGAAGGATGCGGATGGCAATCCCATGGCCTTAACCATGAGCACCCCGCCTGGAACCTCTCTGGACCAAGTGAAGGTGGTGCCCAACCCTTATAACGGTTCGGCTCCGTGGACGGCCACAGAGATTGCAGATAAAGTAGAGTTCATTAATCTCCCTCCGCAAGCCAGGATCACCATTTATACCCTGAGTGGTGATTTGGTTAAGGAGATTATCCACAGTTCGCCGACAGGGTCTGAGGCCTGGAACCTTCTGTCCCGCTCGGGTCAAAAGGTAGTGAGTGGTGTTTATATCTACAAGGTGGAAACTCCAGACGGGCAGTACAAAATCGGGAAACTTATGATCCTGAAATAAGGCGGAGGTCTGCCATGACAAAGAGGATTCTTGTTTTAAGCCTTGTGGGTTTGGTGCTGGCGGGGTATGCCCATGGCCAGGTGAAAGTGGGGACGGCAGGGGCGAAGTTCCTGTCCATAGGGGTCATCCCCCGCGCAATGGCCATGGGAGAGGCCTATACAGCAGTGGGCAACGACGCCGCAGCTGTGTTTTGGAATCCGGCAGGAATCGCCCATCTTTCCGGAGGTGAGGTGTTTACCTCTTACACTCATTGGATTGCTGACGGTCGTGTTCCCGCCGTAGCGTATGCCTTCTCTAAGTCTCCCTATGGGGTGTTGGCGGTCTTCAGCAGCGGCATCTACATGGGAGGCTTTGAAGGCATGGCCTTTGACGAAAACAACAACATTATTGAAACTGGGGAGTTCTCCTACTCGGCCCTCCAGGTAGGAGTAAGTTTCGCTCGTTTCTATACCGATAAATTCGCTACAGGGGTCAATCTCAAGGTGGTTCAAGAGAACTATGGCGATGTGACCTCCGCCACCACGGTAGCTCTGGATGCGGGTACGTTCTTCTATACCGGTTTCCGGAGCCTTCGGGTTGCCATGTCTCTGCAGAACTTGGGAGCAGACGCCACCCCTCGCGGTCAATACGATCTTTGGATCAGTGAAGGAAGCCGAATCATCACAGAGCCCCGGGACTATCGTTCTTACCCGTTGCCGTTGACCTTCCGGTTGGGTGCCGCAATGGAACTCTTTGACTCTCCAGAGAAGGGGCGGCTTACGGTAGCAGCTGAAGCAGCAAATCCACGCGATAACGAAGAGGTCTTTTCCATCGGGATGGAGTACGTTCCCCTTCCCCTTTTGACTCTTCGTACCGGATACGCATTTAACAAAGACGAAGGCGGTTTTGGCTTTGGCGTAGGCTTGAAAACTTCCAAGATCCATTTGGACTTTTCTTTCAGCGACATGAACCATCTTCCTGACATTTACCGACTGAGTCTGACCTTTGGACTGGGCCGTTAAAAGGAGGAGAGTCGTCATGCGTTCTAAAATTTGGGGTTTGTTGTTCCTCCTCACTGTGCCCCTCTTTGGGTATCAAGTAGGGGATACGGTGAGCTTCTACTTGGATGAATTCCGACTGGTTCTGAGTCGGGATACAATTCCACAGGTCGGTGTGATCCGGGCTGAAGGTGAACACTGTTTTATTGTCACCGCAGACCGGGTGGCCGTGGTGAAAATCGGGTTCATTGCGGACCAAATTTGGGCGGCCACGAAGCGCCTCGGTGAGGAGCCTCCTACCTATATTTACGTGAGTGATGATGGGAACCAGTGGACCTGGAACCGTGGTCTTTCAGGGCCCGATCTTTACGCCGACAGCTCCTACACCCCTGCAGGAGACCTGGTGGTCAATCCGGATATGAGTGTGTACGCAGTCATGTCTACCCCGGATGAAAGTGGGGTGATCCAGTATGTGATCTACGCAGCGACCAGTGAGGGGCTGTTCCGCGCCAACTCCTTGAACCCCGGGGCCTGGGAAACCCAAGCAATGCTTGACACCGTCATCTACGACTTCGTGCGGAACCCGTACACAGCGGATAACTTCTTGGGAGGCTTGGTGCTTTACGTAGCTACCGAAGTGGGTCCATACCGGGTGGAAACCCAAGGTGTAAACCAGCTGGCGAGTTACCAACTCCTGGGTGAGGGGTTAGAAGGGGTTCCTGTCTATGCCATTGAGGTTCTCCCCCAAGACACTACGAAGATCTTTGCAGGTACTGCACAGGGTCTCTTCGTGAAGAATGGAAACTCCTGGGAACAGGTAACAGATGTCCCTGGAGATACAGTACGGCAGATTCTCTACGATACCACCAGTGCGCAACTCTTTGTGGCTGGGAAATTTGGCCTCTACGTTTCGTCGGATTTAGGAAACACTTGGCAGGCAAAGTACACAGGAGCAGAAGTGAACGACATTCTCATCGTCTCCAACACGACGTACTACATTGCCGTGATGGGCGAGGGAGTGAAGAAAACCACAGACGGTGGATCAACGTGGGAAGATTTTTCTGATGGGCTGGAAGTTCTTGAGGCATTGGGGAGTAAGAATGTTTACACCCTTTACCTCCACCAAGATGGAACCCTCTATCTGGGTTGTGACGAGGGCGTTTATCGGTACGATGAAGCCCAGGCGAAATGGGTCAACGTGTCCAATGGGATCGGTAGCCTGATCACCGACGAGAGCGTAGGAGATGTGCTTGCCGCCTTTGAAGACCCACTGAACACAGGAGTCTCCACGTACGAGGCTATATTAGACGTGTTGGGATATCAACCTACAGATCTTGTGGATGTGGACGGAGAGAAGATCTTTATCGTGTTGACTCGGTTGATTCAAACCACCAACGCTACAGATCCCACGGTTACACCTGTGTATGGCTACTTTGATCCCGCGGACGAAGATCTTTTCTCCCCCACTTCGTCTAAAAAAGAACTCTTCGTGGTGGATCTGGCGCGTTTCATCACTATGGGTGAACCTGGGCCTGCCAAGTTGCGGGCCTTCCTGGCCTATCTGATGGGCCGATACACCATTTGGTCTGTGGATCCTCAGGAAGATCCAGCGGTAAATACTGGGCTGGCCATGTGGGCAGCGTATAAAGCCGGTTTTGACATCTCGGATGGGATTACTGGCGGTTATGACTACCTCAACGATAAGGCAAAACTCAATATTCCCCTTCTGGATTACACCCACCAGTGGTTGAATTCTCCTGTGGCCCGAGAGATTGACCGAGAACGGATGTTCCTTTTCCTGGAATACCTCTCCGAGCGCTATGGGGATGAAGCGGTGGTGGAAGGTGTAGCTCATAACCTGAGGGAAAGTGGGTATTCCTTGCTGGACCAGACCGTGCGTCAGTACAGTGGAGGTCAGGATTCTTTGTGGTCGTTTTTAGCCCAGTGGCATTTGGCCAACCTCATGGGGACCTACGAGAACCTGGACGTTTCTGTGGGGACAGAGGCCATTTCCCTTGTGCCTTCTGCAACGCAAACCAAGTCTGTGCAGGTGCTTGCTCCTACGGGTGTGGCCTTCTGGAAAGGTACCGCTTCGGACTCCGTGTTTCTTCAGTTCAATGCCCAAGATGACGCTGCAGATTACCTATCCCTTTGGTTGATTTATGGGGATACCCTGGTTGAACCCGTTGCTGTGGATTCCTTAGGGCGGTTCAGTCACCTGATTGATGGATCCACCACCAATGTAGCCTATGAGGTAATGGCTCTCAGCCTGAACACTTCTAAAACTTACAACTACTACATTTCCGAAGATGCTACGCCCCCCACGATCTTGGGAGTCTATAGTTTGCCCAATCCTGGGCATCATTGGGTGCTGGCATTGTTCGTATCCGGTTATGATCGGGTTGGTGAGGGGTTTTATCCCCTGCATACCGATGTTCATGTGGCCCAACCCACGCTGATCCTGAGATCTTTGGCTGACGGTACCCAGGAAGAGTACCTGATGACCCTGTGGGCGATGGGAGACAGTGTGTTTACTTACACAGTGATGGCAAATACAGCCCTCCGGGGTGATCTGGAGGTGCAACTCTGGGCCCAGGATCGGGTTGGGAACGCCGCTGTGTATCCACCGGACACCTTGAATATCCAAACCGTTGGTCCAGAGGGAGCCCACTACTGGGCCCTGGGACAAACAGTAGAAATTGAGGTACCTGAAGGGGCCCTCTTCTCTACCCGGACCCTGGTGCTGGATCGGGTTCCGTCTGAGATGCTCAGGGATCGGGTTGCCGGTGTGTTGGAAGGAGAATCCCCTGTTTACTCCGTAGGATCCCAAGACCTCGCCTTGGCTCGTCCCATAACCCTGCGGTTCCCTGCTCCGGAGAACGCCACAGAGTACACGGTGTACCGTTGGACTGGGAATCAGTGGGAACCGGTACCTACCTGGATAGAAGGGGATGCATATGTGGTCACTACCCAAAGGTTGGGATTGTTCCAGGTTCGCTCTGGACATAGTCAGGCATTGCGATTCGCCGTTCGTTTAGACCACGGAAACATTTTGAAACAAGGCCGAACCCTACGCTTAACTGTGGAACTGCCCACCGCCGAAGAGCTTCGGGTGGACGTGTACAACGCTGCAGGAGCCCGGATTGCGTCCTTGGCGCACGGTGCGTTCCCCGCAGGTATCCATACCCTCACATGGACCCCAAAGGTATCTTCGGGTGTGTACTTCCTGAAAGTTAGGGCAGGGAACCATCAGATTTCGCACAAGCTGGTGGTTCTGCGCTAAGGAGGTAGGATCATGAAAAGGATTCTTCTGGCCCTTGGTATCGTGTTTTTGGCTGCTGGTTGCGGTGTGGAAAAGGGAGGGCCTATCCCTCCTGTGCCGGATGCGACAGTGGTTCTCCAACAAGCCTGGAACCGATACGATGCGTTGGACTTTGATGCAGCGTATACCCTGTTTGATTCGGTGATTCGTCTGGATAACACCATGGCGGAGGCCCACCTGGGTTTTGGATGGGCCGCTGTCCAAACGGACCAATTGACAGAAGCACAGTCGGGATTCTCCTTTGCCATCATTTTGAGCGGTGGAGCAATGATTACCCCTATCTTTAACGAAACGGTGGCCCCTACGGATACCCAACGGTACCGCGTGGTTTTCCTCACGCTGCCAGGAGATACGACCCCCTCGGATACCTTTGTGGTTGTTAAGACCGCACATGCCCCCGTGCTGGGACTCTCCTCTGCTTCTATCAATTACACCGAGCAGCCCCTGCGTGCCTTTGACGACACATCCTTCACTTTGAAGGCTGCATTGTCGGAATTAGACACCTTCTCTCACCGGTTGGTGTTGTCTGATACCCTGTTTCTCAATTACTACGTCTACTACAGTGGAGTGGATTTCGGAGACGAAGAGTGGGTCAATCTCTTTGCTCATGTTGGAAACGCTGTGAGTACGCTGGATGTAGAGGGGAAGAACCTGATGAACACGGTGGTTTATGCACGTGCCGCCCTTGCCCACGGCGTAGTGGATTCCTTCGCCCACTACCCATATGTTGGAGAACGAGAGGTTCGGCTTCTGTTGGCCCAGGCTTACCTGCGGTTGAATTTGATGGAAAACTGCGTGCAAGAGTTAAAGAACGTTGATCCTACGTGGGATTTTAACGGAGATCCCTTTGATCCGGACAATTATCCCCTCATCCTGGAGGAACTTGAAAAACTGCTGAACGAAGGCTAAACTAAGGCAGAACCCTTTTCAGGGGTACATAACTTTGAACCAAAAAGGAGGTTCAAGATGAAGCGTGTTGTCAGTGTAGTCGGACTTGTGGCTCTGATGGTGGGGCTGGTCTCTGCAGCCGACTACCGGACCCAGAAGGCTCTGGGGAAGGTAGAAGGCATGTGGGAGGCCACGGGTGCGAAGTTGACCCCCCACGATACCATCGGTGCGATTCCGGATATCCGGGCTCTGCTGGGGACCCCGGGCAAGAACACCGCTGTAAAAGGCGATACGGTGGTAGTGATCTTCGGGGAGCCCTCTGGAGATCCTGCCAACATCTTCCTGAACGTGAAGGTGGCCTATTCCTTTGATAATGGACAAACTTGGGAACTCCATGATCTAAGCACCAACTCCGTGCGCCGGATCTATCCAGGCGTGATCTGGCCGAAGAACTGGGCCCACCAGGGACCGCTTTTCTTCTGGCACGAGGCCCCCTTCATCGGGGGTACATACCAACCGAGCGTAGTGAAGGTGGCTTGGGATATCCTGTGGCCCAATGGGCTGTATAACGTGGTGGAACTGCCCAATTCTCAGGATTGGGATTGCTGGTTGCCCTCCGCGGACGCTTCCGGTGATACCATTGTGGTGTTTGCGGCCAATATCTGGTTTGGGCGTTCCTTCTACTGGGTGTCCTTTGATGGCGGCCAGAGCTGGTATGGCGACACTCTGTTGACTGAAGCGGTGACCAATGGGTGGAACGATACACCAATTCCCCGGATTGGAGAAAATGGCTACGTGGGCGCGATAACTGACTACAAGGTGGACTATGGTTGGGAAGCAGTCACTCCTTTCTACATTGAGTCCTACGATGGTGGAATGACTTGGAGCGAGCCGCTGAACCTGTGGGAAGCCACCGGTGGAGTGCCCTACGACACCGCTGGTGGTTGGTGGTATGTGTACGACTGGGTGCTTGGTGAGGGAAATGTGCCTCATATCGTGTGGAAGTTTGGGGCTGGCAACTTGGAGTACGGTGACATTTGGTACTTCACCAAGCAGAACGGTACCTGGACACGCACTCTTCTGGTAGGTGAGGGGGATGGCACTCCGGTGGCTACCCAGCCTACGATTGGTATGACTGAGGATGGAACCCTGTTTATCTCGTACAAAGCGTTCTTCATCACCGGGGCAGACACCTTCCCGCACATTGGGATTCTGGTATCCACTGATAACGGGGCTACCTGGACGGACACTGTCCTGGATCCTGTGGACGAGCTTGAAGAGGAAGCCTTTGAACTGCCCGTATGCATTAAGAGCTCTTCGGAAGGATATGCAGTTATGGGAGCCTTCACTGATAACAATAACCCTGTGAATGCCTTCTTCTATGGACCCTTCTACGTGGATGTGGCGGAAGAGACCCCTCGTCCGGAAACCCCTCAAGTATCCCTGCACGTGAACAACCCAGTGCGGAATGGTCGGGTTACCTTCACTCTGCCTCATGGTGGGTATGCGGAACTGACTCTGTATGATGCCACGGGGCGCCGAGTGGCTACCCTTTTCCGCGGCTTGACCTCGGGAGGTGACCATGAGGTGGCCCTGCCTCACCTTACCGAGGGAGTATACCTGGTGAAGTTGACCTCTTCCTACGGCAACGCTACAGGTAAGGTGGTCGTAATCCGTTAAATCCCTTGCTGGGTTGTGAGGAAAGAGAAGGGGCCTCGTACGAGGCCCCTTCTCTTTTGGGCAGAGGAGGAGAAAAACTGAACGTTCTTCTGCCGACGTGAGGCCTAATCAGAGGTCGCTCTCCTTTCCTTTTTGACAGATGGGCCCTCAAGGAAGAGTTGCGAATGCACACGTCTTAAATTCCTGGAGAGCACCAGATCCCTCATCTGATTTTTTCCTTTTGGTGGTTTGAGTTAAGGGAGGGAGTACCTGTTTGAGGCGAGGTGAGAGAAGGGAGAGGCAGCGGGTGGCAGGGAGTCCCTACGGGGTTTGGGAGAGGGGTCGGCTTTATGATATGAACCAAACCTGAAGAAAGAGGAGTGGCCTATGTTGCTTTGGTTCATCACAGGGTTGCTGCTGTCGTCGGTGCGCCCCGGGTATATGATCGTCCAATTCCGATCAGAGGCCCGGGCCTACCTCCAGGCTGACCACTACACCCTGGAGCAAGTCCCCGTTCCTAGGTTGGAACAGCTTTTCCGCGAATACGGTGTGGACCAGATGGAGCGATTGATCCAGGACCCCCATATGCCGGAGGACGCTCGGGAGTTGGGCTTAGACCTGATCTTCCTGGTGCACTACGATCCCTCTAAAGATCCTTGGACCTTTGCGTCCCGACTCCAAGAGTCCCCATGGATCTTGACCGCTGAACCAGACCGCACCAAGGATTGGTATTACGTACCTAATGACCCCTCGTTAACGCAGCAATGGGCACTGTTCCGCGTGATGGCTCTGGAGGCTTGGGATCTGACCCAAGGAGGGGATACGATCCTTCTGGGAATTGACGATACAGGCGTGGATTGGGACCATGAAGATTTGGTAGAGAGCATGTACCAGAATTTGGGTGAGGACGCAGACGGAGACGGCCATGTGATTGAGTTCAACGGAGCGCAGTGGGTCTTTGATCCGGGAGATGTGAACGGCATAGATGACGACGGCAACGGTCGTGTAGATGACTTTGTGGGCTGGGATTTCTACGAGAATAACAACGATCCGAGTCCCGCCCACAACGGTCCAGATTACGAGCATGGGACCCACGTCGCTGGGATTGCTAGCGCTTCCACCGATAATGGTGTAGGTATTGCAGCCATCGGTTTCCGATGCAAGATTTTAGGCCTTCGCTCCTACTGGCTCTCCAATTCAGTACAGTCAGTGTACTATGCGGCCAATATGGGGGCAGATGCCTTTAATATGAGTTGGGGCGGGTGGACTTCCTCATTGAACTCCGCTTTTCAATATGCTTACAACCGCGGTGTTGTACTGGTAGGAGCTGCGGGAAACGATAATACTTCCTCCCCCATGTATCCAGCGGCTCATGAATTGGTGATCGCTGTGGCTGCGACAGACCAGTCCGACCACAAATCGGATTATTCCAACTATGGCACCTGGATTGACGTGGCCGCCCCCGGCGATCAAATTCTGAGCACCACTCCTGACAACACGTACCAGTCTTTCTACGGTACCTCCATGGCTGCCCCGTTGGTTACAGGGTTGGTGGGGTTGATCCGCAGTTTGGATCCGGACTATCCGGTGGATTCTGTTCGTGCTCTTCTGGAAGCCACGGCAGATCCTCTTCCGGATGACCCCTATTATGCCAATGGACAGTTAGGGGCTGGGCGAGTTAATGCTTATCGCGCGGTACGCACCTTAGCTGTGAGCAGGTTCGCCATGCTGGAACTGCTTCAGGTGGAGTTCAACGATGATGGTGATGGGGATGGCCGTCCTGACCCCGGAGAACAGGTGAGCGTGACCTTGACCGTGTTAGACTCCGCTGGTTGGCTTCCTGCTGGAAACGTGCAGGTTTTGCTCAGAACCACCGATAGCACCCTGCAGGTATTGGATTCAGTGGCCGTGATCGGCAACGTAAACCCAGGAGAAACGGCGACGAATTCGGGGGACCCCTTGGTATTTCGGGTAGCAGATGGCTGCGAACCTCATTATGCAACCTTGGAATTTGTATTCTCCTCTGATCCCCCCTCAGTGCGTCCTCGGGTAGACTACGATGTTCTTGTGGCTCAACCCTATGTATTGGTGGTAGACGATGACGAGGGCGAGGCCTACGAAGAGTACTACCTCAGTGCTTTGGATTCTCTGCACGTGGTGTATGACTACTGGAATGTGGCGGACCAAGGAGTCCCTGCGTTTCATGGCATTTATGGACTGGCTGAGCACAATGTGATCCTTTGGTTTACTGGAAACGCCACGAATCCCTTAAGCACAGATGAGATTGATAGCTTGATCGCCGCTTTGGAAAGCGGTCGCCATATCCTTCTCTCAAGTCAGAACGTTGCGGAGGCTTTGTCTGGTTCTGCATTCCTGTCCAACTATTTACATGTGAATCTGGTGTCTGGGAACTCCAACGATCCGTTTGTCAACGGGATACCTGGAGACCCCGTGGGTGACAGTTTGCGCTTGGTGATTTTCGGTCCTGGAGGAGCCAACAACGCAGATTCACCAGATATACTCCAACCTGTAAACGGTGGGATTGCCTTCCTGGAATATCAGAACGCCAGTGGTGCTGCTGCAGTGCGCTATGAAGGGACTTCTAAAGTCGCCGTTTTGGGATTTCCTCTGGAAGCGGTCAACAACTCCGTAACGGGTTTTGACACCCGAGAGAGACTCCTGGGCCGAATTCTGCATTGGATGGGTGTACCTGTAGCTGTATCCGAAGAAGTCCAAACAGCAAAGCGGCCCACAGAGGTTCGGCTGACTACCCCGGTGGTGACCACGGAATTGGTATTACAGTTGAGTGGAAACGCTCCTGTTGATGTGCGGATTCGGGTGCTGGATGTGGCAGGGCGTCAAGTGGGCTTGGTTCGGCGAGTGGTCGCATCCTCCCGTGTCCAAGAGGTACGTGTGCCTGTCCATACGCTCCAGAGTGGTGTGTACTTTGTAGAGGCAGTGGATCGGCGCTCGGGAGAGCGGCACATTCTCCGCTTTGTAAAACTTCGGTAGGAAAGCGGATGTCCAGTGGAAAGGATTCAGAGGGGGAACCGCGGTTCCCCCTCTGTTTGTAGGCAACGGAAAAGGGATCCCAAAGGGCAAAGGGAGCCCCCTGAGAGATGGCTGGAACCCCTGAAAATCCTTGCAATTCAGGGGGGAATAGCGTATAAATCCCCTCAAACGAGGACCAAGCATGCCCACCCTGAAACTCAACGGCAAAGACGTTTCCTTTGAGCCTGGCGAGACCCTGCTGGAGGTGGCCTGGCGCAATGGAGTGCCCATCCCGGTGTTCTGCTACCATCCCCATCTTCCCATCAAAGCCGCCTGCCGCATGTGTTTGGTGGAGGTGGAACACCGGGGTCGGCGAGGCCTCTTGCCCTCCTGCGCCACCCAAGCCCAAGAGGGCATGGTGGTGGAAACCGAAACCCCGAAGGTGCAACAAGCCCGGCGGGACCAATTGCAGTTTCTCCTCCTGAATCACCCCCTGGAGTGCCCCGTTTGCGATGCCGGTGGCGAGTGTGATCTCCAGAATCTGACGTATCGCTATGGCCCCACAACCTCCCTCTATGAGTTTCCCAAGCAGGAAAAGGAACGACGCTATGCCGGCCCCTTCTTTGAACTTTACCCCAATCGGTGCATCACGTGTTACCGCTGTGTGACCTTTTATCAAGAGATCGCAGGCAGTACCGACTGGGGCTTTGAGAACCGCGGCCACGAAGTGTTGGTAGGGCCCTATCGGGATGCTGTCCTGGAAAGTGAGTTTTCCGGGAACCTCATTGAGATTTGTCCCCTGGGCGCCATCACGGGCAGGGACTACCGGTTTCGGGCACGTCCCTGGGAAATGACCCACCGCCCCGGAATCTCCCCCCATGATTCCCTGGGTGCAAACCTGATGGTCTATCTCCGGCTCGGAGGGCGGGATGGGCGTGGACACCCTGTGGCCGGTGGGATACGGGGCGAAGACCACGAGATCCTGCGGTGCTATATGCTCCCCAACCCGGACATCAACGATCCCTGGATTGATGACCGGTCACGCTTTGTCATAGACTTCCTAAACACCCGCGACCGGTTGCTTTACCCCCGGGTGGTGGGCCTGGGGGAGATGACCGGCGAGATCACATACCCCGAGGCACTGGACCACTTGGCTCGTCGGCTCCGTCAAATTCGCGAAACCCACGGCCCCGAAAGTATCGGCTTGATCGCCTCGGGCTACGGCACCAACGAAACCGCAGCCCTCTTGGCCTACCTGTTCCGAGATGTTCTGGGAACTCCACACCTGGACGCACGCCCAGCCTGGCCGGACCGGAGCACCCGGGACGCCCTGTATGACCTTCTGGGGGTTTCTGCTTCCACCGGAACGCAACGACAAGTGGAGGAAGCCCCCTTCGTTCTGGCCTATGGATTGGAGGTCAGCAACGGCTTTCCCCTTTTGGGACTCCGTCTGATCCGCCGGCGTAAGAAAGGGCTGGAGTCCTGGCTGCTGACGAGCCGGCCCAACCCTTATGACAACAAGTACTTCACCCGGGTGGAGTCGGTGGACCCCTATCGGGCACGTGGGGTCCTGCGAAACCTGGTGGCTCTGTTGGAAGGCCAGGAGGCCGAGGAGGACCCGCTGGCCCAAGAGGTGGCGAAGGCCCTCCAGCAGCATGCCGAACAGGCCCTGGTCATCGTGGACGATTTGCTGCCCGAAGCAGAACAACGGCTGTTGCTCACGGCGGTGGCCCTTACCGGAGCCCAGGTGCTTTACCTGCGAAGTGATCCCAATGGGCAGGGCTTTGTGGATGCAGGTGTTCATCCCTATCTGACCGCGGGACAGGCACCGGCTCTAACCCCCGGGTGGTCGGCCTTTGAAATGATCCGGGCAGCAGCAGAGGGGAAAATCAAGGCCCTGGTGGTGTTTAACCGAGACCTGCTGCAGGAGTTCCCGCATCGCTCCCTGGTGGAACAAGCGTTGAAAAACCTGGAGTTTTTGGCTGTGCTGGACTCTTACCTGACGGATACTGCGGTACAGGCCCACTTGATCCTGCCCCTGGCGTTGCCCTTTGAGGATGGAGGAACCTATACCACGGCCGATGGCATCCTGCAGGGCACAGAACCCCACCTTTCTCCCTTGGGCGCCTCTCGGCGAGCCCACGAGGTGCTCCTGGACCTTTTAGACCGCTTTGGAGCCCGTCCACAGGAACCCTTGGAGGTGTGGATGCGCCAACGGCTTCCCATGTATGCTGACCACTATCCCCCAACCCCTGAGGAGGTTCACCACCCTTATCCCACCTTCATTCCCTCCATTCACCACCTGGCAACGGAACGTCGGTTCCCCAGAGTTTCCTATCCTCGGGTGCAGCCTCGGCTTGCCCCAGTAGAGGAAGAAGATATGGCTCCGCTGGAGGACGGCTTTTACCTGGTGCCCAGTCGGCACCTCTACTGGACGCGGTACGCCTTGCGTTCGGAACTGGTGAAGCCTTTGGTACCCAGCCATCAACTGGAGCTGCCCACGGCCCTGTTAAAAACCCTGGGCCTGGAAGGGGAGAAGGTGTTGGTGCGGATCCACGGCCAGGAATACCTGGCCCGCCACAATCCGATGTTGCCGGACAACGTGATCCTGGTCATTTGGCCTCCGCTGGAAAGCAAAACCTACCGCCTGATCCACGATGCGGCGGTTTCCACCCTGCCTGCAGAGGCCATAGAGGTTCGGGTACTGAAATAGGAGCAAGGCCATGATTCTGCCGCTCATCAAGGGCTTGTCGGTTACCTTCCGCCATTTTTGGAAGAAAAAGATCACCGTGCAGTACCCGGAGGAGCGGCGTTCGCTGCCCCCACGGGCCCGATGGCTTCACCAGCTTCAACGCCACGAAGACGGCTTAGAACGCTGCATTGCCTGCATGCTCTGTGCCTCGGCTTGCCCCACCGGAGCCATTTACATCGTAGGGGCAGAAAACACGGAGAAGCATCGGGTTTCCCACGGTGAACGCCACGCCAAAATCTGGGATCTGGACCTGGGGCGATGCATGTTCTGTGGCATCTGTGTTGAAGCCTGTCCGGACGAGGTGATCGTGATGACCGATCGGTACGAGTTGGCCGTGGACAAACGCGAGAAACTGGTGTTACACAAGGACCAACTGGTGGCCCCCAAAGGCCAACCTCCCCGCTGGGCCTGGATGGGCTACTACCGACAAGAACCCGCGGATAAATCCCCCCTTCAGTTGCCCCTGTTCAAACACCTGGCCTATGAAAAGTACTTGAAAACCCGCGGCCGGAAGGAGGACAACGATCATGCCTGAACCCCTGTACTTCCGCGGTCGGGAGAGCTCCGTTTTTGAACAACTGAAAAACCGGATCCTGCTGACCACTGTGGACCAAATGCTGCGCTGGGCCCGGAAGAATTCCCTTTGGCCCCTTCCCTTGGGTTTGGCCTGCTGCGCTATAGAGATGATGGGAGCCTTTTTCGCCCGCTACGATATGGCCCGGTTTGGGGCCGAGGTGTTCCGTTTCTCTCCCCGCCAGGCAGATCTTATGATCGTGGCTGGCACCGTAACCCGTAAGATGGCCCCCATCGTGCGCCGCCTGTACGACCAAATGTCAGAACCCAAATGGGTGATTGCCATGGGAGCCTGTGCCATGGCTGGGGGGCCCTATAACTCCTACGCGGTGCTTCAGGGGGTGGACCAGATCATCCCCGTGGACATCTACGTACCTGGGTGTCCGCCCCGGCCTGAGTCCCTGCTGTACGGCATCCTTCAGTTGCAGAAGAAAATCCAAAGCGAACGCCAGGTTTGAGCCATGGCCGCCTCTTCGGGCGTGGTGGTGGAGGGGCTAAAAAAGCACTTTTACGACCGCAAACGAGGCCGGGTACAGGCCGTGGACGGGGTGTCCTTTGAAGCCCGTCCTGGTGAGATCTTTGCCCTGCTGGGGCCCAACGGGGCCGGGAAAACCACCACTCTCCGCATCCTTGCCACGGTGTTGCAGCCCGATAGCGGGCGTGTACTCATGGATGGCGTGGACGCCTTGACCCACCCCGAAGAGGCACGCCGTCGCCTCGGCTTCCACCCCGGAGATGCCGGAGTGTACCACCGGTTGACGCCCCGAGAGATGGTGGAGATCTTTGGCCGTCTCCGAGGGATGGATGGGGCCACTCTGCGGCAACGTATGGACGAAGTGTTCACACGGCTGGGCCTCCAGGAAATCGCAGGTCAGCAACTGGGAAAACTCTCCACCGGACAACGCCAAAAGGCTGCCGTGGCCCGACTCTGGGTTATGGATCCCCCCGTGTGGATCCTGGATGAACCGGCACTGGGGCTGGACCTGCCTACGACCCGCGTGGTGGAGGAATCTCTCTTGGAAGCGCGGGACCGCGGCCGGACGGTCATCCTGTCCACCCACATCATGGAACAAGCAGAGTACTTAGCCGATCGCATCGGGGTGATCCATCGGGGCCGCCTGGTGGCCCTGGGCACCATGGAGGACCTCCGGCGTCGCACGGGCAAACAACGGCTTCGGGAGGTGTTCTTGGCCCTGCTCAACGCTCAGGAGACCTCAGCATGATCCCATTGCTACGAAAGGAGTTCCTGGAGATCCTCCGCGATCGCCGCACCCTGCTGAATACCTTTGTCATTCCCTTGGTGTTTTATCCGGCCTTGTTGACCTTTATGGGGTGGATCGGTCGGAAGGGCCAGGAGGCCATGGTGGAGCGCACCTACGCCGTGGGCATCGTGGGGCCGGCAGACTCTCTTTTGCTGGACATGATCCAGAAGGAACGCCTGCGCCCTGTGCCCTTAGAGGCAGTGCCCGACAGTTTGCCGGAGAGCCTCAAAGCCTTCTTGCGGGTGCGACCAGGCACCCTTCAGGTGTACTATGACGGCGCCGACGAGGTGTCGCGGGCTGTGCAACGCCGTTTGCAACACGCCCTGGAACGGGTAAAACACCGACGTGTGGTGGCCTGGCTCCAAGACCTGGGGGTGGACACCACCTGGCTGTTTCCCTTCCACGTGGAAACGGTGAACCTGGCCTCTGAAGAGCGCATGGCCGCCTCTGCCTTGGCCCAAATGCTGGGCTACATGATGGTGTTGTTCATCTTTATCGGTGGCCTGAACGCCGCCCTGGACACCACCGCAGGCGAAAAGGAACGCCGTACCCTGGAGGTGCTTCTGGCTCTGGTGCCTCGCCGACGAGATGTGGTGCTGGCCAAAGTATTGGCAGTGGCCGTCATGGCCTTTTTGACGGCCCCCTTGATGGTGGTGGGCATGCTTCTGGGAATGGCCCAGGCTGGTGCCAGTGCGCTCCTCTTGGGCCAAAACCTCTATATCCCCTGGATGGCCTTGATCCTGATGCTGTTGCTGAGTGTGCCCTTTGCTGTGTTCGTGGCATCCCTGGAGGTGGCCATTGGGTCCTTCGCCCGCGGGTTCCGGGAAGCGCAAACCTACACGGCCCCGCTGCTGATGGTGGCCGTGTTTCCTCTCCTGTTGGCCAGCTTGCCCTTCTTTACCTTCTCTGGATGGAAGGTTTTGGTGCCGGTATACAACATCGGTGCCTGCTTCAATGAACTGCTGCGAGAGGGTGTGGTGTGGAGCCATTACCTGGGCACCTTTGGAAGCAACCTGGTGTATGCTGCCCTCATGGTCTTGGTGACCCTACGCCTGTTCCGCCAGGAGAGCGTCTTGTTCCGCGAATAACCGTTCCCCTTCGGCAGGAGTTTTGCACCCCTCTGGGCCACCTATGGTCCGGAATCGCCGGGAATCCCCTCGTGGCCCGGATTTCAAGTGGTGGCCCGCCGTCCCGGCGTTCCGTTTTAAACCAAAGGAGGTTTCTGATGCCTGTGAGAACTCGTGGGTGGCGGTTCTTCGTGGGGACCCTACTGGCCCTGGGGATAGGCAGCCTGGCCTGTTCCCCGTCAAACCTCATTAACCGCATGATGCCTCCGGAGGATCGCCCCGAGCCGGTCCCCTTTGAAGTACAGCGGGTGACCCCGGAGGAATTTGACCAACTGGCCATGGAACTGCGCCGCACTTATCCCGGGCATCGCTTTGACCACATTCGGCGGTTCCGGGAGGCGGGCATCTATGCCTACGAAGGGCCCAAAACCTGCTTGACGTGCCATGAGGAGATCACCGTAGTAGATCCCTACACCCATCAACCCAAAACCGTAAAGTTGATGGACAATCTCCTTTCCTCCGCCCACTACAAGTTCTTTACCCAACGACATCCCGAGGTTTGGGGATTCAACGGTGAGTTGGCGGACCCCTTCCCCATGGGCAAGATTGATCGCCCCTGCCCCAAACCCGGTTCCTTCGCCATGACCGCCTGGGCGGAGATCGTGAAGACCCGGGAGGGCCGGGAGTACTCCGAAGGATGCGGCATGTGCCATATCGGTGGTCAATATCAGCCTCCTTTGGGCGAGATCATGCCCCTGTACTCCACCCGTCCAGAGGAGCGGGACGCCATTGACTGCCTGATCTGTCACGCGGTGGCCTACGACATGAATCAACGGGTGGTGGTCCGAGATCCCAATGGACGCACTCGTTGGAACCAGGACCGATCGCTGCGGGCGGCCCTCACGGTGGGAGTCCCTACAGCGCAGAACTGTCTGCGGTGCCACCAACACAACTTCGGGGGCGACATTTACGTGGATTCCTTGGATCCCTCGTACATGCAGAGCCGTCTACAGCCTGGCTATGAACGGCCTCGGGTGTTCCATCCGGGCTCCAAGCGGGGCACGCCGTACTCGCCCTCCTGGGACGTCCACGCAGCAGCGGGCCTCTCCTGCCTGGATTGCCACACCACCATGGGCCATTACATCGCCCGAGGTACCCATACCACCACCTTGATGGCCAACGACTTGCCAGGTATTGAGGTGTCATGTGAAAAGTGCCACGGAGCTGAACCCCACCAGGCGAACGCCGAGTTAGCCGATTACCTGAACATGCACACCGAGAAAATCGCTTGCCAAACCTGCCACATCCCCTCCTTGCATCCGGACAACGTTACCCTCAGGGACTTTGCCCATCCGGAGTACGAAGAGCATGAGGGCATTTACATCTACTCCGATATCCTGAAGGAGTGGGAGCCCGGCAAGGGCATCGTGTACAAGTGGTGGAACGGCGACTGCACCTTCCTGGGTACCCCTATCGGCGATAACCCCAACGGAGCCGGCTTGTACGACATCTACAAGCCGAACCATGTATGGCCAGAGTTCCAAGATTTTGATTACGAGCAGTGGCAGGAGGAGGTGCTTAGGCCCATCGCCCAGAGGAAACCCTCCAAGATCTGGCCGATGAAGCTCTACAACGGCCGTCAACACATTGATCTGCAAAACATGGGGCCCTTTGGGGGCATGTTTGTCCCCTATAACCTACCCACCTACTACGCCACCGGGGATCCGGATTCTGCCGCCAAGGTGGAGGTACGGAAACCCATGATGCGCATGATGTACGGCTGGATGTTCAAGAAGTATCTGATGGACAAGTTCATGGCCTTCATGGATATCCCCGGCTGGAACACCGCAGCGTACGACGATGTGCTCCATCTCCGCAAAGTTGAACCCCGGTGGTTACCCAGCGATGCCTTCCTGGAGATTAGCCACGCCATCCGCAAAGAGGGAGCCTTTACCTGCGGGGACTGCCACAGCCCCAACGGCGTTTTGGACTTCCGTGCTCTGGGCTATACCGAGGAGGAAATCGCCACGCTCACCCAAAATCCCCTGGAGTAAAAGGCGGCTCCTCCGCCCACCGTGAATCGTTTATCCTTAGGCCATGGCCAGGGTGGCAGACTTTCGGAGTGATACGGTAACCCGTCCTACTCCGGCCATGAGACGAGCCATGGCCGAGGCCCAGGTGGGCGACGATGTGCTGGGCGACGACCCCACGGTCCAAGAGTTGGAACGCCAGGCGGCGGACCGGTTGGGCAAGGAGGCGGCCCTCTTCGTGCCCTCCGGCACCATGGGCAACGCCATCGCCGTGAAGGTGTGGACCCAGGAGGGCGATGAGGTCATCGTAGAGGAACGGTCCCACATCTATAACCTGGAGGTGGGGCACTTGGCCGTGGTTTCCCGGGTTATCCCGCGGCCCCTGCCATCCCATCGGGGTGCGATGGATCCTGATTTCGTGGAGCGACACATTCGCAAACGAGCACTGCACATCGCAGGTACCCGTCTCATTGCCCTGGAGAACACCCACAACCTGTGGGGCGGTGCGGTGGTGCCGTTGGCCAATTTCCAGGCCTTGAGGGAGATGGCCGATCGCCACGGCCTGCGGATCCATCTGGATGGGGCCCGTATCTTCAACGCTCAAGTGGCCTCAGGGGTGCCCGCCCGAGAGTTCGCTCGGTACGTGGATTCTGTGATGTTTTGCTTTTCCAAAGGACTGGCTGCCCCGGTGGGATCGGTGTTGGTGGGCCCCCGCGAGTTCATTGATGAGGCACGGCGAGTACGCAAACTCCTGGGAGGCGGCATGCGACAGGCCGGCGTGCTGGCGGCTGCGGCTCTGGTGGCCTTGAACGAGATGGTGGACCGATTGGCTGAAGACCACGCCCGGGCGCGCCGCCTGGCCGAGGGCCTGGCCCATATCCCCGGGATCCGAATAGACGTTGCTGGCGTGGAAACGAACATGGTGTACTTTGAGGTGGACCACCCCCACAAAACCGCCCAGGATCTGGTGCACTATATGGCCGAGCGTGGAGTGCTTGCCCTGGTGTCGCCCACAGGCGCCATCCGCATGGTCACCCACCACGATATTCACGACACAGATGTGGACCGCGCTCTGGAGGTGATCCGAAGTTTTTTCATGTAGGATCGTCGGAGGCAAGAGGCAGAATCTCCATCTCCTCCGCTTTGGCCGTGCCGATCGCTTGTGCAGTGGCTAACCGGGGCCAGCCAGTTAGTGGAACACACCGGCCAGGAGGGCGCCGGTGGCGTCGGCGGCCAGATCTTTCCACGAGAAACCGGAACCGCGGGGCCGGAGGGCATCGTAGAGCTCTTTGGCAATCCCTATGGAAAGGCTCAGCCCCACGCTCCAGGCCCGTCGGCTTTTTCCATCGGTCTGTTGCCGCAGGCCCAAGTCCACCGCGGAGGCTACCAGGTAGGTGCCAGCCAGATGCTGGGCTTTATCCCGACCCCACCAGGGATCATGGGCCCAGTGCCAAGCCAGGGTGGCCACCACAAGCCAGCGGATCATGGGTGATGGTACTGTTCGGGTCGGAGGTCCTGGTGGGGGTGGTTTCGGGGCGTGATCCACTTGTCCCGGGCCTCCTGAGGATCCAGGTCCACGTAAAAGATCCCCTCGTTGTCGTGGCCCACCCGCAGACGGATATCGCCGTTGGGGGCCACGATTTGGCTTCCTCCCGTAAAGGAAAGATGCCGATCTCTCCGTCGCTCTTCGCCCGTGCGATTGGCTGTGACCACAAACACCCGGTTTTCCAGGGCCCGATACTGCATGCCTGTTTGGCCCCACGGGAGCACCAGGTTGGAGGGGTGTAGCAGAATCTCGGCCCCTTGAAGGGCCAGGGTGCGTGCGGCCTCCGGGAAGTACCAGTCAAAGCAAATGAGAAGACCCAGCTGGGCGCCCCGAAACTCCCACACCGGGAACCCCAAGTTGCCGGGTGCGTAGAGGTCTTTTTCGTCCCAAAAGAGGTGCACCTTTCGGTACACCACCACGCGGCCGTCAGGGTGATAAGCTGCGGCACTGTTGTAGAGCCTGGAGCCGTCGCGTTCCGCGAGCCCAACCACAAGGGCCAGGTTGCGCTCTTTGGCCAGTTCCAGGAACAGTTGAGAGGAGGGGCCTTGGGGAATGGGCTCGGCTAAGGGAGCCAGTTCTTCGGGGCTGAGGAACAGGTATCCGGTGGTGGCGAGCTCGGGGAGCACCAGGAGGTCCAGATCAGGACCTTCCAATACCCATTGGCGAATCCGTTGAAGATTCGCCTCCTTGTTGCCCAGGATCGGCGCGAATTGAAGGAAACCCACCCGCATGTTTCAAGTATAGGGCTCACAAACCCAAGAACACGATGGCCGCTCCGGAAAGGGTGATCACCGCCCCAGCCAAGGCGTGCATGTACCGTTCTAACCAGGGTAAGGAGATCCTGCGAACCCCAGAGTACAGGAGCAAGGTTGTGGCCACCATGGTGCCCACCGTTAGAAGGCCGAACACCAGGCCGATCCACAGAAGGCCGGCCCAGGAGTGGCGTGCTGCAGGCACCATAGCGAGGGGGATCAAGGGCTCACAGGGGCCCAGCACGAAGATGGCAAACAATACCCATACGGTGATCCGTTCCCCATCGCCGTGGAGGTGAGCGTGGTCAGGATGGTGATGGTTGTGGGGATGGCGATGGAAGGTGCCATCGGCGTGGCGGTGGTAATGGGTGTGCACTTGTCCCCGCCAGGCCTTGCGGAGGCCCCAAAGAGTGTAGGCGATGCCAAAGCCCATCAAGGCGTAGGCTGCCCAATTCCCCCGCAGGTTTTCCCAGGCTTCCAAGCGGGAGAGCGCCACGCCTGCGGCTACCCCCAAAAGGGCCAAGAGGATGGAAGACAGCACGTGCCCAAGCCCACACAGGGTGGTCACGGTGGCGAGTTTTGCATAGCCCCAGCGCCGTGCCCGACCGATCATCACAAAGGGCAAGTAGTGGTCGGGCCCGGTAAGGGTGTGCAGGAAACCCACCGAGGCGGCCGTTAGGCTGAGCACCACCAAATCGCCGTGCATGGAACACCTCCGTTTCCCGGAGAGGGTGCAAATTCCATGCCGTGATAAGAAAGCTTGAAAAGTCTGCAAAGGCGGATATGGGGTGTGTCGGAACGGAACGATGAGCGTTAGGAAGGTACAAGATCGTGGAACAGGGCTTCAATTTCCGGATAGGGGGCGTTGGTTTTAAACCCTGTGCCCTGGAAATGGGTGCGTCCAGCGGCAAATCCCCGTGCTCGCAAGGCGTGGAGCACGGCTTCCAGGGGAGGTTGGGAGAGGTTCAAGCGGTCGGCAATGGCGGTGGTGGTGTAAAAGAAAGGGGGCATGCCCACTTCCTCTTGCATCCGCTGGAGCACCCGGAAGAATCGGCGCGACAGTGTACCCAATCCTCTGCCTGCCTGGGCCAGGGCCGTCAAGAAGGGGCCATAGTGGAGGTCGTGAAGCCAGAGGGGGCCGGCAAGCCAAGCCTCTTGACCGCAGTGGGGGCAGCGATTGCACAGGTCTTTGCCGTTGAAGGGAATCGGCCAAACCCTTCGGCAATGGGGGCAAATGCCCAGGAACCCTTCGTTTTGGGGATTCAGATCGTACCGTCCGTGGAGGGTGAAAAAGAACCCCCGCAGGGCATAGCCGTCGTACAGGGTGAACAGGGGAATGACCCGGAACTTCCGGCGAGCACCGGCACGGATCACCGTGCGGACAAACACACGGGCGCCGATCTCGTGGCAGAACTCGGTTTGCACGGTGAGGGCAGCGTAGTGGTTGAAGGCGCTTCTGCGGTCAATGCCGCAGAGGGCCGCCAGGTCGGTAGCGGTGATGTACAGGAAGCCCCCATCCCGGACAGCGTGGAAGGCGGAATCCAAGAAGGGCACCGGTGAGCCAAAGGCGTCCAGGTCCAGCAGATGGGGGTACAGGTCTTCCAATTTCAGAGTGTAGTGGAAGTTGTTGGCTTCCATGTGATAGAAACGGCACCGGTCAGCCACCTGGAGGCGTTCGGCGTTGTGACGAGCCGTGGCCAGGGCCGGGGTGCTGATGTCGTTGAGCAACACCCTGCCGATGTTGCCCACCTCTTGGATGTATCTGAAGGATCGGATGCCGGTGCCTGCAAAGGTTTCGGCCACCACTAAGGGCTCGGACACCGGCAGGCGGAACAAGGAAAGGCCCTCTGGGGTGACGATCTCCAGGGTGCTTCGTTGGAGAGCAGCCACCGCAGCCACTCCGAAGTCCCTGGCCAGCCGTCCCCGTTCCCGAAGGAACACCTCCGGGTGGAGGATCTCCAGGGTCACGCGGCCCTCGTGGTAAGTGAAAGGCACCTTAGTGGATTTCGGTCACCCGATCCAGGTGTTCTTGGGCTTCCCGATAATCGGGCTGCAGGGAGAGGGCTTTCTCAAAGTATGCCCGTGCCTCGTCGCGGCGATTGCGGATCTCTGCGATCAGCCCCAAAAGGTAAAAACCCTCGGCCGAGGTCGGATCCTTTTCCACCACCTGATTGAGAATCCGTTCGGCTTCGTCCAAGTTTCGGTTTAAAAAATAGAACTTTGCTTCTTCCAGCAGTTGACGGACGTCATTCTTCTCCATGGATCTTCCTCAGTTTTTCAATGTCTTCGTTTTTGCCCAGTACGACCAGAATATCGCCCTCGTGGATTTCCTCGTCAGGTGTGGGGGAGATGATGGGGATCTCTTTGAAGTCCAGGCTGCTGCCACCCTCTTTGAGTTCGGGCATCTTTCGGCGAATGGCGATCACGGTGACCCCGAAGCGGTTCCGGATTCGCAGGTCTTTGAGGGTTTGGCCAGCGAACTCGCGGGGGGCAGCGATCTCCACAATGGAATAGCCCGGGGTGAGTTCCAGGTAGTCAAACACCATGGGTGAGGCGAGGGAGCGGGCCACCCGTTGGCCCATGTCCCGCTCCGGGAAAACCACGCGGTCGGCCCCTACTTTTCGCAGGATTTTGGCGTGGATGGTGCTTAGGGCCTTGGCCAGCACCCGGGGCACGCCCATCTCTTTGAGGAGCACGGTAATCAGGATGGAGGACTCCAGATCCCCGATGGCCACGATCACCCAGTCAAACTCACGGAGCCCCAGGTTTTGGAGGGCCTTTTCCTGGGTGGCATCCAGAACCACACCTTGGGTAACGTAGGGTTCCACCTCGGCCACGGGCTCCTCTTCTCGGTCAACGGCCAGCACCTCGTGGCCCAGGTCGGCCAAGGTTCGGGCTACTGCCGAGCCAAAACGTCCCAATCCAATCACGCAAAACTGCATGGTTAGCCCACGATGTAACTGCCTTCCACGTAGCGGAGGGTTTGGTGCTCCCGCCGGAACACCCAAGCGGCCAGCGATAAAACACCGATCCGCCCGATCAGCATGATCACAATCATAACCCCTTTGCCCAGTACGGAAAAGTCGGCAGAAAGCGAGACGTTTGCCATATGGGCAGAGCCAAAGGATAGGCCCACGGTGCCGAATCCAGAGACCACTTCAAACAGCAGGGGCAGAAAGCCCACCTCTTGGATCACAGGGGTTTCGGTCCAGGTGAGGATCCAGGTGCCCAGTAGGATGGTAGAAGCAGCCATGGTAACGATGATCAGGGAGCGCTGTAAAGACTCTAAGGGTAGGGCATTGCCCAAGAGCACGGGTTTTTCGTTGCCCCGGAGCCACGCCCGAACCCAGAGGAACAGGGCGGCAAAGGTGGTGGTTTTGATGCCGCCGGCGGTGCCACCAGGAGACCCACCAATGGTCATGAGCAGGAGCAACAGGAACACCGCTGGTACACTAAAGGCGGCCACATTCAAGGTGTTGAACCCGGCGGTTCGGGGGGTGGCAGCCATGAAAAAGGCGTTAAGGACCTGGTATCCCCAGGGGAGCGAGGTGCGGATCCCCTCGGTGAGGTAGAGCACCCCGGTGCCCACCAGGAGCAGGAGAAGGGTCATCCGCAGCACCACCCGGGTGTGGAGTTCCAGTTTGCGCTTCTGACGCCGCAAGAAACGGAAGTAAAGGTCTTGGTGGACGAAGAACCCTAAACCTCCGGCGATGAAGAGGAAGGGGACCACCAGCAGCACCAGCGGTTGGGTTGCGAAGGAGGCCAGGTTGTCGGAGAAGGAGGAGAACCCGGCGTTACAAAAGGCGGAAACGCTGATGAACACCCCATGGGCGATGCTGAGAGCGGGGCCGAAGCCATGACGAGAGAAGGCCCAAGCCAGGAGAACCGCGCCGGTGAGTTCAAAGGCCAAGGTGAGTTTCAAAACCCGCCGAACGAAGTGGGAGATTTGCCCCAGGGCGAGTTCAGGGTAAGATTCTGCCATGGTGAGCCGCAGGGTGAGGCTGCCCTTGCGACGCAGGAGGAACAGGATGGTGGTGGCGAAGGTCATGTATCCCAGCCCTCCCAGTTGAATGAGGGTGAGGATCACGGCCTTCCCGAAGGCGGTGTAAAAGGTGGCTGTGTCCTTCACGATGAGTCCGGTCACGCAGAGGGCCGAGGTGGAGGTGAACAGCGCATCCACCGGGTTCAACGGGCCTGTGCGGGCAAAGGGAAGCATCAGGAGCAAGGCCCCTGCGAAGGAGAGCCCCGTATACCCCAACACCAGGAGGGTTAGGGGATTCAGCCGCCTGAGATTCACGGGTTTGGTGGTTTAGAAACCCAGGTTCACGCCCAGCCCGTACATGGTGTGCTTGCCGGCGAAGGTCACCTCGCCGAAGCCGCTGATCAGGGGGAACACGGAGAGCCGGAGGCCCAGCGTAGTTTTGAGGAAGGAGGGGCTTTCCAGATTCAAGAGATCCTGGTAGTCCTCATCGCCAAGGCGAAACTGGGCGTCCGCACTGCCGCTCACATAGCCGATGCCGAGGTAAGGTTCCAGGAGCAACAGGTTCTTGGACACCGAGAGGTACACCGCTGTGGCCCGGGCTGAGGCCTTCACCCGCACGGTGTCTTGGATCTCCTCACTATAGGCCCCGACTTCCAAGGGGGTGATGTTGCCGTACAGGATGGTAAGGGACACGGCCGGTGACCAGAGCCGATCCCGGAGGAGGCCTACCCGGGCCCCTGCCGCCCAATAGGTAGGCATTTGGAAGAGGTTGTCGCTCCATCGGTTCAGAAAGGAGAGGGTGCTGAAGCGAGCCAAGAGGTCCACGCTGCCTACCCCCGCGATCAAGGGGGTAAAGGACATCCCTTTGTACAGTCCCAGTTGGGCGTATAGGTAGGGGTACGGAAGCCAAACGGTGGCTTCTTCGCCCTCCTGTGCCGGGTTTTGGAAGGCAAACCGGGTGAAGGTGGAGGCCAGGCCTAATCGCCAATGGGGGAATCCGCCCAGGGTATTGGCCGCGTGCATTTGGTCTGCGCTCATCACCAGGGCCAGCGTAGGGGTAAGGTCGTTGACCGCTTGGCGAGAGAGTTCCTCAAAGTCAGTGGCGGCTCCTAAGGTGGCCACCAGCAACAACGTCCACACAAACCGCAACATCTTTTCCCTCCGTTTTCCCGTTTATCTTACAGCAGTCTAAGGAAGGGGAGGAGCCCCCGTGTCCTATCCGCCAACTTGCTGGTACGTCAACGGATTGTGATCTGGGCCCATGGCGTTTTACTTTCCCTTCCGTTGGCGCAGCTGTTGCAGAAGGTAGGCGCGGATGAAGCCGTCCAAGTCACCGTCTAAGACGGCATCGGCGTTGCCAACCTCGTACCCTGTGCGGTGGTCCTTTACCATCCGGTAGGGGTGAAGCACATAGGAGCGGATCTGCCTTCCCCACGCAATTTCCCCCTTCTCCTGTTCCAGGTCTTTGAGCTTTTCCCGTTCCTTTTCCTTGTAGTACTCGTACAGCCGGGCTCGCAGGATCTTGAGGGCGGTTTCTTTGTTCTGGTGTTGAGACCGTTCGGATTGACAGGTAACCACGATGCCGGTGGGCAGGTGGGTGATGCGCACCGCTGTTTCGTTCTTCTGCATGTGTTGACCGCCAGGGCCCGAGGAGCGGAAGGTGTCAATCTTGAGTTCATCGTCGCGGATCTCTACTTCCACGTCTTCCATCTCGGGGTATACGAACACCGATGCAAAGGAGGTGTGGCGACGCCGGGAGGCATCAAAGGGAGAGATCCGCACCAAGCGGTGGACACCCCGTTCGGCCTTCAGGTATCCATAGGCGTAGGGACCCTCCACCAACAGAGTAACGTCCTTGATCCCGGCCTCTTCTCCAGGTTGCAGGTTCAGCACCTTGTACTTGAATCCCTTGCGCTCAAACCAGCGGGTGTACATCCGGTACAGCATTCCAGCCCAGTCCATGGATTCGGTTCCACCGGCACCGGGATGGATGGTGACGATGGCGTTTCGCTGGTCTTCTTCGGTGAAGGTCAGGCGGAGTTCCAGGTCGTTAAGGCGTTGTTCCAACCGTCGGTACTCCGATGCCACTTCCGAGGCCAGGGTTTCATCCTCTTCGGCCAGTTCCTCCAGTTCCACCAGGTCCCGGAGTTCCCGTTCCAGGGTTTCCAGTTCCTCCAGATCCCTGCGTAGGGCCGAGATTCGGGCCATCACCCGGCGGGCCTCCGTCGGGTTTTGCCAAAAGTCAGGGCGGCCCGAGAGGTCTTCTAAGGTTCGGAGTTCGCGACGCAGTTGATCGGGGTCAAAGATACCCCCTGATTTCTAAGAACCGCTCCAGCAGTTTCTCTGCGTGTGCCATAGCCGTGGAATTATACGGGCGTTTAGGGCCGGAGATAGAGCCATCGCTGGGTTTGGGAACCTTGGGGACCCTTGACGTGTAGGAAGTACACGCCCGTCTGCAGGTTTGGGGGTAGGGTGAGCTCCAGACTGTGGGCCCCTGGGGTTAGGGTGTGGAAAAGGGAGAGAATACGGCGCCCTGCACCCGTGTACACCGAAATCTCGTGGCGGCCGCTCCAAGGGGTGGTAAGGGTGAACAACAGCCGGCGGTCCCGGACTACAGAGTGGGAGAGCGTCAACCGGATCGCTTCGTTTCTTACAGCCGGTGGGTGTGAGTCTTCCTGGACGCCCACCGGTTGCACCTGTACATCGTCCACATACCAGCCTTCGTAGTTCACCGAGGCATCCGATTTGAAGTGGAACACCACCTTGATCACCGAACCGGCATACTCGTCCAAGGGGTAGGCCTCCTGAACCCACTGTTGGAGGTGGCCGTTAAAGGTGTCCACGGGCACACGATGGTAAGGGGTGCTGGTTTGGAGGTACACGTAGCCGAAGTCGTAGGCTGTTTCCATGTCGTACCAATGCCAGAAGGTGAGGGTGTCGTGGGCACCCACCAAGATCCACGGGGATTCCATGACCACATTGGCATTGTTGAGATAATGCCAAAGGTTTTCCAACCCACAGTACTTGCTATGAGTTCCGGAATGATACCGGTGTTCTGTGATATGCCATTGTCCATATTCTCCATAGTTGAACCACCGATCGTTTCCTTCAAAGTCGTCGCTGAAGCCCACTTGAGGCAGATGACCGACGGGGAAGCTGTCGGTGAAGATCACACTGTCAGGGGTTTGCAGGGTGAGATGCACGTAGGTGATGTAGGAATCCGGAATGGCCGGATCCAACTGGATTTCAAAGGGCTGGGATGCAAGGGTCACCTCGTACAAAGGCACCTCGGGAAGGAAGATCTGGGATTGGAGCACGTGGATATAGGGATCCGTAGAGTTCAAAAAAGCCGTTACGTTTTCTGCATCTATCCGACCGGTATTGATGAATGCCACGTAGACCTGGCCGGTTTCCCCAGGCTGAAGCACCTGGTCGTTGCCGTCCTCCACGAAGTAGTGGTGAAACCGGAGTTGGGGTTCCGGATGTACGAACTCCATGGCGGATTGGTACACTCGTTTGGCGGCCCCGTCGTCTTGCACGAAGGCCACAATGGCGCAGTTCTCCACCACCCAACTGCTGTCCACCATAAACTCCTGGGTATCCACCACGGTGACGCCGGGCCCTAAGGTCAGGGGGATGCCCTCGGCGTTGGGGATCATGTCGCGCATGATCTGGTGGTGTTCGGTTTCACCGTTGGGCGCGTTGTAAAAGATGTTGCTTTCCACCAAAGCGATCCGCAGTTTCGGGGCCACGAAATTCACAGCCGAGTCCACGGTAATGGTGGTGATCACCGTACCCGTGCGGGAGGGGGGATCGTAGGTGATCTCCAGATCCATGATCAGGGGGCTGGGCACTGCCAATTCCTGCTGGATCAGGTTCTCCCAGGTGGAGGCCTGGTATCCCCCGTCCACGGAACCATCCAGATAGAGATGGGGCGTATAGTCGGCCCCGTAGTAGTTGATCCGCCGGGTGTTTTCCTCAATGTTGGCTTGGTAAAAGGGATCGCTGGAAGAGGGCCACCAAGCGTGGTAACGGATCACCGAGAGTTCGTTGTAGTAGGTCTCGTAAAGCTGTGTGAGCACTCGGTTGGCGTTGGCGCAACCGGAACAAGCCGTGTTGGTGATGATCTCCGCCAGCACCCGTCGGGGTGCGGCCTGGGATGGGGCCGGCAGGCTCATCGCCAAAAGGATTGCAAACACCAAGAGGAAACGCATAAAGACCTCCTTCATGGTTTTTTACGTCATTATTGTAGGGGAAACCAGGAGCCGCCGAAGCCGTCCGGGCCTTCTGTGGCAATCCTGCCCCTACCGAAGGATCAGGAGGGGGCGGTACACCCGTTGCCCATGGCCGTCCGTGAGCACCACCAGGTACATGCCCGAGGGCAGAGCAGACACGGAAAGCAGGGTGAAGGGCTCAGTGCGTTGGACACGCCGCAGTCTTTGGCCGGAGGCGTTCACAATCTCCAGGGTCACAGGTGCCCCGGGCTGCGCCGAGGGTGTAAATACGTGTACCACCTGCTGAGCGATGGTGGGAAAGACCCTCAACTCCGGGTTCTTGGCAAAGCGCGTGGTTTCCTCTACCCTCACCGGGGAAGGAACGAATTCGTAGGCACCGATATCTACCAAGGTATCACCATCCTGATTGCCGTCCAGGGGCCGAGAATTCCCCTCGTAGTCCTGGGACGGAGAGGTGGTGGGGTCTCCTGCGTCTATGCAGGGGCTTAGGGTGTCCAGGTGGAAATCCAGGGTGGAGGTGTCTGCCAGGAGGGGATTGGTATCCAGGGAATGGCCGTCTTGGCCTGTGCCTGCCTGGTAAGCGGCAAAGGTGGTGTACTCTGTGCTGTTCCACACGAAGAGGCTGGCGTGGGGCTCGGCGCTGGGTTTCCAGCAGTTGTAGTCCAGGGTGTTGTTGAGGTTGCCCTCCCAAGAGGTAAGCAGGATCCCCTGGGGACCGGCGTAAACGATGTTGTTGCGAACCACGTTGTTGGAGGCGTACTGGATCACGAGCTCCCCTTCGCCGTCTCCCACCACTTGGTTCTTGAATAGGGTGTTGTTCTCAAACACGCAGTTTTCTACTCGTCCCACGGAGGCGTCGTACCCGCCGAAAATCAAACCCGCTTTGTCGTTGTGGTAGAGCAGATTGGCGCGCACGGTACAGGCCTCGGCCACATACCCGGCGTTCTCGCACCCTACCTCAATGCCCATATCGCACTCGTGCACCCGATTCTGCTCTACCACAACCTGTTGTGCTCCGTCAATGTAGATTCCAGCCGCATAGCCGCCTCCGTAACTGGACCGGGCGTTGTACACCTCATTTCCCCGGATGATCCCCCGTTTGGCCACCTTGCCGGCCACCTCGCCCCCGATGGCGTCAATACCGATGTTGTTGACGTCGTGGATGAGGTTGTTGAGGATGGCAAAGTCAAACACGTTGCCGTTGACCACCAGCGCCTCGCTCTGGGCGGGTTCACAGTTGTAAATGTGGTTGCCTTCAATGGTGATGTGGGTGATGCTGTCGTTCACGTGCGCGTACACCGTGATCCCCATGCCATCAGGCCCCTTCATGTTGTAGATGGTGTTGTTGCGGATCTCAATGTAGTCGCCAGCGTCTTCCACGAAGATCCCACTGCCCGCGGAATCGTTCCGGATGGTGAACCCCTCAATCTTGATGTAGTCCACGCTGTTCAGATAAATCATGTGTTCCCCGGGAGTTCCCCCGGTGCCGTCCAGGATAGGGGTTTCCCCCGGGTAGGCTGTGAACACGATGTACTGCCCCGGTGCGCCACTCACGTTGATCTGAACCTGCTCGTAGTACACACCCTCACGGACAAACACCGTGTCCCCGGGGTTGGCCTCGTTGGCAGCCTTCTGGATTGTAGCCCAGGGCTGGTCTATGGTCCCTGGGTTGTTGTCATCGCCCGAGGGTGATACGTAGTAGTTGGTGGCCAAGGCCACCCCTTGCAGGGTGAACCAAATCCACCACGTCCAGTGTCTCATCGTGCCCTCCTTTCCTTCGTAAGCACCTGCTTACAAAGGCCAATTATACAGAGCGAAGGACGAAACCCTCCCAGAGAACGCACACGGCCCTGCAACTTCAGGGTTCAGGGTTTGGGATCAGGCTATGCCTGCAGTGGAATCTCGTGAGCCTCCAGGAGTTCGTACCGCTCAGGATGGGTGGTGAGGATCACGATTTGGAGCCGATCCCGAAGTTGGTGCAGCAGGGATAGGATGCGTTGAAACCGTTCATCGTCGCTAAAGACCAAGGCATCGTCCAGGATCACCAGTTGGCGACCTAACCGCTCTGCAAGGGCGGTGCCATAGGCCAATCGCAATGAGAGTGCGAACTGCTCCAGGGTGCCGCTGGAAACCGCTTGTTTGAGCCCCAGGGGAGGGGGGTTGGAATCTCCTGGAAAAGAGACATACCACTGCCCCTGGTTCAGCCATACCCGACGCTCAACCCCTGTGATGAACCGAAGGTACTCTTCCACTCGTTGGCCCACGAAGCTGGCGAGGGCGTTTTCCATTCGCTGGAGTAACCCCTCCGCCTCTTTCCTGAGGAGCAACAGGGCCTCCAGGTGAATCTGGAGGTGCCGAAGTCGCTCCTGCCTCCGCTTCAGACGAAGTTGGGTTTCCTGGAGCTTGAGTTCCAGGTCTTGGGCTCGGAGGTGTTCCAGGGCCGCCTCCGTCCGAACGTAACGATCCCGCAGATCCCGCTGTTCCTCTTGGAGCTGCTGCCGGCGGGCCTCCAAGCGTTGAGCCTCCTCCTCGGGGTCCTGAGGAGGTAGCCGCTTCTGTACATTCTGCAAGGCGTTCTGACGTTGCTGCAGTTGATCCAGCAGGTCCCTTTGTTGGCGCTCCAAGGCGGCCAGGGCAGGGGGAACGGCCTCTTCGCCCATTGCCTGCCCGCCGGGCCAAAAGCCCTCCAACAGCTCCAGGAGCCGTTCCCAATGGCTGTCCACTTGGGTTTGATGGGCGGCCTCTTCCCTGGACACCTTCGCGAGGACAGTTCGGAGATCGTTCAGCTGTTGCCGCAGGTCCTGGATCTGGCTTTGGAGAGCCCGCAGGTCACGTTGGGTTCTCGCTTGCTCCTGTTCAGCCTCTTGGATTTGCAACCGCAGTTCTTCGGCAGGAGGAACCTCCTGGGGAGCGTCCTGGAGTTGGAGCCGAAGCCGAGCGAGTTTTTGCTGCAGGGTTTCGGGGTCTGGGAGTTCCTGGAGCTCCTGGCGGAGGCGTTCCAACCGGAACTCCAAGCGTTGTACCTGGGTCCAGCGATCCTTCAGGCCCTGGAGGTCCGAAACCCCTGCCCGTTGGAGCACGCTGCGTTGCTTGGCCTGGAGATCTTGGATCTCTTGGTGCAAAGCCTGGAGTTCGCGCCCTGCGGCCTCCAGGGTGATTCTCAACATGCCGGGGATCTCTAAGGTGAACCCTGGAGTCGTCAGGGTTTCCCAGGTTTCTCCAGCGGGCAGGTGCAACGGCTGGTGGTTCACTTGGAGATCCACTTCCTGGAGGGTCTGCAGACGAAGGCGCATCCTCAGGCCCTCTAAGCGGGCTTGGGCCCGCGCCAGCCGTTCGTTGGCCTGGTGCCACTCCTCCAAGAGCTGCTGGAGTTCTTCGGAACTCTGCCCCTGCAGCGCTCGGTGGATCTCCTCCCGCTGCTTTAACCGTCGTTCCACCTGTTGGAGTTGCTGTTCCAGGGTTTCCCGTTCCTGGCGTGCCCGCTGGATCGCCTCCAGTTTTCGGAGGTCTGCCAGGGTTTTCTCCTGGGAACGCAGCCTTTCCTCCATCTGCTGCTGCTCGTCCTCCAGGCGCCGGAGTTTCCTCTGAAGGTGTTCCAGGGATTCCTCGGTCTCCTGACGTCGGCGCTTCAGCTTCTCCAGGCGTTTCTGCAGGTTTTGGTAGGCTTCCCAGGTTTTCCGGGCCCGCTCCACTCGTTGTTCCAGAGCATGAGCCTTCTCGCTGAGCCGAGCGATCTCCAGTTGCAGGGTTTTCTGTTGTTCTTTTAGACCTCGCACCTCCTGGATCTGCTGGTGAAGTTCCTGAAGACGCTGTTGGATCCGTGTTTCCGCTTTGGCCTTTTCCTCTCTGCGTTTCTGGATTTCCTGCAGTTCCCGTTGCCGCTGACGAAGGTCGGACAGCGCCTGCTCCAGTTCCCTTTGGGTGTCTTGCAGTTGATGGATTTCCTCCCGGAGTCGCTCAAGTTCCCCGTGTTTTTTGGACTGCAGTTTCTCTTTGGTCAGTTGCGTAAACAGGTCGGCCTCTACGGATTCCAGCAGGAGGCGGAGCCAGGAGGAAGCCTCGGTGGTGACGTTTACGGATTGGCGAAGGGCCTGGGGCTGCACCCACGGGGCCGGGTCCACCTCAGGCCCCTGTAGCAGCCACAGGGCCCGGGCCACGCCCCATTGGGTAGGGAAACCGCGAAATCGCTTCGGGAGCTGGGCTTCAAAGATCTGGCTCATCCAGCGATCCGCCTCTTCTCCCTCGGCCAGGGGGCGCCGTGTGCCGTCCTCCTGGATCTCCTCCACCAGGCTCTGGGACGAGGAGTGAAACCGTTTGAAAATCCGATACCGTTTCCCTCGGAGCTCAATCTCCATCTCTATTGTGGGGCTCAGGGCACGGCCAAAGGGGAAAACCTCCTTAAGAGCTGCGCCCGTGACGCGGTAGGAAGTGAACAGGGCAAAGGGGATCGCCAACACCAGTGAGGATTTGCCGCTCTCATTGGGCCCCACGATCAGATTGATCTCAGGATCAAAGGTCACCTCTACCCCACGGTCTATGCGGCGGAAATGCTGCACACGGAGACGGCGCAGGATCATCGCCTTTCCTCCTGCAGGTGTTTCAGAAACCACTGTTCCAGTTCTCGGAGGGCCTCTTCTATCACCTCTCGGTCGGGCTGGGGAGGAAGGAAATCCAACCGTGGACGGTCTAAGCGGAACGCTGCTCCGCCTTGGTGTCCTTCTGCCTCGTCTTCCTCCAGCCGGGCCTTTAGTCGTCGTAGGTGTTCCAAGAGTTGCTCACCCATGGGGAAGCGTTGAGAGACCTGCTCGTCAAAGTCGGGGGGCAGGGCTTGCCGTAGGAATTGGGTTCGCAGGTCCAGGTGGAACACCCGTTGCTCCAGCCTGGCCTGGGCCTCTTTAAGAGAAGGGATGAGCATGGGATCGTGCTCGCGAACAGCGAGGTGGATCCGCAAGAGGGTGTGGGGAGTAAGCTCAGGGTTTTGGGCCAGTTCTTCCAGAAAGGCAACGGCCTCGCGGAGGGTGTGGGTCTCGTACACCTTGGCCTGCCACCGGTACTGGCCTACCGGGAGTTTTTCCACCTCCGGCTCCTCTTCAGGGGTTCGGAGGGTGACCAGGGCGGCGAATCCGGCCTCTCGTTCATCAAACTTGGTGGGTTCCGGGGTTCCAGGGTACACTGCCCGGCCGTAGCGGCGCCATCCATGGTAGTGGCCCAGGGCGATGTACTGAGCGTTCCAAGCGTCCAGGTCCCTTCGGGGAATCCAAAGGGGGGAAGGGTTTTGAGGCGAAACAGTGCCTTCTAAGGTGCCGTGGGTGAACACCACCCGAAACTGGACGCCCTCAGGAACAGCCGTGGAGGGAAAGACGGGGGGAAGGTCCCTTTGCACCACCGGTGCCACCACCAACGCCACTTGCCCCTGGGGGCCAACGCGGTGGATCCCAGGCTCCAGAAAAACATGCACATGGTTCGGACATCGTGTCCGGAAGGTGGAACTCTGGTAAAGGTAAGTGTTTACAGCGTCGTGGTTGCCTGGAACAATGTACACGGGCACAGGCGCAAAGGCCTCTAAGACGTGGAGCAGGTGCTCTATGGCGTTCAAGGGGACGGCGTCGTTCTCAAAGACATCACCGGCCACCAGGACGAAGTGAACCCGGTGTTCGTGGGCCTTTTCTGCCAGGCGACGCACGGCGTGAAATCGGGCCTCCTGCAGTGCCTGTCGCCGTTCCGGCGGGAACTCTACGAAGCTCTGTCCGATCTGCCAGTCCCCGGTATGGAGGAACCGGATCTCCTGCCCCCTGGCTGTTCGGCTTTCGTCTCCCCACAACGACATGCGATCACCTCGGCTTTCCCTTGTGGAAAGGGCAAAAAGGCCCCTTCCCTCTTTGTCTTAATCATGAAGCCAAAGCCCCCTTCCGCCAAGGCTTGGGTTTCTCTGAGGCCAGGGTTGAGGGGTCCCGGATGCCTTTGGATTGGGCAAGGGGTTTAAGGGGTGCGGCGGGGAGGGGAGCTGGGGTGGTAGTGGTACTCCAGGATATAGAACACCCTGCGGTTCACCGGGTTCCGTACTTGATAGCTGCGGGCCGCGGGGATTCGGTGGTCGGGCTCGGAGGCATAGGCCAGGATTCGCCCACCCTGGGGCAGGAGTTGGGGGGCGAGGGCCAGGATATCGGCCAGGGCCCCGGTGGCTCGGGTGACCAGCAGTTGGGCGGGCACGCCCTGAAGGGTTTCCCAACGCTGGATGTACACCCGGAGGTTCTTCAAGTGTAGTTGGCGTTTCACTTCCCGCAGGAACACTCCCTTTTTCCTGCGGGATTCCACGGCGACCACGGTGAGGTCAGGCCGGTACACGGCCAGGGGAACAGCGGGCAGCCCAGCGCCGCTGCCCAGGTCCATGACGGTGATCCTTTGGGGGATCCAACGGGCTATGGCCAGGGAATCCAGGAGATGGGCCACAAGGCCGTGGTATAGGTCTCTTCGGGACATGAGGTTGATGCGCTGTCCCCAGTAGCGGAGCAGGGCCATGTACTTTTGTAGTGCTGGTAGGGATCGTTGCAGGGCCTGGGGGTCCAGGTCCATGAGGCGGCCACCCTCTTGGAGGGTGGCCGCCTCATCGGGTTCCGGATAGAACCGTCGGTAGGGCATGGATCACTCTCGGGCTCGGTCAAACAGCAGCAGGGCGATGGAGACCACCGTGAAGTAGATGGCGATTTCTGCCCAGGAGGCGTGGCGAACCCCCAAGATCTTGGTGTGCATGAGTTTCCCAAGGATTCCCAACAGGATGGAGAGTACACCCACGCCGAAGGAGAACCAAGCCAAGCCCTTCATCCCACACCTCCTTTGGGTGGATCAGTCCACCCAGGTTGCCAAGAACACATCAAAGCCGGGCTCTTCCTTGCTGCGGGCCCGGTCTGAGATGAACACGAGCTTCTTGCCGTCTTTGGAGAGCATGGGAAAGGAGTTGAAGGTGCCGGCATAGGTGATGCGCTTCAGGCCGGTGCCGTCCACGTTGATCATGTAGATGGCAAAGTCTCGGCTGCGGGGCTTGTGCATGTTGGACACAAACAACAGACGCTTTTCGTCAGGGAACATGAAGGGTGAGAAGTTCACGGTACCCTCTGGGGTATGGGTCACCTGCCAAGTGCTGTCGGTTTGGGTGTCGTAAACGAAGATCTCCAAATGCATAAAGGGAATGATGAGCCCCTTCGCTAACAGGTCGCGGTACTGGGCCAGTTCTGTGGAGTCGGTAGGGTGATAGGCCCGGTACACGATGTACCGACCAGAGTAGGAAAAGAAGGATCCGCCATCGTAGCCTGGGGTGTGGGTGAGGCGTTTGGGCTCACCGGTATACGGGGGTTCTAAGATGTAAAGATCCAGGTCACCGTCCTTGGTGCTGGTGAACACGATCCGCCCTTGTGGATCCGGCCCCTCCAGTTCGGCGTCGTAGCCAGGGCTGCCGTAAAGTTTGTACAGGGAGTCGGTGCGCAGGTCGCGCACGTAGATGTCGTAGTTGTACAGGGGCCAGGTGTAGATCCCCTTCTGCAGGAGCTCTTGGGCGATGGGATTCTGGGGGCAGTCTGGCCCCAGGGTTTCGTGGGTGCTGGCGAACATGATGCGGTGATCGTCCAGGAAATAGGAACAGGTGGTGCGGCCCTTGCCGGTGGAGACCAGCCGAAGGACCTTTCCGGTGGTGTCCATGAGGAAGATCTGATCACAGGCGAAGGAGTCACGGGTGGATTGGAAGGTGATCAAGGAGCCATCCGGGCTGAGGTAGGCCTCGGCGTTGTGGCCGTACGTGGTTAGGCGTTTCACGTTTTTGAGGTGGATTTCCCGGGGATCCTTGAAGGGTTCCCGCGGAGGCGTGCACTGACTCAGCAAAAGGCCCAGTGCCGCCAGGGTTCCCAGGAGCATGAAGGTGCGTTTCATTGCCTCCTCCTCGTCGGGTTTGCCCTAAATCTGCGGCAAAAGCCGGGTAGGGTCAATCCCCGCCATACAATTAAAGTCCCGTGGGTTGAGTCATGGGGTAAGGGGCTCTATGATTGAGTGCTTGACAGGAATACTCAGGTATTAAGGAGGCATGCGCCATGGCAGACTTGGAAATTCGGAACCTTCGCGTGGCCATTGAGGGGAAGGAGATCCTCAAAGGCATCAACCTCGCCATGAACAAGGGGGAGGTTCACGCCATCATGGGGCCCAACGGCTCCGGTAAGAGCACTCTGGCCCTGGTCCTGATGGGCCACCCCCGCTATGAGGTATTGGAGGGTGAGGTTCTTTTCAAAGGCAAAAACCTGTTGGAGTTGGAACCTAACGAACGGGCCAAACTCGGCCTGTTTTTGGCGTTCCAGTACCCTGTGGAGATTGAAGGCGTAACCCTGTCACACTTCCTGTGGACCTCTTACCGGGCCCTGCACGGCAATGGCGAGTCCCAACGCATTGATCCCCGACAGATCAAGGAGTTCCGTCAACGGCTCCAGGAGAACCTCAAGAAACTCCACCTCTCCGAAGACTTCGCCAGTCGTCACCTGAATGTCGGGTTCTCTGGTGGCGAGAAGAAGCGGGCGGAGATCCTGCAGCTCCTTATGCTCCAACCGGAGTTTGCCATTCTGGACGAAACCGACTCCGGCCTGGACATTGATTCTTTGAAAATCGTCGCCGAGGCAGTACAAAGCCTGCGGGGGCCCAACTTCGGGGCCTTGGTGATCACCCATTACCAGCGGATCCTGCATCACCTGCGGCCCGATTACGTGCACGTGCTGGCCAACGGCCAACTGGTGGCCTCCGGTGGCCCAGAACTCGCCGAGGAACTGGAGAAAAAGGGCTACCGCTGGCTAACACAGGGGGTGTGACCATGGCCGAGAACAAACCCCGGGACGATATCTTCACCGTTGATACCAGCAAGTACGACTTCAAGGACCCCGAACGGTACGTCTATAAAGCCCGAAAGGGCCTGAGCCGAGAGATCATTGAGGAGATTTCCTACATCAAAGGGGAACCCGATTGGATGCGGGAGCTCCGGCTGAAGGCCTACGAGATTTTCTTGAAAAAGCCCATGCCCACTTGGGGGGCAGACCTTTCGGGCATCAACTTTGACGACATCATCTACTACGCACGCCCCACCGATCTGCCGGCCCGCACCTGGGACGATGTGCCGGAGTACATCAAAAAAACCTTTGAACGGTTGGGTATTCCTGAAGCCGAACGCAAGTTCCTGGCCGGGGTGGGCGCCCAGTACGAGTCCGAAGTGGTGTACCACAGCATCCGCAAAGACCTGGAAGAAAAGGGGGTGGTGTTCCTCAGCATGGACGACGGCCTCAAACAGTACCCTGACCTGGTCAAGGAGTACTTTGGCACCGTGGTTCCCCCCGACGACAACAAGTTCGCCGCCCTGAACACCGCAGTGTGGAGCGGTGGCTCCTTCGTGTATGTGCCCAAGGGGGTGCACGTGGACTTCCCCCTGCAGGCCTATTTCCGCATCAACGCCCAAAACATGGGGCAGTTTGAACGCACCCTCATCATCGTAGAAGAGGGGGCTTCTGTGCACTACATTGAAGGGTGCACCGCACCCGTGTATGCCGCTCAGTCATTGCACACCGCCGTGGTAGAGGTCATTGCCAAAAAGGGGAGCCACGTCCGCTACACCACCATCCAGAATTGGTCTCGCGACGTATACAACCTGGTGACCAAGCGCGCGGTGGCCTATGAGGACGCTGTAGTGGAATGGGTGGACGGCAACCTTGGCTCTGGGGTCACCATGAAGTACCCGGCGGTGTACATGGTGGGCAAGGGGGCCCGGGCCGACATCCTGTCCATCGCATTGGCCACCAAGGGCCAACACCAGGATGCAGGGGCCAAAGCGATCCATGCAGCCCCCTATACCTCCTCCACCATCGTGTCTAAGTCCATCAGCAAAGACGGAGGCCGGTCTTCCTATCGCGGCTTGGTCCGGGTGTACCCCGGAGCCGTGGGCTCCCGGTCCAGCGTGCGCTGCGACGCCTTGATCCTGGACGAGTTCTCGCGGAGCGACACCTACCCCTTCATTGAGATTGAAGAGGAGGAGGTGGACATCGCCCACGAGGCCACCGTAGGCCGGATCGGCGAGGATCAGATCTTCTACCTCATGAGCCGCGGCCTCACCGAAACCGAGGCCTACACGCTCATCGTGCTCGGCTTCATTGAGGCCTTTACAAAGCAACTGCCCATGGAGTACGCCGTGGAACTCAACCGCCTGATTGAACTGGAAATGGAGGGATCTGTAGGATGAACGCCCTGCCCTTAACTGCCCAGAGTCTGGAAGAGGTGGCCCGTGCCCGCACCGAGCCGCCGGCCTGGCTCCAAAGACGCCAAGAGGCGTGGTCACTGGTGGAATCCTTGCCCTGGCCCGAATCCCGGTATACCCGTTTCCATGGGCTTCAGGTGGAGGAGTTTCAAACCCTACATCCGGCCACGTCCTTCATGCCGTTATTGCCCGCCCACCTGCGGGAAATCCTGCAGGACACCGAGAACAGTGTGGTGGTTCAGGTGAACGCTGAGGTGGCCCTGGTGCGGCTCTCACCCGAGTACCAGAAGGCCGGTGTAGAGGCCATGGACTTTGATGTGGCTGTGCAAAGAAACCCCGATCTGGTGGCGGAACACTTCGGAAACCTGATCCCTCCATCGGAAGACCGGTTTGTGGCCTTGGTGCACGCTTTTCGGTCTGGTGGGCTGTTCCTTCGGATCCCCCCTGACCGCCAACTCTCCCGTCCCCTGTACGTGCTTCAGGTACTCACCGAACCCCGGGCAGCGGTGTTCTCCCCCGTTCTGGTCCTTGTGGAACGGGGGAGCCAGGTCCACCTGTTGTTTGAAACCCTCTCAGGACCAGCCGCAGAGCCGGCCCTGGTGGCAGGCACCCATGAGATCTTCGTGGCCGAGGAGGCACGGGTGGGGATCCACCGCATTGATGCCTGGAACCAAAAGACCTGGGTGGCCCTCCATCGCCGGGCTCGTCTGGCCCGTTCTGCCGAGATCCAGTGGACCACCGCCTGGCTTGGAGGACGGCTCACCTATGGCCGAATGCAGACCCTGCTGATGGGCGATGATACCCAGGCCAAGGACGTGCAGGTGTTCTTTGCCACCCATCGCCAGCATTTTGACCTTTCCACCCTGCTGGACCATCGTGGCCTGAGAACCCGAGGCAACGTGCTGGCCAAAGGCGTACTGCGGGATCGGGCCCGCTCCGTGTTCTACGGCATGATCAAGATTGAAAAGGACGCCCAGTTCGCCGACTCCTACCTGGCAGACCATTCTCTGATCCTGAACCGAGGTGCCCACGCCGATTCAGTGCCTGGCTTGGAGATTGAGGCCAATCAGGTCCGCGCCACCCACGGTGCTACCGTGGGCCGCATTGACCGGGAAAAGGTGTTCTATTTACAAACCCGCGGGCTCAGCGAAAACGAGGCCCGCAAGACCATCGTGATCGGTTTCCTGAACCCTGCCCTGGAACAGATCCCCATGGCCTCTGACCGGATCCGACAACTCTTGGAACAACGCTGGCAAGAGGGGGGATGAGCATGCGCATCTCCGTGGCACCGGTACAGGAGTTTCCGGACGGCTCGGCCCGGTCCGTGCGGGTGTCCGAGGATCTCCAAGTGGCCGTGTTCCGGGTGAAGGGCCGGTTCTATGCCTTGGAAGATCGGTGTAGCCACCAAGAGGCCCCTTTGTCCGAGGGAGAAATCGTGGACGATTGCTGTGTCAAATGCCCCTGGCACGGAGCGAAGTTTGACCTGGCTACTGGCCGCGCCCTCACGCTGCCCGCAGTGGCCCCTGTGCGGACATTTCCGGTGATCGTGGAGAACGGGCAGGTGTTCGTAGAAGTGTAGTCTCCACTGCCCCCTTTCCACCGGCGGATCACGCTGGGGCCGACAGCCGTTGAAAGTCCAAGAGCAGCCGAAACTTGCCCTCTCCCAGGATTTCTTTCAGCTGCTGCATCAGGAAAATGCTGGGGGCCCAGCGGGTATTCTGGGACACATAAGTCCCCATACCGGGGATATGGAAGAACACCGGCAACCGGCCCCGATGGCGGTCGCTCAGGGCTTGCAGCTTGGGGATCAACTCCTCCACCCGCTCCAAGTCCATTTCCAGCACCACTCCCCGCGCCAGCCGCGACACAGCCACCTCTAAGGGTTCCAGGTGATGAACCCGAATACGGGCCCCCTTGGTGTCCTGATCGCCCGAAAGCCGGCCTTGCAGCAGGTACACCAAGCCCGGTTTGGGTTCCGACCCGTTCCCGTTGTTGAAGTCCACCACCTCAAACTCCCCGTCCAGGTCCTCAAAAACCAGCACCGTATAGGGACGTTTCTGGCGCGACATCTTCCGTTGCACCCGCACGAGCACCCCTGCCAGGGTCACGTGCTCCAGGTCCGTTTCCTCCAGGTCTCCGGAGCTCTGGATCTCCAGGGCCTGGAGCAGTGGGCGATAGGGATCCAGGGGATGGCCAGTAAGGTAGAAACCCAAGGCCTCCTTTTCCATCTTGAGGCGATCCTGCAGGGTAAAGGGAGGCTTGGAGATGGCGGGCGATGGCCCCGATCCCGAGCCAAAGAGGCCCGGAAGTGTGGAAACCTGCAGGCCCCGGCCGCCGCTACGATCCTCTAACTTCTTCAGCAGGTACGCCCGGTTGGGCTCCAGGCGATCAAAGGCTCCAGCCTTGATCAGTTGTTCCACCACTTTTTTGTTGGCGGCCCGCCGAGGTGCCCGGCTCAAAAAGTCCTCAAAAGACTCAAAGGGTCGGATTGCCCGCACCTTGAGGATCTCGTCCACGGCGCTTTTGCCCACGCTCTTGATGGCCCCCAGGCCAAACAGGATGTCGCCGGTTTCCAATAAACGGAAATGGTACTCACTCTCATTGATGTCCGGAGGCTGTACCCGCAGGCCTTCCCGTCGCAAGGCTCGGATGAGTTTGTCAATCTTCTTTTGGCTGTCGTTGGCGTGCATTTCCGCCGAAAGGTTGGCGGTGGCGAACTCGGCCAGGTGGTGGGCCTTCATGTAGGCCGTCCAGTAGGAGATCACCGCATAGCCGGCAGCGTGACTTTTGTTGAAGCCGTATTCGGCAAAGGGGATGATGTATTCAATCAGTTGCTGGGCCTTTTCCCGTGGCACCCCCCGTTGCTCGGCCCCCTCAATGAACCGTTGGATCTGCTCCTGCATCACCTCCATCTTCTTTTTGCCCATGGCCCGCCGCAGCAGGTCTGCCTGGCCCAGGCTGAAACCAGCCACCTCTTCGGCGATCTTCATCACCTGCTCTTGGTACACGATGATGCCGTAGGTCTCTCGCAGGATGGGCTCCAGTTCCGGCAGCAGATAGTCAATCTTTTCACGGCCGTGTTTTCGGCGGACATAGCGGGTGACCATCCCCGATTTCAGCGGACCCGGGCGGTACAGGGCCAAGATGGCGATGAGCTCCTCAATGTTGGAGGGTTGCACCGACCGCACCAGCTCGGTCATCCCGCGGCTTTCCAATTGGAACACCCCCCACGTGTTGCCGCGGCTTAGCAGTTCAAAGGTCTTGGGATCATCCAAGGGCACCTTCTCAATGGCAAAGTCCGGGTGTTTCCGCCGCACCAGTTCCTCAGACCACTGGAGGATGGTGAGGGTGCGGAGCCCCAAGAGATCCACCTTCAACAGCCCCAGATCCTCCAGGGATTTCATATCAAACTGGGTGGACACGGTGCCGTCCGGGCTCTTGTACAGGGGCACGTGATCCCAGATCTTGCCAGGGGTGATCACCACACCGGCTGCATGGGTAGACACGTTCCGCACGTGGCCCTCCAGCCGCAGGGCCAGATGGCGGAGCTTGTGATACTTGGGATCCTCCAGGAGTTTCTGCAGCTGAGGTTCTCGCTCCAAGGCCTCCTGTAGGCTTTTGGCATCGGAGGGTACGAGTTTGGCGATGCGGTCCACCTCGGCATACGGGAACCCCAACACGCGGCCCACGTCGCGAATGGCGGAACGGGGCAACATCCGGCCGAAGGTGATGATCTGGGCCACACTGTCGTGGCCGTACTTCTCGCGAACATAGGCGATCACCTGGTCCCGCCCGATGTCTGCGATGTCAATGTCCACGTCCGGGGGGGACACCCGTTCCGGGTTCAGAAACCGTTCAAAGAGCAAACCGTACTTCAGGGGATCCAATTGAGTGACCCCCAAACTGTAGAGTACCAAGGAACCCACTGCCGACCCGCGGCCGGGCCCCACCGGAATCCCCATCTCCCGTGTTTTCCTGACGATGTCCCAGATGATCAGGAAGTAGCTGGAAAACCCCATGTTGCGGATCACCGTCAATTCGTGTTCCAGGCGTTGCTGGTAGGCTTGGGGCACCGGGGTGCCCACTCGGGCCTTGAGTCCCTCTTGGGCCAGGTGTTGCAGATAGGCGTGGGCATCGGCGAAGCCTTCAGGCAGAGGAAACCGGGGGAATTTCACCCGGGTTTTGTCCAGCGTGAGTTCCAGTTCCACCCGCTCGGCGATTTCCAAGGTGTTTTTGAGGGCCTCGGGGTACGCCCGGAACCGTTCGGCCATCTCTTCGGGCGACCGCAAGTAGAGGTCTAAGTGAGCCAGGTTGAGTCCCCGGTCCTCGTTGAGCCGGGTGCCGGTTTGGATGGCCAACAGGGCGTCCTGCACCTCTCGGTCTTCAGGCATCAGGTAGTGAACGTCGTTGGTGGCCACCAGTTTGAGCCCCAGGCGCTGGGCGATCTCCACAAGACCGGGGTTCACCCGTTCCTGGTCTTCGGCCCCCAAGTCCATGAGTTCAATGTAGAAGTTCTCCCGGCCGAAGATCTCTGCGAGTTCGTGGGCCAGGCGTTCGGCCTCATCACGGTTATCCTCCAGCAACTTCTGGGCCAGGGGGCCTTTAAGACAGCCGGAGAGGGCCACCAGCCCCTCGGCGTGGTCCCGCAGCAGATCAAAGTCAATGCGGGGCTTGTAGTAAAACCCCTTCAGATAGGCTTGGCTGCTGAGGTACATCAGATTCCGGAAACCGGTGTCGTTGAGGGCCAGCAGGGTGAGGTGGTAGTACCGTCCGCCTTTGCCATCCTTAGGTTTTTCGCTCATGCGGCCGCCTACGAGGTAAGCCTCCATGCCCAGGATGGGCTTGATGCCGCGGGCCGTGGCCTCTTTGTAAAACTCCACCGCACCAAAGAGGTTTCCGTGGTCCGTGAGGGCCACGGCCTTCATCCCCAGGTCGGCAACCCGCTGCACGAGCTCAGGGATCCGTGAAACGCCGTCTAACAGGCTATACTCGGAGTGTACGTGGAGGTGGACAAACTCTGGCATGGCGAAATTATACCCCTGGCTTGCAATAGCCTGAGAGTACAGGGTTTCCAACAGGCCGCTGATCCGGGCCTACGACCGGAGGCTTCGGATCCCCCATACCACGAAGAAGAGCGCCGCCGCCAGCAGTACGATGGTGGCACCGGAGGGGGTGTTCCACCAGTACGAGAGGAAGATGCCTCCCACGCTGGAGATCAGGCCAAACAGCACGGCCAGCCCCTGCATCTGCCGAAAATCGCGGGCCAGTTGCTGAGCGGTGGCTGCAGGGATCACCAGCATAGCCGACACCAGGATGATCCCCACCACCTTGAGGGAGAGCACCACCGTAAGCACCAGCAACAGAACGAACAACAGGTTCAAGCCGGACACCCAGAACCCCTGAACCCGGGCGTACTCGGGGTCAAAGGTCAGGGCCAGGAACTCCTTGTACAACAGGAAGAGCACCCCCAATACCGTCAGCACCATGCCTCCGGAGATCCAGAGGTCTGCGGAGGTCACCGCCAAAACGTTCCCGAAGAGGTAGGAGAAAAGGTCCAACGTATAGCCCTGGATGAAGCCCAGGAGCAGCACCCCAAAGGCCATGGTGCTGGCGAAGAAGATGCCGATGGCTGTGTCCTCTTTGAGTTTCCCCTTCTCCGAGATGCCCGCGATGGCGACCCCCACCGCCAAGGCGAACACCACGGCCATGAACACCGGGTTCCATCCAAGGAGCAGGCCCAGAGCCACCCCGCCGAAGCTGGAATGGGCGATGCCTGCTCCGATGAACGCCAACCCCCGGAGCACCACATAGGTGCCGATCAAGGCGGTGACCGTACCGATGAGCACGGCCGCCAGGAGTGCTCGTTGCATGAAACCGTACTGGAACACCTCAAGCATGATGCTCGTCCTTGGATTTCCGGTGTTTCTCTTGGTCGTGGGGTGGCACCAGTAGGTGGGGCATAGGGCTGTGGCCAAACACCAAGGCTTCTCGCCCGTACATACACTCCAGGGTGGCCTGATCCAAGACCTCCGAGGGCCGGCCGTGGGTGACCAGTTCGCCGGCCAAACAGGCCACTGTATCCACGCGTTCGGCCACCACCCCTACATCATGGGACACCAGGATCACCGTCAGGTTCAATTCCTGTTGGAGATGGTCCAACAGCTCGTACATGCCTTCCACCATGGCCGTATCCAAACTGGTGGTGGGCTCGTCCAGCACCAGGAGCTCGGGTTCCGAGGCCAGGGCCCGGGCGATGAACACCCGTTGCCGCTGGCCACCGGAGAGGGCCCGCAACCGCCGATGGGCCAGGGATTCAATCTTCATCAGGCTCAGGGCACGGCGCACCGCTTCGTGGTCTGCCTTGCCTGGCCGCCGCAGATACCCCAAACGGCCGTACCGCCCCATCATCACCACATCGTACACCCGGATGGGAAAGTCCAGGTCAATCTCGGAGATCTGCGGAACGTAGCCGATGCGGCTGCGTTCCGCTCGGCTGAGCCGCCACGGGGGCTTGCCGAACACCCTCACTTCGCCAGAGGTGGGGCGGATCAACCCCAGGAGAATGCGCAGTAGGGTGGTCTTCCCTGCCCCGTTGGGCCCCAGAATGGCCAAGTACTCTCCTCGTTTCACCGAAAAGGTGATGTGGCGAAGGATCTCCTGCCCTTCCACCCGGTAATCCACGTTGCGGAACTCTACGATCACCTCAGCCATCGCTTTGCTCCAGTGCCTTCCAGAGGGTTTCCAAGTCGTAGGCCAGCAGGTCCAGGTAGTCGGTATGGCCCGTGGCCACGCCCAAGGGATCCAGCCGGATCACTTGGGCTCCGGTTTCCGAGGCCAGGGTTTGGGCTGCCTTCTCGGGCAGCTGGGGTTCCACGATCACCACCCGAACGTTCCGTTGTCGCATCAAACGCACGATCTCCGCCACCTGCCGTGCCGAAGGTTCGGCCCCGGGCTTCTTCTGAAGCACCGCCACCTGCTCCAAACCGTAGTCCCGGGCCAAATAGGACCATGCCGCGTGGGTTGCCACGAAGGCTCGGTGCTTCAACGAGGAGAATCGCTGAAGGTACACCTGGTGCAGGGAGTCCAGGGCTTGGATCAGGGTGTCTCCCCGGGCTTGGTACTCCTGGGCATGGGCGGGGTCGCGTTGGCTGAGGGCTGCCACCAGGTTTTGCACCAGGATCCGCCCGTTTTTGGGGGAAAGCCATACGTGGGGGTTGGAATCGGGTGTGGGCGTGATGCCTCGGGCGAGTTCCACCACCTGGCTCGGGTCCTTTCCCGCACTCTCCACCAGGCGATAACCCCAGGGGTCCTCTAACCCCATACCCACAAAGACCACCAGATCAGCCTGGGCCAAGGCCTTCACGTCTTCCGGCCTGGGCTCAAAGGTGTGGGGACTGGCCCCAGGAGGCACCAGCACCGTCACCTGAACCCGATGGTCGCCCACGCGTTCCACCAGGCTCTTCAGGGGCAGGATGCTCACCGCCACCCGGAGCCTACCCTGGGGCTTCTTTTGGCCCGACTCCTGACACCCCAGGAGCACCAGTCCACCCAGCAGGACCGCCACCCAAGGATTGCGGATCATCCCTCACCTCCTGCTTGGAGATCTTGCCAACACTCTTGGCAGTAGCCGAAGAACTGCAACAGGTGCCCTTGGATGTGGAACCCGGTTTGCTGTTCCAGGTGGGACTTCAGAGGCGCCAACTCGTTGTTGCCCTCAAAGTTCAACACCCGAAAGCAACGGAGGCACACCAGGGGGTGGTAATGCCCTGGTGGCGTGGGGTAGTACCGATGACATTCCCCGGTGTGCACCTTGCGGACAAATCCCAGGGTTTCCAGGATCTCCAAGGTTCGGTACACCGTGGCCATGCCCAAACGGGGGTGGTGATCAGCGGCTCTGCGGTACACCTCATGCACACTCAGGGCCCGGTCCGTCCCCATCATCACCCGCACCACAGCCTCCCGGGCGGGCGTGGGCCGCCAGCCGTGGCTTCGCATGCGCTCCAGCACGTGTTGGAGGTTGATAGTGATACTCATTATCAAAATTGTGAAGCCCCACACCCGCCCGTGCAAGGGGCCAGGCCCTCGGGTGAACGGGCAAGCGGATGGAGGAGGCCAGAGGAAACCGTGGCACCGGAGTGGGGGGTGCCGTGTACGTTTAAAGGAAACGACCCGACGGATCGGCTTGCTTTATGCCTCACGTGCCCCTGCGGAAAGTGTACGTTTAAAAGAAACGACCCGACGGATCCCGGTGCGCCCCTCCGGCGTTTTGGTGCGGGGTGCCGTGTACGTTTAAGGGAAACTCACCCGCACAAACCCAACCTCCGAGTGTGTGTCCTGCGGGTTTAGGGACGGAACCCCGTGGTGCAGTGAAAAGGTGCTGTCCCTCGTATCTGCTCTCCTGGCTTCCCCGCTGCCGTGGGGCGTCCCTGCGCCGGTGGAGGAACAGACCACAGGCTCCGAGGATGGGAAAATTCCCTGGTGGGCGAGAGCCGTAGCGGTAGAGGTGCCTTAGGTGAGGAACAGGGGCTTGGGGGCTGTGGGGGTCCAGGCAGGGATCAGGGGCGAGACTGCTCGCGGACCCACCGTTCATAGGGAAGGTCCAGGAGTTTCTTCAGGCCGATAAGGGCGAGGTATCCGGCGACCCTCAGCAGGTCGGCTCGGGGTACGCCGGAGGTGGGCAGCCAAAGCAGCACAATGGAGGCCAAGCCCACGGTCAATGCGAGATCCAGGTTGCGGAGGGTCACGTACAGCAGCAGGATCACGGCCAGAGCCTTGAGAATGGCCGTGGGGTAGAGCATCAACAGGAACCCCAGGGCCGTGGAGATGCCTTTGCCACCCCGGAACCGGAGGAACAGGGGGTACTGGTGTCCGAAGAGGGTTGTCACGCCGGGCCACCATCGCAATGGGGGCGGCAGCGCGCTTTGAAGGGTGAGCCAGCCGATCAGGGCGCCCTTGGAGCCGTCCAGAAGTGCGCAGATCACCCCCCATAGGAGCCCAGCGGCTCGGCCGCAGTTGTGGGCTCCCACGTTGCCATCGCCCACTCGGCGGAGGTCCACGCCTGCTCGCCACCGGGCGATCCAGGCCGAGAAGGGCAGGGACCCCACGAGGAATCCGCCCAAGGTGAGGGCGTAGAGCGTCCAAAAGGATGGTAGGGTATCGGGGCTCATAGGGCCCACCCCAGGGCCTTGGCGGCCCGCAGGTAGTGCTCCGCAGTGCTGCGGGAGATGTCAATCAGGCGGACCTCTTGAAGGGATCGTGCGCGGGTCTTCAAGAAGTCCACCACGGTTTCCAGGAGGATGCGGGTGCCGAGTTCCTTAGGGAATCCAAAGATGCCCATGGAGATGGCCGGGAGAGCGATGCTTTGGAGCCCCAGTTCCTCGGCCTTTTGGAGGGCGTTCCAGACAGCGCTGCGGAGTTTTTCCTCTTCATTGCCCTCGCCCCAGCGGGGGCCCACTGCGTGGATCACGTATCGGGCCGGGAGTTGACCTGCACGGGTCACCGCCACCTGCCCCACAGGGACGTAGCCGATGCGATTGCTTTCCTCTTGGATGATGGCACCTCCCTTTTTCACAATGGCTCGTGCGACGCCGCCCCCGTGCTGGAGCCGGGAATTGGCGGCATTCACGATGGCGTCTACCGCCTCTTCCGTGATGTCCCCCACACCGATCAGTACTCGCCGCCCTTGCACCTCCAGGGTTTTGAGCACTTCCATGGCCTGCCTCCTGTGTGGGATTCCCTTGGTTTGAATATACGGCGTGGGTGTGCCTTGGCCAACCGCGCGGTTGGCCAAGGCACACCCACGATCACAGGGGCATGGGCCCCTGGGGGTTTTGGGGATCTCCCTTCCGCTGTTCTTTAGCAGGTTCCCGGGGTGCGGAGGCCCTGGGGGCCAGGGGCCACAGCCCCGGAAGCGGAGGCAGAGCCCCCGGGTCTTACCGTTTGATCAGTTTCCAGGTGTGGGACCCCACCCTCAGGAAGTACACTCCTCTCGTGGATACGCGGATCTGGAGGGTGTTCCCGTGCACCACGCCCTCCTGCACCCGCCGTCCAGAGGCCAGATACAGCCCGTAGGGGGTTCCGGGTGGCACCTCTACCACGTTCCAGATGCCGGTGGCCGAGGGGTTCGTGCCTGTGAGTCGGCCCGGGAGGGAGGCGGACGGCGTTCCTTCCGTTACAGACACCGGCCCGCTGAGTTTGTACACGTAGGCGGCGCCCGCACTGGTGGCGATGCCGTCATCAAACAGGTGGGCGCCCATGGCCAAGTCGTCGTAGGGATCCTGGTTAACGTTAAAGCCGCCGCTCACGCTCCGGCCGAACTCGTCGCCTGCGGCCTCACCAACGATGCGTTCTTCGTACACGGCATCCATGGGGTTGCCACCGAAGAACACGTAGGCGGCCCCCTGGTCCTCGTTGGCCCCCACGTCGTAGCCGTAGGCTCCGATCAGGACATCGGCGAGGGAGTCGTTGTTGATGTAGCCCGCTCCACTCACGGCATAGCCAAAGAAAGAGCTGTCGGTTTCTCCCACCATTTTGACGTCGTAGGCGTTGTCCATGGGGTTTCCGCCCAGGAACACATAGGCGGCACCGGCCTCCAGTTGGGTGCCATCGTCGTAGCCGTAGGCTCCCACGATGATGTCGTCGTAGCCATCGTAGTTGACGTCGCCGGCGCCGGCCACGGACACGCCCAGCCGGTCTTCGGCGTTCTCGCCTGTGACTTTGACATCGTAGGTGTTGTCCATGGAAGATCCGCCGTAGAAGATGTAGGCAGCGCCCAGATGGGTGTTCCCGGCTGTGCTGTAGTAAACTGCTCCCACGATGACGTCGTCGTAGCCGTCGCCGTTGACGTCGCCGGCACTCGCCACATCAAAGCCGAACAGATGCCAAGCGCCTTCGCCGATCATTTTGACGTCGTAGGTGTTGTCCATGGAGGGGCCGCCGAAGAAGATGTAGGCGGCGCCGGCACTGGTGTTGGTGCCGTCGTCATAGGAGTCGGCGCCCACGATGACATCCGCGTAGCCGTCACCGTTGACGTCGCCGGCACCGGCCACGGTGGCACCGAAGTGATCCCCCGCATTTTCGCCGACCATTTTGACGTCGTAAGTGTTGTCCATGGAGGGGCCGCCGAAGAAGATGTAGGCGGCGCCGGCATCGGTGTTGGTGCCGTCGTCGTAGAGATAGGCGCCCACGACAATATCCTCGTAGCCATCGCCGTTGACATCGCCGGCGCTGGCCACGCTGTAGCCGAAGCGATCACCGGCGTTTTCGCCCACCAATCGGAGGTCATAGAGGTCGTCCATAGTGGAATCGCCAAAGAAGATGTATGCGGCGCCCTGGGTGTCGTATTTTGGGGCGCCGGCCAGGAGATCGCCAAAGCCATCGCCGTTCACGTCGGCCAGGGCGGCCACAGAAGTCCCCAGTTCGTCGTATCCGGTTTCCCCCTCTGCACGGATGATCAGGTCCGCAGCAGCCGGCAGGCTGCTGGCCCACAGCACGAGGGCCAAAATGCCTTGACCCCACAACTTCATCACACACCTCCTGGTTTTGGCGGCTTGGGGCCGCGGTGATGGTTCCCATGCTTTGGGGAAAACCAGTGGCAGGAGGTTAAACCTGTCCCCGTGATGTCCCCAAAGATGGCTTCTTGGGCATTGTATGGAAGGCATCATCCCCTGTCAAGCCGCAGCCGTAGACGTGTGGCCGGTTTCTCTGTATGATGGTTCCTGTCGGAGGGGGTTGACATCTGCAGAAAATCTGAGTAAACATATAGCAACTTGACTTCATCCCCGCTCGGAGGTGGTCCCATGGCGGAGAAGGGCAAGAGGCTTCATTGGACGCAACGACTGAAGCACGAAGTGCAACGTTTGAAGGAGGAACTGGACGCCGTGAAACAGGAACGGGACGAGTTCCGGGATCTGTACCTTAGGACCCGGGCAGACTTTGAGAACTACAAGCGCGCCATGGACCAGCGGTGGAAACAGGCGGTGGAGTTCGCCTCCGAACGCTTGGTGAGCGAGCTATTGCCCGTACTGGACAACTTTGAGCGCGCGTTGGCCGTGTCGGAGGAGGCCGATGCCCGGGCCATCCTGGATGGCGTGCGCATGATCTTCAACCAGCTCCGTGAGGTTTTGGAACGGGAGGGCTTGAAGCCCTTTTCCTCTAAGGGACAACCCTTTGATCCCCGAAAGCACGAAGCCGTGTCCATGGTGGAATCGCCCGAACCCGCCGGGACCGTGGTGGAGGAGTACGAGCGGGGATACTACTTTAAAGAGCGGCTCCTTCGGCCCGCCAAGGTGGTGGTGTCCAGGGGTCAAGGAGTAGAGGCTCGGAATGCAGACGAAGGAGGTGAATCGTCATGAGCGCCCAGGAGAAGGTGATCGGCATTGATCTGGGAACCACGAACTCTGTGGTGGCGGTGGTGATGGGGGGCGAGCCCGTGATCATCCCCAACCCTGAAGGAGAGCGAATCACGCCCTCAGTGGTGGCCTTTAAGGACCAAGAGGTGTTGGTGGGCTCGCTGGCCAAGCGGCAGGCCATCACGAACGCCGAAAACACCGTCTTTTCCATCAAACGTTTTATGGGTCGTCGGTACAGTGAGGTGACCGACGAGGCCCGCAGGGTGCCCTACAAGGTGGTGTCGGGCGCCAACGATCGCGTGGAGGTGTACATTCCCGCCTTGGGCCGGAACTTCACTCCCGAAGAGATCTCAGCCAAGATCCTGGCGTACCTGAAGGAGGCCGCCGAACAGTACCTCGGACACCCTGTGACCAAGGCCGTGATCACGGTGCCGGCCTACTTTAACGATGCCCAACGTCAGGCCACCAAGGACGCCGGCCGCATCGCTGGCCTGGAGGTGTTGCGGATCTTCAACGAGCCCACCGCCGCAGCCCTTGCCTACGGCCTGGACAAGAAGGATCGCCAACTCAAGGTGGCGGTATATGACCTGGGAGGCGGGACCTTTGACATCTCTATCCTGGAGATCGGAGGCGGGGTGTTTGAGGTGATTGCCACCAAGGGCGATACCCATCTGGGTGGCGATGACATTGACCAACGCATTATCCAGTGGCTGGTGGAAGAGTTCTTGGAGGAAACCGGCATTGATCTTCGGAAGGATCGGATGGCCCTCCAACGCCTCAAGGAGGCGGCTGAAAAGGCCAAGAAAGAGCTCTCCACCCTACAAGAGACCACCATCTCGCTGCCCTTCATCGCTGCCGATGCGTCGGGCCCCAAGCACTTGGAGCGGAAACTCACCCGGGCCCGGTTGGAGAGCATGGCCCGGGATCTGATTGAGCGCACCATTGAGATCTGCCGACAGGCTCTGGAGGACGCCAAGCTCTCGCCCGGGGAGATTGATGAGGTGATCCTGGTGGGAGGCCAAACCCGGATGCCCTTGGTGCAGCAGATGGTGCGGGACTTCTTCGGTCGCGAACCCCACAAGGGCATCAATCCCGATGAAGTGGTGGCCATCGGGGCTGCGCTGCAGGGGGCGGTGCTCTCCGGAGAGGTCAAGGATATCCTGCTGCTGGATGTGACGCCCCTTTCCCTGGGAGTGGAAACCCTGGGAGGGGTGTTTGACGTGGTGATCCCCCGGAACACCACCGTACCCACCCGCAAGACCAAGATCTACACCACCGCCGAGGACAATCAAACCAGCGTGCTCATCAAGGTGTACCAGGGCGAACGTCCCATTGCCTCTGAGAACCGGTTGCTGGGGCAGTTTGAACTCACCGGCATCCCGCCTGCTCCTCGGGGTGTTCCCCAGATTGAAGTGACCTTTGACATTGATGCCGACGGCATCCTGCACGTGTCGGCCAAGGACAAGGCCACGGGTAAAGAGGCAGAGATCCGGATCCATGCCTCCAGCGGTCTCACCGAGGAGGAGATCCAGCGGATGGTGGAGGAGGCCGAACGCCATAAGGAAGAGGACCGCCGCCGCAAGGAACTGGTGGATGCCCGGAACCAAGCCGATGCGTACATCTACAATGTGGAGAAGCTCCTGAAGGAGCTGGGCGACAAGGTGGCTCAGGAGAAACGGCAGCAGGTGGAGGCGGCCATCAAGGCGCTGAAGGAGGCCATGCAAGGGGAGGACGCGCAGGCCATCCGCAACAAATTGGATGAACTCCAGCGCATCTGGAACCAGATCTCCACCGAGCTCTACCATCAGCAGACGCAGCAGGCGGCAGGCACCGCTGGCCAGGGCAAACCCGGAGGCGAAGGGAAGGACAAGCCCGAAGGCCCTATGGACACTGACTACGAGGTGGTGGAGTAATGCCGGCGGAAAGGGGACGCCGCTTACTGGTGAATCATGGCCGGTAAGCGGGATTATTACGAGATCCTGGGGGTTTCCCGGGACGCCTCGCCCGAGGAGATCAAGAAGGCGTACCGGAAACTCGCCCTCCAGTACCATCCAGACCGCCATCCTCCGGAGAAAAAGAAGTGGGCCGAGGAGAAGTTCAAAGAGATCTCCGAGGCCTACGAGGTGCTGATGGATCCGGAGAAACGGCGGCTCTATGACACCTATGGGCATGAGGGGGTGTCGCAGACCTTCCGACATGGGGACTTTTCGTGGCAGGATTTCCGCCACTTTGACGATTTGCGGGACATCTTTGGGGGCAACTTCGGCCGATTCTTTTCGGACCTGTTAGAGCAGATCTTTGGTGGCGGCGGGCCCGCGGCCACGCGGGCCCGCCGCGAGGCCGAACGGCCCCGTGGCGAGGACATTCGGATCCGCTTGCCCCTTACCCTGGAGGAGATCGCCCGCGGCGTAGAAAAGACCGTTCGCATCAAACATTACGAACGGTGTGACGCCTGCCACGGCACGGGTTCGCGTACCGGCCAACATGTCCCCTGTCCAACGTGTGGAGGCACCGGCGTGGTGCAGACCCGTAGCCGCAGTTTCTTCTTTGACATGGTTCGCACTGCCCCGTGCCCCCGTTGTGAAGGGCGGGGATGGGTGATCCCTGACCCGTGCCCGGTGTGTGGCGGCACCGGACGGGTTTTGAAAACCCGAACGGTGAAGATCCGGATCCCTCGGGGTGTAGAGGAGGGGCAGTACCTTACCCTGCGGGGGTTGGGCAATGTGGGCCCCTGGGGTGGCCCTCCAGGGGATCTGCTGGTGTATCTGGAGGAAAAGCCCCATCCTCGGTTTCAGCGAAAGGGGCAAGACCTTTATACCACCGTGAAAATCCCCTATTCAACAGCGGTTTTGGGGGGTAAAATAGAGGTCCGGGACATCTTGGGCGAAGGGGTTAGAATAGAGATCCCTCCCGGCACCCCCAGCCATACGAAGTTCCGGGTGCGGGGCCATGGCATGCCGGGACTGCGGGGTGGCCGGGGCGATCTGTGGGTACAGGTGGTGATCCGGGTGCCCAAGCCCAAGGATCTGAGCCCAGAGGAACGGGAACTTTTGGAACGGCTGAAAGCCCTGGAGGAAGGCCAACCCTCGGCCCGGCCTTCTTCGTTCAAGGACCGGCTCAAAGAGGTCTTTACTGGGCGGGGTGAGAAGGGCAACGAGGAACCCCCTGCCGAACAAGCCCGAAGGAGGTGAACCCATATGTCGGGTGTCCGTTTGCGGGACGGTGAGTCCTTTGACAGCCTATTGCGGAGATTCCGCAAGGTGGTCACCAAGGACGGGATCCTTCAAGATCTCAAAAGGATCCAATTCTACGAAAAACCGTCCGAAAGGCGGCGCAAGGAGTTGATGGCGGCCCGCCGCAGAATGCTCCGCAAGATGCGCAGATACAACAACGCGTAGGTCCATGGTCTCCGAGGGTACCCTGGAGAAACTGGAGTTCCCCAGGTTGGTGGCCCTCCTCCGGGGCTATGTGGTGTCGCCCTTGGGCCTCCAAGCCCTGCAACGCCTTCGGCCCCTGGAGGATCGCACCACCCTGGAACAACAGCGGTCCCTCTTGGCCGCCTTGATCCATGAGGTGGACCAAGGGCTGCGGTTGGATTTCTCCAAAATCCCCGGGGGATTGCCCTTGGAGAAGATCCGAGCCGGTGCCCTTCTCACCCCCCAAGACCTCTTGAAGGTTCGGGACTTTATCGCTGCAGCCCTGGAGATCTATGAGGCCCTGGTGGGCACCCCCGTGCAGGAGGCCTTGATGGATCCGGCGGTGCTCCAAGGCCTGTACCACGAAATCCGTCGTTCCCTGGGCCCCCAGGGTGAGGTGCTGGACGAGGCCAGCCCCCAGTTGGCTCGGATCCGCAAGGCCCGCAAAGAGGCGGAGGCTGAGGTGCTCCGCCGGATGGAGGCCCTGAAACGCGAGTACGAACGCCGGGGCTGGCTAAGGGAACCCTTTGTCACCTTGAAAAACGGCCGATACGTGCTGCCCTTGAAGTCCCATATCCAACCCAGGGGCGTGGTGCACGGGTTTTCCCAATCCGAAGAAACCCTGTTCGTGGAACCCTATGAGGTGATAGAGGTTCAGAACCGCCTCAAACGGCGCGAAGAGGAAGAGCGGGAGGAGGTGCAGCGCATCCTCCGTGCCCTCTCGGACCGCGTGTACCATCACGCCCTGTTCCTGCAGCAACTGACCGTGCAGCTGGGAGATCTGGAAACCCTTTACGCTCGGGCCCTGTACGCCCGTTCGGTGGGGGCTGTGCTTCCTGAGATCCACGACGACCCCGAGATCCTTCTGGAGGAGGCGTACCATCCCCTGTTGGTACAGGAAAAGGGCTTTGAAGGCACAGTGCCCCTGAGCCTTCGGTTCAAAGAGGCGGTGTTGCTGATCTCTGGCCCCAACGCAGGGGGCAAAACCGTGGCTTTGAAAACCCTGGGTTTGGCCGTGCTGGCAGCCCTATCGGCGTTTCCCTTTCCCGCCCGCAGGGTGGCCGTGCCTCTGCCTCACGGGCTTTGGGCCTTGGGGTTCCAGGATGAACAGGATCTCCTAAAGGGTGAGTCCAGTTTCACGGCCCTGGTGCGTGAAATTCGGGAACTGTTGGACCAGGTAGAGCCCGGAGACTTGGTGCTCTTTGATGAGATGTTGGCCTCTACCGATCCCTCCGAGGGGGCGGCTTTGGCCTATGCCCTGCTGGTGGAACTCCGGGATCGGGGTGCCCGGGTGGTCGCCAACACCCACTTGGGCCCTCTGAAGGAACTGGTGGCACGAACGCCCGGAATGATCAACGCTTCCATGGGCTATGACCCTGCAACCGGACGCCCCACCTATCGGATGGAACTCGGCGAAATGGGCGAAAGCCACGCCCTGGAAATCGCAGAGAACGAGGGGCTACCCCCAGCCTTGATCCAGCGCGCCCGCGAAACCCTGCGGGAGTTTGAGGAAGGGTTGCGGAGGCTGAGGATCCAGCTGGCCGAGAAGGAGCGGGAACTCGCCCGCCGTGACCAAGAACTCCGAGCCCGGGAAATGGAACTGGAACAGGAGGTGGCCCGACGGCTTGAGCGGGCTCGCCAACGGGCTCGGCAGATCCTGAGCCAGGTGGAACAGGAGGCCGAGGAGCTGCGAAAGCGGCTTCGCAAGGCCGCTCAGGCCGAACGGGCCCGCGAGGCGGTTGCCCTGGCCTCAGCGGTCAAACGGGAGGTCCGGGAGAGGGCCCGCGAACAGGAGGCCTTTACCCGTCCCGCCCGCACCTTAGAGGTGGGCAAGACCTATCGGATCAAGCCCTTTGGGTTTGTGGCCGAATACGTGGGTGAACGGAACGGGCGGCACTACGTGCGCATCGGTAAGCAGGAGATGGAGGTGCCTCGCGATGCCTTCTATGAGGTTTGACGAGGCCCTGGAGGAGATCCGGAACCGCATCAACATCCTGGATGTGGTGGCGGAGAAGGTGGATCTCAAACGCTCAGGCCGCTCGTACCGAGGGCTCTGCCCGTTCCACGCCGAAAAGACCCCCTCCTTTTACGTGGATCCCGACAAGGGGGTGTACCACTGCTTTGGCTGCGGGGCTTCGGGCAACCTGTTCCGTTTCGTGATGGATACCGAGGGGGTTTCCTTTCGTGAGGCCGTGGAACTCCTGGCACAGCGTTTGGGAATCACCATTGAGTACGGCGATTCCACAGATCGGCGAAATCCCCTCTTGCGGATCCTGGAGTTCGCGCGTACTTATTATGCGTCGCAATTGCTCGGGACCGCAGGAGAGGGGGCCCGGGAGTACCTGCGGAGCCGGGGAGTTCGCCGGGAAACGATGGCACGTTTTCAGTTGGGATACGCACCTCCCACCGGCTTGGGCCTGATCCGACAGGCGGAACACCAGGGGTTCTCGCGAGAGCTCTTGAAACAGGCAGGGCTCTTGACTGTGACCAGCGATGGCCGGGTGTACGACCTGTTCCGCGATCGGCTGATGTTTCCCATTGCGGACGCCATGGGCCGGTGTGTGGGATTCGGTGGCCGCACCTTGGGGGAAGCCCAGCCCAAATACCTGAACTCCCCGGAAACCTTGGTGTTTAAAAAGGGTCGGCTGCTCTATGGGTATCCGCAAGCCCGGGATGCCCTGCGGGCCCGAGACCGAGCGATCCTGGTGGAAGGTTACATGGACGTATTGCTGATGCATCAGGTGGGCTATGAGAACACCCTGGCTCCTTTGGGCACGGCGTTTACCGAGCAGCAGGCGCGCCAGATCGCCCGGAGCACCAAACACGTGACGCTTCTGTTTGATGGCGACGAGGCAGGTGTGAAGGCGGCCAAGCGGACGATTCCGGTGCTGCTTTCGGCGGGTATTTTCCCGGAGGTGGCCCTCCTGCCCGAGGGCACAGATCCGGCCGACCTGGCTCCTCGGGATCCAGCGGCCCTGAAGCGGGCCATAGACGGCGCTGTGGACATCGTGGACTTTTACCTGAAAACGCCGCCCAAAACGGTGGAAGAGGGGTATCAGCAGATGAGGGCCTTTGTGGAGGCCTTAGCGGGAAGCCGTGATCCGGTGTTGCAGGAGAGCTTCCTGCAGGAGGCGGCCCATCGCTACGGCTACGACCTGGGCAGGATGAGGGAAGCGTTGGCCATGCTCCAGAGCGAGGCACAGCCTGTGGCTACTCGCCGGGCAGCATCGTCGCCGACGCCCCAGGGAGGGCATTGGGAGATGAAACTCCTGGCCGTGGCGCTGGCCGACGAGGCTCTGCGGCCGTACCTGTTGCGGTTGCCCCCACGGGCCTTTCGGCACGCGGGGGTGCAGCGCATGGTGCAACGGATCCAGGAGGGCCAGGCCCCAGAGGAGGCCCTGGCCGAGGCCGAGGCTTCCTTTCGGGCCGAGTTTGCCCGGCTGCAAATGCGCCTGGCCCATGCGGATCCAGGCCTGCTGCGGCAGTGGGCCCTGGAGAAGTTCAAGAAGAAGGAGCTCCTGGCCCAAATCTCAGATGGGGTGGGCGAGGAGCATTTGGAAACCGTTGAACGCTTGAAACACGAGCTCCTTCGGCTGTCGGAACAACGGCTGAAGGGGAGATTTTAGGAGGTGCATAGCATGCAGAAACCCAAGGTCCGCACCAAGCGGGAGGTCTTCCAGGAGGTTGTGGAGTACGCTCGGGCGCGGGGGAACAAGATCTCGTACCAGGAAATCAACCGCCTGGTTCCCCCGATTTACGCCCATGGAGATGCCTTGGATGAACTGATCATGCTCCTGGTAGACCATGGCATTGACGTGTACGAAGAGGAGGAGGTGCCCAAAAAGAAGAAGCGTCGCCGCAAAAAGAAGCACGACCTGGACGAGGACCTCTTGGAGCACACGCCCACGGGCGACGATCCGGCCAAAACCTATCTGCGGCAGATCTCCAACTTGGGGCTCCTGACCAAGGAGCAGGAGGTGGAGTACGCCTCCACCCTGGACGACGCTCGCACCAAGATCATGCACCGGATCTTCCGTACCAAGTTCGGGCTCACGAAGCTGCTGCATCAGATGGAGCTGTCTCGCAAGGGGATCGTGCAGATTGAGGAGCTGGTGCACGTGGACTCCCGCTACTGGACCTCCCGCCAAAAGAATCAGGAGGAAAAGGCCCGGGTGTACAAGGCCTTTGACTTTCTGAAGGAGCGGATCCACAGGGTTATGCCCCTCTGGGATGCCCCGGACCAGTTGACGCCTGAGGAACGGCGGAAACTCCGGGACACCCTCAAGACCATCATCCGCAAGTTGGATCGGCTCAAGCCCCAGTTCCGCATGGTGAACGAGATCGTCAAGGCCTTTAAGGACACGGTAAAGCAGTACGAGGAGTTGCAAAGGGAATCCGAGGAGCTCCAGAACGAGTCGGCCGAGATCATGGAGCGGATCCAGGCCCGCGACGGGAAGCCCACGCTGGAGGAGGAAAACCGGCTCATGGAGATCTCTTTCCGCCTCAAGGAGGTGCGTCGCACCCTGCAGAACCTGCGGAACCTCCTGGGAATGGATCTGGAACAGGCGAAGAAGGTGATCCAGGAAATTGAGGAACAGGAAAAACGGATGGACTGGGCCAAGACCAAGATGGTGGAGGGCAACGTGCGGCTGGTGATTGGAATCGCCAAGCGCTTCATGAACCGGGGCCTGGAATTCATGGACCTCATTCAGGAGGGCAACGCTGGGCTCATCAAGGCTGTGGAGAAGTTTGATTACCGCAAGGGATACAAGTTCTCCACCTACGCCACGTGGTGGATTCGGCAGTCCATTACCCGTGCCATTGCCGACCAATCGCGGACCATCCGGGTGCCGATTCACATGATTGAGACCATCACGAAGGTGTCACGGGCCAGCCGGGCACTGATGCAGGAACTGGGACGGGAGCCCACAGTAGAGGAGGTGGCCGAATACCTGGACATCCCGGTGGACAAGGTGAAGCAGGCTATGCACGCGGCTCGGGAGCCCATTTCTCTGGATAAACCTGTGGGCAAGGAGAACGATAGCGTGATGGGCGAGTTCGTGGTGGATAAAATCCAGAAGACCCCCTTTGAGGTGGCCCGTGAGTCGCTGATCCGGGAAAAGCTCCAGGAGGCCCTGAGCACGCTGACCAAACGGGAACGGAAGGTGCTGGAGTACCGCTTTGGCCTGAACGGTCAACCGCCGAAAACCCTGGAGGAGGTGGGGCGGATTTTCAACGTCACGCGCGAGCGGATCCGTCAGATTGAAGCCAAGGCGCTGAAGAAACTGCAGCACCCGATGCGGTCGGCGAAGCTCCGCTTTTTCATTGAGTCTTCAGACCGGACCTACTGAGGGTGTGGAAGGAGGGTTGTGCCGAGGGGCGGGCCGTACGGCCCGCCCCTCGGCGTTTTGAGCCCTTTGTGGCCGGTGTTCACTCGCGTTCCACCTCAAGCCTTAGGAAGTGGGTGGCGCAGGAAATGCAGGGGTCGTAGTTTCGGATCATCTGCTCAAAGCGCCAGGTGGCCTCTTCCTGGGGGAGATGGAGCACGTGGGGAGCCAAGGCCCGGAGATCCTCTTCCATTTGGGCCAGGTTCTGGCTTGTGGGAGGCACAATGCGGGCCTCCACCACCAGCCCTTCGGCGTCCAGATCGTACCGGTGATACAGGATGCCGCGGGGGGCCTCGGTGATCCAAGCACCCCGGGAGGCCTGTGGTGCAAGGGGCACCCGAGGTTCTGGGGGTTCCTCGTAGGTCTCCAGGATCCGCAGGGCCTCTTCTGCGGCCACGATCATCTCCAAACCCCGCGCCACGATGGAGAGGAACGGGTTTTTCCAAGGCAAAGGGAAGGGCAGTTCCTCCAGAACCTGTCGGGCTACAGGGGTGAGGTGGTCGGCGTTGAGGTTCAGCCGGGCTAAGGGGCCTACGTGGTACGGTTTTCCCTGGTAGTGGCTATGCAGGGCGTTGGAGTGGGGAACGTGCACCTCCTGGAAGTGTTCCTCAAAGCGGTCCATAGGGATTTGGGTGCCATCGCTCACCTGGACCCACCCTTCGTTCATGGGGTATTCGTGCTGGTGCCGTAGAGCCACGAACACATAGGGCACGGTGAGGTCAGGGAACGTGAAGGTGGCCACCCAACGCGTAGTTTCCACAGCCAGGTCTAAGGCGCGCTGGAGTTGAGGCCTGAGGGCCAGCAGTTCCTCTCGGCGAGGGATTCGGTAAAATCCGCCAACGGCCACGTTGATGGGGTGGATCTCACGGCCGCCCAGCACCCGGAGCACTTCGTTGCCGATCTTTTTGAGTTCCAGGCCTTCCTGTACCCGTTGGGGATGGTCTTTGCCCAGGGCGAAGGCGTCGGGATAGCCCAGAAAATCGGGGGCGTGCAGCAGATACACGTGCAGGGCGTGGCTCTCTATCCATTCGCCAGCGTACAGCAGGCGGCGGAGGGCGCGGATCTGCGGAGACACCTGGGCTCCAAAGGCTGCTTCAATGGCGTGGGAACTGCTCATTTGGTAAGCCACGGGGCAGATACCGCAGATGCGAGCGGTGATATCGGGCACCTCGGAATAATGGCGTCCTCGGAGGAAGGCTTCAAAGAAGCGAGGGGGTTCATAGATGTCCACTCGGGCTTCTAAGACTTGGTGGTCACGGACCCGCAGGTAGAGGGCCCCCTCGCCCTCTACGCGGGCCAGGGCGTCCACCTTGAAGGTCAGGGTGCGGCGGGACGATCGCTTATTCTTGGTGCTCATGGCGCAAACTCTCCTCCCGAAAGGCTGGGGCCCAGGCGTTGAAGGTGCGGAGGAGCCGCACGATTTCTTGAGGGGAATGGCCGCGGTCTCTGAACTCTTGGCTAAGGGCAGAGGGTTGGGCCTCTTCCGCAGGACCAAAGCAGCCAAAGCAGGCTCGTTGGAATGAAGGGCACAGGGCACCACAGCCGGCCTGGGTGATGGGACCAAGGCAGGGTTGGTTTTGGGTGACCATCACGCAGGGGATCCCTTTTCGTTTGCACTCCACACACAGCGAGTGGCGGGGGATGCGAGGACGGCGGCCCGCCAAGAGAGCGGTGAGGAGCTCCAACAGTTGGGTTTTGTTTACGGGGCATCCGCGCAGTTCAAAGTCCACGGATACGAAGTCAGCCACGGGATGGGAGTGCTCCAGGAGGTCCAGGTATTCCGGATGGGCATACACGTGGCGGGCGAATTCCTGGACGTTGCGGAAGTTTCTCAGGGCTTGAATGCCGCCGGCTGTGGCGCAGGCGCCAATGGTTACAAGATACCGGGATTGCTTCCGGATCTGCAGGATCCTGCGGCGGTCGTGGGGGGTGGTGATGCTCCCTTCCACCAGGGAGATGTCGTAGGGTCCGGGTTGGGTGTTTCGGGAGGCTTCCAGGAAATAGGCGATGTCCACGGCGCCGGCCAGGGCCAGCAGGTGGTCTTCCAGGTCCAGGAGCGAGAGTTGGCAGCCATCGCAGGAGGCGAATTTCCAAACGGCGATGCGGGGTTTTCGGGTCATGGGCTACACCTCCCGTTTCCCTAAGAAGGGAGCCACCTGAGGATAGGCGAACACCGGGCCGTCTTTGCAAACAAAGTAGGGGCCGAACTGGCAATGGCCGCAGAGGCCCACGCCGCATTGCATGTTCCGTTCCATGGAGAGGTAGATGTTCTCAGGCGGCACCCGACGGTCCAGCAGGGCCTGAACGGTAAACCGCATCATGATTTCGGGGCCACACACCAGGGCCAGGGTGTTCCAGGGATCAAAAGAGACTTCTGGGATCAGGCGGGTGACTACGCCCACGTGGCCTCGCCAGCTGGGGTCGGCGTGGTCAACGGTGACCTCCACGACGAGGTCAAACCGGCCGCGCCAGCGTTCCAGTTCTCGGCGATAGAGGAGATCGCGGGGAGATCGGGCTCCGTAGAGGAGCACGATTTTTCCGTACCAGTCCCGTTGTTCCAGCAGGTAGTAGAGGGCGGGGCGGAGCGGGGCCAGGCCGATGCCTCCGGCCACGATCACCACATCCAGGCCCTCGGCGCGGTCCACGGGCCAGGGGGTGCCGAAGGGGCCACGGACACCGATCAGATCGCCGGGTTTGCATTGGCACAGGGCACGGGTCACCGGGCCCACAGCGCGGATGGTGTGGGTAAGCGGGCCGGAGCGGGTGGGATCCCCACTGATGGAAATCGGGACTTCGCCTACCCCGAAGGCGTACAGCATGTTGAACTGGCCCGGAGCAAAGGCAAAAGGTCCGCCGGTGTCCAAGGTGAGGGTCCAGGTGTCTGGGGTTTCTCGGCGGACCCGGAGCACACGAGCCCAGTGGGGCCGAAAGGTGCGGCCCGGTCCACCGCTTAGGGTTGCCAGGGTTTCGTGGGGCATTCTGTCCTCCTATCGCTGGTGGCCGTATACGTCCATCAGTTGGATGCGGGTGGCCTTGAGCCGTTCTGCGATCACCTGGGCAAAGCGTTTCATGAGTTCGTATCCCAGTTCCGGATCCTGCTCACACTTCTGCCGCAGGCAGGCGCCGTCAAAGGCGATGGCGCGGACCAGGGTCACCGCACGGGCGTCAAAGGCCCAGCGGTGGGGATCCAGCAGCCACGACCATCCAAGCACGTCGCCCTCTCGCACAGTTTGGATCACGATGGGCCCCCGGTGGGGTACGAAGAGTTCCAGGGCGACGGTGCCGTGGCGGATCACGTAAAAGCGGTCTGCTTCATCCCCTTCGCGGGCCAGGTAGTCGCCGGGTTTGAACACGGCGTTGGTGCCACAGGTGGCGATGTACTCCAGGTGTTCGCGTTTCAGCCCCTTGAAAAAGGGGTGTTCGGCCAACAGTTCAGCCAAACCCTTCATGATGCCTCCTCCTGGGAAACCCCGGCAGGCCGGGGATGGATTTGCCGAAGTCGGTGCACCTGTTGGGTGAGGTCAATGCCGACGGGGCACCAGGTGATGCACCGTCCGCATCCCACGCATCCCAGGGTGCCAAATTGGTCTTGCCAGCCAGCCAGTTTGTGAGTAAGCCATTGGCGATAGCGGGCGGCCACGGAGCGGCGGATACTGCCGCCGTGGAGGTATGCGTACTCTACACTGAAGCAGGTATCCCAGCTTTGGAGGCGCCACGCCTCTTTGCCGGTGAGGTCGGTGATCTCGTCTACGCGGGTGCAGAAGCAGGTAGGGCATACCAAGGTGCAGTTGCCGCAGCCCAGGCATTGCTCGCCGATCTCTTGCCACACAGAGGATTCCAGTGCGTCGTAAAGCAGATCCCGCAGGCCTTCGGGGTTCAGGTGGCGAGATTGGGTTTGGGCGGCTTGGGCCACAGCCTCCTGGGCCCGGCGTGCTTGTATGTCCGTGGCTTGGGGCAAGGCAAGATCCTGTAGAAGTTCCGCTCCGCGGAAGGAGCCGGTTTCCACCACAAACCCCTCGGGCAGCTCGGTGAGTGCCAGGTCATACCCGTCTTCGGCCCGGGGGCCGGTGCCCAAGGAGGCGCAGAAACAGGTGTCTAAAGAGCGGGAACAGTTTACCACGATCACCAGAGCTCGCCGACGGCGTTCTGCATAGGCGTGGTCCACAAAGGGGCCCTGGATGAGCACTCGGTCCAGGATCTTCAGGGCAGCCAGTTCGCAGGGGCGAACACCCAGCAGGGCAAGGGGCGGATCGGCCTCCTGGTTGGGTTCCCAAACCTCATAGCCCAGGTCGGTTTTCCGAAGGTGAAGGAGCCACCGCTCAGGGGGAAAGAGTATGCGTTTCCAACCTTGGGGGGTGAGGACGTAGTCAAAGGCTTGGGACGAGGACACAGAGCGCGTGCGGTACCGCCCCGGGGCGGTTTCTGCCTCCACACCCCAGGGAAGGTCTGCAGCCCGCTCCACCGGCCCGAGGGTGGGGATGCCCTCGCGGAGCACTGGGCCCATCACCTGGTACCCCCGGTGCTGAAGGGCTTGGAGCAAGGCGTCCAACGAGTCCTTAGAAAGCCAGTAGAGTGCCACAGCGGCCTCCTTTCCGTTCTTTTGAGACGGATGCAAGGTTTATGCCAGGGGACCGAGGACGGGGTTTTGTGTTCTTTTGGGCCGAGGCCTGGAGAGGTGTGTCAAAACAGAACAAACCGGGCTCACCAAGCCCGATTTTGGACCACCGGCCTCATGGACAGAGGTCTGGGAACCATTCCCGTAGGAAGGGGTTGTGTTGACATTCCCTCTGCAGGGTGGTGAAGGGGCCGTGCCCCGGGTAGAGCACCGTGTCGCGAGGCCATTCGGTGAGGATTCGGCGTAGGGAGCGCCGGAGGCGAGCAGGGTCACTGCCCCGCAGGTCAGCGCGTCCTACGCTGTTCTGGAATATCAGGTCGCCCACCAGAGCAAAGCCGGGGCCACGGTAGCAAACCGAGCCTGGGCTGTGTCCTGGGGTGTGGACCACCTGGAGACAGAACACAGCTTGGGGATCGGGTGATCCCGGATGAATCTGGAGGGGACCGCTTGGGGGAATGCATATCCAGTGGCCATCCTGCAGCAGGAGATCAGGTTCCGGGGGATCGCCGGGGTCGTAGCCGAAGTGTTGCAAGAGATAGTCGCGTTGGCGGTGGAGAACGGGGAGCTCCTCGGCGTGGAGGGCGAAGGGGATCTGGAAGCGATCCCTCAACGGTGCCACGGCCAGCAAATGGTCAAAGTGGGCGTGGGTGTTGATGATGCCTGCTGGATTGAGGTCTTGAGCGAGGAGCCACTGTTGAAGGCGTGGGGCTTCGTCGCCGGGATCCACGATTAGAGCCCGGTGGTTTGCCACCAGAACGTAGCAATTGGTGGCCAAAGGGCCTACGACGAACCGATGGATCTCAGGAGCGACGGCTGGGGGCATGGTCCAGGTATTCCCAGAAGGCGGGGTCTTCCAGGGTGGGTACCAGCAGGTCGGGTTGTGCTGCTTCCAATTCCTGACGAGTGCTGGGACCGGTTTGAACGATGACCACCTCGGCGCCGGCCAGCCGGGCGGCTTCTACATCCAAGGGGGTATCCCCGATGACGATCACCCGAGGGTGCGGGATCCCAAGGGCCTGCGCCTGGCGGAGTCCTTCCTCACGGGCGCGGAGCACAATGTCGCGGCGAACGAAGGTTTCTCCAAAGGCTCCAAAGCGGAAGTATCGGTTGAGGCGTGCCCGGGCCAACTTGATGCGGGCGCCTTCTCGCACGTTGCCCGTGGCCAATCCCAGCAGGACGTTGGGCTGTTGGGCCAGGCGTTCCAGAGCCTCGTACACCCCGGGTAGCACCCGGTATCCCTGGGATCGGGTCACCTCTTCGGGCAGAAAGTGCACGTATCGCTCAATGATCCGGGCCACCTCGCCCTCTTTGGGAGGGCGACCCAGATGGCGTTCAATGAGTTCTGCGGCGATCAGGTAGTCGGTTTTGCCCTGGGGTGGGTAGTTCTCCATTGCCCGGTGGATCCCATAGAGTTCCAGAAACGCCCGTTCAAAGGCTCGCCGCCCGGCGCCCCCGGAGAGGATGAGAGTTCCATCAATGTCAAAGAGCAGGATCATGGTGTTCTACGGGCACCTTGAGGAGTAACGACTCCGCTGAGACCAACACTTGGCCTCTGAGACGGATCTCCGCACGGGCGCGCACCCTGCGGCTTCCGGTTTCCAGGATCCACCCTCGGATCTCCAGGGGTTGTTCCACGGGTACTGGCCTGCGGTATTTCACTGTGAGGGTTCCTGTCACCACGGGAACCCCTTGAAAAAAGGAGGCCCACACCATCACTTCGTCCACCAGGGTAGCGGCAATGCCGCCGTGGAGGACGCCCTCGTACCCTTGGAACTCTCGGGGCGGGGTGAACTGGGCCACTGCACCCCCCTCGGGATGGGGTTGGATCTTCAGCTTAAGGCCCAGGGGATTGGCTTTGCCGCAGGCAAAGCAGTAGTCATCCATGCCGAAGGTGGGCGTCACGGGGAAACTCCTGTTTGGGAGGGGAAGTGGAGCCGGTGGGATTCGAACCCACGACCTTCAGACTGCCAGCCTGACGCTCTCCCAACTGAGCTACGGCCCCACAGGCGGCGATTATTGTATGCCGAACCGCTGAGGGATGCAAGGGGTGACGAGGGGCAGCACCCACCAGGACGTTGCGCCCCTTTGCGCGGAGGTTCCTCTGCCGATCCAGCGGATTCCGGGAGTGTGTGGAAATGGGTGTTTAAGTTGTGCCAGGCATTAGTCCTGGGGGGATTTCGGAGATCCAGGGGTGAGGCCCAGGATTTGGTGCAGTTTTTCGCTCTTAGCCAAGGCTTGGGCAGGCCCTTGAAGCACCACTTCGCCCATGGCGAGCACGTACACGCGATCCACGTAGTTGAGCACCACCTTGGCGTTGTGTTCCACGATCACCACACCCACACCTTCTCTCTGGATCTGCTGGACCTTTTCCATGACCTCTTTGATGTAGTTGGGAGAGAGCCCCAGCAGGGGTTCGTCCAGCAAAAGGATCTTTGGCGTAACCATCAAAGCCCTGGCGATGGCCAGCATCTGCTGTTCTCCACCGGAAAGGGTCCGGGCCCTTTGTTTCTGACGTTCCTGGAGGATGGGGAAGAGGTGAAACACCCGTTGAAGGTTCCTCTTCAACACGGCTGGATCTCGGAGCACGAATCCCCCCATTTCCAGGTTTTCCTTTACGGTCATGTTGGGGAACACACGCTTCCCTTGAGGGACGTAACCGATTCCCCGTTTCACCAATTCGTGGGTGGGGGTCCCTGTGATGGGGCTTCCCTGGAACAGAATCTCGCCCTGTTCAATTCTCCCTCGGAAGTCTGGGAGAACCCCCACGATGGCCCTAAGCACGGTGGTTTTCCCTGCCCCATTGGGCCCCAGAAGGGCCACGCTTTCCCCTGGATATACCTCAAAGTTGACCCCGTGAACTGCCCTCAGGGCTCCATACCAAACGGTTAAGTTTCGTACCTCTAACAGCATTCTTGTTCTCCGAGGTAGGCCTCCAGCACCCTCTGGTCATTGAGCACTTGGGTTGGTTCCCCGTCGGCGATTTTCTCTCCGTGTTTCAACACCACGACTCTGTCTGAGAGTTGGGAAACAACCCCCACCAGGTGTTCTATGAACACGATGGTTTTCCCTTCGGCACGCATCCTTTGCATCACTTCTATGATCTTCCTTCGGGTTTCTGGAAACACGCCGGCTAAGGGCTCATCCAGTAGGAAGAGTTCGGCGCCGGTAGCCAGAGCTCGGGCCAGTTCCAGGAGTTTTCGTTGTCCGTAAGAGAGGTTTTCGGCCAGTTCATCCCTTTTTCCTTCCAGCCCCACGAGGGCCAGGTACGCCAGGGCTTGGTCCCTTTTGGCCCTGTCCTCCTGGGCAACCTGAGGGTGTCTGAAGATCACGTCCTTGAGCTGTTCTCCAAGCTGGTATCTCATGGCCAGAAGGACGTTCTCCAACACCGTGATCTGGAGAAAGAGCCGAGTGTTTTGGAAGGTTCGGGCAATGCCCAACCTGGCGATCTTGAAGGGAGGGAGTCCGGTGATCCTGTGATGCTTGAAGTAGGCTTCTCCCTTTTCGGGTTTCAAAAAGCCGCTGAGGATGTTCAATACGGTGGTTTTCCCTGCGCCATTTGGACCGATGAGGGCGGTGATGGTTCCCTGATCTACGGAAAAGGAAACATCCCTTAGAGCTGTTAACCCACCGAATTCCTTGGTTATTCCCCTTACTTCCAATGCCTTCATGCTATCTCATCCGGTATTCGCCGAGGAGGCCTTGTGGTTTCTTGAGCATCAGTACCACCAAAAGCAGTCCGTAGAGCATTTGGCGAAGGGGTGCAGCCACTGTGGAGGGGAGTCCCAAGAACCGCAGGATCTCGGGAATGGTTACCAAAGCCACCGCACCGATCACAGAGCCCAGCAAGTGGGCCATCCCTCCGAAGATGACCATGAGCAGGATGGTGATGGATTCCATGATGGTGAAGCTGGAGGGGTCAATGAAGGTGATGTAATGGGCGTACAGGGCACCAGCGACGCCTGCAATGCCAGATCCCACCACAAAAACCTCCACCTTGTACTTCACGGTATTGACGCCCAGCATTCGGAGAGCCTTTTCATCCTCCCGGATTCCCTTGAGAAGACGGCCGAAGGGGGAGGTGGTGATTCGCCATAGCAGCAGGAAGGTGAGCAGGGCCAAGGGGACCACCAGAAACAGATACTGCCAGGGTTCTGTGAGTTGCACCCCTGCCAGGGAAAAAGGGGGGATCCCCGGGAGCCCCATGGGGCCCCGCGTAAGGGAAACCCAGTTTTTGGCGATACCGTAAACGATGATGTTGAACCCCAGTGTGGCCAAGGCGAGGTAATCCCCCTTTAGGCGTAGGGCAGGGAAGGAGGCTATGGCCCCTGCGAGGGCCGCAAGGGCGGCGGCCATCAGGATCCCGATCCAAGGGCTAATGCCCCACTGCAGGGCGAGGAGAGCTGAGGTGTACGCGCCGATACAGGAAAAGGCTGCATGCCCCAAGGCAGGCAGGCCCGTGTACCCCACCAAGAGGTTCAAACTCATGGACAGGATCGCATAGATCCCGGCAATGACCACGATGTGGGTGAAGTACTCCATCAGTCCTCGTCGGTTTTGACCTGTGTACCCAAAATGCCTTCAGGTTTGCCCAGCAGGAAAAGGATCAGAAGCACGAAGGCGATGGTGTCTTTCCAACCAGCCGGGAGTTTCCAGATGCCGAAGTTCTCCGCGAAGCCCAGCAGAAAGCCGCCCAGAACCGCCCCTGGGAAGCTGCCAATGCCGCCGATGATGGAGGCGATGATCCCCTTGAAGAGGGCTCCGAACCCCATCGCGGGTTCTATGTTGGTTTCCAGGGAAACCAGGATCCCTGCAAGGCCTGCAAGGGCGGAGCCTATGAAGAAGACGATGGCGATGATCTTTTCAGGGTTAATCCCCACGATGCTGGCAACCACGGGGTCGTCAGACACTGCTCGGATCGCTTTCCCGAACTTCGTTTTCTGCACAAAGAACCACAGGAGGAGCATCAACACCAGGCTGGCAACGATGATCACGAGCTGGACATCGGTGACCACGGCTCCGAGGATCCTTCGTCCCTCCCGCACGGGCCAGGTTTTCATCGTGAGGATTTGGGCCCCGTAGATGAGCTGAATCAAGTTTTGGACAAACACAAACACACCAAAGGAGGCCAACAGCAGGATCAGGTCGGAGGCGAAGTTCTTGCGCAGAGGGAAGTAGACCAGCCGGTCTATGCCCACTCCCACCGTCCCCGCTACCCCCATGCCCACCAGGGTGGCCACTACAAGGTGCACCAAAATCTCCCCTGACCCTCCCTTTTGGAGTGCGGTGTAAACGCTATAGGCCACGTAAGCCCCCACTGTGTAAACGGCACCGTGAGCCAAATGAAAGAACCGCACCGTGCGGTAAATAAGCGTGAATCCCAAAGCAATGAGGGCGTAGGTGAGGCTCGTAACGCAACCGTTTAAGAAGAACTGGGGAACGACGGAAAAGGGTGTCATTCGTAAACCGCTCCTCTTTGCCTCGGAATCCTACACCCCGGCGTGTGGCCCCAATCCATCGGGCTGGCCGGAGGCCCTTTCCTTTGGCCTGCGAATATGGAATTGGGCAGCACCACGCCGTTGGTGTGTAAAGTTCCCGGGGTGTCGTTCTTCACCGTTTTCGTCTGCTGCGGGCCACAGACGACGTCTCAGCGTTGGCCCTCGGTTTTTCCCTGTACCTTTGGAACGCACAATATACGGCAGTTTGCAAAGGCGAACAAGAACGATGAGGCTCGGACCCCTCGGACGGGCCTCCGGGGAGGGCCAGGGGCTCTGGATCAGGTGACAGCACTGGTGGAAGCGGAGACACGGCCTGGGATGAACCCCTCCCCAGAGGTTCGCCTACGGTCCAGGTTGACCTATAATCAACGGGTCCGATACAAAGTTTGGCGGAGGTTTCCATGAGAGTCATCCAGGTGGGCCTGGTGTGGGCTCTCCTTGGCGGAGGCGCCTGGGCCCTGCAGAACCATCCTACCGCTTTGGTGCTGGATCGGATCGCTGCGACGCCGGTCCAGTATCCGCTGCGGTTTGTGTTCCTGGCCGATTCCCGGCCCAACTTTGATCCCGAGGATCCGGATGCCGACAGCATCTTCCGGATTGCTCGGGAGCAGATCCACCTCTTGAACCCGTTGTTTGTGATCCACGGAGGCGATTTTGTGTTGCACGGCCAAAGGGCTGAATACCTCCACTTCCTTGCCCAGATTGACTCCTTCTCTGTGAACCTGCTCACCGTGCGAGGAAACCACGAGCTTTATGCCGACGAAGGGCCTTGGATGTACGATTCCCTGTTTGGCCCTACTGACTATGCCTTTGACTACGGGCGATACCGGTTCATCGTGCTGGCCGACTGCCAGCAGAATCCGGGGTCTGGCTCCTGGGGCCATTACATTGATTACCTGATCACCGAAGAGCAACTGGCTTGGCTGGATTCGTTGCTTTGGGAAGCGGAGATCCAGGGAAAGTGGAGCTTCGTGTTTGCCCATGTGCCGCCCTACCTGCCGGGCCACGACACCACCTATTGCCTGGGCTACGAGAACTACTACCCCCAACCCAACTATGAGTTGAGCCATACTGAGGAGTTCACAGATCTGCTGGCCCAGTACTCGGTGCCCCTGGCGTTCTTTGGCCATCAGCACTTTTACGATCGCCATGAGTACCAAGGGGTGTGGTACATCATCAGCGGTGGAGCAGGTTCCCACTTGGTGTATCCCCCGCTTTCCCCTCCTCCCTATGGCTGCTCCTGTTATCACTTCCTCCTGATGACCGTGGACTCCCTGGGCCACCTCCAGGTGGACTTTTACCCCATCGGTGCATCGGCACCGGATCCCGTGTTTAGTTTCCAGATGGATTTCACGGCGGTGCAAGAGCAGCAGGGCTGGGAGAGATCACATCGTTCGGCCCCTGTGCGGGTGTTGCAGGCGGGTGCACCCCTCCGGTTCCCCAAGGCAGGAACGGTGTACGGCTTGGATGGGCGTCAGGTGCGGCGGTTCCAGGCCCAGGAGGGGATCCGGTTGAGCGGTGGCCTGTACCTCGTGCAGATCCCAGGCGAGCCGATTCAAAGGGTGCTGGTGCTTCCATAAGGGGGAACCAGATCCCATGGGGTGTACACTTTGAGCCTGTGGAAGCCATGTGGACCTTCCATCTTTTCTTCACGATGCTCATGGCCGTAACCGCACCTACGGATACCGTGGTGTTGCGGCCCAACGATGCCCTTTTTGAGGTGTTGAAACCCTATGCCCCTCCAGCCCAGGCCGATCGCATTGCCCGTCGTCTTTTGGCGGCGCTCCGGGCTCAGCAGCGGGCCCCCCGGCCGGGGGACACCCTGTTCCTGTTCCGCCAAGGGCCCACATTGGAACGCTTGGCCTATCGGCTGCGCCCCTGGGTTCAACTGGTGTGGGATGGCACGGCTGACTCGGTGTACTGGCAACGGGCGTTTTTGCGCAAGGAACTGGTACTGCAAGGAGGGCGGATTCACACCTCCTTTTACGAGGCAGCGGTGCTCCAAGGCGGGGTGTCGCCTGAGGTCGCCGTGAATTTCGCCGAGATCTTTGAGTGGGACATGGACTTTTACACCGAAACCGAACAAGGGGACTCCTTCGTGTTCCTGGTGGAGCGCTTTGTGTGGAGGGGTCGGCCCGCCCGATACGGGCGGATCCTCTGGGCCCGCTACGAGGGCAAGCGGGTAGGTACCTTGGAGGCCTATTACTTCAATGGCCACTACTACAACCCCGATGGGGAGCCCATGCGCCGTCAGTTCCTGAAGACCCCTCTCCGATACCGGCGCATTTCCTCGTATTTTGGTCTGCGGTTTCATCCTATCCTCAAACGTTATCGGCACCACCATGGTGTGGATTTCGCTGCCCCCTACGGCACTCCGGTTTCCAGCATCGGCGATGGGGTGGTGGTGTATGCCGGCTGGAAAGGGGGATACGGCAAGTACATCCGGATCCGGCATCCCAACGGCTACATGTCGGGCTACGGGCATCTGTCCCGGATCTACGTGCGGCGTGGGCAGCGGGTGCGTCAGGGGCAACTCATCGGGCGTGTGGGCAGCACGGGCTTGTCCACCGGGCCCCATTTGCACTTTGAGATCCTGAAGGACGGTCGCTTCGTCAATCCCCTGCGAATCAAAACCCCTCGGGTGGACCCCCTACCGGAGGCCCTTCGGCCCGCCTTTGCTTACCAAAAGCGGGCTGTGCAGGCCTATCTTCAGCATCTGGAAGCCTATGCCGCCCGGGAACCCACCCCCACCGGTACGTAAACGCATCTACACGGTGGGCCATTCCACCCGGTCCTTTGAGGACCTGGTACAGGTGCTGGTGGCCCACGGGGTGGAGCAGGTTGTGGACGTGCGGAGGTTTCCCACTTCCCGGAGGATGCCCTGGTTCAACCGAGAGCACTTGGCCCAAGCGTTGCCTCAGAGGGGTATAGTGTACGTGTGGTTAGGGGATCTTCTGGGAGGATATCGGCGGGGCGGATACCCGGCGTACATGCAAACGCAAGCGTTCCAAAGGGGAATCCGCCGACTGGTGCTCCTGGCCAACGAGCGTCCTACGGCCCTGCTATGTGCTGAGCTCCTGTGGTTCCGTTGCCACCGGCGCTTCATCGCCGATGCCTTATGTCGCCAAGGGTGGCAGGTGGTCCACCTCTTTGATGAGCGGCGGAGCCAGGTTCATCCCTGCCAAAGGGAAGTGCTGTAGGGGCTGGGGGACTGTTGGAACCGTGGCCACGAAAGCGCGGGTGTTCCGAGGATCGGGGATAAAGGGGGCGGGTGATGCCTACCGCAGGGTTCGCCGGGGAGCCGATGGGGAGGAGCAGCGGGGGGTTACCCCCACGCGTTCACACAGATGAGCCACTGGACACTCGGCGCATCGGGGCCCCACGGGCCGGCAGATGCTTTGGCCGAAGGCTACCAGCAAGAAGTTGATCTTGGACCACCACTCCACGGGCACCCGTTGGCGCAGCTCCCGTTCGGTTTGCTCCGGTGTTTTGGTGTTGAGGAATCCCAGGCGGTTCACGATGCGGTGCACGTGGGTGTCTACGCAAATGGCCGGTTTCCCGAAGCCCTCGCTGAGCACGAGGTTCGCGGTTTTCCGGCCCACGCCGGGCAGTTTCAGCAGTTCTTCCAGTGTGTCGGGCACCCGTCCCCCGTAAGTTTCTACGAGGATCCGGGCGATTTTCTTAAGGTTGCGGGCTTTCACGCGGTAGAAACCCACGGGGTAGATGAGTCGTTGGATCTCCTCCTCGGAGAGCCGAAGCAGGGCCTGGGGGGTGGGGGCCGCGGCCAACAGGCGCTGAGCGGCCCTGTGGGTAACCGGATCCTGGGTGCGGAGCGACAGCACGGTGCCCACCAGGATGCGGTACGGGTCCCGTTGCCGGTGCTTCATCAATTGGATCACGGGGGCGTTCCAGCGGGGGTACTCCCTTTCCAGGACCTCCAGGACCCGCAGGAAGGTGGGGGTATCCACTTAGTGGGCCTCCAGCCAGGTGCGTCCCACGCCGATCTCCACCTCCACCGGCACCCGAAGGGGCAGTGCGTGTTTCATCTCGTGGGCCACGATTTGGCGAACCGGGTCCAGCAGGTGGGCCGGGGTTTCCACCAGCAGTTCATCATGGATCTGGAGCACAATGGCTGCGGGCAGGTGTTCCTCTTCAAAGCGCCGGTGGATGCGGATCATGGCGAGTTTGATCATGTCGGCGGCGGTGCCCTGGATGGGGGAGTTGATGGCGATGCGTTTCATCATTTCGCGTACCTGGCGGTTCGGGTGATTCAGTTGGGACACGCGGCGGATCCGGCCCAGTAGGGTGCGAACGATTCCAGTTTGGCGGGCCTCTTCCAAGGTTTGTTCAATCCATCGGCGTACACCGGGGAACTGGGCGAAGTACTGGTCAATGATGGAGGCGGCTTCTTCCACGGGCACACCCAGCCGATCGGACAGGCCAAAGGGAGACATGCCATAGGCGATGCCGTAGTTGATCACCTTGGCCTCGCGCCGCCGGTCGGGCGAGCCGAACACCGCCTGGGAGGTTTCGGCGTGGATGTCTCGCCCCTCCTCAAAGGCACGGATCAGTTTTTCGTCGTTGGCCAGGTGGGCCAGGATCCGCAGTTCAATCTGGGAGTAGTCGGCTGAGATCAGCAGATGGTCAGGCTCGGCTTCAAAGGCCTCGCGGATCCGACGGCCGATCTCCGATCGGATGGGGATGTTCTGCAGGTTGGGGTTCTTACAGGAGATGCGGCCGGTGGCTGCACCGGTCTGGTCGTAGGTGGGGTGGATCCGCCCGTCCCGAGGGTCAATCCATTCCCGAAGGGGCTGCAGGTAGGTGCTCACCAGTTTGAAGAGTTCCCGATAGGCCAGGATCAATGCTGGCAGCTCGTGCTGTTGCGAGAGTTTAACCAGGGTGTCTTGGTCGGTGGAGTAGCCTGTGCGGGTGCGTTTAACCGGTTTCAGACCCAGTTTCTGGAACAGAATGCGGGAGAGTTGCTTTGGAGAGTTGAGGTTAAAGGGTTCGCCGGCCAGGCGGAAGATCCGTTCCTCCAATTGCCGCAGTTGGATCTGCAGTTCTTTTTCAATCTCCGTGAGGGTTTGGGGGTTCACCCGCACGCCCCGGTGTTCCATGGCGGCCAGGACCCGGGCCAGGGGGATCTCCACGTCGTGCAGCAGGTGGGTTAGATTCCAGGATTCCAGTTCCCGTTGGAATCGTGGACGCAGATGGTGCACCACCAAGGCCTCTTGGGCCTTGAGTTTGTCGGGATCTGCGTGGAGTTTCCATCCCAGGTTTTCCAGGGCCAGGTATTCCAGGTCATACCGGCTTTTGCCGGGATCCAGCAGGTAAGCGGCCAGGTGCACATCAAAGTCCACTCCTGCCACGGGTAGCCCGGTGCGGTAGCCCCAGCGGAAGAGTTCCTTAGCGGCAAACAGGGCCTTGGGCACGTCGGCTTGGCTGGCCAGGGAGTGCCAGGTTTCAGCAGGTATTCTCAGCACCTCGTGGTCGGACACGGCCACATAGGCTCCCGTGTCGCCCAGACTCAGGTCCAGGTAATCCGGGAGGCCGTCGGCGTTCCGAATCTCCACGTTCTTGGGCACTTCGGCCAGTTGGGCCATGAGGGAGGCGAACTCCAGGTCCCGGAAGATCGGGAACAGCACGGAGCGGTCTAAAGGCTTGAGCCGAAGATCCTCCACATCCAGGTCTAAGGGGAGTTGGGTTTCCAGGGTGGCCAGGCGTTTGTAATCCAACACTTGGCGGGCCACTTCGGGATTGGTGAGGAGTTCCCGGAGCGATCGCTTTCGGATTTTATGGGCGTTTTGGATCAGGTTTTCAACGCTCCCGAACTCCTCCAGCAGTTGGCGAGCGGTTTTGGGGCCTACGCCAGGAATGCCGGGGATGTTGTCAATGCTGTCGCCCTCCAGGGCCAGCAGATCGGGGATCTTCTCGGGGGGAACCCCCTTATGCTGGATCACGGTTTCGCGGGTATAGTACACCTCGGTTTTGGGCCGGGTGTCCAGCACATGGATCCGATCGTTCACCAGTTGCAGAAGGTCTTTGTCCGAGGTGACCAGCAGAACCCGGTATCCCCTTTGGGCGGCCTTTTGGGCCAGATAGGCCATCACGTCGTCGGCCTCGTAGCCAGGCAATTCCAAAATGGTGAAGCCCAACCCTTGAGCCACCTGCTTGATGTACTCCATCTGGCGTGCCAGGTCTGAGGGCATGGGGGGGCGTTGGGCTTTGTAGGTTTCCAGAAGCTCGTGGCGGAAGGTGGGGCCTTTGGCGTCAAACACAACGGCGCCGTAGGTGGGTTGGTAGTCCCGCAGGATCTTCAAGAGGGACTGGGTGAAGGCAAACACCGCCGAGGTGTTTTCTCCTCGGGAGTTGCGTAGGGGATTCTTTTCAAAGGCAAAGTGCGCTCGGTAGGCCAAGGAGCTGCCGTCCACCAACACCACCAAGGGGTCCTTCGCCTTTGGATCAAAAAGGGCGGGGGCCATGGTTTCAGAGTTTTTCAGGGAACCAGCGATGCTCGGTGCTGGGGAACGTGTAGTTGCAGTAGGCGCACTTGTAAGGGGTTTCCTGCTGGAGCATGCCGAAGGTTTCCCCGCATTCCGGACAGGTCCACCAACGGACAGGGGGCGGGGGGTCGGGTCTGTGGACCTCAACGAGCCCCAGACGGCAAAGGGGACACCACGAGGGTTCAGGAGCCTCGGGTTTCCCAAAGACCAAGGTGCCGCATCCGCGGCACTGGAAAATCCTCATCCTGCCTGTTGGGCCAAGGCCACGGCCTTTTGGGCACCCTCCGACATGGTGCGGGCCGTGTGCAGCGGGATTCCGGATTCCTCCAGGATCTTACGGCCCTCCTCCTCGTTGGTGCCTGTAAGACGGATCACCAGGGGAACCCGGATGTCCATCGTGCGGAAGGCTTCCACCAGCCCGCGGGCCACATCGTCGCAACGGGTGATGCCACCGAAGATGTTGAAGTAGATCACCTTCACGTTGGGGTCGGAGGTGATGATTTCCATGGCCTTGATCACCTTTTCGGGGCGAGAACTGCCGCCGATGTCCAAGAAGTTGGCCGGCTCTCCACCGAAGTGTTTGATCACGTCCATGGTGGCCATGGCCAGGCCTGCACCGTTCACGCAGCAGCCGATGGAGCCCTCCAGTTTGACATAGGAGAGGTCGGCAGCCTTGGCTTCCAGCTCCTTAGGTTCCTCGTAATCCATATCGCGCATGGCTTCCAGATCGGGGTGGCGGAACAGGGCGTTGTCGTCCAGAACGATCTTGGCGTCCACGGCCAGGAGGTCGCCCTCGGGGGTTTCCACCAGGGGGTTAATCTCGGCGAGCTGGGCATCCACCGATTGGAACGCCTCGTAGAGCCTTTGAATGATGCCTGCGGCCTTCAGGGCCTTTTTCTTGTCGCTGAAGAGTTGGAAAGCCAACTGACGGGCCTGGAAGGCCGACAGGCCCCACACAGGATCCACAGCCAGTTTGTGGATGGCCTCGGGTTTGGTCCGGGCCACCTCCTCAATGTCCACGCCGCCCTCGGCGGACACCATGATCACGGGCCGGTTGTTTCGGCGGTCCACCACCACCCCCAAGTAGTACTCGTGGGCGATGTCTGCGGCTTCGGTCACGAGCACCTTTTTCACGGGCACGCCCTTGATGGTGAGGTTCAAGATGTGGCGAGCCTTTTCCTCCACTTCCTCCGGGGTATGGGCGAGTTTCACGCCCCCGGCTTTCCCCCGGCCGCCCACGGGCACCTGGGCCTTCACCACGTAGGGGGGGGTGAGGGACTCGGCCACCTGGCGGGCCTCCTCGGGTGTGCGGGCCAGTTTGCCCTCTTGCACCGGCAGGCCGAAGCGCCGGAAAACCTCTTTGGATGCGTATTCCAGCAGTTTCATCGGTTCAACCTCCTCAAAGGCTTAAAGCACACCGTAATGTTCGGGCTTAGGCATGCGTTTCATCAACTCTGCAGTGGCCTCCAGGGGGGTGATTTCGCCCCGGAGTACCCGCCGAACCGCTTGGGTAATGGGCATTTCCACCCCTTCCCGTACGGCCAGTTGGTATGCGGCCTCGGTGGTTTTTACCCCTTCGGCCACCATGACCATCTCGTTGAGGATGTCCTGCAGGGGCCGGCCGCGCCCCAACTGTTCTCCCACGTAACGGTTCCGGGAATGGAGTGAGAAGGAGGTGGTCAAGAGGTCTCCCATGCCCGACAGGCCGGAGAAGGTTACAGGGTTGGCTCCGAGTTTTACGCCCAAGCGCATGATTTCTGCGAGCCCTCGGGTAAGCAGGGCACCCTTGGCGTTCATGCCGAGTTCCAGGCCGTCCACCACACCGGCGGCGAGGGCGATGACGTTCTTAAGGGCACCGCCCAGTTCCACACCCACCACGTCGGCCGAGGTGTAGATGCGGAAGTGGCGGGTATGGAAGAGTTGTTGCACTTCGTAACGGAAGTTCACATCGCGGGAGGCCACCACCACGGTGGTGGGCAGTTCCCGAGCCACCTCAATGGCGATGCTGGGCCCGGAGAGTACCGCGTACAGGAGGTCTTCGCCCAGCACCTCCGCAAGCACCTCGCTCATGCGCTTGAGGGTGTCCACCTCCAGACCTTTGACTACGCTGATCACTTTGCGGGGGCGGTATTCCGCCACCTTGCGGGCCACCGCGCGCACCGCATGGGAGGGCACGGCGAACACCAAATAGTCCGTGGGAAATAGGTCTTCCAGTTGGGCGGTGATCCGGACCCCGGGTTCAAAGCGGATGCCCGGGAGCCGCTGGGGATCTTCGCGTTCTTGTTGCAACTTGGTGGCCCGGGAGGGACGATGTTCCCAAAGCACCACATCGTAGCCCTTACGCCACAGGTGGTTCCCCAGGGTGAGTCCCCAGGCCCCTGCGCCGAGAAAGGATACCTTCATTTCCGTAACCTCCAGCCTACCTTTGGCTCTTTGCCTTGAAGTAAACGCCGAATATTGCTGTGATGTCGCACCACAATCAAGAGGGCCACCACCGCCAGGACACCGCGCAGCAGGGGCGGTTCGGGCACAATCCAAACGATGGCAGCGGCCGTAAGGGCTGCGAGCATGGAGGCCAGAGACACATAGCCCACCAGCCAGGCCACAAGGAACCAAACCGCGGCTGCCCCCAGGAAGGCCCAGGGGCTTAGGGCCAGCAGCACACCGGCCCCGGTGGCCACGCCCTTGCCGCCCCGAAATCCCAGGTATACGGGAAAGGTGTGGCCCAGGATGGCAGCAATGCCCGCCACCAAGCCCCAAGAGGCCCCAAACCAAAGGAGCCCCAGCCAAGCGGGTACAAACCCTTTGAGAACGTCCAGGATCAGGGTGAGGAAGCCGATGGGCCGCCCACCGGCTCGGAAGGCGTTGGTGGCGCCGATGTTGCCGCTGCCCACTGTACGGATGTCTATGCCCCTAAAGGCTTTTACCAAGAGAAGGCCCCACGGAATGCCTCCGATCAGGTACGCCAAAACCGTCCAGAGGAGTGGAGGAAGGGCCTGCGGCATTCCGATATTTTGCAGGAACGCCGCAACGCCTGCAAATTCCCTGGCTCAGGCAGCGTTCACCGTACAAACCGGGCCTTGACAGCCACCGGTTCATGCCCCACCATAGCCCTCTGATGAACCCGCGTCATTCCGGAACCCTGTTGGTTGCGTGGTGGTGGCCCTACCACGGGGGTCCGGGTGGCGTGGGCTGAGCCACACCGGTGAGTGAAGGTTTCCGGGCCCCCGGTTCCACGGAACCGGGGGCCCGTTTTTTTAGCCAAAGGAGGTGACCATGAAGGTGTTGTTGTCAGAGCAGGAACTGCCCAAACGGTGGTACAATCTCATGGCGGATCTGCCGGTGCCTCTGGAGCCGCCCCGGCACCCCAAAACCGGAGAGGTGTTGGGTCCTGACTTCCTCTCGCCCCTTTTCCCCCAGGCTCTGATTGAGCAGGAGGTGAGCCGGGAACGGGAACTGGACATCCCCGAGCCCATTCGGGAGGCCTATCGTCTGTGGCGGCCTACCCCTCTGGTGCGGGCCCGCCGCTGGGAGCAGGTTCTTCAAACGCCTGCTCACATCTACTTCAAATACGAGGGGGCGAGCCCCGTGGGCAGCCACAAGCCCAATACGGCTGTGGCCCAGGCGTTTTACAACCGCGAGGAGGGCATCCGGCGGCTGACCACCGAGACCGGAGCAGGCCAGTGGGGCAGTGCCCTGGCCTTTGCCAGCCGGCTCTTTGACCTGGAGTGCCGGGTGTACATGGTGCGGGTGAGTTACCAACAGAAACCCTATCGCCGGGTGCTCATGGAACTCTTTGGGGCTGAGGTAGTTCCCAGTCCCAGCGAGTACACTGAGGCCGGGCGGCGGATCCTCCGGGTGGACCCCGAAAGTCCTGGAAGCCTGGGGATCGCCATCAGCGAGGCAGTGGAGGATGCGGCTGCCCGCGAGGACACCCATTACAGTTTGGGGAGTGTGCTGAATCACGTGCTGCTCCATCAGACGGTCATCGGGTTGGAGGCCCAACGGCAGATGGAACTCGTGGGCGAGGCCCCGGAGATCCTCATTGGCGCCATTGGAGGCGGATCCAACTTTGCGGGCCTCACCTTTCCCTTTATCGGAGAGATGCTTCGCTCAGGTGAGCGACGGTACCGGGTGATCGCCGTGGAGTCTCGGGCGGCACCCTCGGTGACGCGGGGTGTGTACGCTTACGATTACGGGGATACCGCAGGGTTAACGCCCCTTTTGCCCATGTATACCTTAGGGCACCGCTTCATGCCCCCTCCGGTGCATGCGGGTGGCCTGCGGTATCACGGCATGGCTCCCTTGGTGTCGCTGCTGTATCGGGAGGGGTACATTGAGGCCGTGGCCGTGAACCAAGTGGAGGTGTTCCAAGCAGCCCACGAGTTCGTGCAGGCCGAGGGCATTGTGCCCGCCCCAGAATCGGCCCACGCCATCAAGGTGGCCCGGGATGAGGCCCTGCGGGCCCGGGAAGAGGGGGCGCGGCGCGTCATCCTCTTTAACCTCTCGGGCCACGGGCACTTTGATCTGGCGGCTTACGACGACTATCTAAAGGGACAGTTGCAGGCGAGTGAGGCCCGCGAAGAGGCCATCCAGGAGGCGCTACGCCATCTTCCCCGGGTGCCCTAAGGCGGCCACCCGGAGCAGGTGTTGAAGCCGTGCCAGGATGGAGGGATGGGTGTCGGACGGGAGGTCGGCGATAGACAGCCGGCCGGCCTCCCGAGCTTGACGCACCAGGGTCCGCAGTTCGCCGGGGTCCAGGTGCCCGTAGGGGGGATACCGGTCATAGCGCTCGGGGCCGGCCTCGTCCAAGGCCAACAGTGAGGCCGGGGTTTGGAAGGCCAGCGACAATCGGTGTTTCTTTGGCACCCGTTCCATCAACCGGGCCAGCAGTTCCTTGCTGTCTGTGGCCTCTCCTTCGGGCAAGGGGATTGCCAGATCCTCGCCGAATCGCTGGTAAAAGTGCCGCAGCAGGTGTTCACTGGCCTTGCGCACACTGTAAGGATGGGCTTTGAGGGCCGCTTTAAGCCCTTCCTGTACGGCAGCACGCACCTCGCCCTTGGCCAAGGAAAGATAAGGAGCCAAGGTTTCCAAGTACCGGGCCAGTTCCTCCAGGAGGGCCTGCACCAAGATCCTGTAGTGCACCTGCACCAACATGTTGGCCACAGTTTCCAAGTCTAACAGGTGAAGTGCCACGGTATCGGCCAGGAACTCGTTGGTATAGGCAAGTTCTGTGTTCCATCGGTAGAGGGTCCAGGTGGCGAGGAGGTGCACACCGTACTGGAATGCCAAACCGTACACCAGGGTGGGGAACAGGGCCAGTACTGGGCCCACGTGGGGAAGGTAGGCCCCATAGAGCAACACATATCCCGCGTACTTTAGCACACGCCAGGGGGCGCGGTACACGAGCCGAAGGGTGTTTTGGAGTCCTGTGTGGGCCCAGAGGTGGCCCACTTCGTGGGCCAGTACGGCCTCCAGGGGAGCGTCGGCCAGCAGCTCGGGCTGTGTGGGCACGAGCAGGAGATCGTCACGGCTTCCTGGGCGGTCCAGCACGGCGAGAAAGGGGATGGATTCCAGGGCGGCCACCCGGAACCGGGGTGGTTTGAGGCCGAGCTTTTGGGCCAACCGTTGGGCCCGTTCCCGGAGATCCTTTACTGAGAGGTTGCCCACGCGATCGGTATCGCTGAGGTAGTGTACCCCAGGGGCCAGGTATCCGGCCATGCCGAGGAGGACCACCAGGAGGACGGCCAGGAGGGTGAGCCCCACCCGAAGTCCAGAGGGCGGTGCGAGATCGGGGATGGGCAGGATCAGTAGTGAGGTATCAAAGCGGAGCGTTAACAGGATGAACAGGACGATAACCGCCAGAACAGCCAGTTTACCGTGTTGGAACACCAAGCGATGCTGGAGTTGCCGCAGGACGTATCGGGTGCGGGGGATCATGAAGCGGCGGCAGAGGTACGGTGGCGCAGCGACCGCTCCAGACGCTTCCGGCGGTTCATCTCGGTTTGAAGCAATCGTTGCGCCCGACGGATGGCCTGATCTACGGATAGCACCCCTCGCAGGGCGGGCTCCAGCCCCTCGGTGGACAGGTACCGCCGGCCCGTGAACCAGATGGGATCCCGGGGTTCAAAGGTGGCGTGTTCCAGTTGGAGCATCCCCTCCCGCATGCCTGGCACCTGGGCCAGGAAGTCCCGGAGCAGGGGCTGATTCAGGGCGCTGCGACGTAGGGGGATGTACCCAGTGCCGGCGGACCACAGGGCCTGGATCTCGGGCTTCAGGAAGAACCGCACAAACCGAGCGGCGCCCTCCTGTTGTTCTCGGGTAACACCTTTAAAAATGGCTACGTTGGTGCCGGAGACCACCACCAGCGGGTCGCCGAAGCTGGGCACCGGGGCCACCCCCAAATCAAACTGGATGGCTTCTTTCATGAAGGCATAGGACACGATGGTGCCCCAGATCATGGCCACACGACCGGTGGCAAAGTCGTTTTGATGGCGGTACCCAGTGGTTAAGTAGGCGCAGGAATCCTTGTAGATGAGGTCCACCATGTATTGCAGCACCTCTCGGGCCTCCGGGGAGTCCAGAACGATGGAGTCGCCGCGGATCACTCGGCCACCCTTCTGGTACAGCATGGTGAGGAACCACCACACGCTCACCGGAAAGGCGGTGCCGTAGATGTCAACGTTGCCGTCGCCGTCGGTATCCAGGGTGAGTTGTTTGGCCACCCGGCGAAACTCGTCCCAGGTGCGGGGGAAGGAGTCAATGCCGTGGGCCCGGAACAGGTCACGGTTGTAGTAGAACACGGGCACGCTTTTGTTGAAGGGAAAAGTGACCAGTTGGTCGTCAAACCTGTTGTCTTCTATGAGCACGGGCCACACGTCTGCCAAGACAGAGTCTTCAAAGTACCCCAAGAAGGACTCAAAGGGCTCAATTTTTCCGTTTTCCAGCAGTTCGGAGGTCCAGGACTCGTACACTTGGGCCAGTACGGGGGGTTTGTTGGAGGCCACAGCACCCATGAGTTTCTGTGAGAGGGTGCCGTAGCTCCCCATGTTCACCGACACCACGGGCAGATCTGCCTGTTGGTTGTATAGGGTGATGATGGAGTCCAGCACATCGCCCAAAGGGCCGCCCATGGAGTTCCAAAAGATCACCTGACGGGAAGAGGGTTGCGTATTACAGGAAAGGCCCAGGAGAGCGGCGAGTGCCAGGACCACAAAGCCTTGGAAGTGCGTTGATTTCATAGGAAAAAGTCGGGGCGAGTGGATTTGAACCACCGACCCCCAGCCCCCCATGCTGGTGCGCTAACCGGACTGCGCTACGCCCCGACTTGCAGGAAATTATAGGTTTTCCCCGGACCAGGGTCAAGATGGCGCCAGCCTGTTCTCTTGCCGACGGACCCACCGATCCACCAGGGCGGCACCAATGCAATCGCCCCACACGTTCACGGTGGTGCGGAGCATGTCCAGAAACCGGTCCACAGCCAGGATCAGTCCAATGCCCTCCAAGGGCAGCCCCACAGCCTTCAACACGATGGTCATGGTGACAAGGCCCGCGCTGGGGATGCCTGCGGCGCCAATGGCCGCCAATGTGGCCGTGAGGAACACCACCGCCTGGGCCGGAAGGGACAAGGGAATACCATAGGCCTGGGCAATGAACAGGGCGGCCACGGCCTCATAAAGGGCGGTGCCATCCATGTTGACGGTGGCCCCTAAGGGCAACACGAAGCCTGCCACCTCGGGACGCACCCGGGCCTCGGTTTCCATGGCCTCCAAGGTTACCGGTAGGGTGGCTGAACTGGAGGCCGTGGAAAAAGCCACCGCCAACGCTCCTTTAACCCGATGAAACAGCCACAGAGCCGATTGATGGCCCAGGATCGCCAGCATCAGCGGCAGAGTGATCAGGGAGTGGATCAAGAGGCCCAGCACCACCGTTGCAGCGTACTTGAAAATGGGCAACAGGACAGCCAACCCCTTCTCGGCCACCACAGCAGCCACAAGACCCATAACCCCCACTGGGGCCAACCACATGATCCAACCCGTGAGGGTAAGGATGGCGTCGTTTAATCCCCGGAAGACACGGACCACCGGCTCTCGGTCTCGTACCGGGATCACCGCCGCCCCCAATAGCAGGGAGAACACGATAATGGGCAAGATGTCACCCTGTGCCAGGCTCTGGATGGGGTTTGTGGGGATCAGCCGCAGGAAGAAGTCCCGGAGGCCCAAGCCCTCGGCCTGGGGCAGAGGTGTAGGAGTTCCCGCCGGCGCTAAAGCAACACCTACGCCGGGCCGGATCACATTGACCAGCACCAGGCCCGTGAGCACGGCCAATGAGGTGGTGCCCAGGTAATAAAGAAAGGTTTTGATGCCCAGGTCCCGGAGCCGACGCAGGCTCTCCAACGAGGCGACCCCCAGGAACACAGACACCGCCACCAGGGGTACCACAATCATCTTCAAAAGGGCCAAAAACAGTTCGCCGAAGAAATCCAGGGGGGCTACGAAGTTGGGCCACAGGGCACCGTACAGAAACCCTGCGACCACGCCGATCCCGATCCAGAGGGTGAGCCGTTTGCCCATAGATCCTCAAGTGTACGGGCTTTCATTGGCCACCGCAGGAGCCACAGCCCAACGGAGCCAAAGGAGGCCCAAAACTCCGGAAACCAAGGACCCGGCCAGGATGCCCAGCCGATCCAATCCGTAATAAGCCGCATACCCTTGCTCAAAGGCCAGGGAAGCGATGAACAGGCTCATGGTGAACCCGATGCCACAGAGAAGGGCTGCGCCGTAGAGGTGGCGCCAAGAAAACCCAGGGGGCAGGGAAGCGAGCCGAAGCCGTACCGCCAGGAGGGAGAACCCGAAGATGCCCACCGGTTTCCCTACGAGGAGCCCCAGGGCGATGCCCAAGGGCACTGGATGGAAAACCCGGGAGAGATCCAGACCCAAAAGGGGAACGCCCGCATTTGCCAACGCAAAGAGGGGCAACACCCCAAAGGCCACCCAGGGGTGGAGCCTGTGTTCCAAGTGATGTAACAGTGAGGGAGACCCGCCCCGGGGGATGAAAAGGGCCAGAAGCACGCCCGCCAGGGTGGCATGAACCCCCGACTTCAGGACCGCGACCCACAGGGGAAGGCCCAGGGCCAAGTACGGTCCAAACCGACGCACGCCCCGGCGGTTCAGGATCGCCAGCCCCCCGAGAAGGCCACCGGCCACCACCAGGGAACCCATGGAGAGGTGAGCGGTGTAGAAAAGGGCGATGATCACGATGGCGCCCAGATCGTCAAAGATGGCAACGCTCAACAAAAACACCTTTAAGGCGGGAGGGATCCGAGAGCCCAGCAAGGAGAGTACACCCAGGGCAAAGGCGATGTCTGTTGCGGTGGGAATGGCCCAGCCCCGCAGGGCCACCGGATCCTGCCGGTTCAGGATCCCATAGATCAGGGCAGGTATCAGCATTCCACCCAGAGCCGCGATGGCTGGTAGGATCACCCGTTTCCATGAGGCCAGGTGTCCTTCCAGGATCTCGCGTTTGAGTTCCAAGCCCACCAAGAAGAAGAACACCGCCATCAGTCCGTCGTTGATCCACAGAAGCAGGGGTTTGTGGATCTTCCAGGGGCCTGCCTGGACTCCCAAGGGGAAGCTGAGCCAGGCTTCATAAAGGGAGCGCAGAGGCGAGTTGGCAAGGAGCAGGGCCAGCGCTGTGGCTCCCATCAAAGCCACGCCCCCTGCCGCCTCCCACTGGAGAAAGGCCATTAAGGGATCGCGTACAGACCAACCTCGTACGCCCATGGATTCGGCCGTTATTGCACCACCGCCACCCTGCGGATAGAGGTTTGAAAACCGGTACGGAGAACCACCACGTACAGGCCAGGGGGCACGGGGTGCCCAGAAAGATCCCGGCCGTCCCACACCACCTCGGGGTATCCACCGGAGCCGCTGTGATAACGGCCCACCGGTTGGTCCTCAATGCCGGAGTCAAAGACCTTTCGGCCGTTCAAACTGTAGATGGTCACCTGGCGGTAGGTGTTGTGGACCAGTAGGTAAGGAATGTAGAGCACTTCGCCTTGGGCGAAGTTCACAGGGTTCGGATAGGGCGGGAGCAGAGCATCGCCTTGAGCCGTGGGTTCCTCCACAGGCTCGTAGACCAAGGCGGCGTAAGCGTCCAGCAGGCCGTAGCCGGTGATGTTATTGGAATCCGGGGCTGGGGGATAGCCGGGGATATCCGTTACGGGCTGGGCCGTGGCCAACACCACCGACCGGAGTTTTGCAGCGGTCCAAGAGGGATGGGCTTCCCAGATGCAGGCCAACGCTCCCGACACCAGGGCGGTGCCAAAGGAGGTGCCGCCGCAGGTGAAGTAATAGAAGGGCAGGGTGTCGCCCTGGGGCGTAGAGAGCCCTCCACACCGCACGTAATAGGGGGCTACCACTTCGGGCTTGATGCGCCCGTCCGCCGTGGGGCCGAAAAGCGAGAGGGGCAACAGGTTTCCGGACACGGAATCACGTTCATAGGCCCCGACGGAGATCACTCCTCGGGCGTCGGCTGGTGCCACCAGGGAGGTGTCTCCAACTACGGGGTCCGCGAATCGGCCCTGGTCGTGCACCTGGTTTCCCACGGCGGTAACCACCAATACGTTGTGGTTCAAGGCTTGAGAGGCCGCCCGGGAGCTGATCGGGGTTTCACCGTTGAGGTCTGCGTCCGTGTACCAATCCCGATAACCCAGGGAACTGTTGATGATGCGGGCACCGTGGGCCACGGCGAATTCCAAACCTTCCACCCAAAAGTCTTCTTCCAGCACGTTTTCCATGAACTGGCCATCCAGGGCGGCAACCTCGGTATTGACCAGCACGAAGGAGGCCCCGAGGGCTGCACCCACCATGTCATTGGCTGCGTCGTAACCTCCAAGCACCGAAAGCACTTTGGTGCCGTGGTAGTTGGCTCCTCCACTGAAGTGGGGCACCATACCCTCGGGTTGCACGTCCGAATCGCCTCTTCGGCGGTACACCAAGGCCCCAAAGCCAGGCTCCGAGCGATCCGCCCCGTATCCGCTTAGGGTATCCGGCGGAGCGGCAGAGGGGTCCAAAGCAGGGAACGCCACCAGGTAGCCCCCCGTGGATACCGCCACCCGCCAGTTTTCTCCTGCCTGGAGGTACAACCGTGGCATTCGGGCAAAGGGGCGGAGGGTCACCGAGGCCAAGGTGGGGTCTCCTTGGCGAAGGGTGCCAGACCACAGCAGGGTATCCTGCAGGAAGGCCACCAGAATGCGGTCTGCCGAGGAATCCCAGGCCACGTCCGGTTGATGGCCTGGGCCCAGATTCCAAGCGCGTAGAGTGTCGGCATCCTCCAGAAGCCACACTTGGCCCTCTGCGTCGGTGAAGGTCAGGAGGGCACCGGCTTGCGCGTGTTTCACCCGCAGAGGTTCAGGGATCGTCAGGGGCGGGGAAAAGACGAAGAGGGTGTCCACAGGGCCAAAGGTTCGGCCCCCATCGGAAGACGTGCGCCGTAGGACCCCCTGTTGGGGATCCAACCAGTACACCCGCACCAGGGTATCGTTCAGGAGAACGATACCCGGAGATAGGGAGGGTGTGGGATCCTGCGACAGCGGTTCAGGACCTTGAACCCAGCCCTCTGCGCCGTAACGACCGAAGAGGATCTCCGGGTTGGGCATCCCCCCTTGGAAGGCGATGAGGAGGGTACCATCTGAGCGTTGGGCCACGGCCGGCTGCAGAGCCCATGGACCGGGGTCTATGCGTTCGGGGGGTGAAAAGTGGGGAATTCCCCCTTCTTCCACTCGGCTTAACCAAAGTCGCCAGCGACCTGTGTTCAAACCAGCCAAGGAGTCGCGGGGAGCTACGCTCCACACGATGGCCCCAGGTGCCACAGCGAAGCTGTTGATGTAAATCCGGACCTGTGAGTGGTAGGGTTGGGGTAAAGGCTGGTGACCCCAATACAGGTGGTCGCCGGAGTTGAAGTCGTGCCGGGCTACGATGCGGCCCTCTTGGAAGAGCCACCGAAGGGCAGGATGGGTGGAATCAAACCCGGTGTCTAACACGCCGATCACGATGCCGGAACCCAGGAAACCCTGATCGTGAACGCGGTCCAGCCGAATCTCCCGGATCTGGCGGCCCGAGAGGCCATAGGGCAGCGAACCGCCAGCCAGGTTCTGGGGAAGTTGCCAGCGGCCTCGGGCTACAGGGTGGCCTTGGAGACCTTCCGGCCAACGTACGGCTGCGGGAACCCAGAAGGATTGGAGGCGAAGCCAGCGGGAGTCCGCCCGTCCCCGAGCCCCCAGCAGCTCCAAGCCAGCCCGAAGGTCCCGGGTGGGGTCAGCCCGCAGGGTCATCCATAGGTTGGATTCCCCTGGGGATTGGACCAGCAGGAGCAGCCAAAGGAGCCAGGGGGCCACCTATTTGTCCTCCACGAAGACGCCGTAGGTGTTGGTTTGGACCGGTTCAATGATGAGGACTACCGAAGGGATCTCCGCGCGGGTGCGATGGGGTAGCCCTTTGGGAACCAAGAGCCCCTCCCATTCTTTCAAAACCACGGTATCCAATTTGGTTTCCACCGTCACCTCGCCTTCCACGACGATGAAGAACTCGTCCTCATTGGGGTGTACGTGCCAGCGGTACTCTCCGTGGATTTTGGCGATGCGGAGGGCGGTGCCGTTGATTTCCGCCAAATGGACGGGGAAAAAGGCCTTTTGGAGTTCCCGACCCTTTTCACGAAAGTTGATCTTCCGCATAAAAAGAAAAGTGCGCCGCCCAGGACTCGAACCCGGAACCCGCGGATTAAGAATCCGCTGCTCTACCAGTTGAGCTAGCGGCGCACATGGGCCTTTAATTCTACGGGGTTCCCTGGCCTTCGGCAACGACCCTTCCCCACCCGTTCATGGTTTGGGGGTCTTCTTTCTGGTAGGTGGTGCGGAGTTTTTCCAGCAGGGATTTCACCTCAGTGTCCACCTCTCCTTCCGGGAACAGGTGGGCCAATACCTGGTCCGGGAAATCCTGCAGTAGGCTTTGGACTGTGCGGGAAATCCGTTCCTCCAGGAAGGCTTCGCGGCTCATCACGGGCTCGTACACGTTCCGTCGTCCTTGCCGATGGCTCCGAAGAAGTCCTTTTTTCGCCAGGTTTTGCATTTCTGTGAGCACCGTGGTGTAGGCCAGTGTCAACCCCTGATCGCGGAGGCGTTGGTGGACTTCCTGCACCGTGGCTCTTCCCTGGTGCCACACGATCTCCATGACTCGGGCTTCCCACTCGCCCAGGAACTTGGCCACCCCGCGCTGTTGTACGCGGAGCACCTCACCCCGGGGAGAGGGCGCATGGGGCCCTTTCTTGTGTGTCTTGCTCATCATTACTAACCTCTTCGTAGAGCATAGCCCGCACCGGGCCCTGTCAACCTCTATAACCCCAAAATCTTTTCCCCCTTTGGCAGGTTTGGGTGTATCCTTCGGATATGCGGTACCAGCGTTGGGGACTGATCCTTGGCCCCTTGGCCTTTCTGTTGGTGCTCTTATGGCCGATCCCTGGATTGGCCTTCTCCGGCCGTGTGGTGTTGGCTCTGGCCCTTTGGATGTCCCTTTGGTGGATCACCGAGGCGATCCCTATTCCTGCCACCTCGTTGTTGCCCTTGGTGGTGTTGCCCCTTTTCGGTGTGGCCAAGGCACGGGATGTGGCCCAGCCCTATGCCGATCCCAACATCTTCCTGTTCCTTGGTGGCTTCTTCATTGCCAAGGCGAT
>CAYOQK010000011.1:0-83162 GCA_964406105.1 uncultured bacterium | reverse complement strand
GTGGTGATCGCTGCCTCGCCGGGGGGCCGTTCGCTGGGCCTGGTGTACGGAGACACCTTGCCGGAGGACCGAGGCATGCTCTTTGTGTACCCAGAGCCCCAGGTGTTGGGGTTCTGGATGCAGAACACCGTTTTGCCCTTGGACATCGCCTTTCTGAACGATGAAGGGGTGATCCTGGAGATCCAGTCCATGGAACCGATGAGCGAGGAGATCCACTGGTCTCAGCACCCCGCACGCTATGCCCTGGAGGTGAATCGGGGTTGGTTTCAACGACACGGGGTTCAGGTGGGGGACACGTTCCGGGGGCCGGCCCTCTTGCTTCCTTGATCAGCGTTCCATCCACAGGAGCCAGAGTCCCCATCCGCCCAGGAGCAGGTTGGGCACCCACACCGAGGCTGCGGGCACGAGGGCCCGGTCGGCCAGTTCTTCGCTACCGATGAGAAGCACGTAATACAGCGTGAAGATGAGGAAGGCGATGCCAAAGGCGGTGCCATAGCCTCCACGGCGCATCCTCATGGCCAGGGGAGCCCCCAGCAGCACAAACACAATGGCCGCAAAGGGAATGGAGTACTTCTTGTGGATCTCCACCCAGAGCTGGGAGATCCTGCGACGCTTGAACTTGAGCGCCAAGGGGTCCTGCTTGGGCAGATGCTTCATGGATTCCCGGGTGATCTGGATCTGATGAAGCAGCTGCCGGGTGTTCATTTCCCGGTCCGTGCGGAAACTGCGATCCTTACGCACCAGTTTGGTGTCCATGGGGATCACCACCCGTTGGCGTGAGAAATGCACAATGCGGTACACTGGGGTCTCGGATCCCTGGGCTTCCACGGCCTCATGGACCTCTCCGTGGTACAGGTCCAGCACCAGGTACTCGTCCTTTTTGCCCCCCATCCGGCCGCTATCGGCCAGAATCGTGCGGATCCCTTCGGGGGTTCTCTTTTCCAGGAGGACATCGTAGATCTTGCTGGTGCGGTCGTCCTTTCGGCCGATGTAGAGCAGGGCGTCTCCCAAACGGTTAAACACCCGTTCCTCCAGGGACACCGTGGGTTTCTTTTGGGCGATGTCAATGAGGAGGTTTTTGAGTTTGTGGTTGGCTTCGGGCAACACGGTGTTGTTGAACACCGCCATGACCACGAACACCCCGATGGCGGCCACCAGGGGAGCCCGAAGGATTCGGAGGGTGCTGATCCCCAAACTCTTCATGGCCAGGATTTCAAAGTCGGCGGAGAGCCGACCGAAGGTGACCAGCACCGCGATCAACACCGCCATAGGCACGGTTAAGGCCAGCATGAAGGGAAGGGAGAGGCCGAAGACTTCGGCCACGGTGCCCACGCTCAAACCCTTGCGGAAGATCATTTCCATGAGATCAAACAGGCGATCCAGCAAGAGGATGAGGGTCATCACCACCAACCCCCCGAAGAAGGGTGGGGTGAGTTCAGCCAGGAGGTACCGATCCAGTCGTTTCACCGGCGAAACAAGAGGTTCAAAAGCAGGGTGAGGAGCACCGAGAGCAGGAGGGAGGTGGCCAGAGGGATGTAAATGGTCCAGTTGCCCCGTCGGATCACGAAATCCCCGGGAAGATGGCCCAGGGGCAGGTGCTCCACCAGGCTCAGCACCAGCCCCAGGAGCACCAGCAGGAGTCCGAGGAGGATCAGGATTTTGCCCATGACGGATCCACCTGGAAGGTGAGGTCGCCGAACACGATCTTCACCCGGAGGGTGGGGCCTTTACCCTGCTGGTGCCATTCGGTGTCCTCTTGAGGGGGCTGTTGGGGAAGGTGCAGGGTGCCTTGATGCACACGGGCCAGGATTTGAAGTTCGCGGAACAGGGCTTCGGGCAGGCGAAACACAGCGTCGCCGGTTTCCCCACGGACCTCCAAGTCGCCCGTGAGCTGGCGGAGATGCCAATGGAGGTCCCCTCCCACGAACTCCACGAGTCCGCCAGCGGTGTTCCCCTCAGCGTGTAGATCTCCGCCGGCCAGTTCCAGGTGAAACCGGTGGTGCTCAGGGAATTCCAGCAGGGTCTCCTCGGAAACCACCTCTATGGTTTGGCCGTTTTGGTGCACGTAGCCCCGTGCCTTCAGGTGGGCCTGGGGCTTGGGCACGAAGCGGAGGGTGAGGTCACCGCCCACGTGACGCAGGGTGAACCCCTCGGCCACCTCCCAGGTAAGGTCCACGGGTTCCTGCAGCGGATTCCGCATTACCTCTTTGAGCATCAAAGGCAAGGCCCGAAAAACGTTGCGGAACAGGGTGTTGACGTACTCCACCCCGCGGCGCAGGGGTTCGGTGGCCGAGGAGGACTTGGCCAGGGCCTCCAGGAGCCGAACCGCCTCGTCAGCGGTGATTTTGCCTTCCTCCAGCAGTTTGAGGATGCGTTCCCGTTCCGTCATACGTCTAAGTTCATCACCAGTTTGGCGTTTTCTTCAATGAACTTGCGGCGGGGTTCCACCTTGTCGCCCATCAAGATGGAGAAGAGCCGTTCGGCTTCGGCCACATCCTCCAGGGTCACCCGTTTGAGCGTTCGGGTTTCGGGGTTCATGGTGGTCTCCCAGAGTTGGTCGGGGTTCATTTCCCCCAGCCCCTTGTATCGCTGGATTCGCACCTCGCTGGTGCCCAGTTCCTTCAGGAGTTGCTCCAATTCCTCGTCGGAGTACAGGTACCACGACCGCTTGCCCTTCTGCACCCGGTACAGCGGTGGCATGGCGATGTACAGGAACCCCTTTTCCACCAAAGGACGCATGAGCCGATAGAACAGGGTGAGCAGCAGGGTTCGGATGTGGGCGCCATCTACGTCGGCGTCGGTCATGAGGATGATTTTGCCGTACCGGGACTTCTCGGGTTGACACTCCTCGCCGATGCCTGCCCCAATGGCCATAATGATGGTTTTGATCTCCTCGTTGGACAGGGCCCGGTCTAACCGTGCTTTTTCCACGTTAAGGATCTTTCCCCTGAGGGGCAGGATCGCTTGAAATTCCCGGTTGCGGGCCTGTTTGGCGGATCCTCCGGCCGATTCACCTTCCACCAGGAAGAGCTCCGCGCGGTCGGGCTCCCGGGTGATGCAGTCGGCGAGTTTGCCGGGCAGGGAATCGGACTCCAGGAAGCTCTTTCGGCGGGTGAGCTCTCGGGCCTTTCGGGCGGCCTCCCGGCCTCGCTGGGCCAGCACCGCCTTTTCCAGGATCAGCTGGGCGATCTTGGGGTTTTCCTCCAGGAAACGGTAAAAGTGCTCGTAAAAGGCAGAATCCACCACGCCCTTGATGTACCCGTTGCCCAGTTTGGTTTTGGTTTGACCCTCAAATTGGGGGTCTGGCAGCTTGACGTGGATGACAGCAGTAAGACCCTCGCGAACGTCCTCCCCGGAAAGCGGCTTCTTCAACAGGTTCTGGTTTTTGCCGTAGTCGTTGAGGGCGCGGGTAAGGGCGGTGCGGAACCCTGTGACGTGGGTACCCCCCTCGTGGGTGTTGATGGTGTTGGCAAAGGACAGCACGGTTTCCACGAACCCCCGGTTGTACTCCAGGGCGATCTCTATTTCCACCGAGTCACGTCGGGTGCGCATGTGGAAGGGGTCGTGGAGGGGTTCTCGGCCTTCGTCCAGGTACCGCACGAATTCCTTGAGCCCACCCGCGTAATGGAGCACCTCGGTTTTGCCCGTGCGTTCGTCGCGGATCTCAATGGTGAGCCCTGGCACGAGAAAGGCCAGTTCCTGGAGCCGGTCCCGCAGCAGGAGGTAGTCAAACTCTGTGGTCTTGGTGAAGATCTCCGGATCGGGCTTGAAGGTGACCTCGGTGCCGGTTTCCTGGGTTTCCCCCACTACGTGAAGGTCGTTTACCTTTTGGCCTCGCCGGAACTCCTGCTCGTAGATCTTGCCCTCGCGTTTCACGCGCACCTTGAGCCATTCCGAAAGGGCGCACACCACCGAGGCGCCCACCCCATGCAAACCGCCGGAGATCTGGTAGATCTTGGAGTCAAACTTTCCACCGGCGTGCAGGGTGGTCATTACCACCTCCACGCCGGGGATCCCGAGTTCTGGGTGGAGATCTACAGGGATCCCCCGGCCGTTGTCGCCCACGGTTACGGAGCCATCGCGATGGATCACCACCCACAGGTGGGTTGCGTACCCCGCCAGGGCTTCGTCAATGCCGTTGTCCACCAGTTCAAAGACCAGGTGATGGAGCCCGCGTTTGCCCACATCCCCGATGTACATCGCCGGGCGGTGGCGTACCCCCTCCAGGCCTCGCAGGACGCGGATGGATTCGGCGGTATACTTCGGTGCCGTCATTTCTTCCTCCCTCGCAGGATCTTGATGTTTTGGACCTGGGGTCCCCACCGGGCCTGTAAACGGGCCAGGAGTTCCCCTTGCAAAAGGCTGAGTTCCTGGCGGACCGGGGCGCTTGGAGCCACGAGGATCACCGTGTCCTTGTGGAACCGGGCGTCCACGTGGGAGGCCAGATTCCGCTGGCGCAAATACTGGCGGACATCTCGCAGGATGCCGTCCCGGTATTGGAGCCAGTCCAGCCCCAGGTTGGCCAGGATTCGGTTCAAGCCGTTCCCGAGTTTTTCCATAGGCTGAGTTCCTCCCCCAGGCCGGGCGAAGCCACGGCCGTAGCAATCACCTGCCCCTCCAGCCCAGCGGCCAGTCGCCGGGCGAAGTGGGGATCCAGCACGTGAAAGGGCTCGTCTAAAAGCAGCACAGGCCAGCGGTTCAGCAATCGGGCCAGCATCTCACGGAAGGAGAGGAGCAGGGTGTAGTAAATGAGCCACCGTTCGCCGTGGGAAGCCGTTTCCTCCAAGGGGTACGCCCGATACAGCAGGTGGAACCGGTCGCGATGGGGGCCGTAGAGGGCGACGCCGCGGTCCCGCTCTTCGGCCTCAAAGGTGTCCAAAAGGCCCTCCTGCAGGTCCACGGAGGGCTCGTAATCCACCCGGACCGCCTCCACGGGCAACAGGTGGCGTTTTCCGTTTTGGAGCATGTGGTTGAGGCGTTGGACCCATTCGCGGCGGCGGTGCACCAGGTAGCGGCCATGGCGTTCCATTTGCCGGTTCCACTGGGCCACCGGGGCTTCCGGTATCTTGAGGGCAGCGTTTTTTTGGCGTAGGGCACGACGATAGGCAGAGAGCTCACGGGCGTACCCTGCATCCAAGAGGCTTAAGAGGTCGTCAAAAAAGTTCCGTTGCGCCTCGGTATCCCCGCGGATCACCCCGTTCTCCAGTGGATCGGCGTAAACCACAGGGAACCTGGTGTACAGGGTGCGCAGCGTGCGCACCCGTTTGCCGTCCACGAAGGCCTCCTTGCGGCCTTGGGAATACCGAACCTTCAGCCGGTATCGTACCCCGTGGATGTCCTCCACCTCACCCTCCACGAGGAAGTGGGAGGTTCCCCAGCGCACCAGGGCCTCCTCCGGTGCACGCCGAAAGGATTTGGCAAGTGAAAGGTATGCCACGGCTTCCAATAGGTTCGTTTTGCCCGAACCGTTGGGGCCTGTGATTACTTGCAGAGTTTTTGAAAAAGAGAAACTCCTTTCGGCAAAGTTCCTGAAGTTTATCAGGTGGAGATGGAGGATCCTCATTTCAGCGGTTAGAATACGGGAAAATCGCCGAAAAGTCAAGGATTTTGCCGGTTTTTCTCCCCTTCTCAGCCTCTATTTCTTGAGGAGTGGAGATGCCCCGCCGGGGACCAGGGCGTAGTCTTGCCACTGGCGGATCCGCCAGTAATGGGTTTGTGGATCCTGAACCAGCACAAACAGGGCACGGCCCTCGGCCACCTCCGCCTCGGGCAGAGGGGGATCCAGGGTAAGCACGTAGTCGTAAAGGAGCAACACCCGGGTGCCCGTGGAATCCGTGGTGTGCCCCCGCTTGATCAAGGTCAAGGAGATTTGATCCACTGAGGCGAACAACTCCTGTGCAGAGAGCCGCTCCTCAAGGTATCCCCACACCAGGCTGTCCAATCCCCAGTACTCGCGGAGGATCTCCCGGATGCTGTCCTCGCGGGCGTCAAACACAAACCGGAAGGAATCAGGGTCCAGACAGGCCAAGTAGCCCTCCAGATCCCGGCTCATGTAGGCCCGTTGGAGGTTTTCAATCACCTGTTCGGGGGTGGCAGGCACACCATAGAGCTCACCCTCCTGAAGGGGCGGATGAAAGGGATTCCAGCACCCCGCCAGGAGGGTGAAACCCAGGAAAAGTGTCAGGGAGCCGCGAAGGATCAAGATGAGACAGGCATCACCGACACAAACACCCGGCCGCGTCGGCGATCAAACCGCACGGTCCCATCCACCAGGGCAAACAGGGTGTCGTCTCCACCCCGGCCCACGTTGTACCCGGGGTGAAACTTGGTTCCCCGTTGGCGGACGAGAACCGCACCGGCCCGGACGAACTGGCCATCGTGCCGCTTAATGCCCAAACGCTTGGAAATGGAATCCCGGCCGTTCCGGGTACTCCCCATGCCCTTTTTATGCGCCATGGTTTTCGCCTCCCTTTGCTTTGAGTTTCTTCATGCGGAACTTATCCTCTCGTTCCCGGTCTTCCAGCACCTGGCGGATGAAGGCCACTTGAGCCTTGAGTTCGGGGATCCGCTTTTGCTCCAGCGCGTTCAACCGGCGCGTGGTTTTCTTGATCTCCTCACCCAGGCGCTTGAGGCGGATCTCCTTTGGAGCCGCCTGGATGATCAGGTCAATCACCTCTTCAAAGGCCTCGGCCGTCATGTCCACCCGGGCTGAGACCGAAACCGGCGAGTATCCCCGCTGGAGCGGAGACCGCACCATCTCCGGGGCTTCCAAGTCCAGGAGTTTGACCCCCCACACCCGCTTTTCCTCCACACGAAGAGGGGGTGCCGGGGGCGACGCCAAGGCCACGGACTCCAGGGTTTCCGGCCCATCCACCCCCATGGTTTTTGCCAAGGACACCAGGGCGTGGCGGAGCCGCCGATCCAACTTGCGGCGATCCTCCAACAGGGGTTTGATCAAACCCATGAACTCGTTGAGCAAGGCATCCCGCTTGTTCTTCAGCAATGCTGCCCCCTGCTGCGCGATCTTGATTTGCCGCCGCTTCAGCAGGAGGTTCATCCGGGTGGGGCTTACCTGTTCCATGCCCTGGAATTTACGGGATTTTCCCTGTCGTGTCAACGAAAACAGGCCCAAGATCCCTTGGGATCTCCGGGTCCCGTAGAATTGAACCCAAGGCCATGGAGCCCCTTTTGCGTTTTCGTCAGGTGGTCGCCGGCTATCCCGGGAAACCCGGGGTTCTGCAGGGCATAGACCTGGAAGTGCCCTCCCACGAGTGGATTCTCGTGCTGGGCCCGAACGGAGCCGGGAAGACCACCCTCCTGCGGGTGGCGGTGGGCTGGTTGGTGCCCACCCACGGAGAGGTGTGGCTGGCCCACCGGCCCGTGCACCGATGGCCTGCCCGACAACGGGCCGCCATGACAGGATACCTTCCCCAGCACCAGGCCATGCCCTTTGCCTTCACTGTGGCCGAGGTGGTGGCCCAAGGGGGGTGGCACCGTGGCGCACCCACGGGGCTGGCCGAGGTCCACCAGGCCCTGGAAACCCTGCACCTGGCCTCCCTGGCCTCTCGCGCTTTGCCCACCCTTTCCGGCGGAGAACGCCAGATGGTATACTTCGCCCGACTCCTGGCCCAGCAACCGCGTTTCTTTTTGCTGGACGAGCCCACCACCCATCTGGATCCCCCCCACAAGTTGCTCCTGTGGGAAACCCTGAGGACCCTCAAGGACCAAGGCAAAGGGGGCATGGTGGTTACCCATGACCCCGTGCTGCCGTGCCATCTCTTTCACCGAATCCTGGCCTTGAAGGAGGGCCAGATCCTATGGCAAGCCCGTGGATTCCACGAGGTTAGCCCCCAACACTTCCGCGATCTCTTTGGTACCCCATTGCAGGTGGTGCAAAACCAAGGCTTCTGTGCCTTATTGCCCCTCCAGGAGGTGTCATGAGCCGGCGAATCGCTGGAACAACCGTGCTTTTGGCAGTGCTATTGCTAATGGGGGCCTCGGCAACTCTGCTTTGGCCCCCCCTGGAAGCGGCCTCAAGCCGTGTGTTCTGGCTGCTCCGGCTGCCCCGAGTGGCTATGGCTCTGGCCGTGGGTGGAGCCTTGGGCCTGGCAGGAGCCGTGCTGCAAGCCCTGTTCCGAAATCCCCTGGCATCGCCCCTCACCCTGGGGGTGGCAGGAGGGGCCGCCTTCGGGGGCACCGTGGCCCTGGTGCTGGGATGGGGACCCTCCTGGGTGGGCCTGCCCGGCTATACCCTGCTGGCTACCCTCGGAGCCCTCACCGCCTTGGCCCTGAGCTACCGGATCGCCTGGGTTCAGGGACAGGTGAACACCACCGTGCTGCTCCTGGCTGGGGTGGTCTTGAACTTCCTGTTCGCCGCCTTGGTGATGCTCCTCCAGTATCTGGCCGATTACACCCGCACCTTTGAAACGGTGCGGTGGCTCATGGGAAACTTGGGAATCGTAGGTTTGGAGCCCCCCGTGTTCGCAGGGTTTCTTACCCTAACCCTCGGTGTGCTGTTGTACCGTTGGGCTTCGGTTCTGGATCTCTTAAGCCAAGGCGAGGAGGTGGCCCATGCCCTGGGGGTGGCGGTTCCGGTGTACACCACCCGGTTCTTCCTGGTGGTTTCCCTGCTGGTTGGGGGGAGCCTGGCCCTCACCGGTCCCATTGGTTTTGTAGGCCTTGTGGTACCCCATCTGCTGCGGTTCTGGGTAGGGCCTGCCCACCGCCGTCTGTTGCCCCTTTCGCTTTTGGGGGGTGCCGCTGTCCTGGTGGCCGCGGATGCCGTCGCTCGGTTGGCCCTCTATCCTGTGGAACTCCCGGTGGGGATCGTTACGGGATTGGTGGGGGCCCCCTACTTCCTTTGGCTTCTGTGGAGGGAAGGGCACCGCTGAAGACAGGCTACCCAAACAGGACCGCGAGGAGCAAACTCGCCAGATAGGCCAGCCCGGGAACCAACGCCTGCAGATGCCAGCGTTGCCGTAAGAAAAGGCCCAGCGCCACAGCGGGGATCCCCAGGGCAAAGGCCAGCGTACCGCCGATGCCCACGTACCGGGCGGTTTCCGCTGGATTCACGTACAGGATGAAGAGCAGCATGCCCAAGGGGCCTGAGAGGCTCAGGAGTACCACCTGCAGGCTGGCTTTGGGAATGCGGGAGGCCGCGAGACGCAGCAATTCCCAAGCGATCCCCAAAGAGAACACTGCCCACATGGCGCAGGGGAAGGTGATCCCGGCTGCGGCCTTGAGGGACAAGGCCACGATGGCGGTAAGCAGCCCCCAACCGGGCCGCATTCCAGCGGCTGAGGCCAGGAAAAGCAGGGCCAGGATGGCCATGATGGGGGATTTAAAGGACACGTGCCAGCGCCGCAGCAGTTCCCACACGAACACCTCGGAAAGCCCCCACAGGCTTCCCCAGAGCAGGAAGTCCCAGGAACCGGGTTGGCTCCACCATCGTTTCATCACAGTACCTCCCCAGCGGCCCATGTTTCCAGGTTCCGCACTTCGTCCAGGCGGAACACCGGGCCATCCACGCACACGTACTTGTCGCCGATTCGGCAATGGCCGCACAAGCCCACGCCGCACTTCATGTGGTTTTCCAAGGTCACGAACACCCGTTCACGGGCCATCCCCAGTTCTTCCAGCTGTTGGGTAGCGAACTTCATCATGATGGGAGGACCAGCCACCAGTGCGTAATCGTGGCGTTGCACCAGGGAGGCGTTCAGCAGGGTGGTCACTACTCCCACAGGGCCCTGCCAGGATGCATCCCCCCGATCCACGGTGAGCAACAGGGTCATTCCCCGTTGTTGCCATTCCGGGTACCGGTACCGGTACAACAGCAGGTCCGGGCTGCGGGCACCGTACACCAGGGTGATTTGAGGGCCTGCAAGCTCTTCAATGACCATTCGCACCGGGGCCAAGCCCAGGCCTCCGATCACCAGAAGGACACGGTGTCCTTGCAGGAGGTCCATGGGCCAGGGGCGGCCGTAGGGGCCACGCAGACCAACACATTCCCCCTCACGATGGCGGAACAGGGCCGAGGTCACCCGTCCCACCCGGGCGATGGTCAGATGCACTGCGCCCTCTGAGACGGCCGCCACAGAGATGGGGATCTCCCAGTAGCCCTTTACGTAAAGTTCCATGAACTGGCCGGGTTGGACCTCCCGCCACCCCTCAAAGCTCAGGGTAAAGGTTTTGATGTCCGGTGCCTCGTCCAGGTTTTTCAGGATCTTAGATGCTTGGGGGACATTAACGAACCCTTTCAAGGTACGCCTCCATGGCTGCGTGTCCAATACATGTCACAGAGCATCGGCCACACCCGGTACAAGCACCGATCCCCAGTTTGCACTCGTAGCGAAAGGCCATCATCTCCTCCATGGTGGGCCGCAAGGACGCCCCTTTGGCCATCCGGTGGTACCCTGCGAGAAGGCAGGCGTCCTGTTCCCGCACCACCGTTTGGGTCCCTGGTAAGGTTCGTTCGTTGTAGCACGTGCAGGTAGGGCACAGCCAGATGCACCCTCCGCAGGCAAAACAGCGGTCTGCCAGATACTTGCGGGTGTCGGGATCCAGGGGATAACGGAGGTTTTCCCGATCCAGTTGCTCAAAGCGCGGTTCCACGGCCTGTTGCCATACGTGCAGATCGGCCTCGGAGGCCTGGGGATAGGGGGCCAGGAGGTGCTCGCCCAACGGGGAGCCGGCTTCGGCCAGCCACTGGTCGCCGGTGTCAGGGGGGTAGAGTTGTACGTCAAAGCCTCTTCGGGCCCAGGGCCCTGCCTCCATGGTGCGACAAAAGGAGTGTTCACAGGGATGGGTGCAGGCCACAGTGATCACCACCAGTTGTTCCCGTCGCCGGGCGTAGTGAAGATCGCGCACGGTGCGGTGGAGATAGAAGGCATCGGTGTAGGCCAGGGCTGTGGCGTCGCAAGGACGGGCCCCGAAGAAGGCGATCCGCCCAAACTCCAGGGTTTGGGCCTCGCACACCTCTTCGGACTGGACCTCAAACACCGGTTCCGGCGAGGGTAGCACCAGGTCACGCAGAAAGGGAAACAGGTAGTTGTCAAAGTCCTGGGGCCAGGCCTCTGGAATCCCCTCCTCTGGGAACCAGTCTCCCCAGCGGTTCTTGTGGGGTGCCAGCACCTGGTACCCTTGCTCCTGCAAGGTGTGCAGGAGCTTTTGAACGTCAGGCCAGGTCAAGCGATGGATCACGGCACCTTCTCCAGTTTTACCGCGGAAACCTTGAGCTCCGGGATCAGGGCAATAGGATCCAATGCGTTGATGGTCAACAGGTTGATGGGGTTGTCGCCGAAGTGGAAGGTGGAAAACAGCACCCCCGGGGGCACGGTGTCGGTGACCAGGGCCTTGGCCTCCACGCTGCCTCGGCGGGAGGTGATCCGCACGCGGTCGCCGGTGCGGATCTTCAACCGATGGGCGTCCTCTGGGCTGACCTCCACAAAGGCCTCAGGTACTTCCCGCTCCAGGTAGTGGATCCGGCGGGTCATGGTGCGGGTATGCCAATGAACCCCTACCCGCCCGGTGGTCAAGTAGAAGGGGTATTCCTCATCGGGCAGTTCCGGTGGGTCCACGTGTTCCACGGCGTGGAACTTCCCCTTGCCGTTGGGGGTATTGAAGTGACCGTCTTTGTGGAGGTAAGGGGTCCCTGGATGGTCTGGGCTGGGGCAGGGCCAGGGAAGGCCCTGCTGTTCAATGCGCTCATAGGAAATGCCCCGGTAAATGGGCATTAAGGAAGCCATTTCGTCAAAGATCTGGCTTTCGTTATCAAAGCCGAAGTCGTGCCCCATTCTCCGGGCCACCTCTTGGATGATCCACCAGTCGTCCCGGGCTTCACCCGGCGGATCCACCGCTTTCCGCACCCGCTGGACCCGCCGATCCGTGTTGGTGTAAGTGCCGTTCTTCTCAGGCCAGGCGGTTGCTGGCAGGATCACGTGGGCGAACTCCGTGGTTTCCGTGGGAAAGATGTCATGGACCACCAGGAAGTCCAGGCGCCGGAAGGCCTCCTCAATGTGGTGGACATCAGGGTGGCTCCGCACGGGGTTCTCGCCCATCACGTAGATGGCTCGGATCTTCCCTTCCAGGATGGCATCCGAAACCTGGGTTGAGGCCAGGCCAGGCCACGCAGGGGGCTCCACCCCCCATACCGCCCGGAACCGAGCCCGCACTTGGGGGTCCTGGGGATCTTGGTAGCCGGGCAACTTCCGGGGAACCACGGCCAGGTCGCTGGCCCCTTGCACGTTGTTCTGACCCCGAAGGGGGTTCACGCCCGTGCCGGGCCGACCGATGTGTCCGGTAACCATGGCCAGGTTGGCCAAGGCGAACACGTTGTGGGTTCCGGTGACGTGTTGCGTGATGCCCATGGCGTAAAAGATCATGGCACGCTCGGCAGTGGCGTACCATCGGGCCGCTTGGATCAGTTTTTCCTTGGGAATTCCGGTGATCCGTTCCACCCTTTCCGGGGTGTACCGGCGGACCACCTGCCACATCTCCTCAAAGCCCTCGGTGTGTGCTTCAATGAACTGTCGGTTGTGCAACCCCTCGGACACAATCACGTGGATCATGCCGTTGATCCAGGCGATGTCGGTGCCTGGACGATGGGCCAGGTACAGGTGGGCCAGCCGGGCCATGGGCACCTTCCGAGGATCCACGACGATCAGCCGAGCCCCTTTACGCAGAGCCCGCACCATGTGGGAGGCGATAACGGGATGCTGTTCTGAGGTATTGGACCCCGTGATCAGAAGGAGTTGCGTGTCCTCAATCTCCTCAATGGAGTTGGTCATGGCTCCGGAACCAAAGGCTCGGGCCAGCCCGGCTACCGTAGAGGCGTGGCACAGTCGGGCACAGTGGTCCACGTGGTCCGTGCCGATCACCGCCCGAGCGAACCGCACGAGCACGTAATTGTCCTCATTGGTGCATTTGGCTGAGCCAAAGACCGCAATGGCCTCTGGTCCGTAGGTGTGTTTGATCTCGGAAAGCCGGTGGGCCACCAGGTCCAAGGCCTCCTCCCAGGTGGCTCGGCGGAACCCAGAGGCCGTGCGGATCAGGGGATACTTTAGCCGATCGGGGTGTTGGGCAAATTCAAAACTGCGCCATCCCTTTAGGCACAGTCGTCCCCGTGAGATGGGATGGCTTCGGGAGGGAACCACGCCCACGATCCGACCATCGCGGACGCGCAAGTAGAACATGCAGCCCGTGCCGCACCAAACACAAGTGGTATAAACGCGTCGCTCCTGAAGGGCCATCCAGGGCTATTTTAGACGGTGGCCTTGCCTGGTGCAAGGCGGACCTATGGTTTTGCGGTGTCTCCCAGAAAGGCCGAGGGGTCTACGGGCGAACCCTGCCTTCGGAGGGCGTAGTGCAGGTGGGGCCCTGTGGAGATGCCGGTGTTCCCAGAAAAGCCGATGAGATCCCCCCGTTGCACCCGCCAGCCGGGAACCACCAAAATGCGTGAGAGATGGCCGTATAGGGTTTCGTATCCACCAGGATGACGGAGCACCACGAGTTTGCCGTACAGGGAGTCGGTGCCAGCGAAGGCCACGATTCCCGGAGCCGTGGCATACACCGGGGTTCCCACGGGGCAAGCGATGTCTATGCCCGGATGCAGGTCCGAAAACCGCCGGGTGATCCATCCCCGAACAGGCCAACCCCGGGGCAGGGTTTGCTCGTCCCCCATTTCCTGGGCCATTCGCTGGAGCACTGCGGAGACGGTGGTATCGGTGAGGGCACCCATCAGGTAAAGGATCCGTCGCCTCAGGTGTTCCACCCGTTGCAACTCGCTTTTCAGGGCCAGGGTTTTCTCCAGCTCCCGTCGGAGCTCCTGGTTTTCCTTTTGAAGGGCCCGCGTAGTGTTCCAGTGCCACAGTCCGAGGATGCCCAGGGCCAGCCCCAAAAGGGCCACAACGGCCAGGACCAAAGCCCCTCCCGTAAGCCAGCGCCAAGTGCGGAGGCTTAGCTCCCATTGCCGGATCCGGCCATAGGGCAGGTCCATGATCACCACCCGTTTTCGCCGGAGCCCCGGGGTGGAGGCGGAGGTCGGCGCTCCAACAGGAGCGGGTTCCCGCTGGGGCTTGGGTTTTGAGGGTTGGGACCTTTTCCGACGTTTCTTGCGGGCCATGGTACCAATTTTACTCCGTTCGCCCTATGCTATACGCCATGCTGACCCGGACAGGCGCATATGTGCTGTACTTTGAGTTTCCAGGCGAGATCTTCGTGAGCCGTCCCCAAGAGGCCTGGCTGACAAGCCCTCTGCTGTACGTGGGATCGGCCATGGGAGGTTTTGAACGGGTGAACCGACACCTCCGAATGGCAGAGGGTCGTGGAACACCGCGGTGGCATATTGACCAGATCCTTCAGCAGGTACCTCCACAGCGCATTTACCTGGTGCCTTCCCGTGGGCGGCTGGAATGTCAGATTGCTCAGCATCTGGCGGGTCGGTTTCCCGTGGCCCTGGAGGGGTTTGGCAGCTCCGATTGCCGGTGTCCCAGTCACCTCTTTCGTGGCCCCTGGTTTGAACTGGAACAACTGTTGCATCAAGCAGGGTGGGCCTTTGTGCGCCTGTGCAGGACGGGCGGGACCAAAGACGAACAAACTCCTTTGCGCTTTCAGCCGGATTGATCGGAGGGTTCCCCACCAAATCGCCGGCGAATGTACTCCACCAAAATGCGTTTGAAGTCTTCGGCGATGTGGTCGCCCTCCAGGGTGGTGTAGAGTTTTCCCTCAATGTACACCGGAGCCCGGGGAGCCTCGCCTGTGCCGGGCAATGAGATGCCGATGTCCGCGTGTTTGGACTCTCCCGGCCCGTTGACCACGCATCCCATCACCGCCACCTTGAGGGTTTCCACACCCGGATACTGGCGGCGCCACTCAGGCAGGTGTTCCTTCAGGAACCGGTCCACCTCTTGGGCGAGCTCCTGGAAGAAGGTGGACTGAGTGCGGCCACAGCCCGGACAACTGGTGACCTGGGGGAAGAACTGCCGTATTTCCAAGGCCTGAAGGATCTCCTGGGCCACTTCCACTTCCCGGGTGCGGGGTTCACCGGGTCGGGGGGTGAGGGAAACCCGAATGGTGTCTCCGATGCCTTGGGCCAGGAGTAGGCCGATCCCCAAGGCCGAGGCCACGACGCCTTTGGTACCCATGCCCGCCTCGGTGAGGCCCAGGTGCAGCGGGTAGTCGGTGCGGCGGGCCAGCATCTCGTAGGCCTGGACCAGCAGGGGAACCCGGGACACCTTGGCCGAAAGCACGATGCGGTCGTGGGGCAACCCCAACTCCTCGGCCTGCTCGGCCGAGCGGACCGCCGACTCCACTAACGCCTCCACCATCACTTCCTCGGCGCTCTTGGGGTGTTTGCGCCGGGCATTCCGGTTCATCATCTCCGTGAGCAAATAGGGGTCCAGAGACCCCCAATTGGTGCCGATGCGTACGGGCTTGCCCAGATCGCGGGCGATCTCCACCATCACCCGGAAGTTTTCATTTTGGTGTCGGCCTCGGCCCACGGTGCCCGGGTTGATGCGGTATTTGGCCAAGAGCTCCGCGGCTTTCGGAAACTCCCGCAGGAGCTTGTGCCCGTTGAAATGGAAGTCGCCCACCAGGGGGATGTCGTAGCCGGCGTCCTGGATCCGGTGCACGATCTCGGGAACCGCACGGGCGGCCTCGCGGGTGTTCACGGTGATGCGCACGATTTCGCTGCCCGCACGGTAAAGTTCTATGGCCTGTTGGGCTGTGGCTTGGGCATCGGCGGTGTTGGTGTTGGTCATGGATTGCACCACGATGGGGTGTGGGCTGCCTATGGGCACCCTCCCTACCCACACGGTGGGCGTGGTACGACGAGGTTTCCAATGCATGGTCCGCTGATTTTCCAATGCCCCTAAGGGGGTGTCAAGGTTACCCCACGTAATAGGGAGTCTCCTCGTCCTCCTGTCCCCGCAGGAGGTGTTCCAGCAGGGGACGGTGTTCCGGCCGGGTCAGGTAGGGGTCTTCAGAGAAGAGGTCCTGCACATCGCGCTGCACCTTTTGGATCAGGGCGGCATCGCGCAGGAGATCGCCGATCCGAAACTCGGCGGGGCCGTGTTGGCGTGTGCCCAAGAGTTCGCCTGGTCCCCGGAGCCGAAGGTCCAACTCTGCGATCCGGAAGCCGTCCGTGGTTTGGGTCATGATGCGCAGGCGTGCTGCGGCTTCATCGGTGACCCGATCGGGAGACAACAGGATGCAGAAGGCCTGTTCGCCACCGCGGCCAATGCGGCCCCGCAGTTGATGCAGTTGGGCCAATCCGAAGCGATGGGCATCCTCAATCACCATCCAGTTGGCCGTGGGAACGTCAATCCCCACCTCAATCACCGTGGTGGCCACCAGAATGTCAAACTCCCGTTGCCGGAAGAGTTGCATAAGGGTTCTGCGTTCGTCTCGGCTCATTCGGCCGTGGATCAATCCCAGGCGCACACCGGCCGGTGCCTTTCGTTGGAGTTCCTCAAAGAGCTCGGTGGCCGCCCGTGCGGGCAGTTCGGAAGAGGGTTCAATCAGCGGAGCGATCACATAGGCCTGCTGCCCCTGTTGGACCTCTTGAAAGAGGCGTTGGTACACGGCCTCACGCTCCCGTTCGCGCCGCCATTCCGTGTACACCTCCTTTCGGCCTGGGGGTTTCTCGTCCAGATAGGAAACGTCCATGTGACCGTACGCTGTGATCGCCAGGGTGCGGGGAATAGGCGTGGCGGTCATGACCAGGAGATGGGGGATCCGGAGGCCCTTTTTCACGAGTTCCATGCGTTGGGCCACGCCGAATCGGTGCTGTTCATCCACCACAGCCAGGGCGAGGTTATGGAAGGTTACGGTATCCTGAATCAAGGCATGGGTGCCCACCACGATTCTGCCCGTGCCGCGCTCCAGTTTCTGGAGGGTATGCCAGCGCTCTCGGGCAGGTTGTCGCCCAATGAGCAACAAAGGCTCCAGGCCCAGGGGTTGGAGATACTCCCAAAGCACCAGGTAGTGCTGTTCTGCCAGGATTTCGGTAGGGGCCATAAGGGCGGCCTGGTACCCAGAATCCACGGCAAGCAGCATGCTGTAGATGGCTACCACGGTTTTTCCGGAGCCCACATCGCCCTGGAGCAGGCGGTGCATGGGGTGTGCTCGGGCCACGTCGGCCCGGATCTCTTGGAGTACCCGTTCCTGGGCCTGGGTAAGGCGAAAGGGCAACACCTCCAAGAACTGCTGGGATAAAGGCCCCGGTTGCAAGGGGATGCCCTCGTTCTGGTGCCGAAGCCGCAGATATCGTAGTCGTGCCTGGGACACAAAGAACTCCTCGTAACTCAGGGTTCGGCGCGCACGCTCGGCCTGCTGCAGGGTTTCGGGGAAGTGCAACCATTTCAAGGCTTGGCGACGGGTCAGCAGGGCGCGCTTCCGGCGAAGGGGCTCTGGGATCAGGTCGGTGAGATAAGGTTCGGCCAATTCGTAGGCGGTGCGAATCAACCGTTCCAAGCCCGAGGGCTTCAAACCTTCCGTGGCCGGATACAGGGGAATGATGCGTCCCGCGGTCCTTAGGGGGCCGGAGGTCCTCTCCCGTACTTCCCACTCGGGGTGATACATCACGGGTAGGGAACGGCGTCGGTACACCTTTCCGCTGGCGATGATCTCCTGCCCCAGTTTGAAGACCCCGCGGAGCCAGGGGCTTTGGAAAAACACGATTTCCATGAGGTCGGTCCCATCGGTGATGACCAGCACCAGGATTTCCCGGTTCCGGAGACGTCGCCGTACGAGGTTCACGATGCGGCCCTGCACCGTGGCCTCCTGTCCGGGTCGGAGTCGGCGAAGGGGCAGGATTTGGCGGCGGTCCAGGTACCGGCGGGGGGGGAAGTACAAGAGATCCCGAACCGTGAGGATCCCCAGGCGTCGGAGCAGTCGGGCCCGTTGGGGTCCCACCCCTTTGAGGAACTGCACGGGCATATCCAGAGGGTTCTGTTTCATGGCCCTTTAGCGGTGCCTCAAGAAGAGCCGCACCGGACTGCCCGCGCGGCTCCGTAGGGTGGGAAAAGCGCGGGGGGCACGGTCAAGGGAGCAACCGACGAATCCGTTGGATCTCCAGGGCCTTACCGGTCTCCACATCGGCCACGAGGAACACGCCTTCCAGCCCGATTCTTCGGTTAGAGGGTTCGTAGCGGATGGGCAGCCCCTGCACCATTCGTTGGATGGCTTGTTCCTTTTTGACCCCGATCACCGAGTCCAGGCCACCGGTCATGCCTGCGTCGGTGATGTAGGCGGTGCCGCCGGGCAGGATCCAGTTATCCGAGGTTTGCACATGGGTATGGGTGCCGATCACCGCGGTGACGCGTCCATCAAAGTAATGGCCGGCCACCTGCTTCTCGGCGGTGGTTTCAGCGTGGAAGTCCAGGATGCGGAGGGGTACGTTGGAGAGTTGTTCCAACACACGGTCTACGGCGTCGTAAGGGGAATCGTACAGGCCGGTGAACAGGCGGCCGATGGCGTTGATCACCGCAACGGTATGCCCGCCCTCGGTGGTGAATACGCCCCAGCCCCGTCCGGGGTTGGAGGCGTGGAAGTTAAGGGGGCGGAGCACCATAGGGTACCGGTCAATGAACTGGAGGGCCTCTTTCTTGTCCCAGATGTGGTTGCCCGAGGTGATCACGTGGATGCCGTAGTTCAGGAGTTCCTTCACGATGTCTTCGGTGAGGCCGGCGCCGCCGGCGGCGTTCTCGCCATTGGCGATCACGAAGTCCACCCCGAGCTCGCTACGGAGGCCAGGCAGGAGTTCCCGCACGGCCCGGCGGCCGGGTTTGCCCACGATGTCGGCGATAAACAGGATCCGAATAGAGGTCACCGGGCATACTCCACGACGCGGGTTTCCCGGATCACCGTGATCTTGATTTGACCCGGGTATTCCAGTTCGTCTTCAATCCTGCGGGCGATATCTTCGGCCAGTTGGTGGGCGTCCTCGTCGGACACGCGGGTAGAGCTGACCAGGATGCGGATCTCGCGGCCGGCTTGGATGGCGTAGGCCTTGGCCACGCCGTTGTACGAGCGGGCGATGTCTTCCAGTTTGGAGATGCGCTTGATGTAGGCCTCCAGCGATTCGCGGCGGGCGCCGGGGCGGGAGCCGGAGATGGCATCTGCCGCTGCCACCACGAAGGCGATGGCTGAGCGGGGTTCCTCTTCCTCGTGGTGGGCAGCGATGGCGTTGGCCACCAAGTCGTTCTCGCCATAGCGTTTCGCAATCTTGGCTCCCACCAGGGCGTGGGGTCCCTCGTACTCTTCCCCGGCCACTTTGCCGATGTCGTGGAGCAAGCCGGCGCGCTTGGCGTACTCCACGTTCAGCCCCAGCTCTGCGGCCATCAGAGCAGCCAGGTGAGCCACCTCTTTGGAGTGTTGCAGCAGGTTTTGACCGTAGGAGGTGCGGAACTTCATCTCGCCGATGAGTTTCAACAGTTCGGGGTGGATGCCGGTGAGGCCGAGCTCCAGTACGGTTTCCTCGCCCAGTTGTCGCACGTATTCGTCAAACTCTTCTTCCACCTTTTTCACCACCTCCTCAATGCGGGCAGGGTGGATGCGGCCGTCTTGGATCAGGCGTTCCAGGGCCAGGCGGGCGATCTCGCGGCGGCGAGGGTTGAAGGACGAAAGGGTCACCGCTTCGGGCGAATCGTCAATGATCACCTCCACACCGGTGAGCTGTTCAAAGGCCCGGATGTTGCGGCCCTCCCGGCCGATGATGCGGCCCTTCATGTCGTCGGAGGGCAAGGGCACCACGGTGACCGTGCTCTCGGCCGTGTGGTTGGCGGCGCATCGTTGGATCGCGGTGGCGATGATCTCTCGGGCCTCGCGTTGGGCCTGTTCGCGGGCTTGTTCTTTGATCTTGTAGGCCAACTGGGCCGCCTCCAATTTGGCAGCCCGTTCCACCTTGCGGAGCAGTTCCTCTCGGGCCTGCTCCTGGGTCATCCGGGCGATGGTTTCCAGTTTAGCGGTTTCTTCTTGGATCAGGCGGTGGAGTTCCTCTTCCCGTTCGGCCAACGTCTGCTCCCGCTCTCGGAGCTGGCGTTCCCGTTGATCCAGTTCACGGGCACGCCGTTGGAGGGTTTCCGATCGCCGTTCCAGTTGGCTTTCCTTTTCGCTGAGGCGGCGTTTTTCCTTTTCCAGTTCTCGTTTGACCGAGGCGGTTTCGCGGTCAAACTTACGCCGTTCCTCCAGCCAATGCTCCTTGGTGCGGAGCTCTGCGTTTTTCTTGATCTTGTGGGCCTCTCGTTTGGCCTCAGCGATGATTTGCTCGTAGTTCTGTTGGGCTTCTTCCAGTTTCTTTGAGGTTTTGATTTTGACGCTGAAAAAGGCGATCAATCCTCCGATCACCAAACCCAAAAGAAACCCAAGGGTCAGAATCATCACCATGGTCATTCTTCCACCTCCTCGGTTGGAGTTCTCAGTTGAGCCTCGTACCCCACGGCCCGGGGTTCAAAGAAGCGGAGGTGCTGCAAGGCTTCGGGCAGGTACCTCTGGTGTTGGGCTGCCTCCGGATGATCGTGGGGATAGATGTACCCCTCACCGCGTCCGAGTTTCTCGGCACCAGCGTAGTGACGGTCCCGGAGGTGTTGCGGGATTTCCGCCCACACTTCCTCCAGCACAGCCCTGCGGGCGGCTTGAAGGGTACGGAGCACGGTGTTGGATTTCGGTGCGGTGGCCAGGTAAAGCACCACTTCGGTAAGGATCAGGTCGCCCTCGGGCCGACCCACCTGTTCAAAGGCGGCCGCTCCTGCCTGGGCGACCAGCAAAGCCCGAGGATCGGCCAGGCCGATGTCCTCGGCGGCGAAGATCAACAGTCTGCGAAAGAGAAACCGGGGGTCTTCCCCAGCCTCCAGAAGCCGGAGGGTGTAGTAGATGGCCGCATCGGGGTCGGAGCCCCGAAGGGATTTGATCCAGGCCGACACGGTGTCATAGTGATCGTCGCCGGCCCGATCAAACCGAAGGAAACGTCGGGATACCCACCGATCCACATCGGCTGGGACCACTTCTTTCCCCTCGGGCACGGTGGCAAGGACCACCTCCAGCAGGTTGAGGGCGCGTCGGGCATCGCCGTTGGCCCAGCGGGCTAACCGTTGCAATGCCTCGGGAGCCATGCGACGACCGGGGTAAAAGCGGTGGATCGCTCGCAGCAGCAACTCTTGCAGATGCGATTCCTTCAGGCTGTGGAACTCAAACACCAGCACCCGCGATAGCAGGGCCTTAGACAGGGTGGTATAGGGGTTGAGCACCGTGCTGCCAATGAACACCACCTGGCCGGCCTCGGTGCTGGCCAGGAGAAGTTCCTGATGCAGGCGGTTAAAGCGGTGGATTTCGTCCACGAACACCACCGCTGGGCGGCCGGTGGCCTGGAACACCTGAACCGCTTGGGCCAGGATGCGTTTCAGGTCGGAGGGCTTGGCCACCGAGGCGTTCAGGGAGAAGAACCGCCCCCCTACGTGCCGTGCCAGGAGCCGGGCCAACGCCGTTTTCCCGGTCCCTGGAGGACCATAGAACAGCATGGAGGGCAACCGTCCGGCTTCTACAAGCCTTCGGACGGCCCCCTGGGGCCCCACCAGGTGCTCCTGGCCAACGAAGTCCTCCCAGGTTTCCGGGTAAAACCGGGAAGAGAGCAGCGTTGAAGAAGGTTTCGTTTTCCCGTCAAAGATTTCCAAAGAGCGTCACCTCCCTGCCCTTGGAGGGATAAAAGGCCCCCCCGCGGGTACCGCGCCGGGATAGGCCCGACAGGCCCATGCCACAACGTGGGCGCCCTGTTGGGCTCCCCTATGGATGGTGCTGGCCTCGGGCTTATCCCCGTTACTGCACGAGTACCGCAGGGGGACATGTCAATGGTCTTCATCTCCGTTCCCTGGCTCCTCGTCGTCATCTCCCAGCAACCGATGCATTTCCTCCACCTGAAGGGTGAAGTGATGGATTTCCTGTTGCTTTTCGTAAACTTGTCCAGCCAGGTTCAGCGCGGCCAACAGGTAAATGTGTTCTGTTGGCAGATCCGGATGAAACTCCCGCATCTTCTGAATGGTCGCCTGGGTTTCTTCCTGAATGAACTTTAAAGCCTCTTGTGAAAAATCCGTGCGGAGATTCAAGGTTTTCCCGTCCACTTCCAATTTCACAGGGGTCAACTGGGACGGATTGATCTCCACACCCTTCATTCCCTCATCACCTCGTTTTTCAACATCAAGTCCTGGATTTTTTCTTCCAGTACCTTGGTTTCCTCCACCACACTGCGCAACATGGCTTCCAGTTCCTGCACCCGGGCTCGGAGCCTCTGGTTCTGTTCGGTTAATTTATGCATCCTTTTGCGGAGACGGTCAAGGGAGAGCTGAACGGCAGAAGCCCTGGGGTTTACAGGCCCCGGATTTTCCATTGGCGAGCCTCCACAGCCTGGATCAAAGCGTTGACGTCGGCCTGGACGTCCTCCTGACTCAGGGTGCCTTGGGGGTTCAGGAACACCAACCGCAGGGTGATGCTCCGGGTACCCGGGGGCAACGGATCACCCTGGTACAGGTCAATGGGCCAGAAGGTGCGCAGATACCGCGTAGGAGTAGAGCGGAAGAGCTGGACGATGTCCTGGTACCGCACGCCCTCGGGCACGAGCAGGGATAGATCCCGTTTGACCGGAGGATAGGGGTGAATCTCCGGCGGTCGGGGCGTAGGGGCGAAGGGGGCCACGGAGAGCTCCATCACGTAGGTGGGCACCTTGAGGTCAAACAACCGGGCGGTTTTGCGGTTGAGCACGGCCACGTACCCGATGGTAACCCCTGAGTCCAACACCACCTCGGCATACTGGTCCGCGAAGTTGCGCTCCCTTTCCCGTAGGGTGAATGTGAGCCCGAAGTCTTCCATCAGCCGATCCAGGATGCCCTTGAGATCGTAGTAATCCAGTTCACGTTCGGGCGTTGCCCAGTGCTCTGGGACCCGGCCAGCCAAAGCCACGGCCAAACGATAGGGCTCCTCGGGGAGCTCCTCTTCGGACCGCCAGAGGAACACTTTGCCCAACTCAAAGGTGATCATGCCAGGGGCCCCACGGCGGAGATTGAGGGAGAGCACCTGGAGCAAGCCAGGCACCAGCGTGGTTCGGAGCACGCTGTACTCCGCACCCAAGGGGTTGGCAATGCGTACGGCCCGGCCTTCGGCCTCCAGCGCACGCAGGAGTTGGGGGGAGGTGAACTCTACGGTTTCGCTTTCCACCAGTCCCAGAGCAACCAGGTATCGTTTGAGCCAAAGATAGCCCAGTTCGCCTTTGCCCAGGAAGGAGCCCGAGGTTTCCACGGTGCCAGGGATGGCCTCGTAGCCGATCAACCGAGCGTAGTCCTCTGCCAGGTCCGGTTCCTCCAACACGTCCCGCCGCCAAGTGGGCACGATCACCCGCAGGGGCTGGCGTTCACCGTTCTCTACCCGGTAGCCCAGGCGGGGCAGGGTGTGGCGGAGATCCTCGTCAGAGACCTGGATGCCCAGGATCTCAGCGATGCGGGCCCCTGAGGTTTCCACCGCCCTTCGGCGGAGAGGGCGGGGATAGGCGTCCACCAAGCGTCCTGCGGTGCCACCGGCGGTTTCCAGGATCAACTGGGTGGCCCGCAGGGAGGAGAACGGAGGGATCTCAGGATCCACCCCGCGGATGAAACGGCGGGAGGATTCCGTGTCCAGGCCCACAGCCCGGGCACTGTAGTAGGTAACCACGGGGTCAAACAGGGCGCTCTCCAGCAGGAGGTCGGTGGTTTCTTCGGTAACGCCTGTATCCTCGGCCCCCATTACGCCGGCCAGGGCCACGGGTCGCTCGCGGTCTGCGATCACGAGGACCTCTTGGGTCAGGGTGCGTTCCACGCCATCCAGGGTCACGATGCGTTCGCCCGGTTGGGCACGGCGAACCCGAATGCCGCCCTGGAGCTTAGCCAAGTCAAAGGCGTGTAGGGGATGCCCCAGTTCCAAAAGCACGTAATTGGTTACATCCACGATGTTGTTGATGGACCGAAGGCCCACCAAGTGTAGCCGACGTCGCAGCCAAGGAGGAGAGGGCCACACCTTGACACCGCGAAGGATGCGGGCCGTGTACCGTGGACACCCCTCAGGATCTTGGATCTCTACCTCATAGGACCAGGGTTCTTCAGAGATCCGGGGCTCGGGGATTCGCAGGGGCACCTGCAGTTTGGCGGCGAGTTCCCGAGCGATTCCCAAAACGCCCATCAAGTCGCCGCGATTGGGCATGATGTAGAGGTCATAGAGCCAATCGTTGAGGTCCAGGAAGGGGAAGGGCTCGTCGCCAGGGCGAGCCTCTGGAGGCAGTTCAATGATGCCGAAGGATTCTTCCTCCAGGCCGAGTTCGGCTTCGGAGAGCAACATCCCTTGGCTTTCTACCCCCCGGAAGGTGCGCACCTCCACCCGGCCTCCAGGGAGGGAGGCGCCCGGCAGGGCCACCACCACCTTCATGCCCGTGCGCAGATTTGGCGCCCCACTAACCAGCTGGAGAGTTTCTTGGCCCGTGGCAACCCGTGCGACCAGCAGGCGATCGGCACGGGGGTGGGGCTCTAACCCCACGATCTCGCCCACCACCACGGACCCCCGGTAGGGGGCTGCCAGATCCTGGAAGTCTTCCACTTCAATGCCCACCTGTTCAAACACGGGCAGCAGATCCTCGGCGGTGAGTTCGGTATCCAGAAACTCCCGAAGCCAAGAGTAGAGCACCTTCATGGTTCATACCCCCTCAGGAACCGCAGGTCGTTTTCCGAAAACCAACGGATATCCGGGATTCCGTAGCGGACCATGGCGAGCCGTTCCACGCCCAAGCCGAAGGCATAACCCTTCCACTCTTCTGGATCCAGGTTCACGGCCCGGAACACATTGGGGTGCACCATGCCGCATCCCAGCACTTCCAGCCATTCGCCCTTCCAACGGATGGCCACCTCTGCCGAGGGTTCGGTGAAGGGGAAGTAGGAGGGCAGGAACTTGATGTCCGTTTGGGGGCCAAAGAACTCGCGCAGGAAGAGTTCTAAGGTGCCCTTGAGCTCCGCAAAGGTCACGCGTCGGTCCACGTAAAGCCCTTCCAATTGGTGAAAGGCAGGGGCGTGGGAGGGGTCAAAGGGGTCCACCCGGTACACCTTGCCGGGAGCCACGAAGCGCAGGGGAGGGCGTTGGCGTTCCATCACGCGGATCTGGATGGGAGAGGTGTGGGTTCGGAGCAGCATTTTGTCGGTGATGAAGAAGGTGCTCTGCATTTCGCGGGCCGGATGGTGGGGCGGGATGTTGAGGGCTTCAAAGTTGTAGTAGTCCCATTCCACGTCGGGCCCCTCTTCCACCTGGAATCCGAGGCCCTTGAAGATCTCCAGGATCTCGGTGAACACGCGGGTGATGGGATGGAGCCGACCGGGGGCCACGGGCCGGCCGGGCAGGGTGAGGTCAATCCGGCGTTTGGTTTGGGCTTCTAAGCGTTCTCGCGAGGCCTGGATTTCCTGTTGAACCCAGGCCTTAAGACGGTTGATCTCAGCGCCGGCTTGGGGCCGCTGCTCCGGTGGCAACCGGCCGATGTGCTTCAGCAGAGCGGTAACCTCGCCTCTTCGGCCCAGGAACCGGATCCGAAGGGCCTCCAGGTCCTCCAGGTTCTGTACCTGGGCCAAGGCCTGTTGGATTTCCTCTTGCAGGCGCTGAACTCGGGCCTTTAGGGACTGGAGATCGGCATCCACGGGGCCCCTCCCTTAGGAGAGCCCCAGGGCCGCCTTAGCGCTGGCCACCAGTTGCGAGAAGCCCTGGGGATCACGTACGGCCAGGTCGGCCAGCACCTTTCGGTTCATGGAGATCCCAGCACGTTTCAATCCGTTCATCAGGGTACTGTAGTTCAGCCCTGCCTGGCGTGCAGCGGCGTTGATCCGCACGATCCAGAGCCGGCGAAACTCGCCTTTTTTCTGCTTGCGGTGGCGATAGGCAAAGCTCAACGATTTCAAGAGTTGCTCGTTGGCTTTCCGAAAGGTCCTGGACTTCTGGCCATAATAGCCACGCGCCATCTTCCGGATCTTTTTGTGCCGTCTCCTTCTGGTGTATCCCGTTTTCACTCTCATTGGAAAATTCCTCCTTCCAGCAAAATCTGTGGCAGAATTATACGGGAAAGCCGCCTGGAACATCAGGGAAAACCGGACTTCCCCTCGGGTTTGCAAAGCAGAGGGAGTGCTGCGGGGGTCGCGTACCGATCTGGTATGGAACCAGGGGATCCTTGGAGGGATGCCCCAGGGCCGGGGACCAGGGGGTCAGGCCCGTTGACACCCCGCGGACCCTTGGCTATCATTTAGGCACATCGGGGAGTAGCGCAGCCTGGTTAGCGCACCTGCCTTGGGAGCAGGGGGTCGGCCGTTCAAATCGGCTCTCCCCGATTTTTTATTGCTTGGCGGGGCCAAAGCCTACCCACAGACGCTCCCTCTTGCTTACCCCCAGGGCTTAGGTTTTTCGGCCCCACCGATCTTTGAAGCGCCCGTTCTCTTTCCGTTGTCGCTTTAAGGATTCCCAACCGATCCACCTGGCCGGTCTGCCCCCTGTTCCACTTTGCCACACCGACACACGGGAAAGGGCGACCCCCCTACCGGGGAAACGCGAGCAAAGTGCCCTTTGCACCATCCGCAAGTTAATCAAACCTTACAAGGTCTTATTGGCAGGATTTTTGCAGCTCAGCCGGCAAACACCAAGGAGGGCCCGATGGAGATCCAGAGGACCATCAAGTACGAGGCGGAACTGGACCGCCAGTTCGCCTACGAGATTGCCCAGTCTCCTGGGGCCGAAACCCTCTTTGAGTGTATCCAGTGTGGCGCGTGCTCCGCGGCCTGTCCTGTGTCCATCTACATGGACCTCACGCCCCGCCGAATCATTGCCATGACCCGGGAGGGGTTCAAACACGAGGTTCTTTCCTCCCTCACCATTTGGCTTTGCTCCTCTTGTTACGCCTGCACCGTGGAGTGCCCAGTGGGCATCAAGGTCACGGATGTGATGTATGCCTTGAAACAGCGCGCCATCAAAGAGGGCTACGGCCCCAGGAAGGTTCTCACTCGGTTGCTGGCTGAATCCTTTTTCCAGACGGTCAAGGAGGATGGTCGTGCCACCGAGCGCAAGGTCATGATGCGGCTGTACCGGCGCGCAGGCCTGGGGACCATGCTCAAGATGGCACCCCTGGGCTTCAAACTTTGGCGCACTGGACGACTCAGCGCCTTCGGTACGGAGCGAATCCCCAATCCCGGTGAAGTGCAAGCCCTGCTGGAGTGCCTGGAGGAACAAACTGGAGGTGAAAAATCATGAGCGGCTACGCCTACTATCCGGGCTGCTCGCTCCTCGGCACCGGCAAGAGTTACGACGAGTCCACGCGGGCAGTGTTTGAGGCTCTCGGCGTGCCTTTCCAGGAACTGGAAGCGTGGAACTGCTGCGGTGCCACAGCGTACTCCAGCATTGACGAGTGTACCGCCTTTGCCCTGGCCGCCCGCAACCTGGCCCTGGCCCATCGCCGGGGCGATCCCATCGTTGCCCCGTGCCCCAACTGTTACCTGGTGCTCACCAAAACCCAAAGGTACCTGCAGCAGTACCCGGACATGCGGCAGCGCATTGAACAAACTCTGGAGCGACTGGGTCTTCAACTCGGCAACGAGATCCCAGTGAGGCATCCCCTCCAGGTGCTTCAGGAAACCCCCGGGCTGGAGGAGATTCGGAAACGCATCCAGAAACCCCTCAAAGGGTTGCGGGTGGTGCCCTATTACGGGTGCCTGTTGGCCCGCCCCTTCCCCATCGTGGAAGACCCCTGGAACACCACCATCCTGGAGGATTTCATTGAGGTGACCGGTGCCGAGGTGGTGCCCTATGCCTATCGCACCCGGTGCTGTGGCGGTGCCCTCACCGGGGTCATCCGAGAGGCCGGGGTGCGAATGGTGCATATCCTCCTGCGGGAGGCCCTGCGCCAAGGTGCTCAGGTGATTGTGACCACTTGCCCCCTGTGCCAGTTCAACCTGGAGGCTTTCCAACAGGAGGCCCTGGGGAACAACGGCATCCAGGAACGGATCCCCGTGCTGTACTTCACCCAACTGCTGGGCTTGGCCTTGGGGTTGCCCCCGGAGAAGCTCGGGCTGCATCGCCATCTCATTCCCTTCCAGCCCAGACATGCCATTCTTCAGGAGGCGGTGTCATGAAGGGCAACGGCGAAGTTCCCCGCATTGGCGTGTATGTATGCGACTGCGGCACCAACATCGCCGGTAAGGTTCGGGTGCCAGAGGTGGTGGAATACGCCAAGAACCTGCCCGGCGTGGTGGTGGCCCGCGAGTACAAGTACATGTGCTCCGACCCGGGCCAAGATCTGATCAAACGCGATATCCAGGAGTATGGGTTGAATCGCATCGTGGTAGCCTCCTGCTCACCCCTCCTCCACGAGCACACCTTTCGCAAGGCCACCGCTGAAGGTGGCCTGAACCCTTACCTGGTGCACCATGTGAACATCCGCGAGGACGTGTCCTGGGTGCACGACGACGAAGAGGAAGCCACCCGAAAGGCCAAGGCCATCGTGCACGGCGCCGTGCTTCGGGTGGCCTGGCAAAAACCCCTGGAACCCCAGTCCGTTCCGGTGCGCGAGAGCGCCCTGGTGGTGGGTGGGGGCATCGCTGGAATCACTGCGGCCCTCACCCTGGCCGAAGCCGGCAAGCACGTGTATCTTGTGGAACGGGAACCCACCATCGGTGGCCATATGGCCAAGTTTGACAAGACCTTTCCCACCCTGGACTGTGCCGCCTGCATCCTCACCCCCAAGATGACCGCGGTGAAGGATCACCCCAACATCACCCTGCTCACCTACAGCGAAGTGGAAGAGGTGGACGGCTACGTGGGCAACTTCAAGGTCAAAGTGCGAAAAAAACCCCGCTACGTGCACGAAGACCGGTGTGTGGGTTGCTTGGAGTGCATTGAAGCCTGTGTGTTCAAAGAGCCACGGTTCCCCAACGAGTTTGATTTAGGCCTTTCCAAGCGGAAGCCGGTGTACATCCCCTTCCCCCAGGCCGTGCCACCAGTGGTCACCATAGACCCTGAAACCTGTCTGTACCTGCGGCTGGGCAAGTGCAAAAAGACCTGTGTGGAGGCCTGTGGCGATCGCAATGCCATTGACTTTGACATGCAACCCGAAACCCTGGAACTGGAGGTGGGCACCATCATCCTGGCCACAGGCTTCAAGACCTTTGACCCGCATCGGACCCCCAAGTACGGCTATGGCAAGTATCCGGAGGTGTACACCTCCCTGGAGATTGAACGGCTGGTGAACTCCTCTGGCCCCACTGGAGGCGAGGTGGTCATGCGGAACGGCCAGAAACCCAAACGCGTGGGCATCATCCACTGTGTAGGTTCCCGGGACAAGAATACGAACCCCTGGTGTTCCAAGGTGTGCTGTATGTACTCCTTGAAACTCGCCCACCTGATCCACGAACGAAGTGGGGCCGAGGTCTACAACTTCTACATTGACATGCGAACTCCAGGCAAGGGCTATGAAGAGTTCTACAACCGCCTGGCCAAGGAAGGGGTGCACTTGATCCGGGGCCGTGTCGCCGAGGTAACCGACGCCCCGCTGCACCCTGAAGAAGAAGGCAAACTCATCATCCGGGTGGAAGACACCAACATCGGGGTGGTCCGACGGATCCCTGTGGACATGGTGGTGCTGGCCGTGGGCTTAGAACCCCAACCCGATGCTGAGGATGTACGGCGGCTGTTCAACATCTCCTGTTCCAACGAGGGTTGGTTCCTGGAGCGGCACCCCAAGTTGGCCCCCGTGGAAACCTTCACGGATGGTGTGTTCGTAGCCGGTGCCTGCCAGGGGCCCAAGGACATCCCCGAGACCGTGGCCCAAGCCCAAGCAGCCGCAGCCAATGCCTTGGCCCTGATGGACAAGGGGTCGGTGCTCATTGAACCCAACGTGGCCCAAGTGGACGAAGAACTCTGCTCCGGCTGCCACATCTGCATCGGCCTGTGCCCCTATGGGGCCATCTCCTTCAACGAGGAAAAGAAGGTGGCAGAGGTCAATGAGGCCCTGTGCAAGGGCTGCGGCACCTGCACGGCCGCCTGTCCTTCGGGTGCCTTGAGCCAAAACCTGTTCAGCGACCATGAGGTGTTCTCTGAAATCATGGGGGTGCTGCTATGAGCGCCTATGAGCCCAAGATCGTGGGCATCTTCTGCAATTGGTGCGCCTACACCGCCGCGGACCTGGCCGGCATCTCCCGGATGAAGTACGCCCCCAACGTGCGCATTGTCCGGGTGATGTGCTCCGGCCGGTTTGATCCCCAAATGGTGTTCTGGGCCTTTAAACACGGTGCCGATGGAGTGCTGATCGCTGGGTGCCATCCCGGCGATTGCCATTACCAGGAGGGAAACTACAAAGCCCTGCGGCGGTTCAAGTTGCTCCAAAAACTCCTGGACCAACTGGGGATTGAGCGGGAACGCGTGCGCTTGGAGTGGATCTCCGCCTCCGAGGGCGAAAAGGTGAAGCAGGTGATTGATGAGATGACCGAAACCCTGCGCCGCCTGGGGCCACTCCGGATCCAGGAAACTCCCCAGGCCCCAGAGGCCGTGGGCACGGCCGGAGGTGGACACCATGGCTGAGAAACCTAAGGTGGCCTTTTACTGGTGCGGGTCCTGCGGCGGCTGCGAAGAGGCCGTGGTGGACCTGGCCGAAGACCTGCTGACCGTGGCCGAGGCTGTGGACATCGTGCTCTGGCCAGTGGCCATGGACTTTAAGAAGAAAGACGTGGAAGCCCTGCCCGATGGCGCCATTGTGGCCTCCTTCATCAATGGCACCGTTCGTCTCTCGGAACACGAGGAATGGGTGAAACTCCTCCGGAAAAAGTCCCAGCTTGTGTTTGCCTTTGGGAGTTGTGCCCACCTGGGTGGGATCCCCGGCCTCGCCAATCTGTCCAACCGCCAAGAGATTTTCCAATGGTACTACCACGAAGGTCCCACGGTACATAATCCCTCTGGCGCAGTTCCTACCCCTGATTTCAAAGCCAACGGCCACGCCTTTGAGCTGCCCGAGTTCTGGGACACCGCCCGGGCCCTGGACCAGGTCATTGAGGTGGACTACTACATCCCCGGTTGTCCCCCACCACCCCACATCGTGAAAGACGCGGTGATGAAACTCCTACAGGGGAACCTGCCTCCAAAGGGCAGTGTGCTGGCAGGCGATCGTGCCCTGTGCCACGAGTGCCCCCTGAACGAAACCAAACCCGAGAAGCTCCTTATCAAGGACGTGAAACGCCCCCACGAGGTGGTCCCCAAGCCCGACGAGTGTTTGCTGGCCCAAGGGCTCCTTTGCTTGGGTCCCGTGACCCGAGGGGGGTGTGGGGCCCTTTGCATCAACGCCCATATGCCTTGTACAGGGTGTTTCGGTCCCATGGATCACATCCAGGACTTCGGGGCGAAGGGCTTGGGAGCACTGGCCTCAATCCTGGATTACACCGAAGAGGACGATCTGGACCGGATACTGGAGAAGATCCCCGACCCCGTGGGTACCTTCTACAAGTACTCCCTGCCAGCATCGCTGATTCGGCGAAAGAACATGGGAGGGAAATCGTCATGAAGATCACCATTGATCCCATCACCCGCTTGGAAGGCCATGGAAAGATAGAGATCTTCGTCAACGATCACGGCCAGGTGGAAAAGGCCTACTTTGTGGTGCCGGAGCTGCGGGGGTTTGAGATCTTCGCCCGGGGCCGTCCTGCTGAGGAAATGCCCCAGATCACCGCTCGGATCTGCGGCGTTTGCCCCTGGGCCCACCACTTTGCCTCGGCAAAGGCCTTGGATGACCTCTGGAAAGTGGAACCTCCAGAGCCTGCCCGCAAACTTCGGGAACTCGTGTACAACGTGTTCATGCTGGAGGACCACGCGCTCCACGTGTACATCTTGGGTGGGCCCGATTTCATCGTCGGGCCCAAGGCCCCAAAGGCCCAACGCAACGTGCTGGGCGTGATCCAAAAGGTGGGCCTGGAAGTGGGCAAACGGGTGATTGAAACCCGCAAGCGACTCCGCTGGATTGAGCAGCTCTTAGGGGGCAAAACCATTCACCCGGTGTGTGGCTTGCCTGGAGGAGTGTCGCGAGGCCTTTCCCGCGAGGAGGCTGAAGAGATCCGGAAAATCGCCGACGATGCCGTGGATTTCGCCCTGTTCACCCACAAGGTTTTCCAGGATCTGGTGCTGGGCAACAGCGAGTACGTGGACCTCATCATGTCCGAAACCTACACCCATCGCACCTACTACATGGGCCTTGTGGACGAGAACCAGCGCGTGGACTTCTACGACGGCCAGATCCGTGTGGTGGATCCCCAAGGCAAGGAGTTCGTCAAGTTCCCGGTGCGGGAGTACCTGAACCACATTGCTGAGCATGTAGAACCCTGGACCTATGTGAAGTTCCCGTTCCTCAAGAGGGTTGGTTGGAAGGGCTTTGTGGACGGCCCGGATTCCGGTGTGTATGCGGTGGCGCCGCTGGCTCGGCTCAACGCAGCCGAGGGCATGAAAACCCCGAAGGCCCAGGAGTTCTACGAGCAGTTCTACGAGGTTCTGGGGGGCAAACCGGCCCATCAGACCCTGGCGAACCACTGGGCCCGGGTGATTGAGATGGTGCAGGCTGCAGAGAGGATCCAGCAGTTGGCCAACGACCCGCTGATCACCTCACCAGAGATCCGGAACCTGCCCGAGGCCACGCCTCAGGAGGGCTTCGGTGTGATTGAAGCGCCCCGCGGTACCCTCATCCACCACTATAAGACCGATGAGCGGGGGATCATCCAAGAGGCCAACCTCATCGTGGCCACCCAGAACAACGCGGCCCGCATCGCCCTGAGTGTGGATAAGGCCGCCCGCGATTTGGTGCGATTAGACAACGGGAAGGTGGACGAGGGGCTCTTGAACCTGGTGGAAATGGCGTTCCGGGCCTACGACCCGTGCCACGCCTGCGCCACCCACAGCCTGCCAGGAGGCATCCCCTTGGAGATTGAGATCCGGAACCTCCAGGGCCGCCTGCTCCACCGCCTGGTTTCGTCGTAGGGAGAAAGATCCACCGGAGGTGGAGGCTTTTCCCCTACGACGGTGATTTCGGAGGCCCTGGGTAGGTGAAACGGCGGAACTCGCCGTTACCCCTGAAGCACTTGCTCTAAGGGAGTGTACTCCAAGTCAAAGGCCTCGGCTACAGCCTGATAGGTAAGGTAGCCGTAGGCCATGTTTACGCCCTTGGCCAGTTCCGGGTTTTCCCGTACGGCACGTTCCCATCCCTTATCGGCCAGTTCCAACGCATAGGGCAGGGTCACATTGGTGAGGGCAAAGGTAGAGGTGCGGGGTACGGCGCCAGGCATGTTGGCCACGCAGTAGTGCACCACGCCATCCACGGTGTACACCGGTTCCCGATGGGTGGTGGGCCGAGAGGTTTCAGCGCTGCCGCCCTGGTCAATGGCCACGTCCACAATAATGGCGCCTTCCTTCATCTCCTTCAGCATCTCGCGGGTGATGAGTTTCGGTGCCCGGGCTCCATGGATCAGCACCGCCAGGATCACCATGTCGGCCTGTTTCACACATTCCCGTACGTTGTAGGGGGTAGACATCATGGTCTTGATGGATGGGAAGATCTCGGACAGGTACCGCAGACGGGCGGGGTTGATGTCCATGATGGTCACGTCGGCGCCCATGCCCAAGGCGATCTTTGCCGCATTGGTGCCCACGGTGCCACCGCCGATGATGAGCACTTTGGCCGGGGGAACACCGGGAACACCACCCAACAGGATTCCCAAGCCGCCCTGGGGCCGTTCAATGTACTTGGCCCCCTCCTGAGGGGCCATCCGGCCCGCCACTTCGCTCATAGGGATCAGGAGGGGCAGCGAGCCGTCGGCCTGCTCCACGGTTTCGTAAGCCACCGCAACGATCTTCTGGCGGAGCATGGCCTCGGTGAGTTCACGGGAAGCCGCAAAGTGGAAATAGGTGAACACCACCTGCCCCTCCCTCAGCAACTCGTATTCTGCGGGCAGGGGTTCCTTCACCTTGAGGATCATGTCGGCCCGCTGGAACACCTCCTCGTGGGTGTCCACGATCTCGGCCCCTTCCTGACGATACATGTCGTCGGTGATGCCACTCCCCAGGCCAGCCCCCTTTTCAATGATCACCTGGTGCCCGTGGTCTATAAGGCTGTGGACCCCGGAGGGGGTGATGGCCACGCGGTACTCCTCTGTTTTGATCTCCTTGGGAACGCCAACGATCATCACGCCTCTCCTTGTTTGGAGTTTGGATTCCTAATTTTAAGGGCCTAATAAGCCCCCTCGCCCTTCAAAATCACCCAAAGGGTTTTCACCAGGATCATGAGGTCCAGCCACAGGGACCAGTTCCTCACGTAGTACTCGTCCAGCAGCGACCGTTCCTCAAAGGGCACGTTGCTGCGGCCCGATACCTGCCAAAGTCCGGTGATCCCTGGCTTCACCGAGGTGATCACCCGGATGTCGTGGGAGAGGTGGGGCAGTTCGGATTCCAGATAGGGTCGGGGGCCCACCAGGCTCATGTCGCCTTTGAGCACGTTCCACAGTTGAGGCAGTTCGTCCAGGCTGTACCGCCGAAGGAATCGCCCCACCGGTGTAACCCGGGGATCGTTGGGCAGTTTGCGGTAGGTTTCCCATTGCCGCCGGGCTTCAGGATCTTGGGCCAGGAGCCGTTGGAGCCGCTCTTCCGAGTCCTGGTACATGGTGCGGAACTTGTAGCACGGAAACACCTTTCCACCCAGGCCCACCCGGGGTTGTACGTAGAACACCGGCCCCCGGGAGGTGAGTTTGATGGCCGCGGCGATGGCCACGAAAAGGGGCAAAAGCAGCAGCAGGGTGAGGCTGGCCACCACCAGATCAAAGGCCCGTTTGATGAGCAGGTTCGGGCGGGTCAGAAGGGGCTGTCGTAGTTGGAGGACAGCCACAGAGCCCATTTGCCCCACCTCCATGTTGGCGATCCTCAGCCCCCGAAGGTCAGGAACCAGGATCACCTCCTGAAGGTGGGGGGCCAGGGATTCCAGGATTTGCAGGACTTCGCTGCGGGAGGCCAAAGAGCCCGATACGATGAGGGCCTCAGGCCGTTGCCTCTGGAGCAACTTTGGCAAGTCCTGCAAGGAGCCTACACAGGGAAGGTTTGGGAGGCTGCAGGGCAGGTCCGGGGCTGGCGACACCACACCGATGACGCGGTATCCCAGTTCGGGGTGCCGTTGGAGATGCTGCACCAAGCGGTGCGTGAACCGGTCCATACCCACCACCAGGGCCCGGGCCTGCCAGGTGCCCCACCGGATGAGCAGCCGTTTCACCCCTGTGCGGAACAGGGGCACGAGCACCACGGTGAGCACGAACACTTCCAGGATTAGGAGTCGGGAAACCAGGATTCCCCGAACGTAGAACAGGGCGGTGGCCGAGAGCAGGGTGGCGATCACAGATCCCCGGAATATCAGAAGGGTTTCCTCCTCCGTGGGGTATTTCCGGCGGTACAGACCTTCGTAGGCGAACACCAGGGGCCAGAGGAGCAGCAGGAACCAGTAGTGTCGGAGCAATGAGAGGGGGAGCACCTCGGCCGAGATGGGCAACAGGTGGGGCAGCACGGACTTTCGGAGGAGTTGGCCCAGGACCACGGCTGTGAACACGGCGGTCATATCGGCCAGGAACAGGGCGCCGACGTTCACCAGGGTTTTGTGGGGCGATTTCACTGGAACACCACCTCCAGGGCTTCCAGGAAAAGGTACAGGGCCAGGCTCCAGGCGAATCCCAGGGCGAGCAGGGTTCGCAGGGGCCAGGAGAGGTGTCCGTGTTTCAGCAGGAACAGGAGCACGGCCTTCATTCGCCAATAGCGGGGGCGTGCGCGGGCCCGGCGGCGAACAGCCCCGTGGTGATGAAGCAGTTGCACTTGGGGGAGCAACTGTACCCGAAATCCCGCCTGCCAGATGCGGTAGCACAGGTCTGAATCCTCGGAGAACAGGAAGAAGCGGGGATCAAAGCCTCCCAAACGCTCAAACAGGTGTCGTCGCACCATCAGAAAGGCCCCAATCCCTACTTCAATGTCCACGGGTTGTGTGGCCTTCAGGGTATCCAAGGCCATAAACTCGCGGGTAAAACGGTTGTGGGGCCACAGCCGGGAAAGGGGAGAGATTCTACCGAAAAGCAGGTAGGGGATTCGGTGAAAGCGGCGGGCTGAGGGCTGTTTCCTGAGACCGTGGGGGGTGGGGTTTACGTACTGGGGAACCACAGCGCCCACCTCGGGATGCCGGTCCAGATACTCGGCCATTTGGAGCACTTCGTGGTTGCGGAACTCCAGGTCAGGGTTGGCTGCCACCAGGTATTCTCCTCGGGCGAAACGGGCTGCCAGGTTTACCGCTTGGCCGTAACCCACGTTGCGGCGGAGAGGGAGCCAATGCACTTGCCAGGAAGCGGGGAATTTCAAGGGCTTCCGTTGTGGTGAACCGTTATCCACCACCCAAACTTCCACCAGATCAGGGGGATGGGCTTTCCGAAGAGAAGCCACCGCTCGCTGGAGCAAATCGTGGGAACGGTAGTTGACAAAGATCACCGAAACCCGGGGCGCCATACGCATGACAATGTTATGGGAAAGGCCAGGGGATTGGTAGCGCCCTGGAAGGGTGCGGCCCTTGAGGATGGGGCGTTCCGGCCGTTAGGGCAATGGTTTCTCTGGAGTAAGGATAAAGGCCAGGTGGGGATGGCGAGCCAGGAGATCCTGGATCTCCTCGGGGGAGGGATACCGGGGCCGGTCACGCTCCCGGTCCACAGTGCATAGGAAGCCGAAGGGCTCGGTGGTGCTGGCGTTCATGAGCCGGTGCAGGGCAAAGGGACGGGTGTACACCAGGTCAAAGGGATGAACCCGCACCACCTCTTCGCCGATGAGCACATACCCTTCCCCCCGCAGGACAATCACCACGTGCTCGTGGGCGTGACGCTCCAGGCTGGTATATCCACCAGGGGCCAGTTCAAAGTATCGCAGTTCAAATCGGACCTTTTCGTCGGGCGTTTTGCCGGCCAGCACTTGGCGTACCACTCCTCGGAAATTGCCCGTTCCCTCTTTGTAGGGTTGGATTTTGACCCCTTGCCAGGTGAAGTTCTGGAATCGCTTTACTTTGCCGTGCCGGAGTTTCATGGCAGAACCAAGATCTTGAGGCTTTCGCCCGCCTGTTTAAGCAAGCGATAGGCTTCTGGTGCTTGGCTCAAAGGGAAACGGTGGGTGACCACTTCCTGAGCGCGCACCACACCCCGGCGGATCAGATCCAGTGCTTCCCGGGTCTCATACGGGCCCGCAGAGTAGGAGGGTACCACCCGTACTTCGCGCACATAGAGCTCGTAGAAGTTGAGGGTTACGGGATCTGTGGGAGCCGTGGGGGTGAAGAGCAACAGCGTGCCGCCTCCTGCCACCAGGTGGCTGTAGGTTTGTACGACGCGGGCAAGGCCAGGCCCCACGATGACCACATCAAACAGGTGGCCCTCGGTGATCTCCCGAGCCCAATCCATCAACGGTGCGCCTGGTGTGGCTTGAAACACAGGGTCAATGCCCAGATCTCGGGCCCTCTGGAGCCGCCAGGGGTGGAGATCGGTGGCCGCCACCACTCGGGCACCGTAAGCCTGCGCCACTCGGGCGTTGAGGATGCCCATGATCCCCAGGCCCACCACAAGCACTCGGTCTTGGGGACCGATGCCGGCGGTTTTCACGGCCTTGACCGAGCAGGCCAGGGGTTCAATGAGGGTTCCGTCCTCGTAGCTGAGGTCATCGGGCAACTTCAAGGTGTCCAACTGGACCGCCCGGGCGTGCACCCGCATGTACTCCGCCATCGCACCTGGGTCCAGGGTTTTCTCCCGCCATTGAGGGCATTGGACGAATCGGCCCCGTTGGCACGCTTCGCAGGTCATGCAGGGCACGTGGTGGTGGGCAAACACGCGGTCGCCCACGTGGAATCCAGTTACCTCTGGTCCCACGGCCACCACCTCGCCTGCGGGTTCATGGCCCGGCACCAGGGGAGCCTTCCGGGCCATGTACCAGTCCATTGCCTCGCCGCTGCACACCCCAGAGGCCCGTACGCGAACCAGGATCTCGTGGGGTCCGATGCGGGGTACGGGCACCTCCTCCACCCGGAGGTCCTCCGGGCCATAGTACACAAGGGCTTTCATGCGTTCTGGGATCATGGTCGTATGGCGAACTTGAGGCCCTCCCCCCGATCCAGGCGGTGGAAGGCCTCTTGGATCTGTTCCAAAGGGTACTCGCCGGTGATCATGGGGTGCAGTCGTTCACCGTGTTGCCGGAGGAACTCGTAGGCCCGCCGCACATCGTGGGGGGTGAAATGGAACGCTCCCAGCAGGTGTTTTTCCTCGTAATGCAAGGCATAGGCAGGGAAGGCCACGTGCGCCGTGCTGGGAAGGCCTCCAAACAGCAGCACCCGGCCCCCCTTCCGCAGGTACTCCAAACTCTGTTGCCACACCTCAGGGGTACCTGTGGCCTCCACGACGGCGTCAAAGTCTTGGGTGGAGGGTGGACGATCCGTTACGTGCTTCAGCCCGATCTGGCGAGCGATCGCATTGCGTTGAGGGTTCCGCCCCAGAAGGGTCACCTCGTTGCCCTCTGCCTCCAAGGCAAAGGCCAGGAGGATCCCTAAGGGGCCGGACCCGATCACCAGCACACGTTCCTGCCAGGGCCGCAGCACCTGGATACCGTGTAGGGCTGAGGCCAGGGGTTCTATGAGGGGTGCCACAGTTTCGGGGATCTCTGGTGGACGAAGGAACAGGTTGGTGCGCACCACCCGAGCAGGGATTCGCACGTAATCGGCATAGGTGCCGATCACCATATCGTCAAACAGGGTTTCGCAGTGTTGGAACAGGCCCCGGTGGCAGTAGGTGCAGGCGAAGCAGGGGCCTGTGTTGACTCCCATAACAGCGTCCCCTTCTCGGAACCCTTGGACTCCTGAACCTATCCGGGCCACCCGTCCGGTGTATTCGTGGCCGAAGGGACCGGGCACCGGAATCTTGGGGTGATGGCCTCGTCGGTAGGTCTTGAGGTCGGTGCCGCAGGTGAGGGCCACCTCCACCCGGAGCACGAGTTCTCCAGGCCCGGGGGTTGGAATCGGCACCTCTCGGATCTCCAGGCGTTGGGGCCCGAGGAGGAACACCTGCCGCATTTGGGTCATGACTTTGGGTTCCTGGTGGGGGTTCGTTTGGTTTTCTTTTTGCGGCCCTCACCGTTTCGGGCGGCCTCGCGGAGCTCCTGGAGCCGGCGGGCCACTCGGTCGTACACCGAGCCCTTTTCAAAGGTGCCGTCGGGCCGGCGCCCTGCGGGCACGCCGGTAAGGATCTCAATGCCTTCTTCCACGGTGTCCACAGCGTAGATGTGGAACTGGCCCTTCTCTACTGCTTGGACCACCTCGGGGTGGAGCATCAGGTTTTCCAGGTTTCGGCGGGGAATGAGCACCCCTTGGGTACCTGTGAGCCCCTTCACCTTACAGGCGCGATAGAAGCCTTCAATCTTTTCGTTGATGCCCCCTACCGGCTGCACTTCGCCCTTTTGGTTCACCGATCCGCTAACCGCGATGTCCTGTCGCAGGGGCAACCCCGACAGTAGGGAGAGCAGCACATAGAGCTCAGTGCTGGAGGCGGAGTCCCCTTCAATCTCGGAGTAGTTTTGTTCAAAGGCGATGCGGGCTGAGAGGCTCAGGGGTTCCCTTTGGGCGAACACTTCGCTCAGGTAACCGGTAAGGATGAGCACGCCCTTGCTGTGGATTTTGCCCCCCAGGCCCACTTCCCGTTCAATGTCTAACACGCCCTCCTTGCCACCCCACAGGGTGGCGGTGATGCGAACGGGCCGGGCGAAGGCAAAGTCGCCCAGTTCAACAACCGCCAAACCGTTGATCACGCCCACCTTTTCGCCCTCGGTGTCCACGATGAGTTGGCCACGGGCAATCATCTCCTGCACCTTGCTTTCCAGCAAATTGCTGCGGAAGATGCGTTCCTCAATGGCTTGGTCCACGTGTTGTCGGGTGACCTGATCCGCCCCTTGTCGGCGTGCCCAGTAGTCGCACTCTTTCAAAAGGTCCACGATGTCGGCGAAGCGGGTGGAGAGTTTCCTTTGGTCGTTCACCATTCGGGAACTGTGCTCAATCACCCGGGCGATGGCGTCTGCGGTGAAGGGCAGGAGGTTTTCCTTTTGCACTACGCGGGCGATGAAGGCCCGATACTGGCGAATGTTCTCCGGAGTGCGGTCCATCACCACGTCAAAGTCGGCCCGAACCTTGAAGAGCTCTTGGAAGTCCTCGTCGTAGGTGTAGAGCAGGTAGTAGTAAAGGGGGCTACCCGTGAGGATGACCTTTACGTTCAAGGGGATGGGTTCCGGTTTCAGCACCTTGGTGGTCACCAAACCCAGGGTTTCGCCCAGGTCCTCAATGCGGATCTGTTGGGTTTTCAGAGCCTTTTTCAGGGCCTGGTAGGCATAGGGTTGGCGGAGCAGTTCATCGGCCTCCAGCACCAGGAAACCCCCGTTGGCCCGGTGTAGAGCGCCGGGGTAGATCATGGTAAAATCCGTGGTGAGGGCACCAAACTGAACTTCCTTTTCAATCCGGCCCACCAGATTCACATAGTTGGGCACGGGTTCCATGACCACAGGGGCACCTTCCAAGCCGCTGTTGTCCACCAAGACGTTGACCTCATAGCGTTTCAAGGGCGAGGGTTTGGGCATAGGAAGAGGAATGGGCAGGGGGATGGGCATCTGTGGGGGTTTCTGGCGGAAAGCGTCAATGTTTTTCAGCATGTCCTGGTGCACAGCCTCCAGGTAGTTTACCACTTGGGGAAAGGAGCCGTAGGTTTCCTTGATCTCCTGAAACAGGGGTTCAATGGCGAAGCTTACTGCCCGCCGTTCCAGGTCTTTGATGGCCTCTTGGGTTTTTTTCTCCAGTTGTCGGAGTTCACGGGTGAGCTCCTTGATGCGTTCTTCCAGTTGGCTCCGGCGTTCCAGGATCCCCCTTTTGGTTTCCTCGGGCAGGGCTTCAAATTCCTGCGGGGTGAGAGGCCGATTCCCCGGGGCCAAGGGGGTGAGCACGATGCCCGTGGGAGTGAACTGCACGGCGAAGCCCAGTTCCTGGCCTTCCTTTTGGATTTGAGCGATGCGGCGTTGCTTTTCCTGCTCAAACTGTTGCACTAAGCGGTCGCGTTGTTGGGTGAACTCGTCGCTCTCAAACACCGTGCTGATGCGTTTGGATACCGCTTCCACGAGCTCAGCCATATCCCTTTTCAGGCGTTTCCCATAGCCGGCAGGGAGTTCCAGAGCCCGGGGTTGCGAGGGATCCTCAAAGTTGTACACGTAACACCAATCGCTGGGGGTAGGGAGTTCCTTGCTTACGCGTTCCAGATAGTCGGCGATCATGGCCTGCTTGCCGGTGCCTGGCCGGCCCGAAGCGTAGATGTTGTATCCGTATCCCTGGATCCGCAGGCCAAAGGAAATGGCCCGGTGGGCCCGTTCCTGGCCGATGAACTCCTCCAGCGGTGCGATTTCCCGGGTGGTTTCTGGCCCCACTTCCTCGGGGGTGCATCGGCGGTACAACTGTTCTGCCGGCACCCGAAAGCGGGCCAGGTTTTGGGTTTTCTTGGGCATACACCCCTCCTCTACAGTTGAACTTCCCGCAGGTACCGGGCTGCTTCCTCTGGGGGGGTGGGATTGATGTGCAGCCCGGCGCCCCACTCAAAGCCCGCGATCCGGGTCATCCGCGGGATGATCTCAATGTGCCAGTGGTAATCGTACTCAATGGTCTCCCAATAGTACGTGCGGGCGGGCCGCAGATGGGGAGTGGGAGCGGTATGCAGGATCATGTTGTAGGGGGGATCGTCCAGGGCGATCTTGATGCGCTTGAGGGTGTCTCGGATGGTGCGCCCCAAGATCAGCAGTTCGTCATCGGAGAGACGGGTGAAGTCGTGCAGGTGCCGCTTGGGCAGGATCCAGGTTTCAAAGGGAAAGGACGAGGCAAAGGGTTCCCACACCAGGTAGTGCTCGTCGTCGTACACCACCCGGTCCTTGAGCAGGAGCTCCTGTTTGATCAGATCACAGAAGATGCACCGCTCCTTGAGATGGAAGTGGTTTTTGGCGTTGTTGAGTTCGGAGACCACCACCGGCGGGATGATGGGGGTAGCGATCAGTTGACTGTGGGGGTGGGACAGCGAAGCACCGGCCTCAGCCCCGTGGTTTCGGAAGAACAGGATGTACCGGAACCGTTGGTCCTTTTGGAGGTCCAACATCCGCTCTCGGACGGCAATGAGCCAGTCGCGGGCTTCCTCGTCGGAAAAGGCATCCGGGTGCTTGAAGTGGTCGGGGGTTTCTATGATGACCTCGTGGGCGCCGATGCCTGTGGTGACATCAAAGATGCCGATGCCCTCGCGCTTCAGTTCCCCCTCAATGCGTAGCGCCGGGTACTTGTTGGGCACCACCCGCACCCGCCAGCCGGGGGTGTTGGGTTGCCGGTCGGGCGGGCCGATGGCAAAGACCTCCGGTGGGGTCATGTGTTCGTGGCCATAACAGAAGGGGCAGTTGTCCGGTTTCTTCACCTGCTGCCGTTGGCGTTTGTAATCCTGGGGTCGTAACGCCCGCTCGGTGGCGATCACCACCCATCGGGGGCGAATGGGATCGTATCTCAATTCAGGCATGGAAACGTCCTCCTTTGGTTTTCTCCACTTCTAAGGTTTGCGTAAACCGGTTCCATCCCGGCTCCAGGGGGTAAAAGATGTACAGGGCGTGGCCCTGGTACGTGAGGTCCAGGCCGGATTCCGACTGGGACACGGTGTAAAAGGGGAACACCACCAAGCGGTGAGCACCAGGGCAGTGGAGCCGGAGCCAAACACCGGTGGCGTCGCGGAACTCCAAACGTTGGACTCCCTGGAGGTCCAACGGGGTGGCAAAGGAAACAGCCTCTACACCCTCGGCGTGGATCTCTCCCGATAGGGCCGAGGGCAGGATGAAGTTGTGGGCCACCACGTAGGCCCAGTCCAGGGCCGAGGCTTGTACCCGTAGGGTGACCTGCAAGCCCTTGCGGTGGAGCGCGAAGAACTTTTGCACCGTTGCCGGTTGACCCGCCACCTGCCCTGTGCGTTCAGCCCGGAAGGGATGTTGACCCAGGGTGAACCGACCCAAAACGAAGTCTCCTTGATCCTGGAAGGCCATGCTGTGGAGATCCTCCCAGGCGATATCGGCGGGCAGGAAATGGTCCAGGAAGGAAACCCGTTCGTGCCAGTCGTACCGGAGTTCTCGGGCGGCCTCGGCGCTGATCTGCTTGCTGATCTCGTGGATGGAGGCCACCCCGTGGCCCCGGTTCTCTCCCACTTGAAGGCCCTCGTGGTAGTGCTCGTATCGCCGGGTCAGGGTGTTCTGGAAGTTGTAGGCCAGGGAGAGGATGGAGAACTCCCGCAGGGAACCGCCTTGTTCGCTGATCTGGAGCACCAGGTCCTGCTGGCGCAAGTAAAGCTCCTGGTAGCCGTCCAGATCGTGGTCCTTGAGGGAAGCGAAGCGTCGGCCCAGGGCACGTTCTGCCCGTAGCAGATGGCGGTACACGGCGTGTCGGAGGTGGGGCAGGTACACCCCTCCGAAAACCCCATGCCAGTAAGCGTCGTTGCATTGGGCTTGATGGATCTCGTGGATGGCCTCGCGTTTCTTTTCCGGGCGACCAAGGCGTTCCACCTGTCGCCTGAGGAGCAGCATCTTCTTGTGCATCCGGTTCACCTCAGGGTATTTGACCAGGAAGTTCCGCCACAAGCCACCCTTAACGAAGGGTCGCACTTGGTCCCACAGGCCTTGGGCCTTCAGTTGGTGCACGAAGTCCGCGAATCGCTTGGCCTGGGGGGCGGGCAAGGCCCACTCGCCCATTTCAAAGTAGGATCCCGTGGGCAGGTACACCCGGCCCAGGGGAGGCTCTTCGTCCAGGAACTCGCTGTAGGTAAGGGGCTCAATCCAAGGTTCCTGAAGCACTCGGTCCAGGAAGTGCCGGAGCCATTGTTCTCGGCCGTACACCCAATCGTAGGTGCCGGGCCACAGGCCGAATTTCTCTCCGTCGTCAAAGATCACGGCAGCCCGAGCCCCCCGCTCATGGAGTTCCCGAAGGTAAGCCATCACCTCTTCCAGTGGCCGGAAGGGGATCAGATACCGGAGCCGTTCGCTGATGGGGAAGATGGCCAGAGCCTTGCCCTCGTGCTCGGTGAGATAGTAGCCGTGCAACTGATGCTCGGTGAGCCCGGTTTGCAGGAAATGGTAATCGTCCACCACCACGTATCGGATGCCACTTTTGAGCAGAGCAGGCAGGATCTCCGATTCGTACACGCGTTCGGTAAGCCATAGGCCTTGGGCTTCGTATCCCAGGCGCCGTTTGACATAACGGCGTGCCCGCCGGATCTGCCCCAGGCGATCAGCCTCGGGAATGGCCACCAAAACCGGTTCATAGAAGCCGCTGATTACAATCTCTGCCTGCTGGCGCTTCACCTGATGGGCCAAGGCTTCCAAGAAATCGGGATGGCGAGCCTCCAGGAACCGAAGCAGGGGACCGGTAAAGTGGTACGTGACCTTGAAACTGGGAAATTCGCTGAGGACATCCAAAAAGGGCCGGTAGGCCCGCTGGTATGCGTGCTCCATAACATGCTCAAAGTTGCCTACCGGCTGATGGTTGTGCACACCCAACAGGAGTTTCAGGCTCATGGGAGCAGGCTCTCCTTTCGTTGCGCAAAGGCCCGTTGTGCTTCCCTGAAATCGGTTTCCCGGCCGATATCCAGCCAAAAGCCCTCAAAGGGGAACACCGCAATGGACTCTTGGGCAGACAAAAGGGTTTGGACCAGGTCCGGCACATCAAAGTGTTGCCCTGGGGGGATGTAGGACAGGACATCGCGCCGAAAGGCATATACCCCCATAGACACCCAGTACGAGATTACCGGCTTTTCGTGGTAACCCACCAGCCGATGGTTCTCGTGGTCCACCACGCCGAAGTCCACCTCCACGGTGCGGCGGTTGATGGCTATGGTCAGGGGAGTGCTTTGGTGCTGGTGGAACCGTAGCACCTCCCCAAAGGGCAGTTCGGTGAGGATGTCGCCATTGAGTACCAGGAAATGTTCTTCCAATTGGTCGCGCAAGAGCGCCAGGGGCCCCACAGTGCCCAGGGGTTCGGGTTCTCGGGAGTAGCGGATTCGGAGCCCCCATCGCCGGCCGTCTTGGAAATAAGCTTCAATGAGCTCGGCCAGGTGGCCCACAGCCAGGATCACCTCGTCAAAGCCCTGGGCTTTGAGTTGCCGCAACAGGATTTCCAGTACCGGATACTCCCCTACGGGCATCAGGGGTTTGGGGAGTAGGGTGGTGTAGGGTTCCAGCCTACGGCCCTTACCACCAGCCAGCACCACTGCCTGCAATCCACAACCTCCCTTCTGGGGTGTTTAGGGTTTGTTTCACCCACTGGATCGTGCGTTGAAGCCCCTCTTCCAAAGGAATCCGGGGTTGCCAGCCCAGCACCCTTTGGGCCTTGCGATTGTCGGACACCAGTTGCCACACCTCGCTGCTCGTGGGGCGGAGCCGCTGGGCTTCGGTGACCACCGGATAGGGGCTCTGGGTGAGCTGGCGGATCCGCTCTACCAGGTCGCCGATCCGTACCCCTTGGCCGGTGCCCAGGTTGATGTCCTCCCCGAAGGGCACCCCCGACTTCAGGGCGGAGATCAGGCCGGCCACCGTGTCCTCCACGTAGGTGAAGTCGCGGACCGGATCGGGGTGCCCCATGCGGATCTCGGGCCCCTGCAAGGCTTGAACGATGATGCTCATGATCACAGCCCGGGTGCTCTGCCGAGGCCCAAAGGTGTTAAAGGGCCGCAGGATCACCACCGGCACACCATAGGTGTGGGCAAAGCTGCGGGCCAGCTCGTCGGCCCCGGTCTTTGAGGCTGCGTAGGGTGATTGGGCATGCCGGGGGTGACGCTCGTCCATGGGGGTGTACTGGGCGGTGCCGTACACCTCCGAGGTGGACACATGGACTACCCTTTGGACACCGTGCCTTCGGGCAGCCTGCAACACGTTGAGGGTGCCGATCACATTGGTTTCCACTACTTCTCGGGGGTTCTGGTAAGAGTAGGGGATGGAGATCACTGCGCCCAAATGGAACACCACCTCCACACCCTCTACGGCACGGTCCACGGCTTCGGGATCCCGGAGATCCCCATATCTGAGGTCCAGTTGTTGACGGGTATCCTCGGGGAGGAAGAGCAAGGCACCTGGAAAGCCTGTGGACGTGTATCGCAGAAAGGCCCGCACCTGTGCACCGGCTTGCACTAAGGCTTCCACCAGATGGGACCCGATAAAGCCCCCGGCCCCGGTGACCAAGACGCGCCGATCCTTTACCTGAGGTTCTGTGATCATGGGCTGTAGAGTGCCCGCCAATTATACAGAACTCGTAGGGTTCGGCAGGGAGATTTACCGGAGCGTGTGATGCGAAGTGGTAAGGTTTCCGGCCCGATCGGCCACCCGGAGTTCCACCTGATGGGGTCCCGGCCCTAAGGGATGCTCGTAGGTTACCCGTTGATGGTCAATGTCAAAGTACGCAGGAATCCACTCCCCATCCACCCAAACCTGCAGGGTGCGGGCATCTATGCCGCTCCCTTGGTCCTCCAGTCGGGCCAGAAGTCGCCGACGGGAAAGCCAGTGCACCCGGGGAGGCACGGTGTCCCGATAGCAGGCGAAGAGCCCCGTGCCCCGGAGGGCTCCGGCGTTTAGGAAGGAGGCGCGGTTGCCTTCCACCCAGTACACGGATAGGGTATCGCGGGGCTTCAGATAGGCCGCCTTTAGGAACACCGGATCCCGCGCCAGCAATCGCAGGGCCGGGCCCTGGGGGAGGAGTTCCGCCAGAGCGGGGGCCGTGTCCTCAAAGGCAACGAAGGGGGTTTTCTCTGGCAGGGCACCCTCTGGGAAAAGGAGGGTCCAGTGGTCTCCCAGGTGCACGGTATCGGTTTGGGGTCCGGCAAAGAAGAACCACAGTTTGCGAGGGCCCACTTGGTACACGCCGGGGCGGCTCAGCACATAGAGGTCGCGGGTGGCCGACCACTGGGAAGGCCATTGGGGGAGGGTATGGTGGTCCAGATGGAGCACGACGCTCTCAGGGGTTTCCACGATGGCGGCGTTGGGGAGGAATCCAAGGGCCATCAGGCTATCCAGGTACAAGGCCTCAAAGTCAAAGGTTTCGGGGGCCTCAAAGGGATCGCGGCCATAGGCACCGGTAAACACCGTAAAGGTCAAGCGTGCCGTGTTGCCCCGAAGGTCGCGGGCGATGATTTCAAAGTGGTGTTCACCATCAGGCAGCCGCAAGGCGCTCTGGGCCTTGCGCAGAGGGCGATGGTACCACGAGCCCGGTGCAAACAGACGGGTCCAACGGCGGCCCCAGGCGTCGCGGTGGTACTCCACAGCCGCCACGGTTCCGTTTTCAAAGGGCAGGGTGTCGTGGACCACCCAAAAGAAGGTGTCGCCGTCCACCAGGCCCAGGAGCTCAAAGGGGCTAATCCGGTAATGGCTTCGGTCAATGCTGTCGGCCACCCGTACCTCCAGGGCGAAGGGGCCGGTGATGTCCAGGTCCTCCGTGCGCCAGAGGGTGCGGTGAACCTGGTACAAGGGGAGTTCCTGGTCCACGGGCCAACGGTTAACGAGGGTCAAGGGGGAGCGGCAAACCACCCTCAGCCCCTCAAACACCGGGGGGCGATGGTCGGGAAGGTCCAGGAAGAAGAGGGGGTTGACCGGTCGGTTGTCCTCGGTGCGTACCTCAAAGTGCAGATGCGGGGGCCCTGCACCCGTAGCCCCGGAGAGGCCTACCTCTTGGCCGGGATAAAAGAAGAAGTCCTGTACCGGGTAGAGGTCCAGGAAGTAGGTTTGCCGTCGCAGTTGTTCCTCAAAGGCCCATTGTTCCACCGAGGGGTGAAACCGGGACAGGTGGCCATACACGTAGAGCCATCCCTTAGGACTCATGAGGTACAAGGCCTTTCCGTAGCCGAAGTAGGAGGTTTTGATCCGCCAAAGCCGGGTGGAATCCAGGGTAAGCACGGGCATGCCGGGTTTCCCGCCCGTGGAGAGGTCAATGCCGGTGTGATACCGGAATCCGCGGGAATCCCCGAACCCCGAGGTGATGTAGGTATAGCGGGGTAGGGGCAACAGGGCGAGCAGGAACAGAAAGGCCTTCAGCCCTATACCTCCGAGGCCATGCGGGGTAGGGTTTTGAGGAACTCTTCGTTGTTCCGGGTGAGCCGCATCTTGTCCAGCAGGAACTCCATGGCCTCAATGGTAGGCATCTCGGAGAGGATCTTCCGCAGCACCCAGATCCGGTTCAGTTGCTCCTTGGTGAGCAGGAGTTCTTCACGGCGGGTGCCGGACTTGTGGATGTCAATGGCGGGGAAGATCCGGCGATCGGCCAGGCGGCGATCCAGCACCAGTTCCATGTTGCCGGTGCCCTTGAATTCTTCAAAGATCACCTCGTCCATGCGGGACCCGGTTTCTATCAAAGCGGTGGCGATGATGGTGAGGCTCCCCCCGTCTTCAATGTTGCGGGCCGACCCGAAGAACTTTTTGGGTTTGATCAGGGCGGTGGAATCAATGCCCCCGGTGAGGGTGCGGCCCGAGTGGGGGGTAAGCACGTTGTACGCCCGAGCCAAACGGGTGATGGAGTCTAAAAGAATGACCACGTCTTTCCCCAGCTCCACCTGGCGTTTGGCCTTTTCCAGGACCATCTCGGCCACTTGGACGTGGCGTTCTGCCGGCTGGTCAAAGGTGGAGGACACCACCTCAGCGGGTACACGACGTTGGAAGTCGGTAACCTCTTCGGGGCGTTCGTCAATCAGCAGGATGATGAGTTCTATCTCTGGATGGTTCCGCACGATGGCATTGGCGATTTGTTGGAGCAGGACGGTTTTACCGGCCCGAGGGGGCGACACGATCAGCCCGCGTTGGCCCTTGCCGATGGGCACGAACAGGTCCACGATGCGCATGGAGAGGTCCGGATCGTCGGGTGTCTCCAAGCGGATCTTTTCGGTGGGGTAGTAGGGGGTCAGGCGTTCAAAGGTCACGCGGTGTCGCATTTCCTCTGGAGGACGTCCGTTCACCGAGAGGATGCGGATCATGGCGGCGAACCGTTCGCTGGTGCGTGGGGGCCGGATCTCGCCTCGTAGCACATCGCCTGTGCGGAGGTTCAACTTCTTGATCTGGGATGGCGACACGTAAATGTCCTCAGGCGAAGGGGCGTAGTTGTACTCGGAAAATCTCAGGAATCCGAAACCTTCCGGGAGGATCTGCAGCACCCCTTCCCGGATGGGAGGGTGCTCCTCCTTTTTGTACTTCTCGGCGATGGTTTCCAGGATCTTCTCAATGAGTTCGGCCTTCCGGTAGGTGGAGTAGTTGGGAATCTCCAACTCCTTGGCGATTTCGTAAAGTTCTACCACCTTTTTCTTTTCCAGGTCGGCCTGGGTTAACTCATGGAGCGCCTTGGTGGTCTCCTTGGTGGTTTCCATGGGTTTTCACCCCCTTTTGTCAGGTCATTTTGGTTTTGTTGATGTACAGGTCAAACCGACACTGCAGTACCTTCGCCGCCTTGGCTGCGATGAGCATCCGCGACAAGAAGATCTGGAAGTACTCCATCACCGGAGCGATGGAGGTGTCAATCTTGATGTCGTAGTACACCCTGGGCTGATTGCCTGCGGTGTCCACCACCACCCGGGAGGAGATGGCGGCGTAGTTGACCCGGTCATGGATGTCGCTGCGGATGTCGCCCAAGGGACGAACGCGGGATCGGTGAACATCCGATTTGTCGGCCAGGATGAGGGCCGCGGAGATAGGAGTGGCCGGGAGACCGTCCTCCTCGTGGTGATTCCCGATGGCCCGGACCACCTCAATGGTTTCCTCAAAGGGCATGCCCATCTCGGTGAGTACGTGGAATGCGAGCACCCCGCCGGTTTGGGCATGGTGCTCCCGATTCAGCAGGTTTCCGATGTCGTGCAGGTAGCCGGCGATCTCCGCGAGTTCGGCGGTGCGACGAGGGTACTTGAGTTTCCGCAGGATATAGCCTGCCCGCTTGGCCACGAGTTTAACATGCCGTAAGCCGTGCTCGGTGTATCCCAAGGCGGCCAGTTGGGCATCGGCACTTTGGATCATGTACTGCACTCTTGGATTGGCAATCACATCCTGGGGTTTGATCATGTTGCACCTTGAAATTCGGACTTACAGCACCTCCATGAGGTCTGGATTCTCCTCCAGGGCGGTCCCCACGACGGCGAGGTCAGCCCCGGCCTCCAGAACCTCTTCCACCTGTTCCCGACTGCGGAGCCCGCCCCCCACGATCAAGGGAAGGGGCACGGTTTCCTTCACGGCCCGGATCACCTGGACAGGCACGGGTTCCCGGGCACCAGATCCCCCCTCCAGGTACACGGCCTTCATGCCCATGTAGTACGAGGCCAACGCATGGGCCACAACGATCTCTGGCTTATTCCGGGGGATCGGGCGGGTAAAGGACACGTACTCCACCGCCGTGTATGCCCCGGATTCCACCAGAATGTAGGCAGTAGCTATGGCCTCCAACCCGTAGTGCCGGATTAAGGGGGCGGCCTTCACATGTTCACCGATTAACAATTCCGGGTTCCGTCCACTGACCATCACCAGGTAAAGGAGAGCATCGGCCTTGGGTGTGAGTTGAACCACGCTCCCCGGGAACAGGATGACAGGTTTCTGGCACTTATTTTTGACCCTTTCTACGAACCTGTCAAGTCCAGGAGACATCAGGATGCTGGTGCCTACCAGCACCGCACGAACCCGGTGGGAAGCGTTTAACCGAGGAAGCAACCGGTCCAGATGGTGATCGTCCGACCGGTCGGGATCCAGGAGAACCAGGAGCCCCTTTTCACCCGCCGAGAATACGCTCCTGTAGATAGTCAACAAGGGCCTTCCTCCCCTTTCGCAGCAGGAACACCATCAACCCCGGGCGTTCCAGGAGGGCCCGGCGAACCAAGAAGAATGCGTCTGGGGTGGTGAGTATTTTACCGTCAAACACGCTTTTAAGGGATCGGGCCAAATAGGCCAGTTCCCCATCGTTGAGTTCCAAGTAGAAATCCCGGAGCCGCACCGAGAGGTCTTGGTACCGCCCGTAGGTTTTCCAAAACCTGCGGGGATATTCGGCCAGGGTTTGGGCATCCAAGCGACCGTTTTCCAGGGCCTCGGCGGCCACCTCTCCCGCGATGTGGCCGGAGTCTAAGGCTTGGGGAATGCCGCCACCGGAAAGGGGATCGGCCAACCGGGCCGCATCCCCAACCACCATGACCCGGTCGCCCACGAGATCCATACGATGACCACCCGTGGGGACCACACTGGCCAACTCGCCCAGGATCTTGCCCCCAGGGAACCGTTGAGCGATGAACTGGAGAGTGAACCGCCGGGCTTGAGCCTCATCGCCCAGGATCCCTACCCCCACGTTGGCCAGCCCTCGGTCCTTAGGGAACACCCAGGCGTATCCGCCCGGGGCCACCCCTTGCCCTACGGCGATTTCCATGCGTTCGGCTTCAATGCTGGGATGCGCCAGAAGCACCTGATGACACCGGTGAACGTCCTTGGGCGTCAGGTCCAAACGGAGCCCCAAACTGCGACCCACCACGGACCCCGGACCGTCGGCACCGATCACCAGTTGGGCCTCCAGGTGTTTCTGCTGTCCCTGGTGCTGGTAATACACGGTGACGCCGGATTCGGTTCGTTCAGCATGGGTCACGGTGGCACCGGTGATAAGGTCGGCTCCTGCCAAGAGGGCCTCATTCACCAGATGGCGGTCAAACACCTTTCGTTCCAGGATATAGCCCACTTTGGGGGTTAAAACCTCAAAGGTTTCCTGCTCTGGAGCCAGAAACCGGACTTTATCTACGGTGGCAGCGATCCAACGGGGGTCTTCGGGTTCAAAGGTCACAAGGACCCGACGAGAGATGCCCTCAGCACAGGGGATATACTGGGCTACCGTGCGTTGTCGTTCCAGCAGGAGGACCCGGAACCCTCGGCCTGCCAGAACCTTCGCTGCGGATGCTCCGGCCGGGCCAGCACCGGCGATGATCACATCAAAGTCTTTCACGCAACCTCCCGTGGGACGAGAAATCCGATCGTGGCCCTGAAAAATCCCCGGTAACCCCTCAACTATACGGCCATTTCACCGCCTTTGCCAAGCGTTTAGAAGAACACCTCGTAGTACCGACGGCGGAGCCGTCGCCGGTACCATCGGGCCACCAGCCAGCCAAAGGCAAAGCCCCCCACGTGGGCGAACCAGGCCACCCCGCCCCCGTGGGCGAAGGGAAGGCTCAACAGGCCTTGGAAGAACTGGAGAATGAACCAAAAGCCCAGCAGGAAAAAGGCAGGGATGGCCACCACGTCCCAGAAGAAGCCGAAGATGACCAGGGTAAGGATCCGGGCTCCGGGGAAGAACACGAGATAGGCGCCCAGCACACCGCTGATGGCGCCCGAGGCCCCGATCATGGGCACTGGGGAATTCCAATTCACCAGGATTTGCAGCAGAGCGGCGGCCAGGCCAGAGGCCAGGTAGAACAGAAGATACCGGAAATGACCAAAGGTGAGTTCCACGTTGTCGCCGAAAATCCACAGGTACAGCATGTTGCCCAGCAAGTGCATCCATCCCCCGTGCAGGAACATGGAGGTGAGCAGATTCCAAGGGAATAGGGTGGGCACACCGATATCCGTAAGGTGGGTGAACTCATAGGGGATCACCCCCAACCGTTGGAACAGCACACCTACGTGTGGCCCCAGGGAGAGTTCGTAGAGAAAGGCCAGCACATTCAGGACGATCAGTCCATAGGTCACGTAGGGGGTTCCACGAATGGGGTTTTCGTCTCGCAAAGGTAACATCGCTGGAATGGTACAGGCCCCAGGCGGTGAACACAATGGAGACGTGGTGGCCTGGGACGAGGAGGTTTTTGGAGGGGTAAAAAAGGTGGGGCCGGCGAAGCCGGCCCCACCTTTTCGTGGCGTTGTGCCTTGGCACTCAGCGGGTCTTTAGACCCCGAAACCCAGCAATCGGCTGGAAGGCGAACTCAAAGTCCAGCCGGCCTTCTTCCTCGTTGGCACCGATGTTCACCACCTTGACCCAGGCGTAGTGGATCTCGCCGTTCACGTCCACCTCCATGAAGTACACGTCTCCCGGTGCCAAACCCCTTTGGGGATCAGCGGGATCGTCGTACGGGGCCACCTCGGCCACCTCTTCACCGGAGGGGAACCAATCGGCCGGTGCCGTGTGGGGATCAGCACTCATCCACGTGGTATCCGAGCCAAAGGCCCCACCGAAGAAGTTGTAGGTGGGGCTCACCAGGTGCAGCCGGAAGTTGTTGGTACTGCCGGAGGTGAAGTCATCCAGGTAGAAGTCCAGTTGGGTGGGTTCGTTCAAACTGATGGTATGGCCAGAGCCGTCGGGGTCCCAATAGAAGCCCGACCACCCCTCTTGGCTCCGTTCGTAGATGGTGGCGCTGCCGGTAACCGCATAGTTGTTCACCACTTGGGCCCGTTCGCCGGCGTTTCCATTCTCGTCCACAGCGGCCACGGTGAACTCACCGATCAGGGAATCCACAGTGTACGTGGTGTTCACGGTGTTGCCCAGCACGGTACCATTGAAGTACACGTTGTACCCGTGAGCCCCCTCCACGGCTTCCCATTCCAGCACGATGCCGGTGCCGTCGTGGGCGACGCCGGTGATGCGAAGGTTCTGCGGAGCCGGCAAGGCCGTGGTTTCGGTGGTGGGTTCGCAGGCCGTAACGGCCGCCATTCCCACGATGGTCAAGGCGAGCAAAAGACGCTTCATGGCATCACCTCCGGTTACTTGGTTTTCTTACGGGCAGGGGGACGATGGGTTCCGGCCTTGGAAGTGCCGCTTTCCTTTTGGCCGTGCTCATAAGCCTCAGAATCTTCGCCCTCTTCCCGTTCCTCACCCATCAATTGGCTCACCTGGGCCTTGAGTTCTCCGATCTCCTTTTCCAGTTGGGCCACCTTGTTGGCCAGGTCCTTCACCTGGTTCTGCAGGTCTCCCACGTTGCCGGTTTGCTGGCACCCCACACCTGCCAGCAAAAACCCCGCGAGAAGTCCACTCAGCAGCAGCTTTTTCATGGCCAAACCTCCTTTTGTGAACGTTTCACAACGTTTGCATATTTTACGCCCAACATTGGAGGTTTGCTGGTACCGTCTTGAGCCTGTGGGGCTACCGTTGGAACCAGTCCAGCCCGCGGCGGGCCAAGTTGGCCAGGGAGAGCCCCGCACGGAGTTCGCCCCAGTGGCGTCGTATGAGGTGCAGGAGAGCCCGCACCCGCTGAACGCGGGAGGGGTGGTACAGGGCAGGGGCTGCTCGCCGAAGGAGCGCTGCCAAGGTGGGCCCGTAGGGGTACCACCAGAGCTGGCGGGAACGAGGGGTGAAGTCATAGGCCACGGTTTTCACATGGCACATGGCCAAAAGGCCCAGGGCCCCGTGGGATCGGCCGAAGCCAGAGTCTCCAAGGCCACCCCAAGGAGCCCGGGGTTCGGCGTAGGAAAAGGTGTGGTCGTTGAGGGTAACGGTGCCCGCCCGCAGGGTCCGGACCAGGGCCCGGGCCCGCTCAGGATCCCGGGTCCAGAGGGAACACGTGAGCCCATAGGGTACGGCATGTACCCAACGGAGCACCTGGGCTTCAGTGTCAAAGGGCACGATGGGCAGCACCGGCCCAAAGGTTTCCTCCCGGAGCACTGGGGCCTCCAGGGGTACCTGGACCAATATGGTGGGAGCATAGAAGAATCCCGTGGGCAGCCCTCTGGGTCGCCCGCCCCCGGTGAGCACTTGTGCTCCCCGTTCCACGGCGTCTTTCACGTGGTGATGCACCTTTTGCCATTGAAACTCCGCGGTTAAAGGGCCGAGATCCGTACGGATGTCCAGAGGGTTGCCTACACGTAACTGGCGAGTGAGGTGCACCACCCGCTCCACGAAATCGGTGTATAGACTTCGGTGTACGAACACCCGTTCCACGGAACTACAGGTTTGTCCGGCGTTCATCAAGGCTGCCCATACTGCTCCCTGGGCTGCGCGTTCCACGTCGGCGTCCTCCAGCACGATCATGGGATCCTTGCCCCCCAGCTCCAGCACCAAGGGGGTCACGTGGGGTGCGGCGGTGGCCATGATTCGTCGGCCGGTTTCCGTGGACCCCGTGAAGTGGATCAGTTGAAACTCCGGTCGTTGCACCAGGGCTGCTCCCACGGTTCCGCCGCCGTGGAGGACGTTCACCAGGCCCTCGGGAACCCCAGCATCGTGGATCCATTGGGTCAGAGCTTCGGCCACCAAAGGGGTGAGGGGCGAGGGTTTCCACACGACAGCATTGCCAACAGCCAAGGCTGAAAGGAGGGCACTGGCCGCCAAAAGCCAGGGATAGTTCCAGGGAGAGATGACCAGGATAGCCCCCAAGGGTTCCAGGTGCAGTTCCAGGGTTTTATCTGCGAATAGGAGTTCAAAGGGTTGGAGCCGCTGCGGACGAAGCAAGCGAGGGGCCTCTTGCTCCAAATAGGTCAAAAGGCCCAGGGTGGGCAGGAGTTCCACGGCCCAGGCCTCCACGATGGGTTTTCCCTGTTCCAGGGCGATGAGCCGGGCCAGTTCCTCCGCCCGTTCCAGCAGCAGGATTTTCATGCGGCGGAACCAGGGCCGTCGGTCTTCGGGGGTGAGGGATTTCCAACGTTCAAAGGCCCGTTGAGCCTCCTGTATGGCCTGGTCCAAGTGCTGAGGCTCGGCTTGCCAGGCAATGCCCAAACGTTGGCCCGTGGAGGGGTTTAGAGAGGGGGCCGATGAAGTGCTCCGGAGGCGGCGCCCTCCAATCCAGAGATAAGCCTGCTCAGCAACGGATTTTCTCGGGGTCATGGAGGTGCTGTGAGAGGTAACGGACCAGGGTGGGCAAATAGTCGGCGAAGTCGGGCGGAGGAAAGACCCCTGTAGGGAGGTGCTGCTGGGCATGATCTGTGCGGTACTGCGCCCCGATCTCAAAGTAGGGCAACACTTGCCGAGGCACGCACAGGAACCGTTCTATCGCTCGCAGGGAAAGAGCGGCTTGTAGCACAGGCAGCGGAAGCGTGCCCCGGGGCGCGGGGTGTTGGAGGACCTTTAAAAACATTTCGTACAGTTGGCGAGCGGTGTAGGGGCGAGGATCGGTGAGGTGGTACGTAGTGCCTGCGTTGTCTGGCCGCAGGGCCAGGATTCTGGTGGCCTGCACCACGTAGTCCACAGGCACCAAGTTTACCGGGGCTGTGCCACGACCCAAATAGGGCAAAGGGAGCCATCGGGGGAGCCGAGCCAAGAGACGTAGCACGAAGTAGGGTCCGTCAAACTTGGCCGTCTCGCCGGTCCGCGAGTCGCCCACCACAATCCCTGGCCGAAGGATCACCAGGGGCAGGTCCTCCATGGCGGCCCTGGCGAGTTGTTCGGCTTGAAACTTCGTGAGTTCATAGGGGTTTTTAAAGCCCTGGCCCGCCTCCAGGTCGTCCTCTGCCACCTCGTCGGTGCGGTCGCCTGAGACATAGGCCGTGCTAAAGTACACCACCTTCTGAAGTTGGGGGAATTGGCGTGCGAAGTCCAGCACGTTCCGCGTACCCTCCACATTCACCCGGTAGGCGCTGGCGTAGTCGGTGGCGAGATCGTACTTGGCCGCCAAGTGAAACACATGGGTGATGGAGGAGTAGAGTTCCGCAGGGAAGGTGTGGGACAAACCCAAACCGGGCTGGGTGATGTCCCCAGGCCAAAGGGTTGCCCTTATGCCGAGGCGTTGCAGCACTTGCTGGGCGATCCCATGGTAGCGAGGTTCCACGAGCAAGTGAAGGTGAGGGTTGCCGTTCCAGTGGGCAACGAGCTCAGGCAGCAGCCTACGAGCGATAAAGCCCGGGAAGCCGGTCATGAAGAGGCCGGTGGCCTGGGCCATGACCTGTTAGTCCCTTTGGATCCCCTTAAAGCCCATGCGGACGGTGCCCCTTTGGTAAAAGGGCAAAGGCACCACCGTTACGGCTTCTCGGCGTTTCCGAAAATCCAAGTGCAGGGTTTGCCCCTCTTGTGCCAGATGGGGAGGCACGTACCCCATTCCGATGCCGGTATTGAGCATAGGGGAGTAGTTGCCCGAGGTCACGAACCCCACCTCCTGATCCTCATGGAACAGCCGCATGTGGTGACGGGGGATGATGCGGCGATTGGGGGTCACAAATCCCACGCGCTTTCTGTGGATCCCCGCGGCTTTGATCCGTTGCAGAGCCTCTTTGCCCACAAAGGCGGGCTTTTTCATCCGCACGATCCATCCAAGGCCTGCCTCAAAGGGATTGATGGTTTCGTCAATGTCGTTGCCGTACAGGGGATAGCCCATTTCCAGGCGAAGGGTATCGCGGGCTCCCAGTCCGATGGGTCGCACCTCGGGGTGTTCCAGCAGAGCGCGCGCCACGGTTTCCAGATCCTCGGGGCGGGTGTAGATCTCAAAGCCGTCTTCGCCGGTGTACCCTGTGCGGGACACAATGGCCTTTACGCCGGCCACCGTGGCGTGGCGGGCCCAATAGTAGCCCAGGGTTTCCAGGTCAAAGTCCACCAGGGGTTGCAGTACCTCTTGGGCTCGGGGGCCTTGAAGGGCCACCTCGCCGGTTTCATCGGAGAGATTGAGGGCCTCCACACCGGTGGCAAACAGATGGGTTTGCACGTGGGCGAAGTCCTTTTCAATGTTGGCGGCATTGACCACCAGCATGAAGTGGTCCTCAAAGCGGTAGGTCAGGAGATCATCCACGAAGGTTCCTTGCTCTGTGAGCATGGCGGAGTACTGCACTTGGCCAACGCCGAGACGTGCAGGGTCGTTAGACGTGATGTAGGATACGAATTCCAGGGCCCGTGGTCCCCGGATCACGAACTCTCCCATGTGGGATACGTCAAACAGGCCTGCGTGTTGCCGCACCCAGCGATGTTCCTCCACGATGGAGGTGTACTGGATGGGCATTTCAAAGCCGGCAAAGGGAACGATCTTGGCACCCAGTTCGCGGTGGAGTTCATAAAGAGGTGTGCGTTTCAACATGGAAAGCCTCCGGTTTCCGATAGTTTAGACACCGCCCCAGGGGATTGCAAGGAGAGATCATCTCAGAGGGTGTGCAGGAGCTCTTGCCATAGGCAATACGTGAGGGCTCGGGAGGCACCCAAGGGGAAGGCTCGCGGGGTGCCCCGAAGGTTTTGCAGGGCTTCGGTAAGACGCTGTCGCCGAACCGGGGGCTCACAGGGCCATCGGGGCGCCAAGGGGAAGTGCTCCAACCACTCTCCGAACCGATACTCTCCGGGTGGCCGATGCCGCTGAAACCGCCAATACCCGATAAGCGACCGAATTAGCCCCCAAGGATGGCTGGCGTAGTCCGGCCGGATCCCTCGGTCGGTCTCCATGCGGGCCAGGGCGGGCAGGGTCTTTTGGAGCACCTCAGTGTAAAACCGCAGTCGTTTCAGGGGTGCCCAGCGGCTCTTTTTGAACAGGTGGGCACGGAGGGGAGAAACCGCCGCAGACGCAAACACCAGTTCCACGAAGTCCAGGTCCAAGAAGGGATAGCGTTTCACCGTATACAGTTGCTCCACCCGCATCTCGTTTTCAAAGTACCGAGGGAACAGTTCCGCCAGGTTAAACACGTGGAAATAGGCGATGCGTTCGTGGGGAGGGCGTTGGAGCAATGCGGCAAGGTCCTGGCGCAAACCGGCCCGGGCGTCTTCGGTGAAGGTGTCCACGTGGAGCCAGCGGGCTTGGGGAAGGGTGGCCAACTGTTCCAAGGTGGGAGGGTGGGCGCTCTCCAAAAGTGAGAGAAGCAGAGGAGAGTAAATGGTTCCCAATACGCCGGTTTGTCGGAAGAGTTCAGACCCTCCCGTGCCGCTGAGCAACACCGGAGGGGGCGGGTTCACGGTGGAAAGGGCCCACAGGTAATGGGCCTTGGTGGCCACCTCCAGACCGTCGGTGGCCAGGGTGTTGATCCGTGCCCAATGATAAAACTCCCGGCGAAACACCGGATTGGGATCCAGATTTTGGAACCGAACCCCTGCTCGTTCGGCCACCTTCCGAGCGGTAGACACGTTACCAGAGGCTGGATCGCCGAAGGTGAGAGCGTGCACCTGCACCCCTGGTGCTGACTGCAGTGCGGCCAGGACCACCCGGCTGTCAAAGCCCCCAGTGAGCAGGAGGCCTGTGGTGCTGTTGGCCAACGCGCGAGTGGTTTCAATAAAGGCCTCCACGATTTGACGCCGGCCGATCTCCGGACGGAGCTCCTGGGAAAAGAGGCGATCCGCATGGGAATAGTAGGCATGGATCTCGGGGGCATTGCCAGGGCTCCAAACCAGGTAATGGCCTGAGGGGAGACGCGCCAGGTTCCGGTGCAGGGTGCGGTGCCTTAGGGGGTAGTTCAGGAAGAAGTACTCAGCCAGACCCGCCAGGTCGGGCGCACCGGGCTTTAGTGGGCCCAACAAGGTGCCGAACCACAGGAGGTCGTGGTCTTCGTCCCACCGGTAGAACACCGGCCGGATTCCCATCCAGTCGGTGGCCAGCACCAGGCGGTGTTGCTGGGCGTCGTAGGCTGCCATCGCGAACCATCCTTTTACCTCGTTTAAAGCCTGGTGCGGACGGGCCAGCAGGTGGCGTGTTGCCTCGGCTGTGGCCCGGAATTCCCGAAAGGACCATCCTCGTTCCAGCAGGGTGCCGTCCCAAAGGATCATCAAACCCGGTGCCGGGGTATGCACCGGAGGGTCCAGGGATGAAGGCGACCGGCCCCGCAAAACCCGGCATCCTGGAAACGCTTGCTGTTGCAGGGTAAGGTGCTGGAAGGGCTCGCCAGAGAGGGTGAGAGGAGGGGTTTGCTGGAGCACCTCTGGAGGGCCCGCGACACCCAGGAACACGCCCATGCCTGAATTATAGCGGCATCTTGAGAATGCCTCAGGAACACCCCCGGAGTGCGTCCCCAAGCCCCTCGGGCCTTCGTTGCCCCCAGAAAGGCCAGAGAGTATAATGCCCAGCATGAAGCCGAAACTCCGCTCTTGGTGGATCTTCCTTTGGTTGGTGGCCTCTCCGGTTCTGGCTGGATGGGGCTATGAGTACATGAACCTGTCGCCCAGCCCCTCGGTGCTGTTTGCACCTTTGGAACCCGGTGTAAGCCAGGCGCTGTGGCATCCGGCGGTGGCCTCACCCCATCCCGCACGGGCAATGTCGGTGGCCTCCTGGCTGGGAGGGGTCACCTTAGGGGCTTTCCATTGGAACCTGAAGCCCGGGACCCAGATCCATCTGCAGGGGATGTTCTCCGGCACCCTGGACAAAACCGATGGCACGGGCCAGGTGGTGGGCACCTTTTCCACGCAGCATCTTTACATCGGGTCCACCTTCCAACGGCCACTCTCACCCACCTGGACCCTGGGATTTGGGATGGGCCTCTATGCCCAAAGCATTCCGCCGTATTCTTCCTTGGCCGTAGGAGGTGCGGTAGGGGTTCTATGGCACCCGGCTCCAAGGCCCCTACGGATGGCGGTTTCCCTGGCCAATGTGGGCGTAGAACTCAAGCCCATGGTTAAGGATCGGTACAACCCGGCACCCCAATTCCGCGCAACGGCCCAGTACGCAGTGGGAGAGGCGGTTCAGCTTTCCTTGGGTGCTGTGCTTTCCCCCTTGGGCAGTTGGGTCCAATTGGCCGGCAGGTACCATCTCACGTCCCTTTTGTCCTTATCGTTGGCGTACACGTCCCAGTGGTCGGCCCTGAAACTGGGAGACCCCAACGATTTCCTAATGGGGGTCATGCCAGGGCTGGAACTCCACTGGCGGCGGATTCGGTTCACTTACGCCTATGGTCCCATGGCTTCCTTGGGAGATCTGCATTTGGTGAGCCTGTCCGTGTACTGATCCATGCCCGTCCGCAACATTGTGGTCAATCGTCGTGCCCGACACGACTACGAGATCCTGGAAACCTTTGAAGCGGGCATTGTTCTGGAGGGCAGTGAGGTGAAATCCATCAAGCAGGGGCGGGTTTCCATCCAAGATGCCTACGCCGACATTGAGGACGGTGAGGTGTATGTGTACCACATGCACGTCTCTCCTTACAGCCACGCAGGGGCCTTTGTGCCCGATCCAGAACGGCCCCGGAAACTGCTGCTCCACAAGCACGAGATCAAACGTCTCATCGGAAAGGTGCGGGAACGGGGGCTGACCTTGATCCCCCTGCGGGTGTATGAGAAACGGGGCCTCATCAAATTGGAATTGGCCCTGGTGCGGGGGAAACGGAAATACGAGAAACGGGAAACCATCAAACGGCGGGAACTGGACCGAGAGATCCAAAAGTACCTGAAACGGTCGCGGTATTGAATCTGACCACTCTTCAGAGGATTCAGGAGCGCTTGGCCCAACGGGTGCAGTTGGTTCCTTTGGCTCGTCCTCCGGCCACGGTGGGAGGGGTGGATGTATCGTACAGCCGGTCCCTGCGTCGGATGGTGGCGGTGGTGGTGGTGTTCCAGTGGCCTGGCTTAAGACTCGTGGAGGAAGTCCATCAAACGGCCCCTGTGCGGTTCCCCTATGTGCCCACCTTTCTCTCCTTCCGTGAGTTGCCGGTGGTGCTACAAGCACTCCGACGGCTGGAACACCGCCCGGACCTCTTGCTGGTGGATGGCCAAGGCATTGCTCACCCCCGTCGTTTGGGGATTGCCGCCCATCTGGGGGTTCTGGCCGACCTTCCCACCGTGGGGGTTGCCAAGCACCCCTTGGTGGGCGAGTACGAAGAGCCCGGCCCGGAGGCAGGCAGTGCCACGCCTCTATGGCACCGTGGAGAGCAGGTGGGCTGGGTGGTGCGCACCCGTACGGGCGTTCGGCCGGTGTTCGCCTCCCCTGGTCATCGCATCACCCTGCACGAGAGCCTGCATTGGGTGTTGGCCACCTGCCAAGGGTATCGGTTGCCTGAACCCGTTCGCCAGGCGGATTTGCGGTCGCGGGCCTGGGTGCGACGGCTCCAGCAAAATGCCTCAAACCCGTATGATTAGGCCATGATGGCGGGGCAGAAGGGCCTATTGATCTCCGCTGGCGAGCCCTCGGGCGACCTCCATGCGGCTGCCTTGGTGCGCGATCTGCGGACCCTCCTGCCTGAGGTGGAACTCCTGGGGTTCGGAGGCGACCGCATGGCCCAGGCAGGTGTACACCTGGTGCATCATCAACGTGAAGCCCATGCCGTAATCGGATTCCAGGAGGCCCTCCAAAACGTGGGTCGGCTCTATGACATCTACCGGGACCTGGTACGTCTCGCCCGGCAACGGGCAGCCCTGGCTATCCTCGTGGATTACCCAGGGTTCCACCTCCGCCTGGCCCGTCGGCTGCACGATGCCGGAATCCCTGTGGTGTACTACATCCTTCCCCAGTTCTGGTCGTGGGGGTACCGCCGATTGCGGTCACTGCGTCGCAACGTGGCCCTGGCCCTTTCCATCCTGCCCTTTGAGATGCCCTATCTGAAAGCCTACGGTGTACCGGCCCATTACGTGGGCCATCCGCTTATGGATCAAATGGGGCCCCCGGTGCGACGCCGCCAGTTGCCCCGAGATCCGGTCATCGCCTTTTTGCCCGGATCACGACACACCGAAGTGCGACGGCTCCTGCCCCGCATGGCACGCCTGGCAGAACACCTGAAGAGATGGGGCTACCGCCGGTTCCTCGTATCTAAGGCCCCAGACGTCCAGGTGAACCCCCAGGACTGGCTGCCAGAGGCCCAAGTGGTACCTGGCAACGCTGAAACCATCGCACGTCAAGCGGATTTCGCCGTAGTGGCCTCGGGAACCGCCAGTTTGGAGGTGGGCCTTGTGGGTGTGCCGATGGTGGTGGTGTACGTGCTCTCTGACCTCTCCTATTGGTTGGCCCGGGCCCTGGCCAGGGTGCGCTACATCTCCCTGGTCAACCTCATCTCCGGCCGGCCTGTGGTTCCTGAGTACGTCCAACACCTGAAACCTGAACCTTTGGCCCGCCGGATCCACGAGATCCTGTCTTCAGAAGAGCAGTACCTGGCCATGCATCGCCAACTGCTTTCCCTGAGGGAACACCTGGGCCCGCCTGGGGCATCGCGTCGCGCGGCCCAGCACATCGCCGCCCTGTACCGCCAGGTGGTCAACTCGCCGCGGGTATAATTGACAGGATGCGCGGCCTGTTCCTTCGCCTCCGACTTCGTGGGTTCCTCCTGGGGTGGTTCCACGGGCTGTTGATAGGCCTGGGAACCCTGGGAGTGGGGTGGGCATTGGCCGTACTCTGGCCCGGTGTGATCCCTTGGCTGGTACCCGTGTCAGCCGCGGCAGCTGCCAGCATCACCGGGGCCACCTGGTGGCCTTTGCGAAACCGACGGGCGTTGGCGTATGCTGTGTTTCGCCGGAACCCCCTGGGGGAAGACCTGCTCAGCGCTGTGGAACTGGGCCAACGGTTGCCCCCTGAACTCCAGCGGACTCTGTGGCATCAAGTGCAACACCAGGTGCCCCACCTTTTGGACAGCCTCCGGCCATCCCCTTGGGCCCTCCGATGGTTCTTCGGGGGGTGGATCCTGGCTCTGGCCCTAACGGCCCTTGATCCCCTGGGAGCCGTTCGGGCTCTGTACACCGCAGTCCACCGCCCTTGGCCCCTGCAGCCCCGTTTGACCGTGATCACCTTTCCGCGCGCGGTGTTTGCCGGTTCCCCGGTGACCGTCACCGTGGAAACCTGGCAGTTGCAAGAGGTCCCTGTGCTGGTGTTCAACTCCGTGGATACCCTCCGGCCCGTGGAATCCGATACCGCACAGGGCCGTTATCGCTTTGAAAAACTCGCCCTTTCCCCTGGAACTTACCGGTTCCAGGCCGTGGTGCCCTCAGGCTTGAGCAGCCCACCCTGTACCCTCCAGGTGTTTGAAGAACCCCTGGTGCAAGATTTGCAGGCCGTGGTGCGTTTCCCTGCCTATACCGGTTGGCCCCCAGAAACCTTGACCAATCCCTATCGGCTACAGGTGCTCCAGGGATCAGCCCTGAGCCTGGAGGGACGCCTGGCCCTGGCCGATTCGGGATGGCTTGTGGCCTCCTGCAAAGCCGAAACCCTCCGGCTGGCTCCAGATCAGAGGTTTCAATGGAGGACGGCGCGGTTGAGCCAGCCCTGTTCCTTGGGTTTCGTGTTCTTCCGAGCACACCTTCAACGACGGGTGCCCGACTTGATCCGAATCCACGTGACCCGCGACGCCCCGCCCCGGATCCGACTGTTGGCCCCCCGGGGGAGGGTGGATCTGCCCGACGACGAACGCCTCTCTCTGTGGGCCTATGCCGAGGACGACTGGGGCCTGCGGCGGATCCAGGCCCGGGTGGAGCTCCACGGCACCGTCCAACGGTTGGACCTGAAAACCCTTCCCACAGCGGGCGTCACCCTGGATACCTTGCAGGCGCAACTGGACCTCTCGCCCTTTGACCTCATGCCCGGCGAAGCCCTGACGTTGGTGCTGGAAGCCGTGGACCGTGCTGGCCAGGTGGGCGAAAGCGAACCCCTCACCGTACGGTTTCCCTCCCTGGAGGACCTGTACGCAGAAACCGAGGCAGCCCTGCAAACACAGGAACAGGGAACTGCGGCTTTGGAACAACAAACCCGCGCGTTGGCCCGTCAGCTTCAGGAAATCGCCGAACAGGTAAAGGCCCGGCGTGAGCTGGATTGGGCCACCCGCGAGCGTCTTCAAGCGATGCTCCAACAACAGGAGCGCATGCTGGAAGCCCTGAACCAGCAGGTTCAGCAAGTTCAGCAGGCGCTCAAAAGGATGGACGCCCTATCCAGCGTGGACCCCGAATTGGCCGAACGCGCCCAAAGGGTGGCCGAGCTGTTCCAAGAGGTGGCCTCCGAGGAGCTGCGCCGTGTTTTGGAAAAGCTCCAAAAAACCCTGCAGCGCGCCAACCCTGTAGAGATGAGCCGCATGTTGGAACAACTCCAACAAAACCAAGAGGCATTGAGGCAGCGATTGGAACGACTGGAACAGGTGCTGGAACGGTTCCGCCGAGAATTGAAGCTGGCGGAACTGGAAGAGCGGATCGCCGAATTGTCGGCTCGGCAAGCGGATCTGGCAGAGCGAACGCAGCAGGCCACATCACCGGAGGAATCCCAGGCCTTGGCCCAAGAACAGGAGCAACTCCAGCAACAGTTAGAGACGGCCCTTCAAGAGATGCAGAACCTCGCCCAGGACCTGGCCTCTGAAGCCCCGCAGGTGGCGGATTCCCTGCGCACTCTATCGGAGCAGCAGGGTCAACCCGCAGAGCAAGCCATGCAACAGGCCCAGGCCAGCCTCCAACAGCAAAACTTCACCGCAGCCCAGCGCTCCCAGCAGAGGGCTCTGCAGCGTTTGATGAACCTGAGACAGGGATTGAACCAACTTCGCCACCAATGGAGCCAGCAGCAAAGGCAAGAGGTGGTGCAGCAGATCCGTCGGATTCGGCGGGATCTGCTGTTCCTTGCTCGGCAGCAGGCACACCTATGGGATCAGTTGGACGCTGCCGCTGGTCCTGTGCACCCGGAGGCGGCGGCCCGGGAAAGCCAAGCCCTGGCCGATGCCCTGGAACCGATTGCGCAACAGTTCCGATCCCTGATGTCCCAAACCCTCGTGCTCTCCAACGTGATGATGGACCTGCTCCAGCGAATCCGATCCTTGCAGGAGGAGGCCACCCAGGCCTTATCCCAAGGGGCCTATGCCCAGGCTCGCCAGGCGGCCGGGGCAGCCTATGGCCTAATGAACCGAACGCTTTTGCTCTTATTCCAGGCCGAAAAAAAGGCCCAGCAGAGTGGCTCTGGTACCGGCGTGGAACAGATGCTTCAACAGTTGGAGCAGTTGGCCGAGGGCCAAATGCAGCTGAATCAGGCAACCCAATCACTGTTGCCCCTCCCGAGTCCCGTGCCGGGCGACGTTCTCGCTCGGCTTCAGCAATTGGCAGAGCAGCAGCGGGCGCTGCGGGAGGCCTTGGAGCGTTTGCAGGAAGCCCTGCAGCAGGGCACGGGGATGGAGCAGGCCCTGGAGGGTGCTCGGCAGGCCATGGAAGAAGCAGAGCGGGCCTTGCGTCAGGGCCAGGTTACCCCAGAGGTTCGCCGCCATCAAGAGAAGGCGCTGGAGCGGCTCCTGCAGGCCGAGCGGGCCCTACGGAAACGTGAGTTCGCCCGTCGGCGGAAGTCTACCCCCGGCCGCGCTGTGGAGCCGCCAGACGTGGCTCCTTTGGAACGAGCCACCCTGCGCGACCAGGCCCGCCGCCTGCTCCTGGAACTCCAGCGGCAGCCTGAGGCCTCGGGATACCGACGACTTACCGAGGCGTACCTGAGAACCTTACTCAGGCTTTTGAACCGCTGAAGCGCCCATTCCTTGCCCCTTTCCGGGCCCGGAAGTATAATTGCCCCGAACCCATGTCGGATCGCAAAACCCAAAAGGAGGTTTCACGGTGAAACGGGTGTTGGCTCTTGGACTGGTGGCTCTTTTTGCCTTTGGAGTTGTGGGTTGTGCCACGTCCCCGCATGCCACGTCGGTCAAGATCTACCTGCAACAAAACAACAAGCCCAAACTGCTCAAAGAAGCCAAGGCCTGGGTAGAAACCGAACCCCAAAACCCCAAGGCTTACATGTGGTTGGCCCTGGCCTATGCCATCAATGGGGATTACCTTCAGGCTTCGGAAACCTTCCAAAAGGCTTTTCAAATGGACAGCACCCTGCGGGATCCGCAACGGATTGCCCAGGTGTACAAGATCGCTGGGGGCACGGCCTTTAATGTAGACGGCATCCTCACCACCCTCCGCAACGCCTCGGTGCAGGCCGCCAAGGCCGGCAACCTGGATCAAGCCCTTTCCTTTTTGGATACCGGCATTTGGTTGAATCCCCAGGAACCCAAAATGTACCTGCTTAAAGCCTCTTTGCTCCGCAAGAAGGGTGATCCCTCCTATGTGGATGTCCTGCGACAGGGAGTGGAAAAGGTACCCGACGACCCGGATCTGAATTACCACCTGGGCGTGGCCTTGAAGGATGAGGGCCGGTACGACGAGGCCATCCCCTACTTGGAAAAAGCGGCCCAACTCAAACCCGACGATGCCAACATCCCCTTTAACCTGGGTGTGGTGTACTTTGAGAAGGAACAGTACGACAAGGCCATTGAGCAGTTCCGTAAAGCCCTGGCCCTGGATTCCACCAATACCGATGCCTGGCTGAATCTGGGCATCACGGCCTTGAAGCAAGACGATTACGCCACGGCCGCCGAGGCCTTCCAGAAATACACGGCCTTGGCGCCCGATGACCCCCAGGGATTCTACTTCTTGGCCGTGACCCTGCTGAACCTCAAGGAAAACAAGGATCAACACCTGAAGGATGCGCTGGCTGCTATCCAACGGGCCATTGAACTGGATCCCGAGAACCCGGATTACTACAACATCGCCGGTATGGTGTACAAGCAGATGGGCGACACCAAAAAGTCGCTGGAGATGTTCAAAAAAGCCCAGGAACTGGAACGCAACAAAAAGTAAAGCCATGACCAAGGATTACCTTTCCGTTCTGGACTTAAACCGCCAGGAGTTGATCCAGATCCTGGAAGAGTCCTTAAGGATCAAGCGGGGGGCCGAGTACCCCCGGGTGCTCCAGGGCAAACACCTGGCGCTGATCTTTGAGAAGCCCTCCCTGCGAACCCGTGTGACCTTTGAGGTGGCCATCCGACGGCTTGGCGGTGACCTCACCTACCTTGCACCGGGCGATATCCGCCTCGGTGTGCGAGAACCCGTGGAGGATGTGGGCCGGAACCTGGAACGGTGGGTGGACGGCATCGTGGCCCGAGTGTTCCAACACGAAACCCTGGAAACCCTGGCCCGGGTAACCCGGATCCCCGTGATCAACGCCCTGTCCGATCGGGAACACCCTTGCCAGGCCTTGGCGGACTACATGACCATCTACGAGTACGCCCGCACCTGGAAGGTGCATCTGGCCTTCATCGGGGATGGCAACAACGTGGCCACCTCTCTGATGCTCATGACGGCGCTGCTCGGAGGCACCTTTGTGATCGCTTCCCCGAAGGGCTATGAACCCCCCCGGAAGTACGTGGAAAAGGCCCGAGAGATCGCACAGCAAACCGGGGCCGAGATCCGCATCACCCACGACCCCCGCGAGGCCGTGAAGGGTGCCCACTTTGTGTACACCGACGTATGGGCCTCCATGGGACAGGAGCAAGAGGCCGAAGAACGCCGCCGGGTGTTCCAACCCTATCAGGTGAACCGAGAACTCCTGAGCTATGCCCCTGAGGATGCCCGAGTGATGCACTGTTTGCCCGCCCACCGCGGCGAGGAGATCACGGCCGATGTCCTGGAATCCTCCCGTTCGGTGGTGTTAGACCAGGCAGAAAACCGCCTGTATACCGAAATGGCCGTGCTCCTGCGGCTGTTCGCCCGCCGCAGGCGTTGAAACCCTTGGAATACCATGGGCTTTGCGGGGTTCCTCGTTTTGGACGAGGAACCCCGTACTCTATTTGAGGAGGTTTTTGGATGAAGGCTTGGCTGTATAGAGGACTGTGCCTGCTTTTGGCCCTCGCCTTGCCCCTGAGGGCAGGCGTGCATGTGCACCAACCATCGGATCACCTCTTCCTTCTGCAGGTAACCACGACCCAGGAGGCTCAACTCCAACCCCGTTCCCTGGAGCCTGGCACCTTTGTACGGGTTCAGGTGGAGGGGTTTGGAGTCACCTCTGAACTGGGCAATCCACGGGTGCCAGTGCTTCGGCGCTTTTTCCTGGCCGCATCCCCTGAAGAGCTGCAGGTGACCGTCAAGGTGGTGGGCCGCCGCACCGTGTCCCTGGGGAACACCCCTCTGGAACCTGTGCAGCCTCCAGTGCCAAAGGTGCCCAACCCCCAAGTGCCCTTCGTTCAGAACCGGGCCGTGTACCAGCAGACCACGCCCTATCCGGGTTTCCTTTGGCAGGTGAAACCCGCCGGTACCCTCCGCGATCAGCCCCTGGTGGTGCTGGAGGTGTACCCCGTGCAGTATCATCCGGCCAGGAACGAGGTGGAACTTCTGGACCTGGAGGTTCAGGTCCAGGTCCCAGCCCCCACCCCGCGGCATCCTTGGAAACTCAGCACGCCGTTTTTGGCCCAACTGAAGCGCTTGGTGTTGAATCCCGAGGCTTTGCTTCGGGTGCCCCCTGCTCCTGTGGGGTATTTGATCCTCGTCCCCGACGCCTACATCTCCGCCATACAACCCTATGCCGACTGGCTCACTGCGAAGGGGTACTTTGTAACCCTTACCCCGCTCTCTGCCATTGGGAGCAATCCCACCGCTACCGAAATCCGCGCTTACATCCAGAATGCCTATGCCACCTGGGATGTTCCTCCCACCTTTGTCCTGCTCGTGGGCGATGTGGACCAGATCCCGAACTTCACTGGCCAAGGGGAAGGCACCCCGGACACGGACCTGAACTATGGCATGATGGACGATACCGACTACTTTCCCGACCTCTACGTGGGGCGTTTCAGCGTGTCTTCCGCCTCTGAACTCTCCCAGGTGGTCAATAAGGCATTGGCATACCAACAAACTGCATGGGCAAACGGTCGCGCCTGGGCCCAGCGGGCGTACTTCATGGCCTCGGACGATGCCAGTTTCCATCAAGTGGCCGAGGGTACCCATCTGTACGCCATGGGCATCGTGCGTGCTCACGGCATGATCGCCGATTCGCTCTTTGAGTACTACGGTACCGGTACGCCGGTGGCCACAGCCTTGAACGACGGCCGGAGCCTGGCCATCTACTCGGGCCACGGCTACGAACAGGGATGGGCAGGCCCCTCCTTTGATATCTCCGATATCTATAGCCTCTCCAACACCGACCGCTACCCCATGGTGCAGAGCTACGCATGTCTCACGGGCTCCTATGCCGCCTACGATGAGTGCTTCATGGAAGCGTGGCTTCGGGCACCCGACAAGGGTGCGGTGGTGGCTCTGGGCTCCTCCGTCACCTCCTACTGGGACGAGGATGATGTGCTGGAGCGCCGCATGTTTGACGCCCAGTTTGACTCCGCCATTACCTGGGTGATGGGGTTCGTGAACCACGCCAAAATGGCCCTCTACGAGTACTACGGCAATACCGATCGGGTACGCCGCTACTTTGAGATGTACAATCTCTTCGGCGATCCCGCCCTGGATCTCTTCACCCAAGTGCCCGAAACCCTGTACGTGAGCCATGAGGGTACGCTGCCCCCAGGGAACCACACGGTGAGCGTGACGGTATCGGATCCTCAAGGGGTTGTGGCCGAAGCCTTGGTGGGTATCCGAAACCGGCAGGATAGCCTTCTGGCCTCTGGCTACACCAACGCCTCGGGCCGTGTGGACCTCTCGGTTTCCTTGGATGCTGGTGATACCCTGTGGGTGACCACCACAGCCCACAATCACGCTCCTGCGTACACCCAAATCGTGGCAGTCGCAGAGGGACCCTACGTAACCCTGGTCTCCTGGACCCTCAGCGACGAGAACGGCGACCAACATCCGAACCCCGACGAGGCCGCGACCCTCATCACTTGGGTCAAGAACGTGGGCACCCAAGCCGCCTACGACGTGGTAAGCACCCTGCAGGCCCCTGCGGGCGTTTCGGTATCAGACCCCCAGGTGTCCCTGGGGACTTTGGCCCCGGGCGACTCGGTGGAAGCCTCGTACGCCTTGGCCTTTGCCCCAACCTTGAGGGATCAGCAGCAGCTTCCCTTCACCCTGAAGTTTACCTATGGCTTCGGAGACTCCTCCGCCTCGCCCTTCTCCATGGTGGTATACGCTCCGAATCTCGTGCTGGGTGAGGTAACCCTGCAGGACTCCAACGGCAACGGAATCGCTGAGGCCGGTGAACGGATTACCCTGTTCCCCACAACCCGGAACGACGGGCACTTGGATATCCCTAACGTTACCGGCGTGTTGCGGTCTTCTGATCCCTACATCACCCTGATGGATACCACGGCCTCATACGGAGATGTGGCGGTGGGCAGCGAAGCCCCGGGATCGGGGTTTGTGTTCCGTTCCGACCCGGCCACACCGCTCCATCATTCGGCCACCTTCGTAGTGGAGTGGTCTTCAGGCTTTTACTCCTTCGCCGACACCTTCCAGGTGACCATCGGTGTGGGTGGACAGTTCTTGGTGTGGGATCCGGACCCCAACCACTCCTCAGGCCCGGTGATTTACAGCATCCTGCGCGATTCCCTGGGCTATCAGGGCGATTATACCACCGACCTTGCGGCCTATGCCAACGATCTGCCCTACTACCAAAGCCTCTTTGTGTGCGTGGGGATGTACAGCGACAACTACCGCATCTTGGAGGGCAGCCAAGAGGCCCAATGGATTGAAGACTACCTGGCCCAAGGGGGCAACGTATATCTGGAGGGCGGGGACGTTTGGTACTTTGACCCGGCCTCGGCCAACGGCCACGACTTTGGACCGTCCTTTGGAATCCAGGCCACCGCCGATGGTAGCAACGACCTGGCCACAGTGGAGGGCGTGGATGGCACCTTTACCCAGGGCATGAGTTTCCCCTACGCCGGCGAGAACGCCTGGGTGGATCACCTGGAGCCCGGCAATGCAGGTGCCTTCATGATCTTTGAGAACTCTACACCCACCTATGGGTGTGGAGTGGCCTATGATGCTGGCACCTATCGCACCGTAGGCCTGTCCTTTGAACTGGCGGGCCTGAGCGACAATCCCGCCGGCCATAAGGTGCTCCTGCTGCAGAACATCATGGACTTTTTCCTGGAGTCCACCGGTTCACCGCCGGACCTTCACCTATCGCCTGAGAGCTTCTCAGCGATGGCCCAGGTGGGCGATTCGGCGGTGCGCACCTTGGTGATCCAGAACTTGGGAGAACGAACTCTGTGGTTCCAGATCCAGCGACAGCCCAGCAGCCGTAGGCTCCATCGGTTTGCCTATCTGCCCAAAGCACCACCGGGCAAAGGAACCCCCGAAGCCCAGGGCTTCCCACCGGAAAAGGGAGCAGGGGGGCCGGATGGCTTCGGCTACCGGTGGCAGGATTCACAAGAACCCGGTGGCCCCACCTTTGACTGGGTGGAGATCTCCGACATCGGCACCGCCTTGAATCTGGGAGATGATGACGACGCCGTGGTGGATTTGCCGTGGGCCTTCCCCTTCTACGGTACCCCACGAACCACGGTGCGGGTGTCTTCCAATGGTTACCTTACCTTTGGAACCGACGGCACCGACTACACCAACGATCCCATCCCCAATGCGGACCCCCCCAACGCCTTCATCGCTCCCTTCTGGGATGACCTTAACCCCTCCACCTCGGGTGAGGTGTACACCTATTACGACACCGAAACCGATCGGTTCATCGTGGAATGGTACCAAGTACCCCATTACGGTGCCAGCTCTCCGTACACCTTTGAGGTCATCCTCTATCCCGATGGCCGCATTCTGTTCCAGTACCTGGACCTTCAGGGCGATTTGACCTCAGCCACCGTGGGCATTGAAAACGATGAGGGCTCCGATGGTCTGTTGGTGGTCTACAACGCCGCCTACCTGGCCAACGGACTGGCCGTGGAGATCTATGCCTTGCCGCCGTGGCTTCGGGTGTCGCCTGAGGGTGGTACTGTGCCTCCCGGGGAACAGGCGGAGATCCGGGTGGTGATGGACGCCTCGGCCCTGGAGGAAGGCACCTATACCGATACCCTTTACGTGCACAGCAACGACCCAGATGAACCCGTGGTGGCAGTGCCCGTGACCTTCACCGTGACCCAATGGCTGTACGGTGACCTGGACGGCGATGGACAACTGACCGCGGCCGACGTAGAACAACTGGCCACCTATCTGTACGCCCACGGGCCTGCGCCGGATCCCTATGATCTGGGAGACGTGAATCGCGACGGCGTGGTCAACGACCTGGACCTGGTGGCCCTGAGCCGACAGGTGCTGGGTAAGGTACTGGTGCGACACCGTCCAAAGGAGGTGCAGAAGCCATGACTCCACCCCCTCGCCGTCTTTACCGTTCCCGACAGCACCGGGTACTGGCCGGCGTGTGTGGTGGCATCGGGGAGTACCTGGGCATTGACCCGGTGCTGGTGAGGCTCGGCTTCGTAGCGCTTTCCCTGATGAGTGGGGTGGGCGTGCTCCTTTACCTGGCTGCGTGGGTCCTGATGCCCGAAGAACCCCGGAGGTGAAACCATGGGACATCCCTCTGCCCGTCGGTTATACCGCTCTCGCCGGGATCGGATGCTGGCCGGTGTGTGCGGCGGCATCGCTGAGTATCTGGAGATTGATCCCATCTTGGTGCGCCTGGTGTTCCTGGCCCTCTTGTTCTCCGGTGTGGGTGTGCTGCTGTACCTCGTGGCCTGGATCCTGATCCCCGAGGAACCTCTGGAGGGAGAAGAGCCACCCACCTCAGAGGCCGACCCAGAGTCCCTGAGACGGGTCCGCCGAAATACCGGCATTCTGCTCATCGTGGCAGGGGTGATCCTGCTCCTGGGCCAATGGATTCCTGCCCTGGACATCTTTCGGCTCTGGCCCCTCTTGCTCATTCTCCTGGGCCTGTACCTGCTGCGAGGGAGGCCGACATGAACTGGGTATTGCTGGTGCTATGGAGTGCCTTTGCCGGCGGCACCTCGGTGTCGGCGGTGCCGCCAGAACTCGCCCTGTGGACCAACCCCGCAGCCTTGGGTGGGTTCCAGGGCTTCGTGCTGAGGGCGAACCCCATAGACCGCACGGGTTGGATTGCCTCGTCCATCGGACCCCTTGCGTACGGCGTGAACCAGGATCGCCAACTCCTTTTGGGGGTGGGTGGGCCGATCAAGGGTCCACTGCGTTTGGGCGTGTCGGTGCAGCCTGGAACCCACCCCCAAGTGACCCTGGGAACGCTGTTCCGCATCCGATTCCTGTCTCTTGGAGCCCGTGTAGAGGTACACCGCGACCAATGGGCCCAGGCAGCCGTAGGCTTGGCTCTGCGACCCGGTACCGACCGCCTCACCCTGTACGCCGACCTTCAAGGTCAGGATCTGCAGGGGGGCTTCTCCCGCCGGAATTGGCGGTGGAGCACAGGCCTTTTCCTGCAGCCTGTGCCGGGGATCCACCTGGCCACGGGCGTGCAGGCCACCGTAGAGGGGCAGGACCTCCGGGTGTTCGCCGGCATAGACCTGGCCATGTCGCGGGTACGCCTGGGGATTGCCCACCAGAGCCCGTCGGAAACCCAGGTGGCGGTGGCTGTATCCCAGCGGCTGTACCCCTCGTGGATCCCCCAGCGGCGTTTCCTTGTTCTAAGACTGCAGGAGCCGATCTCAGAGGATCCCCAACGCAGTTGGTTCCGCCGTAAACCCTCCTTCACCGAACTGCTTTTCGCTCTTCACCAGGCGGCCCAAGATCCCCAGGTGCAGGGGGTGCTCCTGCAGGTTGAAAACCCCAACGCCCTCACGTGGAACCAGATTGAGGAACTGCACCACGCCCTGGATTCTCTTCGGCAGCGAGGAAAGCCAGTGGCTGCCTATTTGGAGACCCTCACCTTAAAGGGATGGTTCCTGGCCAGCCACGCCGACCACATCCTCATGCCCCCCACCGGCCTTGTGATGCTGGTGGATCTGGGCACCGAAAAGGTGTACCTCAAGGGAGCCCTGGAAAAACTGGACATTGACGTCCAAGCCCCCCATATTGGCAAGTACAAGTCTGCTGTGGAACCCTTGATCCGCGATCGGATGTCCGAAGCCGATCGCGAACAAACCCGGGCCCTTTTAGAGGACTTTGCCCAGGTGGTGCGCCAGGCTCTACGGCAGAAGGTTTCCCTAACCTCTACCCAGCTGGACTCCCTACTGTATGTGGGCCTTTTGGGTGATGCCGAACAGGCCCTGACCCTGGGGCTGATTGACACGATCGTGCCTCGGCACCGTCTCCAGAAGACCCTCCAGGACCTGTGGCATGTGCGCCGCAAGGTGTCCCTGCAAACCTACGCCACCGAGATCTGGAACCGCCAGGAGTTCCGTTGGGAGGGCCCGAAGGCCCGGGTGGCGGTGGTGTCGCTGGAGGGGAGCATCGTTACTGGACGAAGCGGCATCTCGCCTTGGCCTATCATCGGGGGCAAGTACATCGGATCGTCATCGGTGGTTTCACTGTTGCAGAAACTGGCCGACGATCCCCGCGTGAAGGCGGTGGTCCTACGGGTGAACTCCCCAGGCGGATCGGCCTTGGCCTCGGACATCATCTGGCAAGCAGTGCAGGATCTGCGACGGAAGAAACCCGTGGTCGTATCCATGGGGTACTTGGCGGCCTCCGGTGGCTACTATATCTCCTGTGGCGCTGATGAGATCTTCGCCGACCGCACCACCATCACGGGATCCATCGGCATCTTGGCCACCAAGTTGGCCTTTGGCCGCCTGTTTCAACGTTGGGGACTTTCTCGGGATACCGTGTTGCTATCGCCCCACGCCGATGGATGGTCCCTGTGGCGTCCCATGACACCTGAGGAGTTGACCGTCCTGGAGAACTATCTGGAGCGCGCCTATGGAGTGTTCCTTCGTCGCGTGAGCGCGGGCCGCGGCATCCCTGTAGCACGGGTGGATTCCTTGGGCCAAGGCCGGGTGTGGTCGGGTTTGCGGGCAAAGCCCATCGGGCTGGTGGACTCCTTAGGCGGGGTTGTGTCGGCGCTGCGGGCCGCAGCCCAACGCGCAGGCCTCAAACCCGGCGAATATGAGGTGACAGTGTACACCACCCAACCGCCTGCCCAAGGCCTCTTTAGCCTGCTGCGCACCGAGGTTTGGCAGGCACCCCTTCGCCTCTGGACCCAGGAGCCTTACCTGTATCACCTGGGCCTCTGGGCTCTGCCCTGAACCGCAGACGGGTCCACTGTGGAACCCGGGCCTTTCCCGGCAGGGGGCGCCCCTTTCTGGCTATGGGAGTGCGAGGATCTTGAGGGGTGGGCCTACGGGTGGGCGAGCAAAGTACACGCCTGCAGGGAGGGGCCAGGAAAGGGGTGTGCCCGTGCTTTGGAGCACCAGAAGCCTCTGGCCCGAGGGAGACCACAACGACCACGTACCTGGGGGAAGATGTACCGTGCCCTGCTGAACCCACACCGTTCTGGGGCCCAGGGTTGCCTCGTCCGGCCAGGGTTGGGCTTCGGCCACGTCCACGGTGAGCCGTTGCCAGGTTTGGCCGCCGTCCGTGGTGAGGAGCAGCACACTGGAATCCCCCACGGCAGCTCCACGGAGGGCATCCTGGAAATCCACGTCAAACAGGGTCACTTGAGTGGGTGTGTCTTGTAGCTGCCAGGTTTGGCCGCCGTCCGTGGTGTGTAGGATGGTGCCGAACTTGCCCACGGCCCAGCCCTCGGTTTCGCTCACGAACTGCAAAGCCCGCAGCGTGTGGCCATAGGCTGGGGTCTGGTTCTGCCAGGTTTGGCCGCCATCGGCAGTGTGGAGAATGATGGGGGTGTAGGGATCCGTATCGGTCCCCCCCACCACCCAGCCGGTTTGGGCGTCCACGAACCAGATGTCCAGGTAGTCGTAGGTGCTGTCGTCGCGGAGCAGTTGCCAGGTTTGGCCACCGTCTGAGGTGTGGAAGATCATGCCCTGGCCACCGTTCACGCCAAAGGGGATACCACCGGCCATAAAGCACTCGTCTGCACTGATAGGGGCCACACCGTAAAAGTCGGTCATGCGGCCTTGGGAAACCAGGTACCATTGCCAACTCTGGCCGCCGTTGGTGGTGCGGAACCAAATCTTGTCCCCGGCTGCAGCCCAGCCCACCTCGGCGTTGAGCATGCGGAGGCGGGTGATGTACTTGCTGCCCCCGTAGTTTTGCATGGTCCAGGTGTTGCCTTGGTCTTCGGTGTAAAAGATGAAACTCACATCGCCCACCAACCACCCTTGGGAACCGGACACAAAGTCCAGGTCCCACATGGGTTTCACCTGGCCGCCTGCCAAAGCGTTCCGGTAGTACCAGGTGTTGCCCCCATCCGGGGAGAAGAAGGCGTTGACCAGACTGTCGTGCAGCACCGCAATCCACAAGGTGTCGCCATGGTACGACACCCCATGAAGCACCGAACCCTGGGCAGGCAAGGCCCAGGCGACAAGACTCAACATTGCCAAGGTCTTCAAAAGCCGTTTCATGGGTTAGCCTCCCAGTTTCACGATTTTGTAAGTAGCCTGGATTTCGGGTGTAAAAATCCCTGTGCAACAGGATGGAATGCGGAAGTGCAGCAGGTACACACCCTGGGGCAGGTTGTCCAGCGGCACGGTCCAATGGTATGCCCCAGAGCGGAGTGGCATATCCAGTCCCCACACTCGTTGCCCCTGCGGGTTCACGAGGTGGAGGTGGAGGGTAGCCCCCTCGTTCCGTTGGGTCCACACCACTTCCACCTGATCCCGGGTGACTGTAGGCCAAACCAGGGGTTGATCCAGCAACGGAGGCACTTCCACGGTGAGAAAGGTGGGCTGGGTCCCCACGGTCACCTGAAGGGTTTGGGCATCTCCGGATGCATACAAGGGTGTGACTTCCACCGTGTAGGTGCCCGGTGAAAGGAACCGGTACACGAAGCCCGTGCCTTCGCGGGGTATCCGGCCAGGTGCAGGGGGGTAATCTATCTCCAAGATCCGAACACGGACCTGGTCTTGAGGGTTACCGGTGTACTGTTCCACCGTCCGAATCCAGAGAGAGGGGCCGTGCAGTATCCGGTCTAAAAGCCAGAAAAGGCCTTGCAGGTGGTGGTTGACGATGGTGTCCACCTCCCAACCGGGCACCTGGGTGCGGTACGAGCAGATCTCAATGTCGTATGCAAACGTGCCCAATCGGTCGTACTGCCAATTGCGGGCTTTGCCGGGGTCTTCGCCACCGTATAACGCCTGATAGGTGCCGGTGCCCGCGTCGTTAGGGATATGATGGGCCAGTTGGATGGCCAGGTCGTAGAACAGGGGAAACTCGGGCGCGGTGTGGTACGGGGTGTACACAATTTCCCCCTGGCTCAAGGCTGGAGAGTGGTAATGGATGGCCAGCACATGCGACATCCTCAGACAAAGGTCACGCACCCCACGGGCCTCCGGCTCGGAAAAGGGGGAAGGGCCGCGATAGTATGAGGCACATGGGTTGGAGTTGCCGTAATCCCACCGGTAGTCAAAGTTGCGGTTCAGATCCACACCGTCGCACCGGTTTTCCAGGTCCAGTTCTCCGTCGTTGTCATTGTCGCGGAGGTTTTTTCGCCAAGAGGTGTCCTGCAGGGACATCACGATGTCATGACCGTCCACGTTCCAAAGGGGCAGCACCTGGATCTCCAGGGAATCTATGGCATGGGTGATGAGGGGATCGTGGCCGTACCCCCTCAAAAGGGTGTCCAAAAGGGCCATGAGCACCTCAGTGCCCAGGAGCTCTTCGGCATGGATGCTGCCGGTGAGGAGCAGTGTGGGTTCGGGCTCGGTGTCCTGGGGATGATCCGTAAGGGTGAGCAACAGCACCGGCTGGTGAAACCGCTGGGTGTATGCCAGGGTTTCCAAACGGGTAATCTCCGGAAAGTTTTGGGCCACCGAGTCCAAGTAGGTGAAGACCTCTTCGGTGGTGTGATACCGGGGATCTTCAACGCAATGGCCAGCCACCAGGACCAAACTCAAAAAGAGGGCACCCATAGGAACCTCCTGGTGATCCGTTGTTTGCCCCAATAGAGCCGCAGAAAGTAGATTCCCGCGGGTCCCTGAGGAGCAAGGGAGATCTGATGCATACCGGCTTGCAGATGGAGGCGTTGCCGGAGCATGCGCCGGCCGTCAGACCGGTAGATTTCCAGAAGGGCTGGACGGGCAAAGGGGGCTTGATACTGGAGCACCCAGGCGTTTCTCGCGGGATGCATCCGGATCCAAAGGGCGGGCAGAGAGCCGGCCTCACCAAGACCGGTGTGCAGGGTGTCCGGAGGAATAGGGGTCCAGCGGAGGGCTCGGCCTGGCGCCAAGGCCGCCGCAGTGGGTGGGCGGAAGGGCCCGTAGGTGTACTGGAGCCCCACGGTGTGATCTGCGTTCTCTATCCCCACCGTGGCTCCGTAATGGCCTCCGGAGGGAATGGTGACCGTGTGGTACTGCATCAGGATCTCGCCGTCCCCTGTGGGGGTGGACACATAGGCAGGATCGTACAGGAACACCTCAAAGCGTTCGGTATCTTGGCTGGCGCGGTTGACCCCCACCCATTCCACCACGAACCGATGGTGCGGGGCGTCGTACAGGGTGTACACCCGTCCTTCCAGATCGTCCCACAGGGGGGCGATCAAGGGCAACGCAGGGCCGTGGAAGGAGGGCATGGGCCAATTGCGGAAGTGGAAAAGCAACGTGGAATCCAGAGCAATCCAACCATTGGAACAGATGGAGATCCGATGATACTCTTGGCCATAAAACCGGAACCCAAAGGGCAGAGGGACCACCACGGTGCTGTCGTCACCCAGGAGGTAGGGGGTCCCTTGGGTTTCCAGTTCCAGCCATTCATAGGTGGGAGCCTGCCCGGTTTCGGTGTCCAGGTCATCGTATACCCAGTAGCCGTAGGCGTCGGGCCCCGTGGGAGCTGTGGAATCCACGGGTCCCACGGGCACGGCGAAGTACACGGCATCGTTGGGGGTGTCCAGGCGGAACCAAACCAACCGCCCCCGAGCTGCATAGGAGGGGACGAACACCTGCCAGCCCGTAAGGGTATCGGCCTGTCCTGGGCCCAGGGAAATAGGACCCACCGGGTTCCCGGAAACCCCTACCCCCTGAGTGGCAGGCGTGAGATGGAGCAGGGCGTTCTCCAGGGCCTGGTGCCCCCGATTGGTGATCCACAGGTGCATAAGGCTATTGCCGTGGGGGAGATAGGGGCCCTCGGGGCTCCAGGCAGCGGTGATGACCAGGGCAGGGGCCTGCACCTGGATGCGGCTGAAGTGCCCACAGCCTTGGGGCCCGTGGCGGAGCCTCAGTGTGTATCCGTCGGCCAGGCGCGGGTGGAACAGGATGGGGAAGCGGGCGGTGTCGGGCTGACCTGCGGCCGAACTCACCCAGGCCGTGTCCTGCAGGAGCACGGCACCGGTGTCTGCCAGGGACGCATGATAAACACCGCTCCAGCCCGAAGGGGTGGTGCTGCGGACCACGATCTGCAAGGTGCCCTGTTCGTCCGGCTCCGGGATGCCATTGTTGCCATCGGCATAGGTGAACGACACGAACTCCAGGGGACCATGGCCCAGGGGGAGCGTCTGCTGCCAGGGGAGGGCATTGGGAGCGGTGACCACCACCCGTAGGGAATCGGTGCCCAGGTGGGGCACCTGGGCCTCAAACCTGCCGGTTTCGTCCACACTCCCAGCCACCACCAAAGAGTCGTTGAGGGTCAGCACGGCCACCCAGGGCCGGGATGCCAAGGACGGAGGATCGGGCAGGGGCTGAACCTCCACCAGGATCCATCCACCTGCGCAGTCGGGCATGTGGGCGATGGAAACCTGGAGGGATTCAGGCACTTGGGTGCGTACCTGAAGCGCGGGCTCCCCCAGGGTGTGGTACACGTGGAAATAGAACTCCACGGAATCGCCGGGGGCCGTACGGTCGGGGAAGTCCTGCATCAGCTGCAATAGGCCCCGAAGGGTCAGGGAGGCGAGGGCAGAGAGGTTCTCGGAAAGCATTCCCTGGAAGATCCCGGCGTCTATGGCGTTGTTCCAGCGGGTGTGCACGCTGGGATTGGTGGGACCCACAAAGGCCACGCCTCCCCGGGGTGTGGTAGGCGTGCCCTGTTGAAGCCACGCCTCACCGAAACAGGGATCCACCGACGAGGCGAAGTTGCCAGCCCCGCAGGTGATGTTGAAGAGCACGGGGAGTTGCCAGCCGTTGTTCAGCTGCTGCAGATCGGGGATGTGAAAGGGAGGCTCAGACCATCCCAAGGCCCCGGACCATCCCCGGTAGTTGACGATCCCGACTCCGTTGTTCAGCAAAGCCCGGATCTCCTGGGCACCAGGTTGGGGACCATTGGAGTACCAGAACACGGTGTCCACCTGGAGGTAACCGTGTTCCAGTAAGCGATCCCGGATGGTGAGCTTGGTGAGTTTGGTGGTGATGGCATAGTGGGTAGAGGCCACCATCAGGGCACGTTCCAACCAATCGGTGTTCTCAGGATGACCCACCTGTTCGTAGTCCAAGGTTTTGGCCACCACCACTTGGAGTTGCAGTGCTTGATCCACCGGAATCCGGCCCAGGAAGACATCGGGCAGGTAGTCGTCGCCGTCCAGCAGGGCGTAGGCCAAATCGGAGGCGTCCAAACCGTAGGTAAAGGTGGGCAAGCCGGGCATGCCGATCATATCCACATCACCCACCAGGAGCACGTATTCCGGTCGCCACGTGTCGTAGGCGTTTTGGATAAAGGCCTTGATCTCGGTGGTGGTGGTCCCGATCTCCTCCAGGGTGGCCATCTGCACAGGAAAACCCCGGTACCGAAGCCACCGCACCAAGGGAGCCAGGGTAGACACCAAGCCCTCCGTGGTGATGATGAGGTAGGGGCCGTGTTGCAAGGGCTGGGTTTCAGGGATCTCCAAGCCCGGGAGGGTCTGGTATAGGGCCGCCCAGTCGGCGGCCAGAGGCATACGGCTCGGTGGGGACGACTGGAAACGGAGGGTGGTGGAGCGGTCCCAGGCCTTCAGGGTGAGGAGGTGCAGGTACACGTCCCGCAGTTTGAAAGCGTGTTGAGGGAGAACGGTGGCAGAGCCCTGGAGGATTTGGGGGGTGGGGGGATGGGCCTCAAAGGAGGCCACCACCACGGTGCGGTTCTCTCCAGGATTCAGGCTTACCTCAAGAGAATGGGCATGGGCCACCAGCACCGTGCCCAAAACCAGCAAAAGGCGAAGGGGCTTCATTGGCTAAAAAGCATACAGCCCGCTGCGGCATCCGCCCAGGAAGCGAGGCGATCCGAGGTCTGCTGTGGGTAGGGCCAGCACGGACAGCGCATACGGACCGGTGAACCGGCCAACGGCCACCGGGGCTTGCGGATGGCGGACATCCAGTTTCCAAAAGCCGCCACCCCCGGCCGCTACGAAGAGGGTACCGCCGCCTGGGGCCAGAGCCACATCCCAGGCGTAGCCGTCAAAGGGATCGTAAGTGCACAGGACGGCGGGATGCGAGGGATCCGCCACATTCACTAAGGCAATCCCTGCCTCCTTCAAGGCCACGGCCAGCAGAGTGTCTGCCACGGATACCCGTTGGGCGTTGCCGGGTAGGTCTAACGTAGCGATGGGCTCGGGTTGGGCGGGAATGGCCAACGAGAAGAGGGCGATCCCCTGCTCACCTTGCGCCAGGTATAGGTGATCGCCGTCGGTGGTGATCCCGTAAGCGTAGCCGTCCACCGGGATCGTGGTGAGGAAGGTGAGAAAGCCCGGGGTCTCCACCCGAAACACCAGCACCCCGTCGTCTTGGTCAGCCACGTAGAGGTACAGGGTGTCGTTGAACACCCAACCGGTGAGGTCGTAAAGGTTGCGGCCGAACTCGGAGTTAAGGTAGGAGAACGCCGTATCCGACCATTGGAGGATTTTGACGCCGCCGTCGGTATCGGCCAGGTACACCAGCGAATCGCCGGGCCAGTGGAACACGCCACGGGCGTTGTCTTGGGCCGAGGCGTCATCCCAGGTGTCCAGGGGCAGAAGAGCCAGGTCGCTGATCTCCGCGGCCCCGACGCCCGCTTGCCCCTGGGCATAAAACACCCATGGAAAGAGGGGATCCAGCGAGAGATCCCGCACGTAGCCCTGGGTTTCCAGGAAACTCAGGGGGATCATCTCGGGCGGGGTGGTGAACCTCACCGGGCCCTGCCAGGGGCCCCAGGGTTCGCCGATGCGTTTGCCCCGAACCCGCCAATAGTAGGTGCCTGCTTCCAGAATGCTGGGAGCCCTCCACAGGGTATCGGTCACGGTGGAGTCTTCCCACACGGGGGTGGCAAAGGTGCTGCTGTTGTCCACTTGGATCCAGTACACCTGGGCATCCCCCGCATGCCAAACGAAGGTGAGGGTGTCCATGGGCGCGCCGCCCCGGGGCGAGATCAGGGCTCCTGCTTCGGCCGCTTCCCAAGCCGTAGGTTTTGAACAGCCCAAAAGAAGAACGCCGAGGAGCACCAGGAAAACAGGGGTTTTACGCGGCATCATAGAGCCTCCTTTCGCGATGGGCCAATTATAACACCGACGTTTGGGATCAGG
>CAYOQK010000010.1:0-6784 GCA_964406105.1 uncultured bacterium | reverse complement strand
TGTGTACCATTGAACTGCAAAGGAGGTTGAGTATGAAGAGGGTTTTCTTGCTTGCTGCAGCTGTGGGGGTTTTCACCTTCGGGTCACTGAAGGCGGAAAACTTCCTCAACATTCATGAGGTCCAACCTGGCCAAAAGGGGATGCTCACCCTGGAGATCCTCAATGGCAAACTTTGGGGCACGCTGGAGCACACAGGTGATGTGTACGACGCAGGGGTGGTGACTCAGGGGAAATACAAGAAATACGCAGCGGATATCGCGCTCGGAGTAAAGTACTTTTTCACTCCTCGTTTTGCGGCAGGGGTGTACTTTCCACTGCACTGGGACGCTTACGACCAGTCACTGGATACCCGGGATCTCCACAATTGGACAAGCTACGGGCCCGGTGACCTGATGGTTCGTGCAGATTACGTGATCCCGGTGTCCAAGCACTTGAACCTGGGGTTGTATCCCTTTGTGACTCTGCCGGCCGGTGAACAGCGGCGCTTTGATGTCAATGGGAACCCGGTGCACGATACCTTAGGAAACGATGCACTGCGGTTCTACGGTGGCTTGTTCCGTGACTTTACGACCCAGTTCTACGATTATGGTTTGGATGTAGCCCTGACCTACACAAAGGATAAACTTTCGGTGGGGATCCAGGGTGGATTCCATAACTTGTACCAGTTGCCTTTCTCTCCCGATTACTTCAACACCGTGAACGGTGGAGTGGCTGTAGCGTATCGGGTAAACGATTGGTTGGAGCCCGTGGTGGAGGTGTACTCCGAGCAGTATCTGAAAGAGGAAGCCGGTTGGAGCCCGATCTACGGAAGCGCTGGCCTGAAGTTCGGTCCCTTCAAGGGTTTCCATTTTGTGGTGGGGGGCGGCGCACCGGTGTACTTTGACAAAGACGCATCTCCTGAGCTGCAGTTGCCACGCCCGATCCGTTCTGCCAACTTCCCATACAACTTCGTGGGAACTATCCCTGACTTTGATCCTGATTTCACGGTGACGTTGGGTCTCTCTTACAGCCACATGTTCAAAGCCTACGAAAGGGGAGACCTGAAGGGCATCGTGGTGGACGGCGAAACCAACACCCCAGTAGCTGGAGCAGAGGTGGCCATCGTAGGTGTGGGGATGTACACCACAGGCGACGATGGTTCGTTTATGGTGGCGGATCTGGACGAAGGGCTGTACCAGATCACCGTGCGAGCCATGGGATACCAGCCCACCGAGTCGTGGGTGATGGTAAAGGCGAACCAGGCGACCGAGCGCACCCTCAAGCTCTATAAGTTCTCGGCGCGCCAGGCGGTGTTTGCCGGCAAGGTGATTGATGCCGAAACCCAGAAGCCACTGGCGAAAGCCCAGGTAAGCTTCCCTGGTACGGATATTGCTCCAGTGGTCACGGGCTCTGATGGCACCTTCAAGATCAACGCCAAGGCCGGGGTGTACACCGTTAAGGTGAGTGCCCAGGAGTATCGTTCTGAGGTCTTCTCCGTGTACCTGGCCCCCGATCAAACCACAGACCTGGTGGTGCCTCTGGAGAAGATGGACCGGGTTGCTGTGGGTGGTGTGGTGCTGCCCATCGTGTACTTTGACTTTGACCAGTACCGCATCAAGCGCGAGTACTATCCGGAACTGGATGTGGTGGCGGGTATCCTGAAGCAGAACCCCAATCTGAAACTGGAGATCCAAGGCTACGCTTCCAACGAGGGTCCGGTAGAGTACAACCGCAAACTGGGGATGAAACGGGCCGAAGAGGTGAAAAAGTACCTGGTGGAGCGCCACAAGATTGACCCTGCTCGGTTGACCACCGTGTCCTTTGGTGAAGAGAAGCCGGCGATTGCCAACGACACGCCGGATCACCGGTACATGAATCGCCGAGTGGAGTTCCGCGTGATCTCCAAGTAATCCCAAGTTCCGCCTTCGGTTCACCCACGGGGGACGCCAAGATGGCGTCCCCCGTTCTTTAAAATAAGCCTGGGAGGGTTCCACTATGCGAAGGACGCGAGAGCAAAACCACGATCGGTTTCTCACACCCCGCGAGATTGTTCGGGAATTGGACAAGTACATCGTGGGCCAGAGGGAAGCAAAGCGAGCAGTAGCCATTGCCCTACGGAACCGCTGGCGGCGCCTCCATGCCCCTGAGTCGTTGCGAAACGAGATCCAGCCGAACAACATCCTGCTGATTGGTCCCACCGGCGTGGGCAAAACCGAGATTGCCCGGCGTTTGGCCGCCTTGGCCCGGGCGCCCTTTGTGAAGGTGGAAGCTACCCGGTTTACCGAGGTGGGCTATGTGGGACGCGACGTGGAGAGCATGATCCGCGATTTGGTGAATGTGGCCGTGAACTTGGTACGCCAAGAGCGAGAGGCCGAGGTGGCCGACAAAGCCCGTCGTTTGGCCGAAAACCGTGTGCTGAGACTCCTTTTCCCGGATGTGTTCCCTCAGGATGCCACAACCCAGTTGGACGCCACCGCAGAGCACCTTCGCCAGATGCTTCGTGAGGGCAAATTTGACGACCAATACGTGGAGATCCAGGTGGAAAAACCCGTGAACCCCTTGGCCGATATGCTGGCTGATGCAGGGCTTGGAGAGATCCAGCTGAACTTGCCACCAGGGTTGGATCTCTTGCTTCCAAAGGTCCAAAAAAAGAGAAAACTCACCGTGAAGGAGGCATTAAAGACCTTTCAACAGGAAGAGGCTCAAAAACTCATTGACCTGGATGAGGTGATCCAAGAAGCACTCCGCCGAGCGGAGACCTCGGGAATCGTGTTCATTGATGAATTAGACAAGGTGGCGGCTCGGAGGGGTGGGCACGGGCCGGATGTGTCTCGTGAGGGCGTGCAGCGGGATCTGTTGCCCATTGTGGAAGGCACTACGGTGCACACCCGCTACGGCCTGGTCCGCACCGACCACATCCTGTTTATCGGAGCCGGGGCCTTCCACATGGCCAGCCCTCAGGACTTGATCCCTGAGTTGCAAGGCCGTTTTCCGATCCGGGTGGAACTGCACCCTCTTACTGAAGAGGATTTCCAACGGATTCTGGTGGAACCCGAGAACGCCTTAACCAAACAGTACCAGGCCTTGTTGGCCGCGGAGGGGGTCCGCTTGGAGTTTACCGAGGAGGCAATTCGCAGGATCGCCCACTACGCCCATGAGGTTAATGAACGAACCGAGAACATCGGAGCCCGCCGGCTCCATACGGTGATGAGCACCCTGTTGGAAGATCTCCTTTTCTCGTTGCCCGAGGAGGGCAAAACCGAGGTGGTTATTGACGCGGAGTACGTGGATCAGCGGTTGCAGGGTATCGTGGAAGATCTGGACTTGTCGCGCTACATCCTTTAAAACAAATCTAAGGAGAGGGGGAGACCATGAAGGTGCGAAAACCTGCAGTGGCTGGCGCCTTTTATCCCAAAGACCCGAGCGAATTGCTCGCTCTTCTGCGAAAACTCTTCGTCCAGGCTGGGAGAACACCCATGGAAACCCTGCAGGGTGTGGTTTCTCCGCATGCGGGATACGTGTACGCCGGCATCCCACAAGCCGCAGCCATTTCTGCCCTCCCTGAGGACACCGAGGTGGTGGTGCTGTTGGGCCCTACCCACTATTTCCCCTTTGCCGGAGGGGCCCTTTACCCAGGGGAGGCCTGGCTCACCCCCTTGGGGGAGGTGTCCATTGACCTGGACATCAGCCAGGCACTGGAGGCGGCACTGCCCTCCTTTTTCACCTTTTCCGAGGAGTACCACGGCCCGGAACATTCCCTGGAAGTGATCGTCCCCCTGCTCCAGTATCGTTTGGGCGACCGTTTTCGGCTGGTGCCCGTGGTAATCGGAGATGCCAGGTACGATGACCTGGTGGAAGCGGGCCAAGTGGTGGCCCAAGTACTCCGAAGCACCAGAAGCCGGGGTGTGGTGGTGGCTTCCTCGGATCTGTACCACGGGTACTCCTACGAGGAAGGCCGCGCTGTGGATCAACATACGTTGGAAACCCTCCAAACCTTCCAGCCCAACCTGTTTTACCTGGAGGTGCGTGAGGGTCGGGCCATGGCCTGCGGCGCTTTGCCTATTGTGATCAGCATGGTGGCCAGCCAGTACCTGGGTGCTGAACACGTGGAGGTACTGGCCTACACCAATTCCCTGGATGTTTTGGGGCAACGGCATGGGTACTTTGTGGGCTATGCCGCGGTGGCCTTCTATGGTGAGAAAAGGGAGGAGGATTAGAAGCGATGGCAGAGCTCCCTTTATTGACCGCGGAGCAGAAGAAGCGCCTTCTTCAGTTGGCGCGTGCCACCGTGGAGGCCGTGGCCCAGGGCTTTGATCCTCCGAAGATCACCAAGGTTAGCAACTACGTTCCCTATGGCGTATTCGTGACCATCAAGCGGCGGGACGGACAGCTCCGCGGCTGTATTGGTACCTTTCGTCCAGCGCCTTTGGAGATCATGGTGCAGGAGTCGGCCATCAGCGCCGCTTTCCACGATCCCCGTTTTCCACCGGTAAGCCCTCAAGAACTGCCGGACCTGGTTTACGAGATCTCTATCCTCACACCCTTAGAGCCTGTGCGGTCCTTGGAGGAGATTGAAGTGGGCCGCCACGGCTTGGTGGTGGAACGGGGATGGCAACGGGGCCTCCTCTTGCCCCAGGTGGCCACCGAGTGGCATTGGGACCGTGAAACCTTTTTGCAACAAACCTGCTTGAAAGCCGGGTTGCCCCCCGACTGTTACCTGGATCCAGAAACCCAGGTGTACCGATTTGAAGCGTTGGTGTTTGGGGAGGAGGATGAACGCGATGAGTTGGGTTAGAAAACATGTATGGGTCTCTGGCCGGGTGCAAGGTGTGTTCTTTCGTCAGTTTACCTTAGAGCAGGCGCGGAAATTGGGGGTGGTGGGATTCGTCCGGAACCTGCCCGATGGGCGAGTAGAGGCCATCCTGGAGGGCCCAGAGGAAAAGGTGAACCAATTGGTGGAGATGATGCATCAGGGGCCTCCTATGGCCCGCGTGTTGCACGTGGAAGTTCAAGAGGAGACCCCGACCCACGAGTTTGTGGATTTCCAAATTCGCTACGATTGATCCGGATCCCAAAGATCCATCAGTTCCCGGTTGATCCGGGAGATCTCGTCCGGCCGGAGCCGTTTTCCTCCGGGGCGGGAATCCAGAGGACGAGGAGATGACCGGAGTTCCCGAAGGAAGGAGGAGGGGTCCATTACTTGAGCACCGAAGTGCTTGACAGCGTTCTGTAGCGGTCGGTCTCGGGTGACCACCACGATCTCCTGAGGACGAGCGGATCGGGCCACGTACCGACGAATGTACTCGTCAGCACTCTCCCCGCGGGTGAACACCACACCTGGTCCTCCACGGGTGCCGATGCCGTGTTGTCCGTCAAAGACCACCAGCACCCGGCCACTTCCCTGCCAGCGCCGCACTTGTTCCAGCAGGGCATCCCGTTCCCTCTCTAAGGATTCGGGGTGCGGGGTGCGGGAGTAGATCACATTGTAGCCGTCAACGAGGTAAACCCGGGCCATCCCTTTTCTTCCAGCACTTCGTAGTAGTAGGCTTCCACTTGTTTGGCCACCACCTCCCAGGCGTATCGTTCTACGGCCTTTTGCCGACCCCGTTGTCCCATGGCCCGTGCCTCCTCAGGATGGCGCAGCAGATAAACGATTTTGTTGGCCAGATCCTCGGGGTCCTCTGGGCGCGCGAAGAGCCCCTCCCGCCCGTTTTCCATAACCTGCCGGTAGCCGGGGATATCCGAGGCCACGATGGGCACACCCGAAGCCATAGCTTCCAGCAATACGATCCCAAAACTCTCGCCTGTGGTGGCTGGAGACACAAAGATTTCTGCGGTGCGGTAGGCCTTGCTGAGATCTTCAGGACTCAGGAAACCCAAGAAGAGTACCCGGTCCTCCACCTCCTCGGGCACCTGCGACCGATAGAGGGGTTCCAAGGGGCCTCCCCCTACCACCAGGAGCCGGGCCTCTGGCACCCGAGCCACCACCAGAGGCATAGCCTTGAGCAACGTCTTCAGGCCCTTCCGGGGATCAAAACGCCCAACGAAGAGGAGGTTCCTCCATCGGCCTTGGTCGTAAGGGGCCAAGCGGGGACCCTCCGGACGGAAACGTCGGATATCCACCCCGTTGGGAATGATGCGGTACTCGCCAGGGAAATGGCGAGCCACCGACGCGCGGGCCACCTCCGACACAGCGATCCGGCCGTCTAATCGCTCAAACACCCTGAGCAGAATGGGCTTGAAGAGCTCATACCCCCGGGAGAAGTCGTGAGCAGCGTGAAAGGTGCCGAAGTTGACGCTTCGGGAATACAGAATGGAGAGCATGGGCAGGGTGGGGGTTAGAGGAGAGTGGGCGTGCACGATGTGGTAGTGTCCCTCGTCCAGCACCTTTTTCACCCAGCGTGTGATTCTGGGCGAAAAGGTGATCTTGGAGAAGGACTTGTTGATGGGGATCTTGATGCCCCGCCCCACCCGGATCACCCACGGGGGATCCTGGAAATCAAAGGTCTTTTCGCGATACCGAGCGGTGAGGATCTGCACCTCGTGACCTTGCCGACGGAGTTCTAAGGTGAGGTGGTGAATGTGCTCAGAGATCCCCCCGGGGTAGGGGTAATAGATGTCGGAGACCATCAGGATTCGCAGAAGGGGTTTCACGGGCTTATTGTGCAGGGTTGCCACCGGTTTCGTCAATGGAACCCGCGAAGGAACCCCTCTAAAAGATGGTGGTTTCCGAAACGTCCAGCAGGTAGCCGGATCCCTCGTAAAGGTCGCCGGCTTCGTCCCAAACCTGGAGTTTGTAGAGATA
>CAYOQK010000009.1:0-17668 GCA_964406105.1 uncultured bacterium | reverse complement strand
TTCCACCCATTTCACCTCTACGGGCTCAGGCCACAAGGGGCCTTGGATTCGGACGCCCGGCCGAATCTCCTCCCACGACATATGAGCATTATAAGGCCTCTTCTCCTGACTATCGGCGAAGGCGTTGAAGGGGGCGTTGGTAAAAGCGGTGACCTTGGTAATGAATCTCCTTGAGTTTTCCCTCGCGGAGAAGACGGCGGACCACCTCCCACGAGGCCCCGGTTTGCCGCAACAGTGCCGCCACAGCCTCCTCACGCAAGGGATGCACCGCGGTGATGCTCAGCAGATCGGCCTCAGGATCGCCTGTAGACGCAAAGGCATCGCCCTCATAGCCCAATAGGTACTCCACCCGGTCCTCTCCCAACACCCCTACAAAGGCCTGATAGGCCTGGTGTAGCACCTCGTCACTGGGGGGGTGCACCCAGGGCTCGGCCGGCGGCCGAGTGGGCACCGCCAAATACGCCCGGTGGGGTTGCACCTGCCCCAAAAAGTGTGCCACTTTTTCCATCTCCTGGCCATAGGGCACGTTGACCATCATGGTTTCGGTGACCAAGGTGCCGGTGAACTCCGAGCGGAATACCAAGATCCCCTCCAGGATGGCGGCCAGCTTGAGGGTGCCGTGGGGCCGGTTTATGCGACGCCATAGGTTCTCGCTTACTGCATCCACCTTGAGAGAAACAAAATCGGCCTTCTGCAGCGCCTCCCGCACTTCGGGTTGCCACAGAAGCGAGGCGTTGGTGATCACCGCCAGGGGAATCCCCAAGGGACGCAACCCCTCCAGCATCTCGCCCAAACGGAGGTCCAGGGTGGGCTCGCCATCGGGCACAAAGGTGATGAAATCCGGCCGTATCCCCTGGGCCTGGAGCGACGCCAAGCGTTGACGCACCGCTTGCACCACCTGCTCCGGCGAGTAAAAGGCCTGGCGACGCACCTGCATCTGCAACGTAGGCCCCACCTGACAGTACACGCAGGCGTAGGTGCACACCTTGGTGGGGAGATGGTTCACCCCCAGGCTCCTTCCTAACCGACGCGAAGGGACCGGGCCAAAGACGATCATGAGAAAAGCATAAACCCTGGGGCCATCTGTGGCGGCATACCCGGTGTGTCCAGTGCCCAGAGGTTCTCCTCGGCCCTACTCACCGTGCAAGGCATGCCAGATACGGCGGGCGGTTTTGGGGCCGATGCCGGGCACCTGGGCGATCTCCTCGGGAGAGGCCGCCATCAGTCGGCTTACCGATCCAAAGGCACGGATGAGGTTCTGCTTCCGCAGGGGACCCACCCCCGGCAGGGTGTCCAGTAGAGAGGAAAGGGCATCGCGGCCCCGGAGTTTCTGGTGGTATGTGAGGGCAAATCGGTGGGCCTCGTCGCGGACCCGCTGCAACAACCGTAGGGCCTGGGACCGACCGGGCAGCATGATCACCCGCCCTTCCTCGGTGATCAGTTCATCCAGACGTTTGGCCAGGCCCAGAAGGCGCACCTCCTCAATGCCCAGCACCTCCATGGCCTCGCGCGCGGCCCGTACCTGGCCTATGCCGCCATCTATCAACAGCAGTTGAGGCAGTTCCTCTTGCCCTTCCAGTTCTTCGCGGAGCCGCCGCTCCACGATCTCCCTCATCATGGCGTAGTCGTCTATGCCTTGGGTTCTCCGGATCCGATACCGCCGATACCCCGACTTGTAGGGTTTTCCCATGCGAAACTCCACAGAGGAGCCCACCGCCTGGTTGCCAAAGAGCTGGGACACATCAAAGGCCAAGATCCGAACGGGAGGATGGGGCAGGTGCAGGATCTCCTGCAGATCCCGCACAGCCACGGGGATCAGGGATCGTCCCTGTTTCCATTGGAGTTCCTGTTCCAGGATCCTGTGGGCGTTCTCCCGGGTGAGATCCATCAGGGAGCCCTCCCGGGGATGAGGGCCCCGAAAGGTCGTGCGACTCCCCCGACGGGCCACCATCTCTTGGAGGGTTTCGGGATGGGTAGGAGCGGGGTCGGACACCACGGTGTCCATTCCCAGGGTGCTGCTGGAGTAGTACAGGGCCAAGAAGTGGTCCATGAGTTCTTGGGGTGTGGTGGCGGAGGGCACCTCCAGCACGAAGTGTTCCTTTTCCACCACTTTGCCGTTCCGTACCCGGAGCACCATGGCCACGGCGGTGTGTCCCTCCAGGGCCAAGGCCACGAAGTCCTTGTTTTCGGGCGAGGCGCCCACGATCTGCTGTTTCCCCATAATCTGGTAAATGGCCCGGAGTTGATCGCGGAGCACAGCAGCCTCTTCAAACCGTAGTCCCTGGGCGGCTTGTTGCATTTCCCGTTCCAGACGTTGCACCAAGCCCTGGAAGTTCCCGGCCAAAAAGTCCAGCGTGCCCTGTACCGCCTGCCGGTACTGGCGGCGAAGCTCCTCGCTGTCCCGGAAACAGGGGCCCAGACAACGGCCGATGTGATAGTCCAGGCAGGGAGGAATGGGATGCCGGGCCGGTAGCCGATACTTGCAGGTGCGTAGGGGAAACAGCTTTCGGAGCAGGCGGATCACCCTCCGCATGCTCTGGGCGCTGGTGTAAGGGCCAAAGAGCACAGAGCCGTCGTCGCGGAGATCGCGGGTGGGGAAAATCCGCGGATACGGTTCCTTTACAGTGATCTTGATGTAGGGGTACTTCTTGTCGTCCTTGAGGCGAATGTTGTAGCGCGGTTGGTACCGCTTGATGAGGTTGGCCTCCAGGAGCAACGCCTCCGCCTCGGATCGGGTGACCAGGTATTCCAGGTCTTCGGCCCGTTGGAGCATACGGCGGATCCGGGGATCGTGGGGGTCCTGGGCATAGGAGGCCAGGCGATGCCTTAGGTCTCGGGCTTTCCCAATGTACAGGATGGTGCCCTGGGCGTCTTTGAAGAGGTACACGCCGGGGCGGTGGGGGATATCGGGCAAGCGCGCCTTGAGGTCAAGCATGCTCCAGGGTTTCCAAAAGGTGCAGGCTGCGAGAGGTTCCCAGCCGCGTGGCGCCCAGGGCGATGTACTCCAGGGCCTGTTGGGCCGTACGGATGCCGCCGGCCGCCTTCACCTCCAGAGCATCGCCTGCAGCGACCTTGAGGAGGGCCACGTCCCAAGGGGTGGCTCCACCGGGCCCGAACCCCGTAGAGGTTTTCACAAACTGGGCACCGGCCTCCCGCACAAGCCAAGTGGCCTGCACCTTTTCCTCGTCGGTCAAGAGAGCGGTTTCAATGATCACCTTTAAAACGCCCGTGCGGCCCATGGCCTCGCGTACCGCCTGAATGTCCTGCACCACGTAGCGATGGTTCCCGGCCTTAAGATGGCCGATGTGGATCACCATATCAATCTCCGTGGCTCCCTTTTCTACGGCCAGAGCGGCCTCCTCGGCCTTGACGGGTGTGAGGCATGCGCCCAGGGGAAACCCCACCACCGCACAGGTGGCCACAGGGCTGGTGGCCAGGATCCGGGCCACGAGTTCCACGTACGAGGAGTTTACGCACACAGACCGAAACCCGTGGGTTATCGCTTCCCGTGCCACTCGTTCCACATCGGCCGGGGTGGCCTCGGGTTTGAGCAGCGTATGGTCAATGTACCGAGCGAGTTCTTCCCGGCGCAGGGAGGGCGGCCGGGGAGGGGCCATCAGGCGTTTGCGGGCCTCCTCCAAAACCCGTTGAATCTCTTGGGTGTTCATCGTTCTGCCTCCTTGGGTTTTTGGGCGATCACCAGTTGGGTGAGCCCTCGTATGCGGGCCCAGCGTAGCAAGACCTGCAGAGGCCAAAGGAGCATCCTCAGCCCCTGGTCGCGCCACCGCAGGCCATCCCACACCCTCAAGATTTTCCAGCGAACATGGGCACCAGGGGGAGGCGAACGAAGCCACGCCAAGAACCGCTCTGTGGTGGTGGGAAAAGGCAGTCGCCGAGCAATGCTGTAGCCTGGATCAGGGGGCAGGGAGAGGTGGGAGAGGATCCGAAAGCCCGCATGTTCCAGGGCATACCGAAGGGCCCGAGGGGTCCAACGGGTGAGGTGGTGGGGTGGGTAGTCCTGGGGGAACCGGGGCAAGCCCAGGCGCAGGCTGGTGCGGGTTTCGTCGGGCACGCTGATGCCCAGATGGCCGCCAGGAACCAGCATCCGGTACAGGAGTTCCAGGGTTTCGCGGGGCCGGTCCAGGTGTTCCAGCACCTCAAAGAGGGTGATCACGTGGAATCGGAGATGGGGGTGTTGCTGATGGAACGCCTCCAGGGTTCCAGGGAAGAACCGACGAACGCCCTGGAGGGTGCAGAATCGTTGGCCGTTGGGGGAAGGATCCAGGCCCCAGGCTTCGCCTCCGCGCTGTTGCACGGCCCGCAGAAAGGTGCATTCACCGGAACCCACGTCCAGCACCCGTTTTCCACGCACCGGCACCCGGGCTAAAAAGGTCCGATGAGCGGATGACAACGGCAACGGCCGGCCTGCCCACAGGAACCAGAGGGGCACGAGATAGGCATTCAGCCGCCATTCTTCACCGGCTTGGGGAGCATAAAACACCTGGGGCGGTGCACGGAAGGGCCAGGCGAATCGCACATCGCACCGGGGGCATCGGTACACGGTGTACCCCACCACCTGCTCCTCTACCGAGAACCCCTCCGCTGCTTGCCATCCGCACACCGGGCACCGGATCATCGGCCAATTATAACGCCCGTATAATCAAAAACCGGCATGTTTTTGAGGCCTACCACATACAAACGCGTCACCGCGGTGCTCTTGGGTGCCTTGGCGGGTGATCTGGTGGGTGAACTCATCCGATACCTGATACCGCCCGGCACGGTGAAGGATCTGGTGCTGAAGCCCATCACCTTTGGCCTTTCCCCCTTTACCCTGGACCTGGTGATCTTTAAAATCACCCTGGGCCTCACGATAGACTTCAACCTGGTGGCGTTGCTCTTTGTGTTTTTGATGGTGTTCCTGCTGTGGAAATTCTGACATGAAAAACCGAATCTGGTACCCGCTGCTGCTCCTGCTCCCTGCAGCCGTTATCCTGGGAACCTTCAAGTTTTACCCCATCCTCTCGGCCTTCCGACTGTCCTTCTACGACTGGGGCATCTCCGGCGAAAAGGGCTTTGTGGGGCTGGAGAACTTCCGGGCCCTGTTCCAAGATCCCTTCTTTTGGCAGTCCCTGTTGAACACGCTGTGGTACACGGTGTTCACCGTTCCCTTGAGCATCGCCTTCTCCCTTTTCGTGGCAGCCCTGCTCAACCGGGGGATCCGTGCCCTGGGCCTGTACCGCACCATCTACTTCTTGCCGGTGGTCACCTCCATTGTGGCCGTGTCCGTGGTGTGGAAATGGCTCTACGATCCGCAAAGGGGCCTGTTCAACTACCTGCTCATGCTGCTGCACCTGCACCCTTTACAGTGGTTAGAGGAGCCCCGGGGTGTGTTTGAGATGCTTCTGGGCCACCCCTTGCCCACCCTGCTCAAGGGGCCTTCCTTGGCCCTGTTTTCCATCTCCCTGATGTCGGTGTGGAAGAGCATGGGATACAACATCGTGATCTTTTTGGCAGGCCTGAAGAACATCCCGGATGTCTACTACGAGGCCGCCCGAATTGATGGCGCTGGTCCTTGGCAAACCTTCCGAAACGTCACCCTCCCCCTGCTTTCCCCCACCACCTTTTACGTCACCATCATGACTACCATTGTGTCGTTGCAGGTGTTCGCTCCCATCTGGACCATGACCGGGCCGCCGCCTGGCGGCCCCTTGGGCACCACTTCGGTGGTGATCTACTACCTGTACCAAAAGGGGTTTGAGGAGTACCAGGTGGGCTATGGCTCAGCCATTGCCTTCGTGTTCTTCCTTATCATCCTGGCCATCACCGTGTTCCAAAAGACCGTGTTGGAAAAACGGGTGTACTACGAGGTGTAACCCATGAAGCGGTGGGACAAGCCCCTCATCTACCTGATCCTCAGTGTGGGCGCCATCCTCATGCTGTTGCCCTTCCTGTGGATGCTGTCCACGTCCTTCAAGACCATCGCAGAATCGCTGCAGTTTCCACCCACCTGGATCCCCCAGCACTTCACCTGGGAAAACTACAAGATCGTTTGGACCAAGGTAAACTTCCCGCGATACATCTGGGTGTCCACGGTGGTGACCTTTTTCACCCTCATTGGTGTCTTGATCACCGCGACCATCACCGCCTATGCCCTCTCCTGGTTCCATTTCAAAGGGCGCGAAGTGGTGTTTGTGGCTATCCTTTCCCTGATGATGGTGCCGATCCCGGTGTACGTGGTGCCCCTGTTCATCCTGGTCCAGAGCCTGGGTTGGGTGGACACCTACTACGCCCTTATCGTGCCTTGGACCGTCAACATCTTCGGCATCTTTTTGCTGCGTCAACACTTTCGGTCGATCCCCCGAGACCTCTACGACGCAGCGGTGATTGATGGCTGCGGCCGGCTGCGGTTCCTGTGGCAGATCCTGATCCCCCTCACCAAGCCGGCCCTGGTGACCATCGCCGTGTTTGAGATCATCGGTTCCTGGAACGCCTTCATGTGGCCCTTGATGGTCACCAACTCGGACCACATGCGGCCGATCCAGGTGGGGCTCGCCTACTTCGCCCAGGGCGAGAGCACCAATTACCCGGCACTGATGGCGGCCTCCACCATCGTGATCCTCCCGCTCATCATCCTGTTCTTCCTGGCCCAAAAGCAGATCGTGGAGAGTTACTCCCGATCCGGGCTGAAGGAATGAACCTCCGGGCCACGATCCAGGCCTACTACGAGGACCACTGGCGGGAAGGCGTGCATCCCCGGCTTGGGCCCTATCGGTACACCGCCCCCTCGGAGCGACACCCCTATCAATGGCTCTGGGACTCGGCATTCCACGCTGTGGTGCAGGCCCACTGGAACCCAGACAGGGCCCTGGCCGAGTTGGAAACCCTGTTCCGGGTACAGGGGCCCGATGGGTTCGTGCCCCATATGATCTACTGGCCCTCTCCGCCCGTCGTCCGGTGGGTGCCCGAGGCCGAGCGCATCCCCGAAGGCGATCCCGAACGGCTGGTACCTGTAGTTTGGCACACGGCGGTGCCTCCCTATGCTGCCCTGGAGGCTAACCCTGAGCGTTCCGATGCCCACAGTGCCCTAATCCAACCCCCGGTGCTGGGCATCGTGCTGCGACGTCTCAACGAACTGCTGGGCACCTCATCCCGACTCAAAGCCTTGTGGCCCAAGGCCTTCGCCCTGTATCGGTGGCTTCGGGAGCATCGGGACCCCGACGGCGACGCCTTGGTGTCCATCCTCCAATCCCGGGAGTCCGGACTGGACTATTCCCCCGCCTATGATGTCGTATGGGCCCATGCTGCCCGCAGGATGAACTTTCTGGCCCAGGAGCCCCACGGACCCGAGGCCCGAGCCCGAATCTCCGACCGGGTTTTCGTGGAGCACAACGCCGATCGCTGGGACCTTCAACGGATCTTCCAACGCCGGATCTTTGATGTGGAAGACCTCACGGTGAACGTGCTGATGGCACGTGGGCTTTGGGACCTGGCCCACCTGGGAGAGGAATGGGGAATCCCCGAGGCTCACGAGGCCCGCACCTGGGCGTTGGCTATGGAGCGGGCCATCCTCCAAAGGATGTGGCACCCCGAGGACCAAACCTTCTACAGCCTGCACCACCCCAATGAAACGGAGACGCCCCTCCGGTGCCTAACGGTGGCTTCCCTTCTGCCCCTGGGATTGCCCCATCTTTCCCCTCACCAGGAGCAGGCTCTGGTGCAGGCCCTTCGCGATCCCCAGCGGTTTTGCCCTCCCTATCCGGTGCCCAGCGTGGCACTGAAGGACCCCGCCTTTGATCCCGAAGTCCGACCCCCGGTGCAGATCTGGCGGGGACCCACCTGGATCAATATGAACTGGCTCCTGGTGCGGTTCCTCGTGGAGCGGGATCTGCACGACGACGCCCGCCGAATCGCCCAGGCATCGTTGGCCCTGGTGCACCAGAGCGGGTTTCGGGAGTACTTCCATCCCCTCACAGGCCAAGGAGGTGGGGCCTTCCGCTTCGGCTGGACGGGCCTGGTGCTGGACCTGGAACCCCTGGCCACAGAAAGTTGAGCAAGACAGCCAGGAGACGTATCATATGAGGCCTTTTTGCATTTCGCCGTGAAGGAGGTAAAACGCCGATGGCACTGGAACACGATACCCGGGGAGACCACTACATCGTGGAGGCCTCGGGGTGCGACCCCGAGGTGATCGGGGACATTGAACGGGTGCAAAACATCCTGGTCAAGGCCGCAGAAAAGGCCAAATCCCAGGTATGGGCCGTGTCGTTCCACCGGTTTCCCCCCAATGGGGTGAGCGGCGTGGTGGTGATCTCCGAAAGCCACATCTCGGTGCATACCTGGCCCGAGGTGGGCTACGCCGCCCTGGATATCTACACCTGCGGGGCCGATACCGAACCCGAGGCCGCTGTGTATTACATCATCAAAGAGTTCAAGGCCAAAAACGTCCACATCAGCGAACTGACCCGGGGCATTGATGAAGGGGATCGCATCTACTACCACAGCATCATCACCTGGGAAGAGGAGGGGCCTTTGCCACAGAAGGGGGAGAAAAAAGCCTAAACCCAAGATGAATGCGCCGGATCCTTCGCCTGCTCCTGCCCTATAAGTGGCAGGTTCTCGTTGGGATCCTCCTCCTTTTGGTGGTGGATGGGGTTCAACTCATCGTTCCCCTGATCATCCGCCACGCGGTGGACACCCTGATGGCAGGGACCGCCGCCGTGCAAGACCTCGCCCGCTATGCCCTTTGGATCCTGGGCATCGCCCTGGTGGTCGCTGTGCTCCGGTTCCTGTGGCGATACTTCCTGATCGGCACCGCCCGCAAGGCCGAACGCGACCTGCGAGAGCGCCTGTACCGCCATTTCCTGTCGCTGGACCTGCCCTTTTACCAACGCTGGTCCACCGGCGACCTGATGGCCCACACCACCAACGACGTGGACGCTGTGCGCATGGCCGCAGGCTTTGGACTCATCATCTCCATGGATGCCCTGTTCTACTCGGTGTTCGCCCTGGGCGCCATGATCTACATCTCGCCCCGCCTCACCTTGTATGCCATGTTGCCCCTACCCCTGATCTCCGTGTTTGTTACCCTCTTCGGCCGCATGATCCACACACGGTTCCGCCGCGTGCAGGCCGCCTTTTCTCGGCTCACCGAGGGCGTACGTGAGGCCGTGGCCGGCATCAAGGTCATCAAGGCGTTCCACGCCCTGGAGGGCGAAACCCGATACCTGCAGGATCTCAGCTGGCAGTACCTTGCTGAAAACCTGCGGCTGATTCGCATCACCGCTGTGTTTTTCCCCTTCATCACCTTCATGGGCGGCTTGGCCACGGCCATCGTGCTGTTCGCCGGAGGCCAACGGGTGATCCTGGGCCAGATCTCCCTGGGGGACTTCGTGGCCTTCAGCACCTACCTCAGCATCATGGTGTGGCCCATGATGGCCATCGGCTGGGTGGTGAACGTGTTCCAACGGGGCAGCGCTTCCATGGACCGCATTGAGCGATTGCTCCGCGAAAAACCCACCATCACAGGCGGGCCCGTACGCCGCAGGATCCAGGGCCATATCCGGTTCCAACACCTGTCCTTTTCCTACAACGGTCAACGCCCTGTCCTTAGGGACATCACCTTAGAGGCTCGGCCCGGGATGAAGATCGGCATTGTGGGCACCATCGGCTCGGGCAAGAGCACCCTGGTGAAGCTCATCCCACGACTGCTGGATCCCCCTCGGAACACCCTGTTCATTGACAACCTGCCCGTAGAGGAGTACGACCTGGAGGCCCTGCGACAACCCATCGGCTTCGTGCCCCAAGAATCCCTGCTCTTCTCCACCACCCTTCGGGAGAACCTGCTCCTGGGCCTGGATCACGACCCCGGCGACGAGGCCCTTTGGGAGATGCTGCGGAGAGTGGAGATCCACGAAGAAGTTCGGGCGTTTCCCGAGGGATTGAACACCCTGGTGGGAGAACGGGGATTCACCCTTTCCGGCGGCCAACGGCAACGCATCGCCCTGGCCCGAGCCCTTCTGAAGGACCCCCGGATCCTGATCCTGGACGACGCCCTCTCGGCCGTGGATACCGTCACCGAACGGCGGATCCTGACCAACCTCAAGGACCTTTTGGCAGGCCGCACCGTGTTCATGGTCACCCATAGGCTTTCGGCTGTGGTGGACGCCGACGTCATCTACGTGCTGGAACATGGCCGCATCCTGGAACAAGGCACCCACGAAGAACTGGTGGCGGCCAATGGCTTTTACGCCCAACTGTGGGCCATCCAACAGATGATGGAGCCAAACGATGTTTCACGGGCCACCGGAGGTTAGCGAAGATCGGGTTCGGGTAAAACACGACCTGCCCCTGGTGCGAAGGCTCTTGGGGTACACCCGGCCCTACTGGCACATTGTGCTCTTGGCCTTCTTGGCCCTGCTGCTGAACTCCCTCTTTGACTTGGGGGTTCCCTATGTGGTCAAAACCGCCATTGACCGATACGTGACACCCCATTGGGTGTTCTACACCGGCCCCACCCAGGACTTCGTCTCGGCCACCCAGCCCTGGCGGGGCGACACGGTCCTGCTGAACCTCAGCGAAATTCCCCAGGCCACCCGAAAACTCCTGGAGGCCCGCGGAGAAATCCCCCGCCAACGGCTCTTGGTGTATCCCTCGGTACCCGAAGATCTGCAGCGGCGGCATCCCCAGATCTTCCTCCAGGCCTCGCCCGAGGGCCCGGTGGTGCTTCCCTATGATCAACTGGCCGAACTCTCTCCTTCCGAGGTACGCCAACTGCGGGCCCGCTCCCTGGCAGGGGTGGCCCGGATGGCCCTGATCCTGTTGGGGCTTCTCATAGGGAGCTTCGTGTTCGGGTCCGCCCTCACCTATCTCCTGCAGTACCTGGGCCAGCGCGTGATGTTTGACATGCGCATGGAGGTGATCCGCCACCTGCTCCGACTGCCCGTGGCCTACTTTGACCGCAACCCTGTGGGTCGCCTGGTGACACGGGCCACCAACGACATCGCCGCTGTATCCGAGCTCTACTCCTCCGTTTTGGTCTTTGTGGCCAAGGACTTCCTGCTCATCTTGGGCATCTTCTTCGTTATGTGGCGGATGAACGCCTCGCTGGCCCTGGTGATCCTGGTGCTCCTGCCCTTTATCCTGGGCACCACATACCTGTTCCGGGTGTATGCACGCTCGGCCTATCGGCGTGTACGCCGACACTTGGCCCGGGTCAATGCCTTCGTACAGGAAACCCTCAACGGCATCGCCCTCATCCAGGTGTTCAACGCCCAGCGGAATGTGCTGCGGCAGTTCCGCCGGATCAACGACGACCTGTTTCGGGCCTTTATCCGACAAATGTACGTGTTTGCGGTCTTCCGCCCCGTGATTGAGGTGTTCTCGGCCGTGGCCGTCGCACTGGTGGTGTGGTACGGCGGTGGTCAGATCCTACAGGGCACCCTGACCTTCGGGTCCCTGGTGGCCTTTCTCTCGTACATAGAGATGATGTTCCACCCCATCCGCGACTTGGCCGAGAAGTACAACATCTTCCAATCCGCCCTGGCAGGCGCCGAACGGGTGTTTACCCTACTCCAGGAACCTCCAGAGCCCGAGGGCTCCCAAGACCTCCCCCGGGTGCGCGGGGAAATCGTCTTTGAAGATGTGTGGTTTGCCTACAAACCCGAGGAGTGGGTGCTCAAAGGGGTGTCCTTCCGCATCCAACCTGAGGAAACCGTGGCCCTGGTGGGGCCCACGGGTGCTGGAAAAACCAGCATCATGTCGCTGATCCTGGGGTTCTACCAGCCCCAACGGGGCCGCATCCTGATTGACGGCGTGGACATCCGCCACCTGCGACTGGAAACCCTGCGGCGAATCGTGGGGGTGGTGTTCCAAGACGTATTCCTCCTGGAGGGCACCGTGCTGGACAACCTTCGGCTTCACCAGGAGATCCCCCAAGAACTCCTGGAACGGGCCCTGCGGGTGACCCGACTGGACCAGGTGATTGCCCGACTGCCCCAGGGGCTCCAAACCCCGGTGGGCGAGGGTGGACGTTTGCTTTCGGCGGGGGAACGGCAACTCCTCTCCTTCGCCCGAGCCCTGGCCCGAGATCCTAAGATCTTGCTGATGGACGAAGCCACCTCCAGCGTGGATTCCTACTCGGAGTACCTCATTGAGCAAGCCCTGCAAGAGATGCTCCAGGGAAAAACAGCGGTGATCATCGCACACCGCCTTTCCACCGTGCGGCACGCCCACCGAATCCTGGTGGTGGTTGGCGGCCGCATCGTGGAAGAAGGACGCCACGAGGATCTCCTGAAACGAGGGGGCGTGTACTCCCACCTGTACCGGATCCAATTCGGAGAGGCCCTGGCCGCAGAGGGTCCCCAGGAACCTGGGGAATAGGCCAAAACCCGCATCGTTGCGTTTTGACAGGCCCTTGGGCGGGGAATAGAATTTCTCGCTTATCGGCATCCCTCAAAGGCAAGGAGACTCAACATGACTCAGTTCAAGGGACCGGAAATCGTGGTGACACCACCGGGACCAAAGGCCCAGGAGATCCTGGCCAAGGATCGGAAGTACATTTCTCCCTCTTACGGACGTCCGTATCCAGCGGTGATCGCTCGGGGGTCCGGCATTTACACCTGGGATGTAGACGGCAACCGCTATATGGACCTCTCCTCTGGGATCGGGGTGACCAACACGGGCCATTGCCACCCAGAGGTGGTGCAGGCCATCACCCACCAGGCCTCCGAGTTGATCCATATGTCGGGCACTGACTTCTACTACCCTGTACAGGTGCAATTGGCCGAAAAACTGGCGGAGATCGCCCCCGGCGCCCCCAACAAACGGGTGTTTCTGGCCAACTCTGGGGCCGAGGCCATTGAGGCCGCAATGAAACTCGCTCGGTACAAGCGGCAACGGCCCATCTTCCTTGCCTTCTTCGGGGCCTTTCACGGACGCACCTTCGGAGCCCTCTCCCTGACAGCCTCCAAGGAGGTACAGCGCCGCCACTTTGCTCCCCTGCTGCCCCAGGTGGTGCATATCCCTTATCCCGATCCCTACCGCACCCCCTTCGGGGTGAAACCCGAGGAAGTGACCGACACAGTACTGGCCTACCTCAAAGAGGAGGTGTTTGAACGGGTGGCCCCTCCCGAGGACATCGCAGCCATGTTCGTGGAACCCGTGCAGGGCGAAGGCGGGTACATCATTCCCCCCCGGGACTTCTTCCCCCGCCTCAAGGAAATGCTGGAGGAACACAACATCCTGTTCGTGGATGATGAGATCCAAGCGGGCATGGGCCGCACGGGCCGAATGTTTGCCATAGAGCACTGGGGCGTGATCCCAGACATGATTACCGTGGCGAAGGGCATTGCCTCGGGGGTGCCCCTGGGAGCCATGATCGCCCGGGCATCGCTGATGGACTGGCCCCCCGGCACCCATGCCAGCACCTTCGGCGGGAACCCCGTGGCCTGCCGGGCAGCCCTCAAGACCATAGAGCTGCTGGAAAACGGCCTCATTGAAAATGCAGAACGGGTGGGCGCTGTGTTTCTCCAACGGCTCCAAGCCCTGCAGGAGCAGTTTGAGTTCGTGGACAACGCCCGCGGGCTGGGCCTCATGCTGGCCATTGACATCGTAAAGGACCGCGAAACCAAGGAGCCCGATCCCAAACTCCGACAGCGGATCCTGATGGAGGCCTTCCGACGGGGGCTTTTGGTATTGGATGCAGGCCGGTCGGCCATTCGCTTCATCCCTCCCCTCATCATCACCGAGGAGGAGGTCCACATCGCCATGGACATCTTTGAAGAAACGCTGCGAAACCTGTAAACTGCCATGTTCAGCAAATCTGAGAGATACCCTCAGGAGGCACCATGGGTAAAACGCTGGTGATCGGCTTAGGGGAGATCGGACAACCCCTTGCAAATCTGCTTTCCCGGAGCCACGATGTGGTAGGGAAAGACATAGAACCACTGGAACTCCACGAACCTGTAGAGGTGATGCACATCTGCTACCCTTACGAAATCGGCGACTTCGTGGGGACCACTGTGGAGTATATCCAGCAGTACAAGCCCTCCTTGGTGATCATCAACAGCACCGTGGTTCCAGGAACGAGCCGGAAGGTACAGGAGCGGGTGGACGTCCCCATCGTTTACAGCCCCATCAAAGGCAAACACTGGAAGATGGAGGACGACCTGCTGTACTACCCCAAGTTCGTGGCAGGCTTTGACGAGGAAGCGGCTGTACGGGCGGGAACCCATTTCCTACGGGTGGGAATGAAGGTTCGGCTCTTTCAACCGGTGGAGGGGCTGGAACTCGCCAAACTCATTGAAACCACCTATTTCGGCTTGCTCATCGCCTGGGCTCAAGAGGTGGAACGTTTGGCCAAACAGGTGAACGCCGATTACTACGATGTGATGAGTTTCACCGAAGGGATCCCCTATCTGCCTCCCCAGGTGTTTACCCCTGGGTACATCGGGGGCCACTGCGTGATCCCGAACATCCATCTGCTGCTCACGAAGTTCCAGTCCAAGTTCTTTGACGCCATCTTGGATTCCAACTACAGGAAAGCCCTGGAACTGGGAATGGAGGAAGCACTGAAGCAGAACAACGCAAAGGATCAATAGTGGAGCCGCAGGATGGGGAGTCTGCAGAATCCCAGAATCCGCTGGGGGACACTGGAAGAGTATCAGGAACTCTGGCGATCCGCTCGGGTGCGCTGCCCCTATGCCACGCCGGGCTGGCTCCAGGCTCTGGCACATACCTATGGATTCCCGCTGCGCTTTGCCCTGTGGGATCAAGGGGCCGTGCCCTTTGTGGTGGTTCCCGGACGATGGGGCCGAGGACCCCGCCGATGGGTGTCTCTCCCCTTCTCCGACCGTTCCGGGGTGATCCGTCCCCACACCACAGGGCCGCTTCATCTCCTGCCCGAGGAGTTCCAGGCGTTGAAGCACGCCCTTCAACGCCAAGGCCTGGTGTGGGAACTCCGAAACCTCGCCCTGCCCGATCCCGCCGAAACTCCACCCACCTACGAGAACTTCACCCTGCTGCTGGATCCCTCCGTTCCCCCAGAAAAGGGGTTCAAAAGCACCATCAAGCGGAACGTGAAAAAGGCTCGCAAATCTGGGGTGGAAATCCATCGGTTCCGTCACCTGGAGGCTCTTTGGGTATTTTACCGGCTCTTCGCCCAAACCCACCAACGCCACGGGGTTCCGGTACAACCCTGGCGGTGGTTCGTGAACCTCTGGCGATTCGTGGTGCTACCCGGAGAAGGGTTCCTGAGCCTGGCCCTGTATCAAGGGCGGGCCATTGCGGGGGCTTTGTTCTTACAGGATGGCGAAACCGTGGTGTACAAATACGGCGCCACCGATTACCGGTACCAGCGACTGCGCCCCAACGACCTGCTGTTCCACGAGGAGATCCTGCGGGCGTGGCACCGGGGATACCGCTTTTTTGACCTGGGTCGGGTGGGCCCGAACGAGGAGGGCCTACGGGAATACAAGAAAAAGTGGGGAGCCAAAGCCCTGCCCCTCTACTACCACAGCTCTCGGGAGGGCTGGCAGACCCCTGCGGAAACCTCTCGGCTTTACGCCTGGGCCACAGGGTGGCTTCAACGGGCCCCTGTGGGAACCCTGCGCTGGCTGGGAGACACCCTGTACGCCTACTTTGCGTGATATGCACCGGCTACGGGAGTTTTTCGGATACGATGCGAATCTGGAACCCCGGACCCCTCCCGAGTTCCAGGAGGAACTGGACCGATACCTCCTGGAGAGGTACAACCCCGAGGTGGAGGCTCCTTTGGAGAAACTCCGACGGTTCTATCGGCTGAAGGGGATCCTCCAACGGGGAGGGCTGGCCCCCTTGGCTCGCCGGTTCTTCTGGTCCCTCCGGGCCTATCGGGCACGCCGGTTACTGCCCGCCTACGATCCCCAACGGCCCGACCATCGGTTTCCCGCTTGGCCCTGGGACGAAACCCTGGAGCAGCGGAAACTGGCCATGCTGGCCACCCTGGCCTCTCCAGAAGAAGGCTTGGAGGTCCTGTGGTTCTGGCCCAAGGGAAAGCGATGGGTTTTTGTGATCACCCACGATGTGGAGTCCGCTGCGGGATTGGACCACCTGCACCGCTTCATGGAGGTGGAACAACGATACGGGTTTCGGTCCTCCTTCAACCTGGTGCCCCGAGGGTATCCGGTGCCTGAGGACCTGGTGGAAGACCTTTGGCGTCGGGGGTTTGAGGTGGGGATCCATGGGTACAATCACGACGGCTTCCTGTTCCTGGACCGGCAGACCTTTGAGTACCGGCTCGCTTGGATCCGCGAAATCGCCCAACGATGGAACAGTCGGGGATTCCGCTCGCCTTCCACCCTGCGGCGAATCGCATGGCTCCAGGAGCTGCCTGTGGAGTGGGACTCCTCCTGCTTTGACACAGATCCCTTTGAACCCCAGCCCGGGGGCGTACTCTCGTGGTTTCCGTACCGCTTAGGGCCCTTGGTGGAACTCCCCATTACCCTACCCCAGGACCACCTGGTGTTTCGGCTGTTGGGACATCGGGATCTGCAGCTCTGGCAGCAAAAGGCCCGGCGGATCCGCGAGGCCTACGGAATGGTGCTCATCAACGTACATCCTGACCCAGGCTACATGTCTGATCCCGACCTGTTCCCCTTGTACGAGGAGTTCTTGGCCTGGATGCACAGCTTCGGATCAGAGCTCTGGAACCCCCTGCCCAGCGAACTGGCCCGCTGGTGGAACCAACGGCTTGACCTCTTGCAGGGCTCCGTGCAAGATTATGCATCGGGAGGGATGGCCGTTGAGAAGAAAACCTTGCGGGTCCGGACCGTGAAACCAGAGAATCGCCTCAAACTGGATGTGATCTAAATGAGCGATTACGACTACCTAAAGCGCATTTTAGACCTCATCCTTGCCACCATCGTGATGCTGGGCTTGCTGCCGCTTTTCTTGGTCCTGTTCATTTTAGTGAAAGCTACATCAAAGGGTCCTGCATTCTTTGTTCAGGAGCGCGTGGGATTCCGTGGGCACATCTTCAAAATGATCAAGTTCAGAAGCATGTATGCGGATGCGGACCACCGAGTGCACCGGGAGTATGTGGAAAAACTCATCAAAAAGGGTGAAAAAGGCGGACGTACCTACAAATTGGAGAACGATCCGCGGATCACCCCTGTGGGACGATGGCTGCGGAAACTCAGCTTAGATGAGCTCCCCCAGTTTTTGAACGTACTCAAGGGAGACATGAGTCTCGTTGGACCACGCCCTCCCATTCCTTATGAACTTGAAGTTTATAAACCTTGGCACTTCAAACGCCTTGAAACCAAACCAGGGATTACAGGTCTATGGCAAGTCTCTGGTAGAAATTTATTGTCATTTGACCAACAGGCCGCTTTGGACATAAAATACATTCAGCACAAGTCGCTGGCAATGGATTTGACTATCATCATTAAAACAATTCCGGTGATGCTTTCGGGTGTTGGTGCCGTTTAAACCATAGGAGGCGATCATGGCGGAGATTTTAATTCGCGGCAAACCTTTCCCGGTGCCCGACGACGAACCTACGGATATCCTCCTCCCCGAATACAACATCATCATCACGAATACCAAGCTCGGCGAAGGGGTGGTGATCTGGAGCAATGTCAACATCTATGGGGCAGAAATCGGCGCCCACACGAAAATCGGGGCTTTCGTG
>CAYOQK010000008.1:0-9074 GCA_964406105.1 uncultured bacterium | reverse complement strand
TTTACTTCTACTTCTCACGGGAACATCGGGGAGGCCTGGCGGTCCTATCCAAAATCGGGATCACCTTTATCATGGTGGCCTTCGGGGCCTCCTTTGGATACACCATCATGGCCCGTGTGTCTCTGCTCATCGGCCGGATCTACTTCCTGTTCCACGACTGGCTCCACCTGGTATAAGGCTTTGAGGGGGAGGCCTGCCCGCTGGCAAGCCTCCCCCTCAATCCGTGTCCCCGACCACTCCCCTCAAGATTCACCGAGGCTTAGGGCTCGGTATCCTCGTCTTCGTGATAGGGTGGGATGGGCAAACGGAACAGGTGCCGAGCGTTTTCCCAGGTGGCCTCCGCTACGGTTTCCAGGGGAACCTCCAGCACTTCGGCCACCCGGCGGGCGGTGATCGGTAAGTAGGCGGGTTCGTTGCGGCTGCCCTTGTATTCGCCTGGGGCCAGATAAGGGGCGTCGGTTTCTATCAACAGGCGATCCAAGGGAATACGTCGCAGGGCCTTTTCCAGTTTCCGGGAGCGGTACGTGAGAAACCCGGAGTAGGAGATCCAATAGCCCAGGGCAAGGGCCTGTTCTGCCTCCCGGGGGCCTCCAGAGAAGCAGTGAAACACACCGGTCACCTGGGGGAAGTTTTGGAGCACGGCAAACATGTCGTCAAAGGCTTTACGGATGTGCAGACTCACAGGAAGGTGCAGGGTTTGGGCCAGGTGCAGTTGGGCTTCCAGGGCTTGCCGTTGCTCTTCGGGCGATGAGTGTTGGTAATGATAGTCCAGCCCGATCTCGCCAATGGCCACCACCCGTTTGTGGCGCGCCAATTGCTGTAAGGTGGCCAATTGTTCCGGGGAAAAGGTGTGGGCCTCATGGGGATGGAGCCCCACGGCGGCGAAGGTCCAGGGCAGGGTTTCGGCCAGTTCCACAGCCCGTTGGGAAGAGGGTACGTTGTACCCTACCACCAGGAATCCCTTCACCCCCGCCTCCAGGGCCCGGGCTACCACGAGTTCCAACTCGCCCTCAAAGGCAGGGTCGTTCAGGTGGTTATGCGAGTCAAAGAACTTAAGAGGTTTCTGGGGCGTAGCTGGGTTCACCGGCCTCTCCGTTGTCCACCAGGAGGGATTCGGGGGATTTGGACTTCTTCTTGCTCATGTAGCAGGTGCCATCAAAGGTTACGCCATCGTGCACGATCAGCCCCTTGCACTCCACTTCACCTTCAAAGCGGGCGTTGGCCTGGAACTCCACTTTTTCTTCCACGAAGAGTTCACCCTTTACGTGGCCGTTGACCACAGCGTTCTTGGCGTAGATCTCGCCCTCCACGCGGCCGTGTTCTCCCACGGTGAGGTTGCCGTCCACCTGAATCTTGCCCTTGAAATGGCCCTCAATGCGGGCATCTCCCTGCACCCGCAGGATGCCCTCCATATAGGCGCCCGTGCCCAGGATGGTTTCTACTGGGGTCATGACCTGTGTTCCTTCGTTTTGTGCACCAAAGGGGTTCATCATCGCAAAATCAGGAGTTTTTCAACCTGTGAAACCTGTTCACCGTTGGTTTCGGCCTCCACTTTGAAATAATACAGGCCGTTTGCGGGGATGTCACCCGAAAGATCACGTCCGTCCCACACCACATCGTTGAACCCTTCCACGCCGGTGGTCTCCGTAGACCATATGAGCCGGCCTCGCACCGTGTAGAGTTTCACCCTTACCCGGTGGGCGTTCTGGGTGAGGTAAAAGGTGAAGTGTACGGGCCCTTGGCCCCGCCAAGGGTTGGGGTAGGCCAATACCCGTTGCAGGTGCTGGCCCGTGGCAGGCACGAGGACCACCACCTGTTTCTGGGAACGGTGGGACAGGGGATCCACCGGATCCCCCACCACCAGGTTGTCGTAGGCCACCACCCGAAGGGTATGGCCTCCTGCCTCATCAAAGGCCAGGGAAACCAGGGCACGCCCGCGGGTGGCCGTGCCGTCCAAGTAGTAGAACAACGGGGCCAGGTTCATGGGCTGCTGATCATCCACCTGGAGCATCAGGCCCAGTTCGCCGGTGAGCAGCGTGTCGGTACCCAGGTACACACCGTGGGAGTCCTCCACCTCCACGGAGAGCAAGAAGTGGGAAGGCACCAGGGCCGAGTCTTGCAGCTCTTGGCCTCCCCAGAACAACCGGATTCGGGGCCCGGTGGTGTCCTGGGGCAGGGCACCGGGCACCAGGGTGAGGCTATCTCGCCAACCGGTGCGGCCGGCCACCGAGGCCTCGTGGGGTGTAAGGCTGTAGGCCACGATCCGGGCTGGAAAGGCGGTGTCCGGAACGTAAGGGGGCATAAGGGTGACTGAGGGTGGATCCCCGGAGGCCCACCCCCGGAAGTAAAGGTCTCCGGGATGCAGGTACGAGAGGACCCCTCCGGCACAAGACACATAGGTGCGTGGTTCATCGGCTTGATAGCCCAGGGCCAAAACCGGTTGCAGGTCCGAACCCTGCAGAGTGACGGTGTAGAAGTTGTAAGCCTGAAGTGTATCGGTGGGAGGAGACAGGGCCACGCTGATCTCGTCGGCCGGCCGTTGCAGGGGCAGTGAAGGGTCGCCGAGCAGCACGTAGTAGCGGTTGTTCTTGCCGTACTCCTCCAGTTCTCCCAGCGGATGGGGTTGGCCGTCCAAGGCCAGGCCGATCATGGCCTGGGCGTAGGATGCATTGGAGCTGGCGTAGGAAACCGTGGTAGCTGAGATGGTGGCGATCCCGGCCGGGGCCACGGCCAGGTACTCGCCCACCACGTGGGCTGGCTCAGTGCGATCAAAGGCGCCGGTTTTGCATGAAGCGATGATCACCAGAGGGTTTTTCCGGCCGGCGTTCACCCGGCCATAGGACTCCACGGAAAAGGCCCCCTCGTGGAACACGATGATGGGGTTTCCGTGGCCGAACACGTTGAAGATCAAGGAGCCCTCGTTCAGGTACTGCAGGAAGAGCTCCCGGCCCACCAAGGAGCGTACCGAATGGGGATACTCAATCAGGTAAAGGGTGCGGGTTTCCATGCTTCGGGGGATCTCTTCGCGGAAGATCTCGTCGCTGTCCTGGGTGTGCATGAGTTCCCCCCGGCAGAGGTCTCCCCAGTAGTCGTCATCGGCCACCAGCACCACCCGGTTCCTCCAGGGTCCGTTGGTTTCCCCCTGCTCATAGGCCAGGATCTTTTGAATCACGGCGCTCAGTTCCTGTCGGGTGCGAACGGGCAGCCGGCCCACCAGCAGTTCGCTGTAGCGATCGCCGGTGAACTCTGCAAAGTACCCGTCCCAGGCCCCCATGGGGGAGGTTTCGTTCAGTTGGAGTGTAGCGAAGGGCTCGTAGGGGGGGATGAGGTTGCCTCCAGTGCCCAGCAGGTTGCGATAGTCATAGGTGCCGTCGCCCACCAGCAGGAGGTAGGTGGGAGCTGGCTCTGGGGCATAGAGATAAGCGTGTTTCACAAAGTAGTGGAGGGCTGCAGGGTCACGCACACCGTACCCGAATTCTTGAAACACGTCCTCTATGGCGACGGTGCGGAGGCGGCCCCCTTGCTTGAGCCAGGTGCCGCTGGCCTCGTCAAACAGGTACAGGTTTTGCTTTTTCCACTGGATCAGGGGTTCCAGGGTGGAGAGGAAATCCCGAGGTGCCACGATCAAGAGGTCTACCCCCTGGCCCCAGTCCCTTAGGCTAAAGGTGGAACGCCATTCCAACGTAAGAGGACGATGGACGGATCGGATGGGGATATAGACTGCCGCGGCTGAAGAGGTGCGGATGCCCACCGCTGTATCGCCCAGGGCCACGGGGCGATGGAATCGGGGCAGGAGTTCGCCCTCCTGGGGCGAGATCTCCAGGATCCACCGGGCCGAGGGCACGGGGAACACCAGGTCCACAGGGCCATAGACATCGCCTTCGCTAAGGAACACCCGATGATTGGGGGTGGCTTTGCGGGTGGGGTACTTGACCTCCACGAAGTCCAGGTATGCAAGGTCGGATTCCCCCGTGTTTTGTGAGGCCCGGAGCACCACGCGAAGGGTGTATTGGGGTGCGGTGGGCACCTGGGCCTCCAGCAGGCGTGACCGGATCCCGGAGAAGGTCACCTGTTGCACCAGGCTGTCGTTCACCCAGAGTTCCATGATGCGTTCGGTGTTTTCCGCACCGATCACCTGGCACCGCACAAGCGCTGTGGTATCGGGCAGGGGAGGGGGGTCCAGGGACATGGAGATCTGCAGTTCTGTGGTGGAGGAGCCCTGGTTCCGCAGGAGGGCTTCCCCTTGCCACCAGAGGCCCTTTTTGGCGATGTTGATCAGTTCCCTCTCATGGCGGGCGAAGGCGATATAGGGCCCGGGATACGGGAAGTCCCCCCACTCCGGGGTTTGCACCTCCTCCACCTGAGACGAGGGTTCCTCGGAGCCCAAGGCCAGCCAAAACACGGCGGTATCGGTGTAGGGATTCCGGTAAAAGGTCCAGTCGGTGGATCCCCACCGGTACAAGGAGGTGCCCGAATTGTAGAAAAACAGGGTATCGCCAGGGCCGAACACGCCGTCGTCGCCGTCCTTCAGCAGGAAAGCCACCGGCTGGAAGGTGGGGATCTGGGTGTTGTCCACGCGGGAGGGAAGGGTATCAGGCCCCAGGGAAAAGAGATTCACTCCAGCGGACACGAAGGGCCCTGGAACACCCGTAGCTTGAAGGTCCTCGTAGGTGACAGCGTACACGCCGGGTTCAACCACGGGAATCCGAATCCATGCAGAGGCTGTGGCAAAGGGGTTTTGCCCCAGCAGGGGGGTGCGTTGGGGAAGGCTGAGGTCCAGTTGCCAGGCTTGAACCCCTTCGGGATTGATGACCGTGCGTTGGTGAAGACCGGTAAAGGGGTCGGGCCCGTGGTAAGGGCGTTCCCGTTGCGCGAGGTTGGGGTCTGCCTCAAAGCGCAGGGTGATGCGGATCTGGCGAGCGACGCGGAGGGCACCGTGATCCCAGCGAAGGGGGGCCACCGGCACCAGGGTGTACTTCAGATGCCGCCGAAGGGCGGTTTCCAAGGGAAGAACCCATCGGTCTGGAAAGGGGGACTTTGTGGGGGGTGGACCGGGTTGGAGTTCCAGGCCATCGTGGGAGAAGCCGCCGTAGGTCATCAGGGGCGCAGACAGGGAAAGGCGAGTTTCTTCCAGAACCTCCACACGGGCCAGCACCGCGCGGTGCCCCGGAGGCACGGCCACAGGTACCTCGTACACCGGCAACAGGGGATCACCGATTTGGGTGGAGGCTGGGCGATCGCCCTCTCCCAGTTTCAGGTACACCTGTTGGTGGAACCAGAGCCGTTGGGTGTCCAGGGTGGTGAGATGGAACACGAAGGACACCCCTTGCACGGAGGATTGCACCTCCGTGATCTGTACTTCGGGGTGGGGCCATGCGTTCAGGTGGCCCAGGAGCAATCCTCCCGCAAGGAGCAGAGCGAGGTGCCGGTTATTCATACCTTTTCGCCTCCTCCAGCAGCAGCACTGGAATCCCTTCTTTTACGGGGAATTCCAGTTTGCAGTGGGGGCACCGGAGCACCTCGCGCTTTTCGTCGTATTCCAAGGTTCCGTGGCATTTAGGGCAGGCCAAAAGTTCCAAAAGTTTCGGGTCCAACGGCATGACCCCTCACCTCCTTGGTGGTTTGAAAGTTTATCGTGCGACTCGGTATCGCACCAATGTAAACACGGCCTGCAGTCCGTCCTTGACCCCGATTTTCTTGCCCTCCGTCCGGCTCCGGCCCCGGTACCGGATGGGAACCTCCCGGATGCGGATCCCTTGCCGGAGGAGTTTGGCGGTGATTTCGGGCTCCATATCAAACCGGTTGGCCCGAATTTGAAGGGAAAGGTAAAGGTCCCTGGGCATCATCTTATAGCAGGTTTCCATATCGGTGATTTTCTTCCCGAAAAGAACGCTGGTCAGGAGGCTCAACAGTCGGTTTGCGATCCTGCTGGTCAAGAGAAACTCCCCGTGGCCTAAAAACCTGCTGCCGTAAACCACTTGAGCCCGGCCCTGTTCAATTTCACGGTACAAGCGGGCCAGATCGCGGGGATCGTATTCCAGGTCTGCGTCTTGGATCACCACGTACTCTCCTCGTGCTTCCTGGACTCCCCGGCGTACGGCGCCCCCTTTGCCGGTGTTGCGTTCCTGAAGGATTACGCGGAACCGACCACCGTGGGCGCCCTGCCAGCGTTGGAGCAGAGCCCGGGTGCCGTCGGTGGATCCATCGTCCACGATGACCACTTCGTAAGAGGGAAGGGGCAAATCAACAAGGCGTTGGAGCACAGTGGAAATGCTTTTTTCTTCGTTGTACACCGGCATCACAATAGAAAGCCGGGGTGAGCTTTGAGCCATGTTACCACCTCAGCCAGACTGGCAAAGGATCCGGGCGGATTATACAGGCCCCCTTTGACCAGGTAAAACCCGACAAAGCCCAGTCGTCGGGCAAACTCCATGTCCGAGGGCTGGTCGCCCACTACGAGGCCCCGACGGCGGCACGCCTCAGGGTGGTGCCGAAAGTACTGCTCCGCCAGAAAGGTACCGGGTTTGCGACACCCGCACCGTTCTTTGGGATGATGAGGACAGACAAGAAACTCGGGCACCGGCGCCCCTTCTTGACGAAGCCTCAATGCCAGCACGCGGTGCACTCGGTGCACCTGGCCGAGGGAAAGGTACCCGCGGGCCACCCCGGACTGGTTGGTGACCACGGCCAGCAGGAACCCCAGGGCTTGAAGGTCGCGGAGGGCTTGGGGAACTCCGGGCAGTAAGCGGATCTGATCGGGCCGCGAAAGATAATGCACGTCTTCAATGAGTACACCGTCACGGTCCAGGAAGGCCACCGGTTGGCACGGCATCACCGCAGGTATCCCAGTTTTCGGAACAGAGCCCGCAGAGCTTGGAACCGGTGGCTCCGGCGGTTCTTGAGGGCAGGGGCCAGTTCTCCGAAGGTTCGGCCCAAGGGCGGGTAGAGGAACACGGGGTCGTAACCAAAACCCCGCTGGCCTCGGGGCTCGGGGGCGATCAGGCCCTGGACCTCTCCTCGGGCCCAAACCCGCCGTTCACGATCCACGTACACGGCATAGCAAACAAAGCGGGCCCGACGGGCCTCTTCGCCCCGATGAGCCAAGAGCCGAAGGAGCTTTTCCAGGTTCATGCGGGAATCTGGAGGGGTGCCGGCAAACCGGGCGGAGAACAGCCCAGGTGCACCGTCCAAGGCATCTACCACCAGGCCAGTATCCTCGGCGATGACCGGCCGGCCGGTATCCTGGAACACCTGCCAGGCTTTGATCCAGGCGTTTTCCAGGAAGGTAACCCCGGTTTCCTGAACCTGGGGATTTCGGGCGTCCAGCCGGAATTCCCGATGCAGCCCCAACACCTCCAGGATCTGCTGGATTTCCTGGAGTTTGTGGCGGTTGGACGTGGCCACCAGCAGCGTTTTCACGCTAAGGTTGAACTTGGACGATGAAGGCGTCGGGGTATCCCTTGGTGCGCAGAAAATCCCGATACCCCTCGGCCAGCAAACGTGAGGCGAAGGCCCCCACCTGCACCTTGAACAGGCCGTTTTCTTCTACCACCACTACGGGTTCCTGTTGGATCTCTCGGAGTTCCTGGGCAATCAGCTCAGCCTTCTCACGGGAGGACGCAGCAAATACCTGTACCCGAAAGGTGGGGATTCGCACGGCCTCCGACGGCGCCGACGCAGGCTCCTGAGCCGGAGGCACCGGAGGAGTGGGCTCTTCTTCAAAGATGATCACCGGTTCGCTCCGTTGCTCCAGCGGCGGGGTTTCTTGAAGCCCGCCCTCTTCTGCTGCGGTCGCTGGAGCCTGAGACGGAGGCGGGGTCGGTTCAGCGGGCCGAGCGGTGCGTCGGGGGGCACAGGCTGCTATGGTGATCCACAACACAGCAAGAAGCCAGCCCCCGGATGCCCGCATGATCAGCTCTCCCAACCGTACTTTTTGACGAATTTCTCAATGCGCCCGCTGGTGTCCACCCCGATCCGCCGGAGTTCACCGGTGTAGAAGGGATGGCATTTGGAGCATACTTCCACGGTCATGCTCTTTCGGGTGGATCCCACCCGCACCACGTTGCCGCAGGCGCAGCGGATTTCGGCGTCTTCGTAGTACTTCGGATGAATGCCCTGTTTCATGGTCGCTAAAACCTCCTCGTGGTTCTGAGAGCGCTAAATTTTAAAGCCCCGTGGATGGGTGCCAGCGGAGGGTCCATTCCAAACTCAGGGTTTGGAACCATCGCGTCTTGCCGGGGATCCCCTGGTATCCTACGCCTAAGGCCGTTTCGGCCCCGGTCCAGCGGAACAACGGGTAGGTGACCCTCCCCCAAAGATTCCAGATGACCCCGCGTTCTTGGCCCTGGCCCATTCGGCGGCCCAGTTGACCCCCACCTATCCCCATCTCCAGGGCTGCCTGAGCCACCGGCACATGGATCATAGGCCCCAGGGCCCAGAGGTCCACCCGGTACCGGTCTTCGCCGCTAAACGCATCCAGTTGCAGAGCCACCCCAGGTTGGATTCCGAGGCCCATTGGACTGGCATAAAGGGCCGTAAAAGCGCCGTACCCAAAGAGGAGATCGTATCCTGCCAGGGGAACGTGGGCCCGGAGCCCCCACTGCACTCCCCCCACCGAAAACCAGCCCAAAAGCGCCAAGGTCCACAGGCTAACCATGACGGCAATTATACGCTTCCCGTGGGTTTTCGGGGGCTGCACAATTACAGCCATGAATCAACCGCCCGAGGGCCCCTACGATTGGTGGATCTTGGATCGTCTCCACGAGCACCGGCGGGTGATCGTACGACTCTGGGTGCCGCGGCGCACCCTGATTGTGCTGGGCCGCTTTAGCGATGCTCAGCACGATCTGATTCTGGAGCACCTGGACCCCACGGTGGTGGTCAAGAAGCGCCTGGGGGGTGGCGGCACCGTGGTGCTGGACCCCCAGGTGCCGGTGCTGGAAGTGGGGTTCTGGAGCGTGCCCCGAAAACCACTGCTCACCTATGCCCGATGGCTTGGCGATCCTCTGTGTACTGTCCTCCACGCCCTCGGGGTGCCCGTTCGCCTGCGACACGACTGGTTTGACTACGTGGTG
>CAYOQK010000007.1:0-15152 GCA_964406105.1 uncultured bacterium | reverse complement strand
AATCCCCGCCCATTGGCCAATTTTGTTTTGAGGATCGCTCTCTGGTGGTGCCAATTTCAGCCCATAGCCCTCAACGCATGGCGACGAAAAAAGGGGGGTCAAGTCTCCTCTTGACAGAGACTAAGGAAACGTGTAAAAATGGGGGCGAACTTTTTTAAAAGGAGGTGTAGTATGTGGCGTAAATGGGTAAGCGTATGGGCCGTGCTGGCCGTCGCCAGCCTAGGCTGGGCCATGAATTCCTCTGGTCCCTCTTCCTCCGCAGCTCCTCGCACACTATTGGCCTTCTGGAACTTTGAAGATGGTCCCCAAGGCTGGACCGCCATTGACGGTAACGGTGACGGGCAAACCTGGACCGTGGGAACCACCTCCGATATTGGTAGCTATACCCCCCCCGATTATGGAACTCAGTACGCATACTACTCGGATGACGATGCAGGCTATGGTGCAGGGGCAGGAGATGAAATCTGGTACTCTCCTTCCACGAATATCAGCGGAGAAACAGCCCTCTATCTGATCTTCAGCTATGGTGTACGCGTGATCAACGCGGCGGAAACCCTTGCCTGCTACGTGGTCTTCAATACCACTTCCACCCCTGAAACCACCATGGTATGGGTCTATACCGGCACCTCTGATGATGAATCAGGATCAGATACCGTGGACCTTTCCGGCTACCTTCCTAAAGACGACATCGTGGTGTACTTCCGCTATGTGGACCCTAACAATGGTTGGTACTGGGCCGTAGGGGTAGACAACGTGACCCTCACCACATCCGTAGCCGCTGATCACGACGTAGCAGTTATCGACATCCTGACCCCTGGTACCGGCGTACCGGCAAACAGTGTGATCACTCCCCAGGCCAAAGTCAAAAACCTGGGCACGAACACCGAAACCTTTGACGTCAACTTTGTTATCGTGGACACCTTCGCTGCGCCCTGGGACACCTTGTACGAAGACATCCAAACCGTGTCCAACCTGGCTCCAAACGACACCGTCATCGTCTCCTTTACCTCCTGGACCACCCCCCATACCCATGGTGTCACCTATTTGACCGTTGCCCGTACCCTCTTAAGCACAGACGAGAACCCGGCCAACGATGCTTATGTTTCCTACACGACTACCTACAGCACCTCCGGCTCCGATGCCTATGGCTGGCAATGGGCAGACTCCGACGACCCCGCCGGCCCCACCTACAACTGGCTGGACATCTGGGGCAACACTGCCGGCGCCGATAGCGTGGACACCCTCGCCCTGGGCGACGATGGCGAAGCCAAAATCGCCCTTTACAACGCCATCCAACTCTATGGTGGCGTGTACGATAGCATGGTGGTGGGCTCCAACGGTGGCGTGGAGTTCATCAAAACCTATGTCTCCTACATCAATGAAGCCCTCCCCTCTTCCAACCAGGGCCGCTTCTTTGCCGTCTTTTGGGACGACCTGCGGTGCGCCAACTCCGTGAGCGCCAACAACCCCGACGGCGATAGCCTGGTGTACGTGGGCTACTTCTCCGATACCCTCCTCGTGATTGAATGGCACAACGTACCCCGCTATGCCTCCAGCCGCTACTTCACCTTTGAACTGCTCATCTACACCCCACGCGGCGGTACCAACCGCTTCGTCTACCAGTACAAAGACATGTCCGCTTACAACCCCAACTCCGATGACGCCACCATCGGCATGCAGGACACCCTCGGAAGCGGCAACTACGTCCTCTACACCTACGACGAAAACCCCATCACCCCCAACTGGGCAGAACGCGCAGGGCACGCCATTGAATTCGTCAACCCTGATCCCGTGCTCGTAGCCGAACAGAGCACAATCCAACCTCCTCTCCGCTTCGCCGTTACCCCCAACGTGGTCCAGCACCGGGCCACCCTCCAATTCTCTCTCCCTGCCCTCTCCGACGTGTCTGTAGACCTGTACGACTTGGCTGGCCGTCACGTGCAAACCCTGGCCCACGGCACCTTCTCTGAAGGCACCCACACCCTGCAGGCCAACCTCAACCACCTGGCCTCGGGCGTGTACTTCGTGGTCCTGAAAACCAACCATACCACCCGCACTCAGCGCATCGTCCTGGTGCGGTAAACGCTACGAACCATACGCGTGCCGTTGGGGGGATCCGAATGGATCCCCCCAACGCTTTTTGTTTCCCTCGGTTGCCCCCTTTTGAAAGCCGGTGTATCCTTTGAAGCAATGACCCGGGCTTTCTTTCTTTGGCTTTCCCGTAGTCAACGGCTGAAACACTGGTCCAGCACCTTTCCCCCTCTTTGGAAAATGGCTTCCCGGTTCGTAGCAGGCTCCACGCTGGACGATGCGATCCGGGTCATCCGCCGTTTGAACCAGGAGGGGCTTAAGGTCACGCTGGACCACCTTGGCGAAAACACCACCAACGAAGAAGAGGCACGCGCCGCGGCCGACGCTTACATTGAAGCCCTCCAGCGGATTCACCAGGAAGGCGTGGATTCCAGTGTATCCATCAAACTCACGCAAATGGGGCTGGATCTCTCCTATGACTTCACCTTAGAAAACGTAGACCGCATCATCAAAACCGCCGCGGAACTGGGCAACTTCGTTCGCATTGACATGGAAAGTTCCGAGTACACCCAGCGCACTTTAGACCTTTACGAGCACTTTCACAGGAAATACGGCCCTCAGCACGTGGGAATCGTGATTCAGGCCTATCTGCGACGGAGCGAACAGGACATCCGCCACATCATTCAACTCGGTGGCAACGTTCGGCTCTGCAAGGGAGCGTACCTGGAACCTCCAGAAATCGCTTTTCCCAAAAAGCGCGAGGTGGACGAGAACTTCAAGCACCTGCTGGACCTTTTGCTCCATCCTGAGGCTCTGAAAACCGGCACGTACACCGCCGTGGCCACCCACGACGAAAAGATGATTGCCCACACAAAAAAACTGGAACGAGAACGCCAAATTCCTCGGAACCGCTTTGAGTTCCAAATGCTCTACGGCATCCGCAATGACCTGCAACGGCGTCTCGCCAGGGAGGGCTATACCGTACGCGTGTACGTCCCTTACGGCACCGAGTGGTACCCCTACTTTATGAGGCGACTTGCAGAGCGACCCGCAAACGTCTTCTTTATTCTGAAAAACCTGTTCCGGTAAACCTCAAGGCACAGGGGGAAGGAGAAAACCGCAGAGCTCATCAATGCATCGGCAGTTTAGCCCAGCCCTATTCCCAAAAGGGTTAGCTTTCCCAGCATCCATTTCCCGAACGGCTTTCGGCACAAGCAACGCGCATCTTTGCCCCACCTCCTGGCATCACTCCGGGGGATCTTCAAGCACAAGCAATCATCCTTCTGCCAAGTTCTGCGACGCCCACCGGCTTCCCTTGACCCATTACACGCCTTCACCTGGATAATCTGAACCCATGGCAAAGGCACCTCAACGGGAACGCTCCTCTGGTGGAAAGGGCACCCAGAGCCAACCACCGTTTTCTTCCCCCTCTCCCAAGGATGGGAGGATGAGGAGCGTGCTGTGGGTTCTGCTTCTGATGCTGGGCGTGGGAGCCTGTGCCCGGCGTATGCCCCCTCCAGGGAAACCCGAAACCCAAGGGCCGGTGCTGCAACTTGTCCACCCCTTGGAGGGTGACACCGTGCACGATACCCTTTGGGTTCGGGTTGAGGCCACCGACTCCTCCGGAGTGGCCTGGGTGCGGGTGCGGCTGGACCAAACCCTCATAGGGGCCGATTCCTCTGCACCCTATGAGTTCCTTTATCCCTTACAACAGGTGGTGGACACTGCGCACCATCTCACCATAGAAGCAGTGGACACCTGGGACAACCCTTCACGGATACGGATCTGGATTGTCACCCGTGGAGGGCTCCCCTCTGCCGATACACTGGAGGCAACCCATGAACCCCACAAAAAGAATTGAGATCGCTGGTGGAAAGGTCACCGTGGGCGGCGACAGCCCCCTCCTCCTCATCGCGGGTCCGTGCGTAATTGAGAACGAGGAAACCCCGCTGCGGGTGGCTGAAACCGTCAAACGCATGGCCGATCGCCTGGGCATCGGCTTCGTGTTCAAAAGTTCCTATGCCAAAGACAATCGCTCTTCGGTCCAGCACTACTACGGCCCCGGGTTGGAAGAGGGGCTCCGAATCCTGGAACGGGTCAAACAGGAGGTAGGGGTTCCCGTGCTCTCCGACGTTCACTACCCTGATGAGGTTCCGGCCGCAGCCGAGGTGCTGGACGTTCTGCAAATCCCGGCCTTTTTGAGCATGCAAACCCGGCTCGCCCTTACCGTGGGAAAAACCGGAAAACCTGTGAACATCAAAAAGGGGCAGTTTCTGGCTCCCGAAGACATGGCCAAAGTGGTGGCAAAGATTGAAAGCACTGGCAATCAAAACCTCCTGCTCACCGAACGAGGGAGCTTCTTTGGCTATCACAATCTCATCGTGGATATGCGATCCTTCCCCATCATGCGCAGAACTGGCTATCCCGTGATCTTTGATGTGACCCACACCGTGCGCAAATACGGGATCCCTTCCAGTGATCCGCGGGGTGGTGAACCCGAATTCGTACCCTTCCTGGCCCGGGCCGGCGTCGCTGCCGGTGTGGACGGTGTGTTCATTGAAACCCACCCCGATCCACCCTCTGCCCTATCGGATGCCTATTCCATGTGGCCCCTGGACCGCCTGGAACCGCTGCTGGAATCCTTGGTGCAACTTCACGAGTTGGTTCGTACCCTCCCTGAACCGTAGCGTAAAATAAAACCATGAGACGCATCGTAGGTGTGCTGGCCGTGGCCTTGGCGTTGGGGGCCATCTCTTGCCGCCACAGCGATCCCTATGCCCAGCTTGTGAAGCGGGGCCGGTACCGCGCGGGCCCGGTAAAGATCTTCCGTGGGGATTACGGCAAGTACCGGTACGTGATCTCAGACTTCCGCAAACGGGTGGAACGTCAACGCCAGGAATTCACCCGCCTGGTGCAACGGGAAACCGATCTGAACACCGAAGAAATCCTTTTTTACAACGCTGGCATTGATACCGTGAACCAGGTGCTCATCCTTCGGTACTTTGCCCCTATGCAGGTGAACGACCCGCTGTACGCAGGCGCACAGATCCAGTTCGTTTTGGACGAATCCGGCGCCCTCAAGGAAATCTATATTGACCGCGTGCCCTACGAGTGACGGTTCATGGCCGACGGCCTGCAGTTTTTCCTCTACCTGATACTGATTGGAGGCGTGGTGGGGGTAAGTGAAACCCTGCACCGGAGGGGGATCCTTACCGAAGAAGCCAACCGGAAAGGGGTGCACGTGGGGGTGGGGATCTTTGTGTCCCTGGCCCTTTTTACCCTTCACGAAAAATGGGCCCTTGTGATCTTGGCCAGCCTCTTCGTAGGGATCAACGCTGTGGGCCTGATCTCTGGGGCCTTGAAGGGAATGCATACCGTAAACCGCGAGAGCTGGGGCACCGTTCTGTATCCCCTGGCGGTAGTCATCAACACCCTGTGCCTTTTTGATCAAAGTCGCACTCTACTGCTCGCCACCTTGGCTCCCATGTTTTTCGGCGATGCACTGGCTTCATTGATTGGACAACGGTGGCCCCTTCGCCCCTTCCCCAGCCTGCAGAAATCCCTCGGTGGAGCGATGACGATGTACCTGATCTCGGCCCTTTCCCTGGGGATACTGACCTCCTTTCCGATGCCGGCCATCCTCCTGTTGGCCCTTATCCCCACCCTTTTGGAACTGGCCTTCACCGGCGGGTTGGATAACCTGGCCGTTCCCTTGGGCAATCTGGTGTTCCTGAAGATGGTATCAGGGGTGGTACCCGTTCCACACGTGGCCGTGGCCTTGGCCGTGTCGGCGGCCGTGGCCTATCTCGCGTGGAAAACCCAGGCCCTCACAACCGACGGAGCCCTGGTGACCCTGGTGCTGGGAACCCTGATCCTGGCGGCTGGAGGCGTCCAATGGCTGGTGCCGATCCTGGTGTTTTTCATCACCTCGTCCGCCCTCACCAAACTCTTCCACGCCAAGGCCCCTGTGAAACCCGGCGAAAGCCGCGATGGTTTCCAGGTACTGGCCAACGGAGGACTGGCTGCCCTGTTTGTCACCCTCCAAGCCTTTGGCGTCGGCTCTTTGGATTGGTTTGTCCCCTACCTGGCCGCCCTGGCCGTGGTCAACTCGGATACCTGGTCCACCGAAATCGGGTCCACTTCTCGTTCCGATCCCCGTTCCATCCTTTTCTTTCAAAAGGTCCCCAAGGGGTCATCGGGGGCCGTGTCAGGCATCGGTACCTTGGGAGGCATCCTGGGAAGCCTGGCTGTGGCTCTCACTGCCCTGCTCTTTGGGTACCGCTGGACCACAGTACTACTGGCATGGGCAGCCGGGATGCTGGGCAATCTGGTAGATAGCCTGTTGGGCGCCACCATAGAGGTTCGGTACCGGTGTACTACCTGTGGGGGCGTGTTTGACGTGAAAGTCCACTGCAACCGACCTACCCTGTACATCGGTGGCCTACGCTGGTTCGGCAACAATTGGGTGAATTTTGTCGCCAGCACGGTGGGCGCCCTGAGCGCCGTGCTGTGGCTGGCACTCCAGTGACCATGGCCAAGGTTTGGTTTGTCTATCATCCGCGGTATGAGATGGACCTCCAGGGGCACGTGTTCCCCACCCAGAAATACCGGCTGCTTCGTGAACGCCTACTGGCAGAAGGCTTGGCAAAACCCGAGGACTTCGTAGAGCCCGACCCCGTCCCTTGGGACGATCTGAAACTCGTACACACCCCAGAGTACTTGGAGGATCTTCAGCATCTCCGCTGGACCCACCGGACCATGTACTCTGAACTGCCCCTCACCCGTGAGATCGTGGAGGGGTTCCTGCTCATGGCGGCAGGCACATGGAAGGCCACCCAATTGGCACTCCAAGACGGTTTCGGATTTCACATCGGCGGGGGTTTTCACCACGCCTATCCCGACCACGCCGAGGGCTTTTGTTACATCAACGATTTGGCCTACGCCATCCGGAAAGCCCAAAGGGAAGGGCTCCTTAGACGGGCTTTGGTGGTGGACTGCGACGTCCATCAGGGGAACGGCACCGCTGCCATCTTTCGGAACGATCCCCACGTGTTCACCTTCTCAATCCACCAGGAAGAACTCTATCCCTGGCCCAAGGAACAAAGCGACTGGGATATCGGCCTCCCCATGTTCACCGAGGACGCAGTGTACCTTTCTGAGCTCCGGGCGGCGTTAGACGAGATTTACCGCCAGTTCACCCCTGAGTTGGTGGTGTACCAAGCAGGGGCAGATCCCTACAAAGAAGACCAACTGGCCAACCTGCGGCTCACCAAAGAAGGCCTCCGAAAACGCGATCGTCTGGTTCTGGAGGCTGCGTGGAAACGGCGGATTCCCGTGGTGATCACCTTGGGGGGCGGCTATGCCCGTCGTCTCCAGGATACCGTGGAAATCCATTTGAACACCGCAAAGGTGGCTTTGGACCTTGCAGAAGGTGGAGCCTGAAATCAGACTCTGCCTAATGCCCAGGGGAAGCCCAAAATGATCCTGTCTGCCCGTTTTGATGAGGGAACGTCCCCGTTTTCCTGCAGTGGAACCCACCGTTGGCAATGAATCGGCTTTCATCAGGAACCGCCCCCTCTCTTGACATCGCTGGCTTGATGCCCATACTATACCGAAGAAGCCCTTAAACTCTTAGGAGGTGTTAGATGAAGCGCTTTGCCTTGATGCTGTTGGTGGTTGTGCCCGTACTGTGGGCGGCCCCGGTCATCGATGGGACGATTACCCCTTCGGATGGCTGGGTGTTGGTGGGGACCTCTCAATACCCCACTGGTGGTGGAGTAGGGGCAAATTTGGATAAGTTCTACTATTACCGCGACGACACGTACCTTTACCTGGCCTTTAGCACGCTAAATACCCAGAGCTGGAACACTGCCTATGGCATTGCGCTGGATCCAGGCGATGCCTTTGGGTATGTTGGTGTTCCGGGTGTAGACCAGGATGCGTGGAACCGATACATCACCTTTGACAATCCCCCATCTGTGAACTGGGAGTTCTATTGGTACTGGGATGCCACCACAGGGGCCATTACGGCCTTTGATGCTTGCCAGTGGACCGGCAGCGGATGGATCTACCAGGATCTGGGGATCTTTGCGTACTCCAGTTCCAGCGGGACCGGCGTGGAACAACTGGAGTACCGGGTGGCCTGGACCGACCTGGAGTTCACCACACCGCCCGACGCCATCTGCCTGGCCATCTGGATCGCCGGGCTGGAGAATTCCTCTGCCGTGGATGTGATCCCTCAAGACCCCACCGTGGTGGACGGGGACCCTAATGAGTGGACCGATACCGACGACCAACTGGGATGCACCCAGGCCCCGGTGGTGGTGTCGGAAACCGGCACCGCACAGCCCGTGGTAAAGGTGACGCCTGTACTCAACGGCCTCCAGGTGGCCTCGGATCACCCTGTGACGGTGGAGATCTACCGCGCCAATGGGCAAAAGGTGCTGACTCGCACCGTCTCTGGCCATCTGGACCTCAGTTATCTGGATCGGGGGGTGTACCTGTATCGCGTGAACGGCTCTCCCGAAACCGGGAAAGTGGTCATCGTTCACTGATCCCTTTCCTCCATCAAAGGGCTTCCCGTGGGGCTGGCATAAAGCCAGCCCCACTGCTTTTGTAAGCCGTTCCAAACACTTGAACACCGGGTCAAGGATCGTGGACCCCGCGATCTACATCACGAAAAGATCCCCTTCAAGCCAGGTGGGATCAAACCGCCTGAAACAGCCACCCCTTCAAATAGGCACTTTCGGGGAACCCCAAAAGGATAGGATGGTCTGGGGCCTGCTGAAAGCGGTGAACTACGCGAAAGGAACGCCCCAAGGTTTCCGCTGCCCGCTGAAAAGACTCCAACAGGTCTTGGTCCGTTACGTGAGCGGCACAGGAAAAGGTGGCCACCAAACCACCAGGACGGAGCAAACGGATCACGCGATCGTGCAAAAGCCGGTATCCCTTCAAGGCTCCATTGCGGGTTTGCCTCTTGTGGGTAAAGGCCGGGGGATCCAACACAATCACGTCAAATTGTTCTCCAGCCAGAAGCATCTCTTCCACAAAATCAAAAACGTTCTTCCGAAAGACGGTGACCCGTTGGGGATCCAAGCCGTTGATCTCCACATTCAGGTGGATCAAACGGGCATTATCGGCATTCCCTTCCACTGCAAAAACCCGTTGGGCTCCACCCTTGAGCAGATGAAGAGTGAACCCGCCGGTATAGGCGAAGAGATCCAGGACCCGTCCCCGGGCCCAGGTTTCCATCACCTTACGGTTGTCTCGTTGATCAAAGAAAAAACCGGTTTTGTTGCCCTTGAGAACATCAACCCGATACCTCATCCCCGCCACAGTGATCTCCAAAGGTTCGGGCAGCTCTCCATACACCACCCCTTGCCGAGGTTCTAATCCCTCCTCTCTACGGCCTGCGGTATCGCTCTTCTCCACGATAAACGCCGGCTCCCATAAGTCCTGAAGGGCTTTCAGCAAATCCCCTCGGCGCTTCTCCATGCCCAGGCTGTTGATTTGAAACACCACCCCCCTCTCATACCGATCCACCACGAGGCCCGGCAAGCCGTCCGCCTCACTATGAACCCAACGGTATGCAGTTTCCCGGCTCCGACGAAACAAGAACTCCCGGTACTCAAGGGCCCGAAAGAGTCGCTCCTTGATGGCCAGGTAGTCTAAGGGCTCCTCTTTCCAGGAGTAACGACGAAGGGCCAACACGGAACGGGGGTTGTAGAGATAGGACCCCAAAAACCTCCCCCGCGTGTTATACACCACCACCGCATCTCCAGGTTCTGCCTCCCCGGGATCCACAATGCGCTTGCTATAGATCCAGGGATGGAGCCTTCCCGCTGGCCCCTTCACCACCACGCGTTTCATTGTGAACCTCAGAGGAGCTCCAGAATGCCCTTGACCAGCCGGGCCAACTCTCCCCCTGCCCGTTCGGCCATGGCCACGACTTCCTCGTGGGTGGCAGGCTCCGGCTGATAGGGGTTCGCCACGTTGGTGATCACCGAAAATCCCAATACCTTCATACCCATGTGATTGGCCACGATGACCTCTGGCACCGTGGACATGCCTACGGCATCTCCTCCAATGGTACGGATGAACAGATATTCGGCTGGCGTTTCCAGGTTGGGCCCTGGCAACGCCACGTATACCCCCTGATGGAAAAACACCCCTTTCTTCTTGGCGACCTCCACGGCCAGATCCCGCAGCCCCTTGTCATAGGCGTTGTGCATGGAGGGGAATCGGGGCCCTAAGGTGTCGTCGTTCGGACCACGCAACGGGTTGTCCGGGATCAAGTTGATGTGGTCCACGATCATCATCAAATCACCGGGCCGAAACCTGGGATTCACACCTCCAGCGGCGTTAGACACGATGAGAACACTCACCCCCAACAGCCTCATCACCCGAATGGGAAAGGTCACCTCCGCGGTGGAGTACCCTTCGTAGTAGTGAAACCGCCCCTGCATCGCCATCACCCGTTTGCCGCTTAGGGTGCCAAAGATCAGTTTCCCCCGGTGTCCCTTCACCGTGGACACAGGGAAATGCGGGATGTCCCAGTAGGGGATCTCCTCTTCTTTTTCAATGTCTTCTGCCAATCCCCCCAACCCTGAACCCAACACAATGCCCACCTCAGGGGGAGCCGAAATCCGTTCCCGAAGGTATTGCTCCGCCTCCACCAACTTCCGACCCAAATCCTCCATCATGGCAAAACCTCCTCTCTGGATGTGGGCTAAATATACGGCCGGATCTCCAGCATCCGGCGAAGGGCCTGCTCTGCCCGACGCCTCACGTCCTCGGGAACGGTAACCCGATGCACCTCGTCCCGCAGCGATCGGTATATGCCCTCTAAGGTGTTCATCTTCATGTACTCGCAGATCGCCCGATCGTCCACCGGGATAAAGGTCTTGTCAGGGAATTCCCGCTGGAGTCTCTCCACCAGGCCCACCTCCGTAGCGATCAGGAAAAGGGCCCCTGCAGGCGCCTCAGCTGCCTTTTTGACCATTCCCCCTGTAGAGGCAAACTGCACCCGATCACCGGGCAACACCCCCCGGCGAACCCATTCCGCCAAAACTGGAGAAGCCTGGCTTTCCGGATGGACCAGCACCTGGGCCTCGGGATACTCCTGTACCAAGCCCATCAGCCGATCCACGGTAAACCGCTGGTGCACATGACACCGGCCCGGCCATAGGGTCATCGGCCGGCCCGTCTGACGCATCACATAGGATCCGAGGAAAAAGTCGGGGACGAACAGGATTCTCCGATCCTGTGGGATTTGAGAAACCACCTGCACCGCATTGGAGGAGGTGCAACAGTAGTCGCTTTCGGCCTTGACCTCGGCTGTGGTGTTTACGTACGAGACCACCACCCCCTCCGGGTGTTTGGCTTTCCAACGCCGAATGTCCTCCGCTGTGATGCTGTCGGCCAAACTGCACCCTGCCTCAGGTGCCGGGATCAATACCGTTTTGTCCGGCGAAAGAATGGCCGCCGTTTCGGCCATGAAATGAACCCCAGCAAACACAATGATCCGGGCCTCGGTTTGAGCCGCCTTAAGGGAAAGGTCCAGGGAATCCCCCACAAAGTCCGCTACCGCCTGCACCTCTCCCACTTGGTAATTGTGAGCCAGGATCACTGCCTGTTTTTCCCGCTTGAGCCGTTGGATCTCTTGGATCAAGTCTCTGGGTGTCATGCCTCGGCCTCCATGCTGAAGTTGATCCACCGTGCAGAATGGGTAAGGGCCCCCACGGAAATGTAATGCACCCCTAAAAGGGCGATTTGACGTATGTTCTCCAAAGTAACTCCTCCAGAAACCTCCACCCGGACATCCGGAGGGATCCGCTCTAAGGCTTCTCGGAGATCCTCTAAGTCAAAGTTGTCCAACAGCACGATATCGGCACCGTAGTCCAACGCCTCTTGAAGTTCTTTCAGGTTGGTGACCTCAATCTCTACCTTCATTCCATGGGGGGCCCGCAGCCTCGCGCGTTTCAAAGCCTCAGCAATCCCCCCGGCCCATCGGATGTGGTTGTCCTTGATGAGGATCCCATCAAACAACCCAAACCGATGGTTCGCGGCTCCTCCCACACGCACGGCCTCTTTTTCTACCCACCGCCAACCCGGCGTGGTCTTCCGCGTGTCTAACAACACAGCCCCAGTGCCCTCCAGAGCCTGCACGTACCGGCGGGTTAAGGTGGCAATGCCAGAGAGCCGACCCAAAAAGTTCAAGGCGGTACGTTCTGCCTCCAGCAACGAGGCCACCGAGCCCTGTATCCGAGCGATGACAGCGCCGGCAGGGAACTCATCCCCGTCTTCCCACTGAAACTCCACTTGAACCGCAGGATCCACCATTTGGAAAGTCATCTCAGCCAACCGACTCCCTGCCAACACCCCAGGCTCTCGGCTCAGGATAAGGGCCACTCCCTCCCTCTGATGTTCCCCGAAGAGCAACCGGGAGGTCACATCTCCCGCTACCCCTAAATCCTCTTCCAATGCTTGTTCCACCAAACGCCGATAAAGATGCTCTCTGTGGAATCCCATCACAAGCCTCCGAATCAAATTCACGGTGTCTTTGAAGGGTCCCCAAGGGTACAGGGCCAACCCCCACGGCTCAAGACGGGGCAGAGAAGAGGTGTCCACCCCGTGAATACTCTGCCCTCCTAACCCTCTGCTCCGTCACAAGACCCCCCTTCGGGGCGCCCAAATCCTTCGCACCTGGGCACGGGGTTGGATCCTCCACGGATAACCCTACGATGATCCCCCTGATGATCTCTTCACCCGGGTGGATACAAACGGCTCTACGTATCCCAAACGAGTCAAAGGGCTCCTATCCTCTCCGGAAGGATTGGGTTTCTTTGTTCCCACTGGGAAGACGAAGCAGAATCCACGGGCCCGCTTGGCCCTGCAACCACGGGACCGCCAAGATTCGCACCAAAACATCTTTCCCCGAGCCCCTGATACCTGGTTCCACTTCGTGGGTGTGACCGATGCCGAGATTGCGGAATCCTACCGCTTCCTGATCCCGCTGTACGGGTCTCAAGAGTTTCCTATTCCTCCGATCAATCAGGCAAAACCCCTCCGCACTAAAGGGGCTTGACACCCATCCCTTTTTCTGTTAATCATTAAGTACCCGGCACGGCAAAAATTGGGGAAACAAGAAAATGAAAGAGGCTTTGCAGGATGAGGCGAAGGGAGGAGCCGTGCCGGTATTTGAAGTGTGGAAAGCTTCCGAAAGCGGAAAGGGGCGTGGATTTCTACCTTCTCGTGTCCCCTCCTTTGACCGTCCCTCAGAAGGGTGGAGGTGTGCATGCGCATCCGCCTAAGGTTTGAGCCCCTTTCCGGAAGGCTTCAGGTGCCGGTCCACTACCAGCATTTGGTGCAGGGGTTCATCTACCGAAACCTTCACCAAGCGCTGGCTCAATGGCTCCATAACGAAGGATTCTCTCGTGGAAAACGGAGGTTCAAACTCTTCACCTTCTCGCGCCTGCAGGCTTCCCGAAGAACGTATGATCCAAAAACCCGAACCCTAACCTTGGAAGGGCCCATCCTGTTAAAAATTGGCTCTGTAGACCATGAGATTCTGGAATCCTTAGCGGTTCATTTGGTGCAGCATCGTGAATTCCGCCTTAACGGTACCCTTTGTCAATTTCAGGCCATTGAGGTAGAAATGCCGCTCCGGGCCGAGGGTCCCGTACTGGTCAAAACCCTTTCCCCAATCACGGTGTACCGAACCCTGTACACCCGGGAGGGCAAGCGAAAAACCTACTACTTCACACCTTACGAGGCGGAGTTTGAGGAGCTCCTGCTGGACAACCTTCGTCGTAAGGCCGAGGCATACTATCGCCTGCATCCTGATCGTCCTTTACCTCCCCTGGGGGAGGCTTCCATTAAGGTGGTGCGGCCGCGTAAAGAGGTGATCACCCAGTTCAAGGGAACCGTGATCAAGGCCTGGACAGGCCTGTTTGAACTCCACTTACCCGAACCCTACCTAACCCTGGCATACGACACTGGCTTAGGCGCCAAAAACAGCCAGGGTTTTGGGATGGTGGAGGTGGTGAAAACCTCACCGAAAGTTGCACAGGGTACGAAATGGGAGGGCTCTGTTGAAGAAACGCAGTAAGGAGGAGAACACGGTCCTCGTGGCCACCTTGGGAACTGAGCCCCAAGTGGTTACCTTGGCAGTGTGGGCCTTGCAACATAAACTCCGTCCACCCGTTTACCCCAAGGAGGTGTGGGTCGTTTACACGACAGATCCCTCTGTTCGCGCGGCACACGATAGGCTCCAAAAGATCTTTAAAGAGGATTACCACCTGGAGGGGATTACACTGCACACCTACTCCATTACCTCAGCCTCTGGAAAGAAGTTCGCCGACTTGGAAAGCCGCCAGGCCATCAACGCTACCTTCCGCACCCTGTTCCGCGTGATCCGAACGGCCAAAGAGAAAGGGTTCCAGGTCCATCTTTCGGTGGCTGGAGGTCGGAAACCCATGGCCATCTATGGCATTGTAGCCGCACAGCTTCTTTTTGACGATCAAGACAAAGCCTGGCATCTGATTTCCAGCAAGTCTTTGGTAGAATCCCGAAGATTATTCCCGGTGGAGGCAGGAGACAAGGTCTCGCTGGTCCCGATTCCTATCATTCCGTGGGGTGACGTGGACCCGATCCTCACGGTGATTGCCAGGGAGGAGGATCCTTTTGGGGCAGCGGAGCTGGTGAAGACCCTACGGGAGCGCCGTCGCCATTACGCGCTCCAACTCTTTGTGGAGAGTCGTTTATCGCCGGCGGAACAGAAGGTCCTCCGTTACGTAGTGGTGAAGGGAGGAACCATACGAGAGATTGCCAAAGCGTTAGGGAAAAGCCCCCGTACTGTAGAACACCAGCTCCAAAGCGTCTACAGCAAGATCAAAGACAACCAGCACTTTCTTTCCCTTAATCTCCCAAACAACACCAAACTCACCCGAGATTTTTTGGTGAGATTGTTTGGGGATGTGTTTAGCGAAAAATAGGTGAGGTGAACTGATGGAGGACAAAGGTTTTGTGTTACTCCAAGGAGATGTTGATGCCATCAAGTCTTATGTCTTTGAAGCCCTGGGGTTGCCCCAAATCCGTGGAGGAAGCCAGCGCCTCATTGA
>CAYOQK010000006.1:0-40857 GCA_964406105.1 uncultured bacterium | reverse complement strand
GGGAACACCACCCCCGATGAAAAATTCCCCTGCCCCGGGGAGATCCCTTCCGCCCGAAGATCCCCAAGCACCACCGTAGTTTCCCCGTGCCCCAGAAACCACACCTGAACCCCGGTTTGTACCGGAGACGCGTGCTGGTCGGCCGCTACCTTGGGCTTTGTGGGCCGGAAGGGACGCCATCGGTTCCATTTCATAGCACTGCAAGTATGTGCCGTGGGGTCACGGTGGGGTCATCGGATGTAAGCGTTTGAAAACCAATGGGTTGCATTTTCAGGCTCTCTTCGGAAAACCTCGGGAACACGGGCAAGGTTTATAATTGCAGCCATCACAAGGAGGATTTCACGATGGCAGGCTTTCAGATCCAGCCCCCTTCCTGGGGGGATCCCATTACCGTGGAAAACGGGAAACTGGTGATCCCTGACCGGCCCATCATTCTCTACATTGAAGGCGACGGCATTGGGCCGGAGGTGGTCACCTCCATGCGTCGGGTACTGGACGCCGCGGTGGAAAAGGCATACGGCGGACGCCGAAGGATCGCCTGGACCGAGGTGCTGGCCGGAGAACGCGCCGGTGAGGTGTACGGCAAAGTGCTCCCAGAGGAAACCCTGGATGCCATCCGCCAGTATCACATCGGCATCAAAGGCCCCTTAACCACCCCCGTCGGGGGCGGCTACCGAAGCCTGAACGTGGCCATTCGGAAAGCCCTGGACCTTTATGCCAATGTCCGCCCCTCACGCTACTTTACCGGTGTGCCCTCACCCATTAAGCACCCGGAACGGGTAAACATGGTGGTGTTCCGAGAGAACACCGAGGACGTTTACGCAGGGATTGAGTGGCCCTATAACTCCGAAGAGGCAGCCAAGATCCGGGCCTTCCTCAAGCGGGAGTTTGATATCCAACTCCGTGAGGATGCGGGCATCGGCCTGAAGCCCATCTCCGAGTTTGGCACCAAACGCCTGGTACGTAAGGCCATCCAATACGCCATTGAACGGAAACGGCCCTCGGTGACCTTGGTGCACAAGGGCAACATCATGAAGTACACCGAGGGCGCCTTCCGGGATTGGGGCTACGAGGTGGCCCGCGAGGAGTTTGCAGAGTACACCATCACCGAACAGGAACTCTGGGAGAAATACAACGGCCAGGTGCCTGAAGGGAAGGTGGTGATCAAGGATCGGATTGCCGACAACATGCTGCAGCAGATCCTCACCCGCACGGCCGAGTACTCGGTGCTGGCCACGCCGAACCTAAACGGCGATTACCTCTCCGATGCCATTTCCGGTTTGGTGGGAGGCCTGGGGTTGGCGCCCGGCGGCAACATCGGCGATGTTCACGCCATGTTTGAACCGGTGCACGGCACAGCCCCCAAGTACGCAGGCAAGAACGTGATCAACCCCACGGCCGAGATCCTCTCGGGTGCCTTGATGCTGGAGCACATGGGCTGGTTTGAGGCCGCCGATCTGATTTACAACGCGGTGGAAAAAACCATCAGCGCCAAGCAGGTTACCCAAGACCTGGCCCGCCACATGGAAGGGGTGAAGCCCCTAAGCACCACTGAGTACACGGATGCGTTGATTGCCAATCTCTGATGGCACCCAAACTCCTGTCCGGCAACGAAGCCCTGGCCCATGGGGCCTGGGCAGCGGGGCTCCGAGTGGCCGCAGCGTACCCCGGCACCCCGTCCACCGAGGTGCTGGAGACCCTGGCCCGGTTCCCTGAGGTTCGTGCCGAATGGTCCACCAACGAAAAGGTGGCCTATGAGGTGGCCTACGGGGCTGCCTTGGGTGGGGTTCGGGCCTTGGTGGCCATGAAGCACGTGGGTCTAAATGTGGCAGCTGATCCCTTCTTTTCCTCCGCCTATGCTGGGGTGAACGCAGGGTTCGTGGTGGTGGTGGCCGACGATCCGGGTATGCACTCCTCCCAAAACGAGCAGGATTCCCGACGCCACGCAAAGGCCGCTCGCGTGCCGGTTTTGGAACCCGCGGATCCGGCAGAGGCCTATGCCTTCGTACAGCAGGCCTTTGAGATTTCGGAACGCTTTGACCTCCCCGTGATGGTGCGGATGACCACCCGGGTGTCCCACGGCAAAGGGGTGGTGGAACCCGGAGAGCGGCAAGAGGTGCCGCCCCGCGAGTACCGAAAGGACATGCGCAAGTACGTCATGGTGCCTGCCAACGCCCGCGTGCGTCATCGGATCCTGGAGGAGGAAAAGCTCCCCGCCCTCCGGGCCTTTGCCAACGCTTCGGACCTGAACCGGGTGGAACCCGGAGATCCCCAAAAACTGGCCTTCATCACCTCAGGGGTGGCATACACCTATGTGCGGGAGGTGTTCCCTGATCACGCCGTGCTGAAGTTGGGCCTCTCCTGGCCCCTTCCTGAAGCCCTGCTGCGAGAGTTCTTTGCCACCTATCCCCAGGTGATGGTGGTGGAGGAAGGTGACCCCGTGATTGAAGAGGAGGTGCGTGCCCTGGGGTACTCGGTGATGGGCAAAGACCGCTTGCCTCGGTACGGTGAATTGGACCCCGCCCTGCTGCGGGCAAGGGTCCTGGGCTCAGAATTGCCCCATCCCGAGCCCCAAAGGGCCGTAAGCCGGCCGCCAGCCCTCTGCCCCGGATGCCCGTACACAGGGGTGTTCTGGGCCTTGTCCCTCTTGAAGAAGCCCGTCATGGGCGATATCGGTTGCTACACCTTAGGGGCATTGCCCCCCTTTCAGGCCATGGACACCACCATTGACATGGGGGCCTCTATCCCCATGGCCTTTGGTATGGAAAAGGCCGGACGGGAGGCGGTGGCGGTGATCGGTGATTCCACCTTTTTCCACTCCGGCGTGGCGGGCCTAATTGATCTGGTGTACAACCAGGGCAAAAGCACGGTGATCATCCTGGAAAACGATACCACCGGGATGACCGGACACCAAGGCCACCCAGGGTCTGGCAAGGCGTTGCAGGATCAGGGTCGCCGGGTGGACATTGAACAACTGGTGAGGGCCGTGGGTGTAGAGCATGTTACCGTGGTGGATCCCCACGACCTCAAGGCCACCAAACGGGCGATTTCCGAGGCCCTTCGGCATGAAGGTCCCAGTGTGGTGATCGCCCGACGGCCCTGTGCTCTCATTCCTGAGGGCCGGCAACTGTACCGCGACGAGCCCGTGCGATGGATTGATCCCGAGGCTTGCGTAGGCCAAAAGTGCCACAGCTGTTTGCGGGTGGGGTGTCCGGCCATCATGCTGAACGAGGAAACCCAGAAGCCCTACATCGTGGATTTCCTGTGTGTGGGGTGTGGCGTGTGTGAGCAGGTGTGTCCCTATGATGCCATCCATCCCCTTGACTAACGTGATCGTTGCCGGCATTGGCGGCCAGGGGATCCTGACGGCTGCCGAGATCTTGGCCCGGGTGGCGTTGGCCGCTGGGTTAGATGTCAAAAAGAGCGAGGTCAAGGGCCTAAGCCAACGGGGTGGCAGTGTGGTGTCCTTCGTTCGGTTTGGGCCCCGGGTGTTTTCTCCCATCATTGAAAAGGGTACTGCCCACCTGCTGGTGGCCTTTGAGCGGGCCGAGGCCCTGCGGTGGGTGCATTTCTTGAACCCCAAAGACAACACCGTGGTCCTCAACGACCTTACGGTGGTGCCCTTACCGGCCACCCTGGGCCTGGATGCTTACCCTGATCGCATTGAGGAACGTCTCCAGCGGGTGGCTTCGCGTTTGGTCCGGGTCAATGGTCCGGCGGTGGCCAATCGGTTGGGCAACCCCCTGGTGGCCAACACCGTGGTGCTGGGCGCTGTGTCTACCCTGCTGCCCTTTCCTGAGGAGATCTGGCACCAGGTGCTGGAGGAACTGTTCCGTACCAAGCACCTGGAGGTTAACCTTCGGGCCTTTGCCGAGGGGCGTCGCGAGGCGATGGACCCCCGAGGTTAGTCTTCAGAAGAACCTGGGAAGCCCAGGGCACTCCGGCCGGTGCCCAGGTGCTCAAATCCCCATCGGATCACTTGAGCCATGCGTTTTCTTCGCTCTTGTAAAAACTCGTGGTAGTCCATCTCGTACCAACGGTGGGGAAGGGCGTGAAGCCGGTACATGTGCTGGAGTTCCTCGGGGGTGAATCGTTGTTCCATCTGGGGCACATAGGCCTGGGGGGCCCGGTCGCCGATACGTTGGTTATCCGTCCATTCCACCAGTGTGTAGTTGGCCACCTGGTTGATCCAGCGGTCTTGGGTGATGCCGATCCGTTTGAGGTACTGGCGAGGAAAGAGATGATGGCGTTCCAGTGACCTGCGGTGGGATCGGAGATCAGGGGAGAGGAGCTCGGCCACCTTCATCCGGGAGTACAGCACCGGTGCATCCAGGATGCACAGGGAGGCGTAGAAGGCGAACTGCCCCGGATTCCGAGCCGATGCGGTGGCCAGTTGGTTGGGTAGGCTCACCTCCCAGAAGTCAGGGGTGAGGACCGCCTGGATCTCCTGTTCTAAGGTTTCCAGAAATCCCTGGGCCGAGGAGGTATCCCGCAGGAGGCTCAGGTCCTGTTCCATCCGGCTTTCGGGAGATTTGGTGTAGCGTCCCGTGAGCAACGCCATAAAGAGCCAGCGAGCCATCGCCTCCCGCAGGGTGTAGGGGTCTATGTGGTAGTCCACCTTTCCGATCAGCCACAGAGCGTAGGTGAAAAGCACCGCCATTTTGGAGGAGATCATGTCGCCTCGGAGATAGCCGGCACGTTTCAGTACCTTCAGGTAATCGTGCCAATGTTGGAGGTTCAGGGTTTTGGATTGGGCCTGTTGGAGAAGGGCGAACTGGCGGTCTCGCTGTTCCACAGAAAAGGTCCGTGTTTTCAGGTCTTTACCCCGGAGCAGAGCGTACACGTCGGGGAGTTTTGCTCGGCGGAAGCCCACCATCACGCTAACCCGAAGCAGATGGTCCGGACCTGGTTGGAACACGGGGTTATAGGGGGAGGGTTGGGGTGTGGAAGGAGGCGTTTTGGCAGCCCGGGAGAAGTGCTCCAGGGCTTGTCGGCCTTCCTCCCAGAATACGGACATGAGGGTGAGGATGAAGTCCGAAAGGTTCAACGGGGTGCCCTGGCTGTTGACCCGTTTGAAGATCTCGGCCACCTGTTCCTCATCAACGGAGGCCGAGATCTCCACGGTGGGGATCTGGTACTTTTGCAAGTCAAAGAGGCGGTGAAACACCTGGTGGATCCGCTTTTCGTTTTCTCGGCTTAGGGGCTCATGGTGGTGCAGCCGTTCCAGGTACTGCTCAATCAGGTCATAGAGATCTTGGGTCCAGATCAGGCTGATGTCTGCCAGCCAGTGGGGATCCTTTTCTATGGCCGAGTTGGTTACCTCAAACTTCTCCAGGAAGGGGTGGAAGCCGATGCGGATCTTTTTGTAGCGATAGTCCTTCCAGAGCACTGGGCGGCCTTTCATTACCGCGTATAGTGAGGTGAGCCGTTGTTGGCCGTCAATGATCAGGAGGCGGGGGATTTTTTGTTGGTCCTCGCGGCCGATCAGACGGTGTTCCTTGGGATATCCGTTCTCCCAGAAGAGGAGCGATCCGATGGGGTATCCTCGGTACAGGGAATCAAAGAGATCGCGCACCTTGTTGTTGCGCCAAACGAAGGGGCGTTGCAGATCGGGCAAGCCGATCTCTCCCAGGTCAATATCCTCTATCAATTTGGCCACGGTGTACTGGGTTTGCCGGAAAAGGTGCTCCATACCTTTGCCTCCCTGTGGACTTTCATTATATTCGCTTTTTGGTTTCCGGATAGGGGCGGGTGCCCTGCCGCATAATTAGGGCAGGAACGTCAAAAGGAGGCTTACCATGGCAGAGGAGTACCGCATTGAGAAGGATTCCATGGGGGAGGTCCGGGTGCCCTCCTGGGCCTACTGGGGGGCACAAACCCAGCGAGCTGTGGAGAACTTTCCCATCTCGGGGATTCGGCTGCCGCGGCCCATGATTCGGGCACTGGGCTTGATCAAGCGCTACGCGGCCGAGGTTAACCGGGACCTGGGGCAGATCCCCGCGGAGATCGCCGAGGCCATCATCCAGGCTGCCGAAGAGGTGATAGCGGGCAAGTGGGATGACCATTTTCCGGTGGACATCTTCCAAACGGGTTCGGGTACTTCGTCCAACATGAACACCAACGAGGTGATTGCCAACCGAGCCAACGAGCTGCTGGGCCAGCCCTTAGGCACACGGCACCCGGTCCATCCCAACGACCATGTGAACCGGGGCCAATCTTCCAACGACGTGATTCCCACGGCCATTCACATCTCCGTGCGCCAGGAATTAGAGCCTTTAAGGGCGGCGTTGCGTGATCTTCATCAGGCGCTCCAGGCCAAGGCCGAGGAGTTCAAGGATGTTGTGAAAATCGGTCGCACCCACCTGCAGGACGCTGTGCCCATGACCTTGGGGCAAGAGTTCTCCGGCTATGCCTCCCAGATTGCCCATGGTCTTCGTCGTATTGAGCACACCTTGCCCCACGTGGAGGAGTTGGCTTTGGGGGGTACTGCTGTGGGCACCGGCCTGAACGCCCATCCCGAGTTTGCGGCACGCGTGATTGCGAAGATCGCGGAGCGCACCGGGCTGCCCTTCCGAGAGGCCGAGAATCGGTTTGAGGCTCTGGCGGCTCGCGACGCCATGGTGGAACTCATGGGAGCTTTGAACACCGTGGCCGTGAGTTTGATGAAGATCGCCAACGACCTGCGCCTGCTCTCCAGTGGTCCACGCACCGGCATTGCCGAGATCCAGTTGCCAGCGGTGCAGCCGGGCAGCTCCATCATGCCCGGTAAGGTGAACCCGGTGATCCCAGAGATGATGATCCAGGTGGCGGCTCAGGTGATGGGGAACCACCTGGCCGTGACCATCGGGGGGCAGAATGGACCTTTGGAACTCAACATGATGATGCCCATGATTGCCTACAACGTGCTGTTTGCCATCCAGATCCTCACCAACGGCATCAGGACCTTGACCGAGAAGACCATCCGGGGAATCCAAGCCAATCGTCAGCGGTGCGAGGAACTGGTGGAGTGGAGCATGGCGTTGGTTACCCCTCTGGCCCTTAGGATCGGTTACGACCGGGCGGCCCAGATCGCCTACAAGGCTTACAAAGAGGGCAAAACCGTGCGGCAGGTGGTCATTGAGGAGGGGATTCTGAGCGAAGAGGAAGCCAACGAGGTGCTGGATCCCCGGAAGATGCTGGGCCCCAAGGCGGTGTAGGGGGACCGCTCAGAGGGGGATCCTGGAGGGATCTGGGGCGGGGGCGCAACCGCGCCCCCGCCCCAGAGGTGTGCTGTAAGCGTTAGCCCTGTGAAGGGGGCTCTGGTGCCCCGGCCTCTTCGGGATAGCGCAAGAGGGCCCCAATGTGGCCGATGTCTGCGAGCAGGGAGGTATCCAGCACGTGTTCAACCCGTGCCCCCTGCTCTATGGCCTCTTCAATCAGGTCATCTACCACGTCCGGCACCTTCACGGTTTGGGCACCACAGGAGGGGCAGGTGGTTTCATCCAAACCCAGATAGCCGCATTTTGGACACCGAACTCCGGGTTCCTCAAAGCCTTCGGAGACCACCACGGTGGTGATCCGGTTCTCCATTAGTGCGCGGAGCACGTTGCGGAGGCCGGCCACGGCTCCGTGATCCTTTTTGGCCAGTTCGTTCTTGAGGGTTTCTACGATTTCCCGTTCCTCGCGTTTCTCGTACTCCATCTCAATCCGTCGGGCTTGCTTGAGGGCTTCGCGGATGGTGATGTTGATGGAGGTGGTGAAGGTGCCGGCCAGCACGTTCCGGAGGGTGTAAGGCAGGAACATGAGGAACGCGGACACGGCCTCAGTGGGTCCGCCTACGATGAGCAGGTCAAAGCGGCCCAGGCGGTACCGGTCGTACAGCACTTCAGCCACCCGTTGGTAGTGGTTATAGATGGCGTAGTCCACCTTGCGCCGGAGTCGGGGTGGAGGGGTTTTCACCCGGCCAACGACGTCCACGAACTTCTCCTCTTCCTGGATGGAGCCCAGGAACATTTCAAAGAGCCGGGCCTTTTTGGGGTCAATGAGCACCACGTAGTACCGTTTGTACTCGTCCAAGAGCAGGGTGAGGGGGCGGATATAGGGGGAGAGGTCTACCACTGCGCGTTCCCGTGCTGAGCGGGGCAGAGGGTACACCTGCCAAAAGCGGAGGGGCTGGGACGAGAAGATCACCACCTGTTCCACCTGTTCTTCTTTGATCCACACGGGGGCGTTTTGTTCCACGAAGCTCTGGATCTTCCGGAGGTCTCCTTCAATGCGTTGCATTTGGAACTCGGAGATCCGGTTCTCTCGGCGAGCGTCTTTAAGGGCGTTGTACAGCAGGTTACGGCAGCGTTTTACGAAGTCTCCTGCCGGATCAATTTTGAGGTACAAACTCACGATGGGGTTTCGGCCATCACCGATGGTGTGGAGGGTTTTCAGCATGTCGTAGGTAATCATGGCATTCTCTCCTGTTTGGGGTTAAAAGGTACACGGGGTTTCCCGGTGTTTCAACGAGTTCATGGGTTACCGGGAGAGTTGTTCTACGATACGGCGAGCCAGGGCATAGGGGGTTTCCTCGCCCCGAAGGGCCTTCTGGAGCCATTCCTGGGTAAGGGCCTCGGAGAGCCGGCTTTCCAGTTGTCGCCAAAGGAACTCCTTGGCGGTGCGTTCAATCTCGTCTAAGATGCGGTGCTTTCGTTTTTCCAGGAACTTGCCCGATTCCTTGAGGTAGCGGAGGTGTTGCTCTATGGCGTGGGCGAGTTCTGGGATCCCCTGCTCGCGGGTGGCCACCGCGGGGATCACAGGAGGTGTCCAGTCGCCTTCCTTGCGGGGTTGCATGCTGAGGACGCTTTCCAACTCGTTTTGGAACCGGTGGGCGCCTTCGCGGTCGTACTTGTTGATCACGAAGATGTCGGCGATTTCCATGAGGCCGGCCTTCATGGCCTGGATGGCATCGCCGGATTCGGGGACCAGCACCACCACCACGGTGTCCGAGGTGTGGATGATGTCCAGTTCTGCTTGGCCTACGCCCACGGTTTCAATGAGCACTGTGTCAAAACCAAAGGCGTCCATGAGATCGGCCACGAAGGGGGTGGCTTCCGACAGGCCGCCCAGGGATCCCCGGGTGGCGAGGCTGCGGATGAAGATGCCGGCCTGGGTGGCGCGGGTCATGCGGTGCCGATCGCCCAGCAGGGCGCCGCCGGTGAAGGGGCTGGAGGGATCCACAGCGATGACGCCTACCTGTTTTCCCTGTTGTTTTAGATGCAGAGCCAGGGCATCCACCAGGGTGCTTTTGCCCGCGCCTGGGGGGCCGGTGATGCCGATGCGGTGGGCTCGTCCCACGCCTGCGTAAAGGGCTTCCAGGATTTCGGCATGGGCGTTTTCTCGGTTTTCTACCTCGGTGATCAGCCGGGCCAGAGCACGGGGGTGACCAGCCTTAAAGTCTTGGATCAGGCGTTGAAGTGAGGGTTTCATGAAAGGAAGTGCCGGGGGCGGGATTTGAACCCGCACGGGATTGCTCCCACATGGCCCTCAACCATGCGCGTCTGCCAATTCCGCCACCCCGGCGTGCCGTTAATGATATGCAGCGCCTGGGTGGAAGTCAACGGTGTTCGTGGAAATTCAAGCCCATGAGCCTGGACGAAGCACGCAAAAGGGGGCTTAGCTGATGCCTGGTGGGCAAAGCCTCGGTCCTTTTCACACGTACACTTTGTTCTCCTCCAGGTGGAGATGGTGGAGGAGGCGGCGGCGGAGCCAGCGACGGATCCAATGGTTTTCCCGCAGGGCTCGCCGAATCTCGGGCAGGGCCCGCTCTGCTGCCTCCCGGCCCTGATCCACGGCGAACTCCCAGCGATCAAAGTCCACCCAGGTCATGTCGGCCAGGTTGGGCCGAATCACCACATGGGCCAAATGCAAGAGGAACCGGTGGAGCTTTTGCACGCCCAGTTCGTCGGCCCGGATCATGGTTTCCAATGCGTTGCCTAAGGAATGCCGCTCCTCCATCGGGCTCCCCACGTCCACAGCGATAACGAAGTCCACGCCGTGTAGCCACAGGGCTTCTACCGGCACCTTCATGGAGGGTCCTCCATCCACCAGCTGCCAGTCGTTCAGGGGCAGGGGTGGGAACACCCCGGGGATGGCCGAGGATGCGTACAGTGCACGCCAGAGGGGGCCTGTGGTGAAGATCACGTCCATCCCACGGGTCAGGTCCAGGGCCGACACGTAAAAGGGCCAGGGTAGGTCGTCAAAGGTGTGGTATCGCACCAGGTTCTTGATGGATACCTCTAACGCCCGGCCGGAGAGCACCGCGGTGTTCCGGAGGGCCTTGAGGTAGGTGAGGCCGTTCCGTACCCACTGTTGGACCGTGCCGAAGAGGCCGTGGTGTTCTTGCTTCAGGCCTCCGAAGCCGATCTCCCGGTATCCGGGGCTTTGGAGACCTTCCTGGATCACCTGGCGGCTGCCCTCGTAGCCGTACAGGCCGTAGAGGGCACCCAAGATGGAACCTGCACTGGTGCCGCTGACGGCAGCGGGATGGATCCCGGCCTGTTCCAGCACCTCAAGAACCCCCAGGTGGGCTAAGCCCCGGGCTCCCCCGCCGCCCAGGGCGATTCCGATGCGTTGTGATCGGAGGAACATGGTTTCAGTCTTGGGGAAACCCAAAGAGCCGGGGCTCTGGGTCGTCCTCGCGGAGCACCGCTACGGGCATGGCTTGGGTGTTGTAGGCGAAGCCGAACTCCCCTTCGTGGTTCAAGGCGATAACGCCGGCCTCCAGGTTCACCTTGCGGGTCAAGTAGTCCACCCCTGCTTCGCAGGCCTTTTGTGGAGAGACCCCCGTGGCCATGAGGTCGGCGACCGTTTTGGAGAGCAGGACCCGCATGATGCCCTCACCGATGCCGGTGGAGGAGGCGCCTCCGAAGGGGGTGGCGTAGGTGCCAGCTCCGGGGATCGGGGTATCGCCCACCCGGCCGTAGAGTTTCAGGAACACGCCGCCGGTGGAAGTTCCGGCCACGATCTCGCCGTGGGAATCCAGGGCCACGCATCCCACGGTGCCCTTCAGGAGTTCGGGGTGTTTTCGGATGAGTTCCCGGATCTTGGGGTAGTAGTGGCCGTTCTCGCCCTTGAGGAGTTTCTCGCGGAGTTTTCTCCACTGTTCGCGGCGTTCCTCGGTGATGGGGTCATAGGGTTCAAAGCCCAGGAGGCGGGCGAATTTCTCCGCACCCTCCCCCACCATGAGCACATGATCGGTTTCCTGCAGCACGTGGTAAGCCAGCAGAATGGGGTTTTTGACGTGTTCCACACCGGCCACTGCGCCCATCTGCAGGTCGGAACCCCGCATGATGGAGGCATCCAGCTCGCATCGCCCGTCTAAGGTGAGTACCGAGCCCGTGCCTGCGTTGAACACAGGGTCGTCTTCCATGGCCATCACTGCAGCCAGGCAGGCCTGTTCTGCCCGTTCCCCTTGTTGTAAGCGTTCAAAGCCAGCGGTGACTGCACGGATCAGGCCGGCTCGGATCCGATCCCGGTCTCTGGTCCGGATCCGGCCAGCGCCCCCGTGAATGATGATTGCCCTCATAGGCCCATCCTTTCCTTGAGTTTCTGGAATCGTTCAAACTCTTCGTGCAGGCGTTGTTCCAGCAGGTCCTGGGGCAGACCTGGGTGCTCTTCGGCGAAGGCATACAGCGAAGCCACCACGTTTTCGTACATCTGGTCCAAGAAGTTTCGGACTTCCTCGGGTTCCACGGGGCCGAATTCGCCCCGTTGCACCCGTTCCAAGAAGGTTTCCAGTTCCAGGGGGCCCTCCTCTGCTGAAAGGGAAAGATAGAGGTCCAGGAGCGACGGTTTGCTCACGGTGGCTCAGGATGCCGGGGGCGGGACTCGAACCCGCACGGGGTTTCCCCCAGGGGATTTTAAGTCCCCTGCGTCTGCCATTCCGCCACCCCGGCAGATCAAAAGGCGGCGCCGGGATTCGAACCCGGGAATAGCGGATTTGCAATCCGCCGCCTTGGTCCACTTGGCTACGCCGCCGTCGTCAAGTAGAATATATGGCGGAAGCCGTTGAGGTGTCAACACGTTCGGCTCCGCAAGAGGACCCATGGAACTCCAAAATCTGGATTCGCTATTGGATTCTGCTGTGCAAGCGGCCATTGAAGGCTCCCGCATCCTTTTGGATCACTTCGGAAAACTGAAACCCTCCGAGGTGCAAACCAAAGCGGTGAACGATTTCGTGACCCGAGTGGACCGGGAGTCCGAGGAAACCATCCGCGCGTTTCTGCGGGCTCGGTACCCAGAAATCCCCTTTTTGGGCGAGGAAGAGGGAGGAAGCCAGGGGGAGGTGTTCTGGCTGGTGGACCCCTTAGACGGCACCACCAATTACATCCACGGGTTCCCCTTCTTCTCGGTGTCCATTGCCCTGATGGCGCAGGGCCGGCCTGTGCTCGGCGTGGTGTATGACCCCTTGCGGCAGGATCTTTACGTGGGACGCCGCGGGGGCGGCGCCTTTCGGAATCGGCAAAGAATCCGGGTTTCCGCCCGACGCCAATTGGAGGGCACCCTGATCGCCACGGGGTTTCCCTTCCGTGCTAAGCACATGCTGGATTCCTACCTGGTGGCCTTCCGCACCATTTTCCAAAGGGCCTCGGGGGTGCGGCGGGCAGGGTCCGCCGCCCTGGACCTGGCCATGACCGCCGCCGGCATCGTGGATGGCTTCTTTGAGTTTGGCCTCTCTGGCTGGGATATCGCTGCAGGTGCCCTGTTGGTCCAGGAGGCCGGTGGGGTGGTCACGGATTTCCAGGGAGGGGATCGGTACCTGGATACCGGCAACGTACTGGCGGGACCGGAGCCTGTGGTGCAGGCCCTGCTGCCCATCCTCCAGGAGGCCTTTGGTGGAATCCCATGAAACCGCCCTGGCTCAAGAAACTCCTGCGGGTCTTCCGCCGGCATACCTACGAAACCCCCAGGATCCGGTTCTGTTCCCGGTTTGACCCCCAAAGCCGGGTGCTGGTCCTCCTGCCCGAGAATCCCTACGATTTTGGCCTGGCCCTCAAAACCATTGTTTCAGTGCTCCACTATTTCCGGGCTGTGCCCCGGTACGTGTACGAACCTCGGAACCGTTCCTACCTGCCTTGGCTGGAGGCCTATCGGGTGCACGACCTGGAACCCTGGCCTCCAGAGCAGCCCGAACCCCTGGACGTGCTGATGGACTTTTCTCGCCCCCCTTCGCCGTACCGGGAGTTCCCGGAGCAGGTCCAGGCAGAGTACCGGGTGTCCTTTGATCCGGAGAGCTTCCCGTACTACAACCTGCTGGTGGCCACCGATTTCCACAGCCCCCACCCCTATGAGGCCCTGTGCCGGATCTTCCAGATCCCTTTGGAGAACCTTCAGCCTGTGGCTTCGCCCAAACTCAAAAGCCGCATGTGGAACGAACTGGTGTACCAGGGCCACAGCCCAGACCGCAAACTCGTGTTCTTGGACACCCAACTCCAGGACAAAGACCTGGACCGCATTGAGGCGCAACTGGTTCGGGTTACCTTCCTTCACACCGGGAAAACCACCCGTGGCTTGGACATCACCCGGTACCAGCCCCTGGAGCAAATGGCCTTGCTCTCACTTTCAGACCTTTACATTGGTGAGGATTCCCTGTTTTTGCCCATGGCGATGGACATGGGCATTCCGGTATTGCTCCGAAAAACCGAACGGTCCTTTGAAGAGTCCGACCGGCTTCGGCTCTGGGAGAACATGGATTCCTTAGAGGAAACCCTCCAAACCCTGTTTCGGCGATGATTCGGTACCTCCTGCGCCTCTTGGCTCGTCATAAGCTCCGCACCTTCTTTGTGCTGGTGGCCATCTTCGGCTATTCCCTGCTCAACGGCGTGTCGTTGGCGTTCCTCTCGCCCCTCCTGAAGGTGCTCTTCAGTGGGGGCAAAGCCCTGGAGGTCCCCGGTGCCCACAGTTCCCTTTTAGACCGGTTAAGCCAATGGATTGCGGGGATCCCTCCTATGCAAGCCGTGCAGCGGCTCGCAGTGGCCATCGTGGTGCTCTTTCTGCTTAAGAGCCTCTTCGCCTATCTGCAACGATTTCTCACGGTGATGCTCCAGGAGCGCATCGCCCGCGATCTCCGCAATCACTTGTACGACCAAGTGCTCCAGTTCCCCGTGGCCCGCATTGAACAGTACTCCACCGGAGAATGGGTTTCCCGATTCCTCAGCGACGTGAACCAGGTGAAGAACACCGTCACCAACGGCCTGTTTGAAATGGTCAAGGAGGGGAGCAACGCGGTGATGTACCTGCTGATCGCCCTTTTGGCCAGTTGGCGGTTAACCCTCTTCGCCTTTGTGGTGGTGCCGGTGTTCTCTTACCTGATCGTGCTCATCGGCCGAAGGATCCGTAAGCGTTCCCGCCGGGTGCAGGACCGCATGGCCGACCTGGGAAAACACCTCGCCGAGACCCTGGAGGGCATCCGCACCGTGAAGGGCTTTGGCATGGAGGCTGTGGAATCCCAGCGTTTTCGGCAGCGCACCCGGGCCTTTTACCGGGCCTTTAAACGTCGGGAGTACCTGCGGGCCCTGGGATCCCCCCTCACGGAGTTCCTTTCGTCCCTGGCTGCTGCCTTGATCCTGCTGTACGGAGCCCACCTGATCTTCGTGGAACAGTCCCTCACGCCCGACCGGTTCTTCGTGTTTCTGGCCGGTGCCCTTTCCCTGATGGCCCCCTTCAAGCGGATCTCCAACGCCAATGCCATTCTGCAGCACGGTTTGGGGGCCGGCACCCGGCTCTTTGAGATCCTTCGGTCTCCTGAGCGGGAAACCAGCGGAACCCGGCCCTTCCCCGGCCTCCGCGAGGCCATCGTGTTTGACCGGGTGTCCTTCGCTTATCGGCCCGATCAGCCTGTGCTTCGGCGCGTGTCTTTTACCCTAAGACGGGGCCAAAAGATCGCCCTGGTGGGCCCCTCCGGAGCGGGCAAAACCACCATCGCCGACCTCTTGCTGGGGTTTTACCCACCCACTGAAGGGCGGATCCTGGTGGATGGCGTGGACCTGCGGGAGTACGACCTGCGGTCGTACCGCCGACACGTGGCGCTGGTGCCCCAAACGGTGCTGCTGTTCTCCGGCACCGTGCGCGACAACATCGCCTACGCCCGTCCTGAAGCCTCTCCGGAGGAAGTGGAACAGGCCGCCCGCCAAGCCCGGGCCCACGAGTTCATCCAACGGTTGCCCCAGGGCTACGATACCCACCTGGGAGAACGCGCCACGGCCCTCTCCGGGGGCGAAAAGCAACGGATCGCTCTGGCCCGAGCCATCCTGCGGAACGCCGAGATTGTGGTCCTGGATGAGGTCACCAGCCATTTGGATCCCCGCACCGACGCCGAGATCCAGGAAACCCTATGGGCCTTCCTTCAGGGACGCACCGCCTTGATCATCGCCCATCGCTTAAGCACCGTGGAGCGCGCCGACGAAATCCTGGTGATCCATCAGGGCCAGGTCGCCTGTCGGGGCCGCCACGCCGACCTGATGAAAACCTGCGAACTCTACCGCGAGTTTTACGCTCTGCAGCACGGCGGAGGTACCCCCCGTGAGGTCTAAACTCCTGCCCTACGTGCTGGTGTCGCTGGCCGTGCTGCTGGTGCTTTCCATTGGCACCGCCCGGGTGATGCTCTCCACGGTGGAACGCCAAGTGAACCGCACGAGTCGCCTGGTGGCCCTGTTGCTCTCCGAGTTGCTGGTGCCCTCTCTGGAACGCCCTCAAGTGGCCCAAACCCTCCGCCATGTGCTGCAGGATGTGGACTTTCCCATTGTGGTCACCGACGAGTTGGGGCTGCCCAGGGCATGGCACCGCATTGGGGTGCCCCCGGATCGCTTCAGCCCGGAGGAACTCCAGCGCCCCAACCGTCTGAAACGGGACCCCGATTATCTCAGGATCCTGCGCACCATCGCCCGGCTGAAAAAACTCCATCCCCCGGTTCCCATTGTGGCCCAAAACCGGGTGGTGGGCTATTTGTACTACGGCCTACCCCCCATTGCGACTTTCCTCCAGGTGCTGCCCTTCCTGCTGGTGGTGGTGGGGGCCCTTACCTTTGTAGGCTTGGTGTGGGCAGCCCATTCCTTTCAGGATTACACCCTCAAGGACTTCTGGGCGAGCTTTGCCAAGGGGCTGGCACACCAGATGGGTGTGCCTGTGTCCTCCCTGTGGGGCTGGCTGGAACTCCTGAAAGCCTCAGGAGCCGACCCCCAAATCCTGCGGGAAATGGAAAAAGACCTCCAACGGCTGTCGTCCATCCTGCGACGGTTCTCCAAAATCGGCGGTGAGGAACGCCTGGAACCCGTAGATCTCGCCCAGGTGGTGCGGGAAACCGTGGAACTGGCCCGCGACCGCATCGTGCGGAACATGGAGATCCGGCTTTCTTTGCCCTCCCAGTGTACCATCCGTGGCGATCGGGAACTGCTCTCCTGGGCCTTGGAAAACCTGCTGAAAAACGCCTATGAGGCCCGACGTCCAGAGGGAGGCGAGATCGTCATCTCTCTGGTGTGCGATCGCGATGAGGCCGTGCTTCGCGTTTCGGATAATGGCAAGGGAATCCCCCGGGAATACCTGAAACTGCTGTTTAAACGCTCGTTTTCCACCAAGGAGCGGGGATGGGGCGTGGGGCTCCTGCTCGTGCGCCGCATCGTAGAGGAAATCCACGGCGGCAAAATCCGCCTGGTACGCAGTGAACCCCTGGTGGAGACGACCTTTGAACTGAGGTTTCCACGATGAAAGCCGCTGTCATCGGTACCCCCTTTGCCGGGAAAACCACCCTGTTTCGGTTGCTTACCGAGCCGGCCGCCCCTGGGCAGGATCTGTTTTCGGGCGTGGGGCAAATGGTGCTGCCTGTTCCAGGGGTGGAGGCCTTGGCTCGGGTCGTGGGATCCCGCCAGGCCACCCATCCCCGCGCAGATCTCTATGACTTTGACGGCTTCGGCAAACTGTGGTCCGAGGAACGGGCGGGCCGCATCTTCAACAGCCTGGCAGGCTTTGATCTGCTGATCCAGGTGGTGAACGCCTTCACCCAAAACCCCCTGCAGGACTTTGAGGATCTGGACCTCCGCCTGGTACTCACCGACTTGGAAAGCGCAGAACGCCATCTCAAACGCCTACGGAAAGAGATCCAAGCAGGCAAGGCAGATCGCGCCCTGGGCGACCTTTTGGAACGGGCGGTATCCCTTTTGGAAACCGGAAAGCCTTTGCGGGCCTTGAACTTGCCTGAAACCGAACTCAAACGGCTCCGAGGTTATGGTTTCCTCACCCTGCTCCCCCGGGTGGTGGTGATCAACCGGGGCGAGGAACCCGTAGACGCCGATCTGCCTGAGGTGCTTCGGCAGAAGGGGCTGCCTTTCCTGGAAACCTCTCTGGCCTTGGAAACCGAGATCCTAAGCCTGGAAGACCCCGAAGAGCAGCGGCAACTCAGGGAGCTCTATGGTCTTCCCCAGGCTCTCCCCCAAGCCCTGGCCGAGCTGTGGATGTCCGCCCTGGATCTCATGGCCTTCTTCACTGCCAACGAACAAGAGGCCCGCGCCTGGCTGATCCGACGCGGGGCCACCGCCTTGGAGGCGGCCGCCGAGATCCACCAGGATTTGGCCCGAGGCTTCATCCGAGCCGAAGTGATCCCCTTGGAGAAGTTCTTGGAGGCAGGGTCCTGGGCGGCGGCCCGGGAACGGGGATGGGTGCGCACCGTGGGCCGCGACCACCCTTTGGAACCCCGAAGCCTGGTCCTCGTAAAGTTCCAGCCACCTCGGTAAAGGGAGGCCGAGATGTCACGGGTGCAAGAGCTGATCCAACAGCTGGGGTTGGTGCCCCATCCCGAGGGGGGATTTTTCCGTCGGGTGTTTTTGTCCTCTCGTCGGGTATTGCCTCAGGACGGCCGCCCCGAACGCTTGGCCTTAACCAGCATTTACTTCCTGCTGGTGCGGGGGAATCCCAGCCGATGGCACCGAGTGGCCTCCGATGAGGCCTGGCACTTCTATGAGGGGAGCCCTGTGGAGCTCCTCTGGATTGATCCCGGCTTTCGGGCGGTTCACCGGCGGCGTTTGGGGCCGGTGGGGCCGGGCGTACGGCCCGTGGTGGTGATACCCGCGGGAGCGTGGCAGGCCGCCTATACCCTGGGGGACTACACCCTGGTGGGGTGTACCGTGGGCCCAGGCTTTGACTATCAGGATTTCACCCTGATGCGCCACGACCCTCACGCCCGCCACCACCTCCTGCACCGTTTCCCTGCACTCCAAACCCTGCTTTGACAGGGAACCGGCGCGCAAGCCCGGGATGTTTACCGCAGCACCAGGGCTTTGGAGGTGCGGGTGCCTGGAGGGCCGGTGAGTCGTAGGAAGTAAAGACCACTGGCCCCAGGAGATTTCCACTCTACCCGTTGAATCCCTGGCACCAGAGGGCCGTTCCAAAGGATCCTCACCTGTCGGCCCGAGGCATCGTAAACCTCCAGCCGGTACCTGCCAGCGCGGGGCACCTCAAAGGTGATCACCGGGTGTCCAGCCTGGTACCGCACCGGCAAGAACCGGAACCGGGGTTTTCTGGCACTGGGGGTCTCGTGGATTGCCATCTCCTCAGTGAAGAAGAGGATGGCCAGGGAATCGGTGACCTCCAAAGGATCTCCGTTGTACGAGTACTGCAGGAAGTACCCGTTGGAGCCATTGCCTCCCTGGATGCCAATGGTGGCGCTGTTCAAAGGATCCTGCATGTGGAGGTACTGGAACAGGATGAGTCCATTGGGGAACAGCACCACCTCAAAGGTGTACGGACCTCCGGAGCCGTAGTGGGGCACGTTCTGCCATTCCACCACCAGCAGGGTGTCGGTGCCCCACCAGTACACCTGGCCGCCTTGCGAGGGATTGAGGTCGTCCCAAAAAGGCAGGATCAGGTTCTCCAAGCTGGACACGGGCAAAGCCGAGTTGGAAAAGGGATCGTCGTTAGAGGTTTCCAGGAATCCGTTGGAACACACGTACATCTGGGTGAGCGTATCCCCGTAGAAGGGGAAGGGAAAGGGCAAAGAGATCAAGGCCACGTCGTCGTCGCTCAGGGGGAGGGGGGTGCCCACATCGGAGATCTCCAGCCACTGGAAGGTGGGCGCTGGGGGCCCCCAGTACCGGGAGTCCACGAATCGGTACCCAAAGCCATCGGGTCCACCGGTGTGGAGCGTGGTGATCACCTCGGTGGATACAGGGTTTGACAGGTGGCGAGGGGTTTCGTTGTCATACGCGCGTAGGGTGATCTCCACATGGCCGGGTTCCACCGTCACCACAGCGGTTTGCACCCCTGGAGCCACGGAGTCTACCAGTGTTCCGTTGGCCCAGATGTAGATACCGGCCAAGTCGTCCAAGGGGGTGCCGTCGCTTTGGGTTGTGGGGTCCTGCCACAGGGCCACCACGGTGCTCTCGTTCACCACCGAGGCCGTGAGGTTGGAGGGAGGCGCTGGCCAAGGGGATCCTCCGGCGTACCAGGAGACCGGGCTGGAGTACGGGCTGATGGAGTCGTGGACGTCTACAGCCCGGAGCACATAGGTGTACAAGGTGCCATCATTGACTCCCGTGTGCACGAAGGTTTGGACGCCGGCCGAAACCTGGCCCACTTCCACCGTGTCTCCCTGGTCCGTGACCTGATATACCCGGATGTGGCTCAGGTTGTTGCCCAAAGTATCGCCGTTGATGTAGTGGGTGGGGTCCTGCCAGGTGAGGGTGATGGAGGTAGGAGTGGTGTAGTCAGAGTAGGCGGTGAGGTTGCGGGGAGGTCGTGGGTCTGTGGGGTCGCCGGCATGGGCCAGGGCCTCCAGCAGGGCCTCATAGGCGTCAAGGCGACCGGCCCCGTAAAGGGTATCAAAGCCTTCGGGCCCTAAGTCCAGAGCACTGTTCATCAGGACCTCTTTGATCTCCTCCACCGTGAGGAAGGGGACGGCCTCCAGGATCAGTGCAGCCACGCCGGCCACGTGGGGAGCAGCCATGGAGGTGCCACTTTTGAGGGTGTAGCCCCCTGTGTAGTCCAGGGAGAGCACGTCCACGCCGGGAGCGGAGAGATCGGGTTTGGGATACCCAGGAGGATAGGGCCAGTCGTCGTAGGGAGGTGCGTTGTGGTCCGGGTAATCCCATACCGTAGGGCCCATGCTGGAGAAGTAAGCCCGCACGTCAAAGCTGTCGGTGGCGGCAGCAGCCACCAGAATAGGAACGCCCCCCGGAACCGAGAGGTTGTGGGGTACCGGATACACACTCGTGGCGTCTCCTCGGTTGCCTGCGGATTTGACGAAGAGGACGCCTCCCGCCGCCAGGTTCTCAATGGCCGTGCGCCAGGTGGATCGGTCTGAGGAGTTGGGCCATGTCCAGCCCAGGCTCATGGAGCACAGATGGGCTCCCATGGCCAGGGCGTATTGGGCGGCCTCAATGGAATAACTTTCAGAACCCGACCCCTGGATCAGGGTCTTCAGGGCCATGATCTTGGCGCCCGGTGCCACACCGGTTTGGACCCCCGAAGCCCCGTTGCCCGCAATGGTGCCTGCGGTGTGGGTGCCGTGTCCGTGATCGTCCATGGGGATGGGGTCGTCCTCTGCGAAGTCGTAGCCGTAATAGTCGTCTACATAGCCGTTGTTGTCGTCGTCAATGCCGTTGTTGGGGATCTCGCCCGGATTGGTCCACATCCGGCCCTGCAGGTCGGGGTGATTGTAGTTTACGCCTGTGTCAATCAGGCCCACCACGATGCCCTCGCCGGTGAACCCCAGGGTATCCCACACGGCGGGGGCCCGGATCTTTCGCACTCCCCAGGCGATGGCGGTTTTGGGTGGGGTCAACGTGTGGTCCTGGGGAAAGACCACAGAGGAGGGATCGGGCTTGACGTCCTCTACGGCAGGCACTGGGGGATCCCAACTCACCGTGGCCACTTCCGGCAGGGTGGCAATCTCGCGGAGAACCTCCGGGGTGGCCTCCAGGAATACGGCGTTCACCAGCCATAGGAACCGGGCACGCTGCACGGCTCCCTGAGCCTGGGCGCTTTGGATCATGCGGCGCAAGCGAGATTGGCTTTGGGTAGCCACCTGTTGGAGGGTTTGGATCACCACTTGCCTCCGCTCCTCCCGTGGCAGCCGGGCCACCTGGGAGGCTAAAGCCTGCGCGTCCACTTGCTCTGTCAAACGCACCAATGCCGGGATCTTTTCCTCGGGAGCCGCCTGGTCCAATACCCGTTGAAGGGGAGGGGTCAGGGTTCCCGAAACACCAAGGCCCACCAGGGCCAACCACCAGAATACCACGGACCTTTGCATCACGACCTCCTTTGGTACGTTTAGCATACAGGAAGTAGTGAAACGGGGGCTGGAAGCGGGTTTAAAATAGTCGCACCATGAGCCGACCCAAGCCAGTGTACATAGAAGACCTGAAGCAGCACGTGGGCCAGGAGGTAGAGATTCGCGGCTGGCTCTACAACAAGCGTTCCTCTGGCAAGATCCACTTCCTCATCGTGCGCGATGGCAGCGGCTTTGTGCAGGGTGTCGTGGTCAAGAATCAGGTGCCCGAGGAGGTGTTTGCCCTCTACGATGAGCTCACGCTGGAATCGTCGGTGATCCTGAGGGGTGTGGTACGGGAGGAACCGCGGGCTCCAGGGGGATACGAGATCCAGGTTACGGACGTGCGGTTGGTACATCAGGCCCGCGACTACCCCATCACCAAGAAGGAACACGGCATCGGGTTCCTGTTGCCTCGGCGGCACCTGTGGCTGCGATCCCGCAAACAGTGGGCCATCATGCGGATCCGGTCGGAGTTGGAAAAGGCCATCGTGGACTTCTTTGAGGAGCGAAAGTTCGTGCGGATTGACGCCCCAATCCTCACGCCCGCTGCGGTAGAGGGCACCACCACCCTGTTTGAAACCGACTACTTCGGCGAGAAGGCCTATCTGAGCCAGTCGGGCCAGTTGTACATGGAGGCTGCGGCAATGGCCCACGGCAAGGTGTACTGCTTCGGCCCCACCTTCCGGGCGGAGAAGTCCAAAACCCGTCGGCACCTGATGGAGTTCTGGATGGTGGAACCCGAAGTGGCCTACGCCACCTTAGAGGACATCATGGACCTGGCCGAGGACTTCGTGGTGTACCTGGTGGAACGCGTGTTAGAGCGTCGGCAAGAGGAGCTCAAAATCCTGGAGCGGGACATCAGTAAACTGGAGAAGGTGCGAAAACCCTTCCCCCGGATCTACTACAGTGAGGCCGTGAACATCATCCAGGCAGCGGGTTTGCCCTTTAAACCCGGTGAAGACTTCGGAGGCGACGAGGAAACCGTGATCTCCGAGAGTTTTGAGAAGCCCGTGATGGTGCATCACTATCCCGCCCGAATCAAAGCCTTTTACATGAAGCGGGACCCCAAAGAGCCCGAACTCTCCCTATCGGTGGACATGCTGGCCCCGGAGGGCTATGGCGAGATCATCGGCGGAGGCCAGCGCGAAGACGACTACGATACCTTGGTACAGCGGATCCACGAGCATCATCTCCCCCTGGAGAGCTACCAGTGGTACCTGGACCTGCGGCGCTATGGCTCTGTGCCCCATGCTGGTTTTGGTCTGGGTCTGGAACGGACCATTGCTTGGATCACCGGTGTCCGACATGTGCGGGAGACCATTCCCTTCCCACGCCTTCTGGAGAAGATTTATCCATGATGAGGGGACGCGTCCATGGATTTCACGTATCGTGTGCTGATCCACATCAGCCATTTGTACCATTGGGAGGCACTGGAACCGGTATATGCCCTGCTGCGGCAGGATCCCCGGTTCCAGGTTGAGGTGTACCTGGAGGACGAACCGAAACGACGGTTCTGGTTCTGGAAGCAGTCCTTGAAGCCCCAAGCGATGGCCCTCTTACGGCAGGAGGGTGTGGAACCGGTGGAGCAGATTGGAGGCTACGACTTCGTGTTGGCCTCTGATGTGCTTCGTGCGCCGGAACGGTTCCGAAAGGCCCAGTTGGGCATTGTAAACCACGGCACGGGCATCAAAACCGTGTTCTATCGCCTCCTCCGTAAACAGCCTCCAAACACTCGGTATCACCTGTTCCTGGAGGGCCATTATCGCAAGCAAAGGCTCCAGGCACACGGGCTCACCGACCGGCACGAGGTGCACGTCACAGGGTATCCCAAACTGGACCCCTTCTTTCAACGCCGCTATTCCCGGGAACAGGTGTTGGAACGCTGGGGTTTGGATCCCTCGCTGCCCACGGTGCTCTATGCACCCTCCTACAAACCCTCCGCGCTGGAGGTACTGGGCGAGGAGATCTTCCGAGCCACCCGGGGATATAACCTGATCGTGAAACTCCATCCCTTCAGTTGGACCGGCTGGTACGCTCCCCACCGACACCATCGCCAGATGGAAAAGTGGGTGCAGCGGTATCCCCACGCTGTGCTGTTGCCCTTTGAGGAGTACCGGGTGATGCCCTATGTGACGGCGGCGGATGTGGTGGTTTCCGAGGTGTCCAGCACCCTGTTTGAGTTCTTGGCTGCAGGGAAGTTCGGGGTCATTGTGGACTTGCCCTTTGAACGGCTCCGCCATTCCGACGGCGAACCCCTGTTGGACATGGACAACGCCCGGCTCTTTGAAGGGGCCTATCCCCATCTACAGGAACCCCAAGAGCTCCACGGGGCCTTGGAGGAGGCGTTGCACCCATCCCGGGCGATGAAACAGGCGTTGGAAAAACACCGCAAACGGTTCTTTTATGGCTTAGACGGCAAGGCGGCCCATCGCATTGTGGCCATCATCAAAAAGCAGGTGATGCATGCCTGAGAATCCCCGGATCACCTTCCCCGTGCTGTCCTTGTTGCACCACGGGGGGGTTCGGGTGCTGATCCACATCATGAACCACCTGGCCCTGGAGGGTTATCGGGTGCGGGTGGTGGTACCGGCCCACCGGTACAATCCCGCAATCCCCTTGGATCCCCAAGTGGAGGTGATCCGGGTGTCTGTTCCCTTGCCTGGGAAGCCGGGCCTTCTACAGGCGTTGTTGAGGGTGGGCCGAGCTCTGCCGCCCAGTGATGCCGTGGTGGCCAACTTCTTTCCCACCTTTTTCCCGGCCCGCTCCTTTGCACGCCGCTCCGGCATCCCGATGCTGTACTACGTACAGGACCGTGAGGACTGGTTTTACCCCTTTCCCCTGAATCGCATCGCTCGGCACACCTATCAGGATCCCTCGGTGCGGTACCTGTTTGCCTCCACCTGGCTCCGCAACAGTTTGGGGTTGCCTGGCGAGGTGGTGCCCCCAGGGGTAGAAGGCTTTTGGCCGGATCCCGACCCTGAGCTGTTGGAGGCAAAGGGAGATCGCCTGGCGGTGCTCTACCTTTGGCGCCCGGAACGCCGCAAGGGTGCCCACCTTTTCCTGCAGGCCTTGCACCGGCTGAAGCCTCCGGTGCCCGTGGAGGTGTGGATCGTGGGCAAAGTGCCCCCGGAACGGATCCAGGTGCCAGAGGCTTTGCCCTTCCGGGTGTTCGGTTATCTGGACACCCATTTCCTGCGGAAGGTGTACAGTTCGGCAGACCTCTTCGTGCACACCTCTCTGTTTGAGGGGTTCGGCCTGCCTCCCCTGGAGGCCATGGCCTGCGGCACCGCAGTGGTTCTCACGGATTCCGGCGGGGTCCGTGAGTTCGCACGGCATGGCGAGAACGCCTGGCTGGTGAAGGAAAAGGAACCAGAGGCCATCGCCCGAGCCCTCCAGCGGGTTTTGGCGCAGCCGAGCCTCCGGGAGGCGCTGCGATCCGGGGGCCTGGACACGGCCCGACGGTTTCCCATTCGTCGCACCGCCCAGCGGTTTGAAGCTGTGCTCCGCTCAGCTCTGCAGGCCCGACACACCGAGGGGTAGGAGGGGGCCGAAACCCACAGGTGGGCATCCCTTTCTTGGGCGACGACGTCCTCCCCAGGCTACCCAAAGCACCCCGGACTTGACATACTGGAAAATCACCCTTACCATTTTGGAACAATGAGACGACATAGATTGGAAAAGTGTCCGGTGTGTGGTGGCGAACTGGAAATCGTGGAGTACCACTGCCCCCAGTGCGGAACCCGATACCATGGGCGGTTCCTGCCCACGGAGTTTGACCGCTTGCCGGAGGAAGATCTGGCGTTCCTTCGCCTGTTCCTCCGCAGCCGGGGTACGATCTCCGTGGTGGCCCAGGAACTGGGCATTTCCCGGCCCACCGCCCGCGCTCGCCTGGATCAACTCCTCCAACGATTGGGGTACACCCCTCTGACGCCAGCAGAGGAGGAACCCGGGGACCACGGGCCCGACCCCGGGGAAGTCCTGGATCTGCTGGAACAGGGGCGAATCACCGCCGAGGAGGCCCTTCGTCTCCTCCGAGGCGGCCGTGAATCCGGAGGTGTGTCATGAAGGATCTGAGAAAGGAACGTCAGCGGATCCTCCACATGGTGGCGGAGGGCAAGATTTCCGCCCAGGAGGCCGTGCAGCTCCTGGAGGCCTTGGAGCGACAGACCTCTGAGGCCTCTGCCGCCCGTGCTTCAAAGGGCAAGGCCCCCCGGTGGCTCCGCATCTACGTGCGCGATGAGAAGGACGTGATCAACCTCAAAATCCCCTGGAGGCTCGTTTCTTGGGCTTTGCGGTTCTCAGGGATTGGCCTCCGCTTCATCCCCGCTAAGGCTCGGGACCAGATGACGGAGGCCGGCTTGGACCACGAACAGTTCGCGGCAACACTCCGCGACTTGGAGGAGACCCTGCGCCAAGTGGAGGCTGAAGAAACCCGGGGAGAAGACCTGATCCACATCCAAAGCGAAGACGGCGAGGAAGTGCGGATTTGGGTGGAATAGGAGGGAGAAGATGAAGGATCGCCAAGCGGTTCTGCAAGTGCTGCAAATGCTGGAACAGGGCAAGATCACGGCCGAAGAGGCTGAGGCTCTGCTCCAAGCCCTGGACGCCTCTGCTCAACCCGCCCCGGAAGAGAAAAAGGGTGCCCTTGGGGGCCGGTCCCTTTGGGAGATCGTGGGCCAGTGGCTCTCACGACGCTCCATGACCGCACCCCCTGAGGCCCGGCACGCAGTGGCCTATTCCTTAGAGGGCATCGAAAGGGTTGAAATCCTCTTGGAGGGCGGTGGCCTGTCCCTGGAGGCGGAACCGAAGCGTACCCTGCTGGAGGGCGAAACCAACGCCGAGGAAACCTGGCAAGTGGAGGAAAGAATAGGGCGATGGTCCCTGGAGGCCATGCCTTGGACCACCCGCACCCAGGTGCGGATCCCCGATCACATCCCCTTCCGGGTGCAAGGAGAAGGGTGTGCCCTAAAGGTGCAGCATCACCGTGCCCCCTTGGACCTGGTCATCCGTGGTGGCAAAGCCCTGGTGGAGGATCACCAGGGGGAACTGCGCGTGGATCTGGAAGGGGGTGGCGTGCAGGTTAAGGGCCAGGCGGGTCCGGTAGACCTGTCCGTACAAGGCGGTAAGGCCGATCTAAGCCTTCGCACCCTGGAACCCCTTTCCCTGCGGGTGGAGGGAGGTGCGGCGGTGGTCCAAGTGCCTGCCGGAGTCTCCTTCCGAATTGATCCCCAGGTGCAGGGGGGTGTGATTCAGTTTGATGCTGCCCTTCGCCAGCGGTTGCACGGCGATGACGGCACCTATGTGATCGGTGAGGATCCTCAGCAGGTATTGCGGGTGGAAATCTGGGGAGGCCGTGTGAAGTTCACCGAACACCAGTAACAGGAGCGAACTCAAAAAACGAGCGGTGGGGGCACAACTGTGCCCCCACCGCTCGTTGGAAAAGGGTTTCCTTAGCGTGCGATCACCATGCGAGCCGTACGGATACCGTCGGGGGTGGAGAGCCGCACCACATACACGCCGTTCGCCAAACTGTGGGCGCTCAGTGTGATCTGGTGGCTACCGGCGTCCAGGTTGCCCTGGAACAGAGTGGCCACCCGCCGACCGCTCACGTCGTACACCTCAGCGGTCACCCGGCCCCGGGTGCGGAGATTGAAGGCCAAGCGGGCCTCATCCTTCACCAGGGTGGGTTGCAGGTGCAGCTGCACCCCATCGGCCGGCTTCAGGGTCCACTCCTCCACGCCCACATCGTTGAACTCCAGCACGTTCAGCAGGCCGGTTTCCACCGTCATCAGCGGATAGTCGGAGTTGTCACTGACTTCGTGGGCTGCGAACACCACTTCCTTGTTGCCGTCGTCGTCCAGGTCCTCACCCAGGGCGATGGCCACCGAGGGGTGCATCCGGTAGTGCACCCAGATGGGGTTGCCCAGGGAGTCGGTGAACTGGGCGCTGTCCTGCCAGAAGTCCTCAAAGATCACATAGGGCGTGTAGGATGCGGGATCCCCAAGGTCGGTGCCGGTGTACTCCAGGTCCACCACCCGGCCGTAGTCGTCGGTGAAGTAGATGTCGGCGCCATCCGTGCCCGGGCCATGATCCTGATCCCCCACCCGCAGGCCCAGCAGGGAGTACATGGGCACGGTATCGTTCTCCATGAACTCCACCGGACCGTGGATGGTGATCTCGTCGGCGGTCACATCATTGCCCGCCTCCACCACATAGAACCGGGACCGAAGCAGAGCGCCGATCACCATTTCGGGTTTGCCGTCGTTATCCATATCGTAGGCGTCTACGATCTTGGCGAAGGGGTACCGGTCTTCGGTGTCAATGTTGTCAAAGTAGGCCTTGGCCTCGTAAGTGTTGGGGGCGGTGGCTTCAATGATCTGGAACCCGATGTTGTTCCACACCATCACCACCAGGTCCTTGAGGCCGTCGTTGTCCAGGTCGGTCACGAAGCCCGACACGGAGCTGCCGCCCCAGCCGAGTTCCAGTCGCTTGAACACAGCCTCTACGTCCACGGTGATGAAGTGGCTCCCGATGTCGCCCACGATGGAGAAGATGTAGGCGTTGTCAAAGGCCGAGCCGCCGTTGTTCACCCAGAGCACCTCTTGCACGCCGTCGGCGTCAAAGTCGCCCACCGCCACGTCTTCGCACCGGTACCGGTCCGGGAACAGGGTATCGCCCTCAAAGCCGAACTCAATGATCCGCTCGGAGGGCACCCAGGTGCCGGTGTTGGCGTCGTATTCCCCGTACTCGTTGTCGTTACCATTCCACTCGTACACCCAGAGGCCCACGTGCAGGCGGTTGGTATCGCCGCCGCCGCCGGTCATGGCCACGATGATCTCACCGAAGCCATCGCCGTCCAGGTCGCCCGTGGTCACGGAGCGGGGCCCGGAACGGTAGGGGTTATCGGTGCCGGTGACCGTCCACACCTCTTCCAGGGCTCCGTCGGTCACCTCAAACACGTGGATGCGGCCGCCGTTGTAGTAATCGGTGACGATGATCTCCTTCAGGCCGTCTTGGTCCAGGTCGCTGCCGGTGATCACCGCCCGGGAGTAGCCGTAGTAGTTGGTATCGGCCAGCATGTAGTCGCCGACCTGGTCGGTGAGGGTCAGGTTGAAGGCGGTGTTATCGCCATCTTGGGCGTTTTGGGCCAGGGTCACGCCTGGCACCAGGGTCAGCAGCGCCAGCACGCTGCCCCACACGGCAACCTTTTTCATTGGACAACCTCCTTTTTGGTTGCGTTTTTATGTTTTAAGGCCAATCTCGGCCGTTCTCAAAACACGAGCAACACCCCGAACCGCTGGGCGTTTTCCAGTCGCCCGAAGTCCAGGTAGGAGTAGTCCAGGTGGAGTTTCCAGGGATACCGGGGGGAGGTGAGCTGGAAGCCGGCCCCTGCGGTAAGGCCGCCTTCCATGCCGTCGTTAAAGAGCCCCCGATATCCGGCCCGCAGGGCCAGGAATCGGCCAAGGGTCACCTCGGCCCCGAGGTTCAGGTAGGCGTAGTTGTCGTTCGGGGTGACAAAGTCCACGGCCCAAATGCCGGTGAGTACCGGAAGGGGACCGGAAAGCCCCACTTGGAACCGAGTGGGCAGGTCAAAGGCGTCGGTGCGCAGATCGGCCACCACGTTCGGGGTGTGGTTCGGGTTGCGGTTGGGGTCAATGTTGTAGATGAACCGGGTATCTTCGCCCATCAAACGCATTTTGCCGCCAAAGTTGGAGAGGTTCATGCCCAGTTGGATCCCGTGGAAATCGGTGTCAAAGTGGATCCCCAGGTCCACGGCAAGGGCGGAGGCGCCCATGTGCCAGATCCGTTCGGAGATGTATTTAAAAGCGAAGCCGAAGGAAAAGCGGTCGGTAAAGGGAACCCCATAGGCCACGGCCAAGGCCAGGTCGTTGACGTCAAAGGTTTCGCCGGTACCCTCTGGGGCATCTTCGGTGCGCACCTGCATTTCCCCCGAGCCCAGGTAGGTGAGGTAGCCCCCCAAGGTGCCACGGCCGGGCAGGGGCCACACCACCCCCACATGGCCGAAGCGGATATCAGCGATCCACTGTGCTTGGTTGAAGATCACCTGGTGCCGATGGACCCGGCTCAGGCCCGCGGGGTTCCAGTACAGGGCCGAGGCGTCGTTGGCCACAGCCACGAAGGCTTCGCCCATGGCGGTGGCCCGCATGCCCACGCCGATCTTGAGAAACTGGGCCGCGCGGGTGCCCACGTTGGACACCGCACCGGCGCTGCCCATCCAAGCGAATACCAGGAAAAGCGTCGCAAAGCGTTTCATGGTCCACCTCACTTGATCACGGCAAACTTGCCGATGGCCGAGCCCACGCGTTTTCCATCCACGTAGCCCTCCACGTGGAACACGTACAGGCCGTAGGCGATCTCCTGTCCGTACTCGTTTTGTAGGTTCCATGCATGCACCGAAGCGCTCAGATAGCCGTCTTCACCAGGGAAGTGTCGCAGGGTTTTCACCAGCTCGCCGTTGATGGTGTACACGCGAATCACCGCCTCTTCTGGCAGGTTGATGAAGTGGATTTCCCGTTCGCCCCGTCCGAACCGGATGTACTCGTCTTTGATCTCCCAACGGGCGGCCACCACGTAAGGATTCGGCACTACAGCCACCTGGTCCAGTTGGTTCTTGATGGTTTCCTCAGAGACGGTGGGGGCCTTCACGGTGAAGTACACGGTGTCCAGCGGAGAGAGTGGGGTGTAGAACTTCAGGTACGCCACGTCGCCGGGGCTGGGGGCCACATACTGGGAATCGGGTTCGCCGGCAAAGGGGTACTTGAAGATGATCTGGTACAGGGGAGCCGTGCCGTCGGGGGTGTAGATGGACAGTCGGTCATTGCCGAAGGGATCGTTGATCATGGAGTCGCCGTCGGCCTCCTGGTACGCAAAGACGGCAGGCAGCACCTGGTTCCCTTGCAGGTACGACACCCGGAACTTCATGGGGACGTTGGACACGTAAGGGCCCGTGGACTTGTAGCGGTAAGCGGTATCGGGTTCACCGATCTCAATCATGATGTGGATCGGCTCCCAGCGGAACACCGACACTTGGTCCACGTAGAGGTTGGACTCCCCGGGTGACCACACTAAGGTATCCAGGCCCTCGCGGGTTTCGCTGGTGATGAAGAACCGCAGGCCGTCCACCAGGGGTGCAGCGTCCTCGCCGTGGATGTAGGGAATTCCAGAGGCCAGCAGGGTGCTTTCTCCGTTCAAGAGCCGTTCCACGCTCCAGGTGGTGTCGGTACCGGTGGAGTCGTATTGGATGGTGATCCGATACGAGGCATCGGCCAGGTCGTAGGGATTGGCGACCTGTGCGTCAAACAGGCTGGTGGTCACCAGGGTGGAGCGTGCGGAGTCCAGGGAGACCTCAGGCGAGGTGAAGCCCAGGGGCGGTGCGGTGGGCACCACCTTTACGATGGCGGGGTTGTTCTCAATGGGGTACAGGGAGCTCATCATGGGGGGCACCAGCAGAGAGGTATCCCCCTGGTTGTAGGAGAGGACAGCGTACCAGTAGGTTTTGCCAGGGGTCACGGTGCTATCCACGAAGGAGTGCCGCAGGCCGCTGTCGTCGCCCAGGTAGAAGTGCACACCGTTGACGCCGATGGGGGCGTAACCGGTGACGCCGTCTATCTTATCGTACTGGGCCAAGGGTTTGTACCACACCAAACGGCCCAGAGCGTCGGTGACGGGGTCGCCCCAAGAGGCCCCGCCATCTTCGGACCGATACACGAGGTAGCCCTCAAAGCCCTCGGCGGTTTCCGGAGAGTCGTCCCAGAAGAGGGTTACCCGATATCGGTCGGGCACGGCCATGACGCGGGGAGGCGGGGGAGCCTTGGGGAACTGGTAATCCCGGTCGTAGATGATTTGAGCGAAACGGGCGTTGTCGTACAGATCAGCGGAGTCTTCCCCCATGACGATGGCGATGGAGAACCGCTGGGTTTCGCCGCGGGCCAGGCTGAAGTAGCCGGAGCCGAACACGGTGATGTAGTCTCCAGGGCCCGGGTTCACATCGTACACACCGGGCCGGAGCAGGTTGAACATGGCGGAGTCGTTATAGGCGAACAGGCCAGCGGTGCCATAGGGGAAGGAATACACGGAGGTGAGGCCCAATTCCTGGCCATTGTCGTCTTTGGGGGTTTCCAGGAGGCGGAAGCCCAGCATTCCGCACTGGTAGGGGCGGCCGTCGGCGCCGAAGCCCATGCCGTCTTGGTCGTACACGATCACCATGTTGTTTTCCGCGTCAAAGGCGTACATGTCGTCGCTGAAGTCCGAGCCTGGCCCACCGATCCGGTAATCGCCGAAGTAGCCCACCACCATGGAGTCCAGGTCGTAGTCGGAGATGTTGGTGATTTCGTAAGTGAAGATGATCAGGTCCTCCACCACCGAGGCGGCCCATTGGTAGCCTCGCACCTTCACGAGGAGGCCCAGGCCGCTGATCTGGTCGTTGTCAGCGTAGGGGAGGTAGATGGGGTTGCCCTCGGGGTTTCCGGGTCGGAAATCCAGGTTGAAGCTATCGGACATGACGAAGAAGGACTCTTGGTCGCCCCGGATCACTTCGGTCACGCTGTCTGGGCCCACCACTTCGTTGTAGGCACCAGCCCATTTGCCGCGGAGGTTTTTCACGGTGTCGCCGTACACGTTGGTGTACGGGGGCCACACCTCGGGCCAGGTTTCTGGCCGGTTAGAAAAGGCCAGCATGGGTTGTCCGTCGCGGGCGAAGCCGGGCACGGGCTCAAAGTCTTCGTCACCGCCGTCTTGGATTGGATCGTCCACGATGGAGATCCACACAGAGTCGCCGGTGGTGGGGTTGTAGCCCTTCACGCGGGCGCCGATCATCGGGCCGATCTCGTACAGGTACTCGTGGCCGGAGTACGCAGGCCACTCCAAGCGAGGCCAAGGATCCACCCGGTTCGGCCCACAGATGGCACCGTGGTTAAAGAACTTGAGGCGGATCTTGTTGCCATCGTGGATCCCGTACTTGCGGGCGGGTGCTCCCTTGAGGCCCACGGTGGCCCCTTTTCCGGCCTGTTCTGGTGCAAGTTGGACCGACTCGGGCAGGTACTTCTGCCCGGGTACGCCGGCGTAGGACAGGCCCACGAAGACCAGAATCCAAAGGAACCGTTTCATCATGGTCTCCCTTTTGTTCAGAAGTTCAACGATACGCCCAAACGGATTTCCCGGGGCGGGCTAAAGTAGTACGGCCGTTTGTAATAGCCGGGGTCGGCCGTGGGGCGGGTCATGTAGGTGTGGGTGGCTCGGCCGGTGTCCGTGTACACGTACCGTTCGTTCATGCGATCCAGCACGTTGTACACCTTTACGAAGAACCGCAGCACCCGGTGCCCCCAGTAGAACTCCTTGTACGCATGCAGGTCCACGTTGAAGTGGGGTGGGCGGCGTGCGGAGTTGAACTCGCCCCGGAAGTTGCCGGTGGTATCCGTAGGGGTGTAAGGCAAACCACTGCCGTAGGAGGCCAGCAGGCTGAGGCCGTAGTTCTTTGGCACCGTGTAGGAGACGGTGGCATTGATGCGGTGCCGTTCGTCCCAGTCCAGGGGTACCATCTTGCGAGGAGGTTCCACCCCGTTCCGCAGGTCAGCGAACAGGTCGCGGGGGTAAGAGTTGATGCCTTCGGCCACCTGCAGGGTGTAGTCCACCTCAGCGGAGAGGTGGCCCAGATTGCGAAGTTTCAGGTACACCGAGATGCCGCGCACGTTGCCGTAATCGTTGTTGATGTAAGTCATGTAGTGGTCTCCCTGTACCAGGGAGGGCATGAGCTTGGTGGCCAGCAGGTTGCGGATGTCCTTGTAGTAGCCAGTGACCTCTACGCCGAAGTGGTCACCAATGGCCTGTTTGAAGCCCACCTCGTAGGCGATGGTTTGTTGGGGCTTCAGGTCGGCGTTGCCCATCACCGTGCGGTTGGCCTTGGAGGCCCATTCAAACTCGGAGTTCCGGTACAGGTAGTACAGCGGGGGGATCTGGAAGAAGTGGCCGTAAGAGAAGTGGAACACCCCGGTTTCGGAGATGGGGAAGGCCAGGCCCAACCGAGGTGAGATCTGCCATTTCGGATCCACGTAGTGGTATCCGGGGAAGGGGTTGAGGGTATCGGCCCAAATCATGGGAGAGGGAGCCAAATCGTCGTTCCACACCTTCCACTTGGGATCAAAGTAGTCCACCCGGATGCCGGCGTTCACGATGAGGTCGCGGAATTCCATCTTGTCTTGCACATAGAAGGCGTACTGCACCGGGTGATGGGTGTACTGGTTGATGTCGTAAATGGTATCGCGGATGGGCAAAGCCGGCGGGGTCGTGTCGGGGTTGGACACGTACAAACTGAACCGGTGCACCGTGGTGTGGATGGCCTCTGCCCCTGTTTTGATGAAGTGATGCCGGGTGGCTTGCCAGCTGAGGTCCCACCGGGCCGTGAGGTTTCGCGTGTAACGTTTGAACCAACTGCGGGACACGCCCCCCTCGTAGAACCGGTGTTCAGAGATGAAATACCCCCAATAGCCGAAATGGTAGCACGGGCAGTAGTAGTCCTCGTAAACGAAACTCTTGTACTGGGAGTACACGTAGCCAAAGCGAGCCGAGTAGCTTAGGGTGGGGCTCAACACGTGGTTCCAGGAGAAGATGCCGGTGTAGGCCCGGCGGAACCGGTGGGGATTGGCCAGGGGCTCCCACAGGAGCCGATGTTCGGAAATATCGTTGTATTCCCGCCAATAGCGGTCGTCAAAAACCCCGGTGAGGTTGATCTTGATGCCGCTGGTGAGCGGCAGGGTGAGTTTGCCCGTCACCTGGTAGATCTCCCGGGGATTCATGGCCACCAGGGAGCCGTCCCCATTGCCGGTGCTATCGTACTGGGTGTCGGTGGGCAGGTATTTGTTGACGCCAAAGAGCCAGCCCTCGTCTTTGACGATGGAGCCGCCCAAGAAAAACCGAAGTTTCGTCCCCAAGGGGCCCGACAAGGCCCAGCGGAGGTTCTTGTTGGACAGGGGGTTTACCCGATCCACGTGGGGAAAGTAGTCGGAATGGGTGGACACCTTATCGCCGCTGTAGGCCTCCACAAAGCCCTCCAGCCGGGGACCGCCCTCGCGGGTGACTACGTTGATCACACCCGACATGGCGTTGCCGTACTCGGCATTGAAGGTGCCTGCAATGAGCTCCAACTGACCGATGGTGTTGGTGGACACCTGGATGCCTTGGCTGGAAAGGTAAGGATCGGTGATGGGGATGCCGTCCAGGTAGTAGGCCACCTCGTTGGAGCGGCCGCCCCGCACGTGGATTCCCCCGCCGGGATCCTGGGTGATGCCGGCCTTGATGGAGATCACTTGGGTCATGTCCTCCACGGGCAGGGTGCGGAGTTCGCCGTAATCGGTAACGATCATCGTGGAGGTTTCGTCTTTGCGCACCACCGGCTCCCGAGCGGTGACCACGACAGGTTCCACCTCAATGGCTTCGGGCCGCAGTTGGAAGTTCACCTCGGTGGTCAGGTCCACGATCACCCGAACCCCTTGGACGGTCATGGGCCGGTAACCCACCATGCTGGCGGTAACGTTGTAAGTGCCGGGGGGAACGTGGAGGATCATGAAGAAGCCGTCCACATCGGTGGCGGCGCCCAGTGTGGTGCCCTCCACGTACACGTTGGCACCGGGCAAGGGATCGCCGGTTTCTGCATCCACCACCCGGCCCACGATTTTGCCCGTTTCGCCAGCCACGAGGATACCGGCCAGGGCCAAAACCCAGGCAGCAAAGACCAGAACTTTACGCATCATGGCCTCCTTCAGAAGGTTTGCAGGGTGTCCACCAGGGTGTCGGCATACACGTTGGCGCTGTCTACTACTGCAATCAGAAGATCACCCAGATCGGTGGTCTTGTTCTCCTGAATCTCAATGCCCGGGATAGAGGTGTCCGGGAACACCTCCACGCTCTCCACCACGGTGATGGCCTGGTACTGGAGGAACAGGGTATCGTGGTTTAGGGTGTCTACCACGGTGTCCACCCAGGTGGCTTCTACCAGGGATTCTGGAGGGAACACCACGGGATCCTTTTGCAAGACCAGTTCGTAGGTTCGGGGGCACAGGGAGAGCTGAAACCGGCCATCGGCATCGGTGTATCGGTAGGTGACCGGGGGAATGGTGCTGACCTTGACGGACTCAATGGCAGTGGCCTGTTGAAGTCGGACCACGCGGCCGGTGAGGATTCCGGCCTCAGGGGATTCCGGCGGCTGAATGCATCCAGCCAGCGCGAGCAGTAATCCCACCCCCCCAATTCCCCACGCGAACGGCTTTAAGGCTCTCATCGGAACCTCCTTTCAAGGCCCAATTATAACCGTCTTTTACGGACGCCTGAAGAGTGCGCCGAAGATCTCGTCGCAATCGTGAGCCAAGGCGTGGGACCGGAAGTAAGGGCCGTCGGTCCAGGCTTCGGGGACCCGCTCTGCTGCGGGAATCAACCGGAACCGGGGAAACCTTTGGAGGAATTGGGCCACCTGGTGCTCGTTCTCCTCAGGTTCTGTGGTGCAGGTGGCATAGAGCAGGGTTCCCCCGGGCCGTACCAGGGAGGCCGCCCGAGCCAATAGTTGCCACTGGAGCCGAGAGAGTTGGTGGATCCGTTCGGGTCGGAGTCTGAGCAGGATCTCGGGCTTGCGGCGGAGGGTCCCCAGGCCCGTGCAGGGGGCATCCAGCAGCACCCGATCCACGGGGCGTTGCAGGGCCAGGGTGCGGCCATCGGCCGCCACTGGGAGTACGACTGTGGTTCCCAGGCGTTGGGCCACCTGTTGGAGGATGCGGACGCGTCCGAGATGACGGTCCACGGCCACCACGATGCCTTGGTTGCGCATCAGGGCGGCCAGATGGGTGGCCTTGCCTCCTGGGGCCGCAGCCAGGTCCACCACCACCTCGCCGGGTTCTGGCCCGAGGAGGTGCGCCAACGCCTGGGTGGCCCGATCTTGTACGTAGTACCAAGAGGGTGGAAGATCCGGGATCTCCCAAGGATGACGATCCAACCGCAGGGTTTCGGGGGGCCAACCCACGGATTCCGCCCGCACGCCACGATCCCTGAGGAAGGCTTGGACCTTTTGGGGGGTTACCTGGAGGGTGTTCACCCGAAGGTACAAAGGGGGAGCGCTGTGATAGTGGCGCATTCGGGCCTCGGTGCCCTCTGGGCCCCAGCGCTGGAGCCACCGCAGATAAAGCCAGCGGGGAAAGGACCAGGCGATCCAGGGATGAGGAGGCTCGGGCACTCCCCGGCTCAATCGGCGGAGTACAGCGTTCACCAATCCAGATGCCTGGGGCACCACCTGGCGGGCGAAGGCCACGGTTTCATCCACCGCGGCATAGGGGGGAACTCGGCCCTTCAGCAGTTGATACGCCCCAAGGCGGAGCAGGCTTCTGACTGGGGGATCCAGGCGCTGGAGGCCTCCATGCACCGTTTGCTGGAGCACCCAATCCAGGTACAGGGTCCATTTGACGGTTCCGTAGGCCCATTCCGTGGCCCGTTTTCGGGGTGGCCCTGGGGGAAGATGATGCAACACGGCCACCAGCAACCGGCCCAGCCAGGCGCCCTCTTCGGTTACCCGGTGCACCAGGTACCAGGCAGCACCCCGTGGAGTGTGAAGCAGGGTTCGGGGGAAGTTCACTGGTTATCTTTAGAAGGGGGTTCAGGTTCTTGCTGTTTCTGTTGTGCTTTCCACTCCTGGAAGGCCCGGATGCGCTTCTCCAGGAAGTAGATGTAAAACCGGGAGAGCACGGCGGTTTCAATGATGTCCAAGGTGACGGGTTTCAGCAGGAAAATCACGCCGTCTTCCTCCAAGTTTTTGAGAACCTCGGCTCGTGGGATCTCGTCCACGCAGATCACCAAGCGGCTCACCAGTTCCGGGCGGCGGGCTTTGAGCCACCGGTAAAAGGTGTCCAGGGTGAAGTCTGGCAGGCTGGTGTTGACGATGATCAAGTGGTAATTGCGGGTGGAAGCGTATTCCATGAAGGTACGGCCTTCTGTGGCCACATCCACGTACACCCCCAGTTCCCGCAGACGGGGTTGCAGGGTGCGGCTGAGGAAGGGTTCAAACTCCCCAACCAGCACGCTGGGTTGGTCTTCCTTCGGCCCCTCGGGTTTAGCCCGGGGTTGGATGGGCAGGCGAATGGTGAAGGTGGTGCCCCGACCCACTTGGGTGTCCACTTCTATGGTGCCCCCATGCTCACGCACGATTTTGGCGCACAGGGCCAACCCCAGGCCGGTCCCCTTGCCTGGGGGTTTGGTGGTGAAGAAGGGGGCAAAGATCCGGGGCAGGATCTCATCGGGGATCCCGGGTCCGTTGTCGCGCACCATGAGCACGGCGTAATCGCCATCCGCTCCGGGTTCAATGTCGGTGATGACCTCCACCTGGTTGCCCTGGCCGCTCATGCGGATGGCATCCCGGGCGTTGAGCAGGAGATTCACCAGCACCTGTTGGATCTCGCCCTCGTACCCCCACAGGTAAATGGGGCGATCGGTGCGCTTGATGCGACGGGGTTCCACGCCGGACATGCTGAACTGGCGATTAAACATCTTGAGCACTTGGTCCACGGCGCGGTCCAGGTCAAAGGGTTGGGGTTTAACCCGTTTTTTGGTGGAGGTTAGGGAAAGCAACTCCCGAACGATAAAGGAGGCTTGGCTGGCCAAACTTCGGGCCTGTTCCAAGTCCACCTTCAGGGAGTCCGGCAGTCCTCCGCGGTTGAGCCAGTAGTCCAGGATACCGATGACACCGGTCAGGGGGTTGTTCACCTCGTGGGCCACCCCAGCCGCCAGTTCGGTCACCGAGCTGGACAACGAAGTCAACGGAAGGTCCACAGTGCCTTTGTGGCTTTCGCTCATATCCCGCAGAGCCAGGATATACTGGCCGCTGGGTGTGCGGGAGCCGGAGATGTTCCACTGGGCGTAGGGTTCCTCGTTGGGAGAGGCCTGGACAGCCACATCGGTAGGCGGTAAGGTTCCCCGTTTGCGAAGAGTGCGCAGGTAGTTCTCCACGGGCAGCGTAGGGACCACCTCCTGGAGTTTACGGCCAATCAGGGATTCTGGAGGATCCCCTACAGCCTGGAAGGCCCGGTGGTTGGAGTACAGAATGGTGCCTGCGTCGTCCACAGACAGGATCCAGTCGGGCGAGAACTCCAGCACCGACTCCCGCTGTTGGCGGGTTTCGCGTTCCATCTCGTACTGCTGGGCGTTGTGCAGGGCACGAGCGGCCACAGGAGCCAGGGCCCGCAATTGCTCCTGGGTTTCCGTATCCAGGGCCGTAGTGCTACACAGAAGGAGAAGGGCCACCCAGGTGTGGCCCACCCGGAGCGAGTAAAGGTAGCGATGCGCGCAGTCGGTTGGCAAAGGCAATCGCAGGTCTCGGGTGATGGTAAGGGTCTTGAACTCCTGGGGAAGGGCCTTGAGGAAGGGGCCGTCCATCTGGTCCAAAAGGTCCAGGAAGGTGGGCACCGCTTCTTGAAGATCCACCTGGATCCCTTCACGGGAGGGGTCAGTGGGCCAGTAATGGCACTTCAGACGCAGAACATCGGGGAACAGGAGGATACCCCGCACGCCGTCAGGAACCAGCCCCTCCAAGGCCTCAATGAGCTGTTCCAGTTGCTTATCCGGATCCAAATGTTGGCTCCGTTCCAAGAACCGCCGGAGGAAGTCCCCGAGTTGGAGTTTTCGTCGCATCCGCTCGTGCATTTGAAAGGCTTGGTACAGCAGGGAGAACATCGCCGCCATGGCCTCCAGGAAATGCACATCGTACTCGGTAAAGGCTCGGCGATGTCGGCTTTGAACCTGCAGCACACCGAACACCTGGCCGTGAAAGTCCTTCAACGGCACACAGATCTCAGAATAGGGGAACCACTCCGCGGGTAATGCGGTGATGAAGTCCGGATGGCGGGAGGTATCGTTGGCCCAAACCGTTTCTCCGGTGCGGGCAGCGCGCCCTAAAAGCCCTTTATGAATGGACTGTGTGTACTCTTGAACCGTGATGGGGATCCCACGGAAGGTTTTGAGGCGGAGCTCTTGGCGCAAAGGGTCCACTTCCCAGAGGCCCACGTGGTGATACAGGGGCATCTCCAGGATCACCGAGACCAAGTTTTCAACGAGTTCATCGGGAGGGAAGGGGAACATGAACCGCTGAAGCACCTCGGAGTAGCGACGCATGGCCTCCAACTGGTGTCGGTTCATTTCCTCCAACTCAGCCCGTCGGAGCGCAATGCCCAGGAATTGGGCCACGGTTTTGAGCACCTGTTGCACCAGGGGGGTGCCTTGCCAAGGACGGGCGAAGAGGAGGGTGAGCACTCCCTTGAGTTCCCGTTGTTCAAACAGGGGAACGCTGGCAAGGGAGAGGTACCCCTCGTTGCGGTCTTCGGGGGAGAGCGAGGGCTCGTCGCGGGGCACGTTTTGAAGGACCACCAACTGGCGGGTTTGGGCGCTTCGGAGTACGGGAGTTTCCTCAGGTGTGGCCTCGTGGTACCGCTGCATAAAAGCACGGCTCAGGCCTCGCTGTCCCACCAGGCGGAATCTCCCCTCTTCTTCCAGGAAACAGGCGAGTTTGAAGGCCCCAGTGAGTTCGCTCAGAAGATCAAAGGCCTCCTCCAGGATCTCCTCCCGGGATGCGCCCTGGAGGGTCCGAGAAAAGAGAATGTGCATCCGATGGAGAAGTTCCTGCAGGGCCCGGGCCTCTTCGGCCACTTTGACGTATCGCCAGATCCGTCCCAAACTTCGGGATAAGGTTTCCAGGAATTTGCGTTCCCGGGGAGAAAACCGCGCCTGGCGAGCCCCAAAGACCACGCCAAGCACTCCCCCGGTGTCCCATACGGGAAGAATGAAGGCGTGGTATCCCCGAAGGACAGGCCGGAGCTGCTCGCCCAAATCCCCCGAAAACAACGGCAACTCCTCCATGAATTTCAGGGCTGTGAGAAACCGGGGTTTCCGGCTTTTCAGGCTTTGCATCAGGGGATGCTGGGCATAGGGCTCCACCTCCAAGTAGGCGAGTTCGGTGTTGAAACCCACCCGCTCTTGGAACACTCTTTGGATCTCGGAAGAACGGCTGTCCACCCGCCGCACTCTCAGCACGCGACCCTCCAGGAGATCAAAGGTGTGGATCAGTTCAATGTCCAGCAGGTCCATCAGCCGTTCGTGAAGGAGCTTGTGGAAGGCACTAAACCGCGCCACCCCTTGGAGCTCGCGCATGAGGTGGCCCACGTGATGCATGATCCAGCAAAAGTCCTGCTGGTACTTAAAGGTGTCCACTAAGTCTCGGATCTCCTGGATGCCTATGGCTTGGAAAGCAGGGCGGGCGGTGAACACCAGTGCACGGTCACGGGTGATGGGGATCTTGAGGATTTCTTCGGAGTCCATTCGCTCCAAAGACGGTTGACGAAGAGAAAGAACCCGCACCTCCACCTGCAGGGGCTGCTCCTCCCGGGCCAAAAGGTCCACGACGTGGAGCAGCAGGTCAGTACGTTCCTTTTTCCGCTTTGCCGATTTCCCCTTGCCCATCGTTCGGGGTTTTTGTCAATGATACAGGTCGGAAAGGGGAACCACGTCGCCGGTGGCGGTGAACACCAAGAACG
>CAYOQK010000005.1:0-42775 GCA_964406105.1 uncultured bacterium | reverse complement strand
GACTACCCTGGGACGAGCTGCAGAACTTCGGCCTGGACTACAACTGGGACATCATGGCCATCGCGGTGCCCATGCAGATGGGCGAGGATACCCTGCGGTTTGACGACCCTGCAACTGCCGCCTCTGATGCCATCGGGCTCACCAACGGGGGTACATACCAGGCGGCCATCCACCTGACTCCGGATGAACTGGGGCCGTACCACGGCGCTCAGATCTTGGCGGTGTCCTTCTACCACTACGAGGCCGGTACCCATGAGGGTCGGATCATCATCTACGGTCCGGGTTCCCTGCCGGCCGACACCCTGACCACCGAAGCCTATACGGTGAGCGGTGAGGGCTGGTTCCGGGTGGATCTGAGCACGCCGGTGACCATTGACGGGTCTGCTGACCTGTGGGTGTCGGTGGAGATCACCCACGCTGCAGGCGAGTACCCCATTGGGGTGGATGCGGGGCCCGCGGTGGACGGCAAGGGCGACTGGGTGTACGCCGAGGGACTACCCTGGGACGAGCTGCAGAACTTCGGCCTGGACTACAACTGGGACATCATGGCCCTGGTGAGTGGTGGCGGCGGTGGCCCGGCCCATGATGTGGCCACCACGGCCATCCTGGCACCCTCCGGCTTTCTGTTCCTGAACGACGTGGTAACCCCACAGGTCAAGGTGCGGAACTTCGGCTCCAACACCGAAACCTTTGATGTGACCTTCAAGATCTTTGATGCCAGCCTGAACGAGGTGTACAGCGATGTCCAGACCGTGACCGATCTGGATCCTGGGGCCACAGAAACCGTGTCCTTCACCGACTACACCGCCACCGCCACGGGTACCTTCATCACCCTGGCCTATGTGAGCCTGGCAGGGGATGAGAACCCGGGCAACGACTCAGCCAGCGGCGACTTCCAGGTGCTGGAAGGGCAGCTGGACTACGTGATCATTGATCTGGATCCCACGACCCTTACTGGCCCCATGCTGCACACGACCCTCTCCAACCTGGGCTTGAGCGGTGTGTACACCACGGATGCCAACGAGTTCAATAACCTTGCCCTTTACAAGAGCCTCTGGCTGCTGTGTGGCATCTACAGCAACAACACCCAGATTACGCCGGAACAGGGTGCCCAGATTGAAACCTTCCTGATGAACGGCGGGACCTTCTATCTGGAAGGCGGCGATGTTTGGGGATACGACCCCGGCACCGGTGCCTGGGATCCCGGACCCTGGACAGGGGTAACCGGGGCAGATGATGGTTCCGCTGACCTGGCCAATGTGCTGGGCTTGGCCAACTCCCTGATCCCTGGTGTGGAAGGCTACACCTGGGCCTATACCGGCGAGAACAATTGGATTGACCAGTTGACCGTGGGACCGGTCCAGGGTGGTACGGCAGAAGGGATCTTCCAAAACGCCGACGTCGGGTACACCTGCGGTGTGGCCTACGACCAGGGCACCTTTAAGAGCGTGGGCGTGTCCTTTGAGCTGGGCGGGCTCTCGGGCGACATGTCCTTTGACTCCCTGGTGCTCCTGATCGCTGACTTCTTTGATCTTATCACCGATGTGGCCGAGAGTTCCCCTGTGCTTCAACCGGTACAGCTCCAGGTGAACAACCCGGTGCGTCGGGTGGCTCAGATCGCCTTCACGTTGCCGACTGCAGGCCACGCCTCCCTGGAGGTCTATGACCTCAGCGGGCGTCGTGTGGCGACCCTGGTGAACGGCCACCTGGCGGCAGGTCAGCACACAGTGCAGTGGTCTGCTCACCACACCGGCGTGTACTTCGTGAAGCTGGCAACCCCTTACGGAAACCAGATTCACAAGTTGGTGGTGCTTCGCTAAACCAAGGCCGAATAGGCGTCTTTGAGGGGGCACGTCGTACGACGTGCCCCCTTTTTGTTGCTTTACAATAGGTTCGTGCCCATGGATGTGCAGCACATCACCAGAACCTACGCCATCCATCCGCAAATTGCCCGCATTCTGGTGGAAAAGGGGATCACCACCCCGGAGCTGGCACGAGCCACCTTTGAACCCGTCCTCCACCATTTGGTTTCCTGGCAAACCCTGCCCGACATTGAGGACCTGCTCCAGGCCTTGGAACAGGCCCGTCAGCGAGGAGAACGGGTGCTGGTATGGGGCCATGAGGACGCCGATGGCTTCACCTCGGTGGCGGTGGTGCTGGCCGCCCTTCAGGCCACGGGAATAGAGGCGTTGTACTACGTGCCCTCCAAACGGCTGGAGGGCCATGGCCTTGGAGAACAAGGGTTCACCTATGCACGGGAACAGGGGGTATCCCTCATTGTGACGGTGGACTGCTGCAGTAGCGATCGCGAAGCCGTGCAACGTGCCCGGGAACAGGGCTTTCGTGTGGTGCTCACCGATCACCACGAACTCCCCCGAACATTGCCCGACGCCCCCCTGGTGAACCCCAAACGGGGAGGGGGCAGTTTCCCATATCTGGCAGGCGTGGGGGTGGCCTTGAAGGTGGCCTGGGCGGTCATGGAGGCATTTCAAGGGGTTTCCTTGACGGCATTCCGAGAAGCGTTCCCCTGGAGTTTTGGATATGCAGCCATCGGCACCGTGGCCGACCGGGTGCCCCTGTTTTCGGAGAACCGCATCATCACCCAAGAGGGCCTGGAGGCCCTCAGGTCTGCTCCCCCTCCCTTTGTGGAGGTGTTGGCCTCTGAACTTGGCCAATCCCCGGCCCTGGACCTGTTGATCTCGGTGGTTTCCTCTGGCAAACGGCTGAATCATCGGCATGCTGGTGTGGAAGTCCTCATCCGCCGAGATCCCGAAACGTTGAAACCCCTGTTGAAGACCCTGCTGCAGGGGGTTCAAGAGTACCGTACCAAGGGGGATGCCCTGCTCAGCCGAGCCATGCAGGAAATTCGTACTGGACGCCGTTACCTGTTGATTGACCTCCAGGATGCTGAGCCCCAATATCTCGGCTATGTGGCCTCTCGGCTAAAGGATCTCTACGGGGTGCCCACGGTGGTGCTGGGGAGAAAGCAGCAGGACATCGTGGCTGAGGTGCGCGCCCCCTACGGCTTTAACTCTTTGGAAATGCTCCATGCCCTAAGCCCCCTGTTCAAAAACTACGGTGGACACAAGGCGGCCTCGGGATTCAGCATGGCACCAGAGAACCTGGCAAACCTGGTGGAAGAAATGGAACTCTACTTCCGCTCCTACCGCCCCCGAATTGAAGACCAGGTGGACCTCAAGGTAGACACCCTAACCCCTGAACTCTGGGAGAGTGTGGTAAAGGTGGCCCAAGTGGGGGTGGACCTGCGGATCCTCACCCGATACCGTTCTGACCTCATGGCTCCGCATACATCCCACGCCATCCCCGAGGGGCGGTGGGTGCTGGTGTCCACGGGGCCCCAGGGGATCCAGATTAGCGAGGTGCCCGGCCTTGAAGACGCTTAAGGATACCCGGGTAGAAACCGTCCACCTGGTGCTGCCCGAGTACGCCAACCCCAGCGGTAACCTCTACGGCGGGCGGATGATGTACTGGATCACAGAAACCGCATATCTGGCGGCTTCGCGTCTGGCCCGTGGGCCGGTGGTATTGGGTTCAATGGATGGCATTGATTTCCTTTCGCCTGTGAAGATTGGCCAAGTGGTCACCCTGCTGTCCGAGGTGGAGTTCGTGGGCCGAAGTTCCATGGAGGTGGGGGTGCTGGTGTACGCTGAAGACCCCAGGACCCGGGAGCGGCACATCACCACCTTGGCCTCCATGGGTTACGTGGCGGTGGATGAGGAAGGCCGGCCGCGGCCGGTGCCCGAGAGGGTGCATCCCGCCACCCCCCAGGAGGAGGAACGGTACGCCATGGCCCAGCGGCGCCGGGAGCTCCGTCGTCAGCGGCTCCAGCAACAAGAACCCCGGAACCTGGAGCGGTTGGCCACTGCCTGGGCCCCCTTCCCATACACCTTGGAGTACGTGCGTTTGGTGTTCCCCGAGGATACCCTCACCTCCCGGATCATGTTTGCAGGCCGCCTGTTCCTGGACCTGGACCAGGCGGCCAGTATCCTGGCCCTGCGCTTCGTTCGGGGCCCTGTGGTGACCGCCTCCATTGACACCACGGATTTCTATGAGCCCATTCGCCAGGGAGACATCCTCAACCTGCAATTGGCCATCACGTATACGGGCCGCACCTCCTTGGAGATCCATGCCCGGGTGATGGCCGAGCAACCCATGACCGGGGAACTGCGGTTCGCATCCTCCAGTTTTTTGACCTTTGTGGCGGTGGATGCTGAGGGCAAGCCCAAGCCCTTGCCCCGTCGTTTGGTGCCGCTGAGCGAGGGGGAAAAGAGAGCCTTCCAGGCTGCAGAGAACCGCAAGGCCTTCCGACGCCAGCGAGCCCAGCAAGTGCGTACCCTACTGGAGCACTTTGGCCACGGGTTGTTGCAGGGGGGATAAGGGCGTTACCTTTGGGGGTGGCGCAGTTCGCTTTTCACCAAAAGGTACTTGCCTGTGGGCTCAGGAGGGATATCGTCCACATAGCGCACTTGGACGTGAACCGGGCCCACGACCTCTTGGAACAGCCGTAGGAGCCGCTGCTCATACTCCCGCTGGCGTTCCAAGAACCTCGGCCCCACCACGAGCTTGAGCTCAAAGTGGGTGAGATCCCTCTGGATCACCTGGTACTTCCGGAGGTCCGGGATGTCCTTCACCGTGTCCACACCGAAGAAGCTGGGGATCGTGACGTATCCCCCGGCGGGGGTGCGGATGAGGTCGCTGGTGCGGCCCAGCACCTCTTGGAAGGTCCAGCCGGGCCAGCCGCAGGCTTCGGGCTCCTCGCCGAGCACCAGCAGGTCTCCTGGTGCGTATCGGATAAAGGGCATCACGCGGTTGTCCAGGTCGGTTACCACGAATTCGCGGACCTTGGGGTCGGCGATATCCGGGCGTTCTCGGGTCTCCACCACCACGTGGGGTTCTACGGTGTGGTAGTACCCGTGTGGGCATTGGTAAGCCACGGAGAGGATTTCCCCGAAACCATACTGGCCGTGGACCTTCGCTCGGAACACCCGTTCAATCCTTTCACGTTCGTGGGGAAACAGGGTTTCGGAGGTGGCCACGATGGCCCTGGGTGGAGGCACCTCAGCTCCCCGATCCTCCAGATACAGGGCAAAGGCGTACAGGGCCTTGCTGTAACCGTAAAGCAGGGCGGGCCGTACCCGGAGATAAAGGCGCCACAGGGCCTCAAAGGCCTCAGGGTTTTTCAAGGTGAAGGAGGGGAACACCCTCTCGTTCCGCAGCCAGTTGCCCACGCGCTTGAGCCAATGCCGTTCCTTGGCGTAGGACCGAGGGTTGCCCCACAGGGAGAGGATGGGACGACCCCAGCGGTGCCCGATTTTCTCCAGGAAGTGGTACTGGGCAGCCAGGGCCAGGCTGATGCTTTGGTGATCCACGTAGAAGCGGAACGGTGTCCCCGTGGTGCCGCTGCTGACGTTGGTGCTGTGGGGCCTTTGCTGCCAGCCCTCGGCCAGAAACCGCTCCGGCTGCTGGCGGATTTCCTCCTTGGTAAGCACCGGGAAGGCGTCCAAGCGGGTTTCCACACGTCCGCCGAAGAGGTCTCGGTAGAAGGGCACCCGTTGGGAGGCATAGGCCAGAAGATCGTGGAGTTTTTGCTCCACGAAGGCCCTTCGGCGGGAGACAGGCCAGGATTCAAAGGCCCGGAGGAACCGCCAGTGGCGTACCACCTGTTCGTGTTTCAAGCGGTCTCGGAGGGGGAGGAATCCGTGGACAAACAGCCAGCCGCGCATGGGGTTCAAAGGTGGGGCACCACCTGGCCGTCCCGCAGATAGACGATGCGTTCGGCCTCTTGGGCCACCTCGGGGTCGTGGGTGACCACCACGATGGTCCTGCCCTCCTGGTGGAGTTCTCGGAACAAGCTCAGGATCTCTTGGCCGGTGCGGGTGTCTAAGTTGCCGGTGGGCTCGTCGGCCAGGATCAGGGCGGGGTCGTTGGCCAGGGCGCGGGCGATGGCCACCCGTTGGGCTTCGCCACCGGAGATCTCGGTGGGGCGGTGCTGGGCCCGTTGAGCCAGGCCCACGCGTTCCAACAGGGCCAAGGCCCGGCGACGACGCTCCCGTGGGGGCACCCCCAGGTACACCAGGGGCACTTCCACGTTCTCCACGGCGGTGAGGCGAGGGAGAAGGTTGAACTGTTGGAACACGAAGCCCACCTTGCGTTTCCGGATCTCGGCGCGTTGATCCTCGTCCAAGTGGGCGATCTCATGCCCCTCCAGGCGATAGGAACCCCGGGTGGGCCGGTCCAGGCATCCCAGAATGTGCATCAATGTGGACTTGCCGGAGCCTGAGGGCCCCATGATGGCCACGTACTCCCCCCGTTGGATCTCCAGGTTCACGCCCCGCAGGGCCGGCACTTCCACGCGGCCCATCTGATACACCTTCACCAGGTTTTGGGCCTGGATCAGCACTGGAGCCATTTCACTCTGCCTCTTCGGAGGTGGACCACGAGAGTTCTACGCGGGTGCTGTCCTCCAGTTCCTTAAGCACCTTGAAGGGGCCTACAGCCACCGTGTCGCCGGCCTGCAATCCTTCCAGGACCTCCACGGTGCGCATGCCGGCCACCCCCAGTTTCACCGGGGTCAGCACGGCCAGGTTGCCCCGAATTCGGAACACCACATCCCGTTCCCGGTCCTGGATCTTTCGCCGTCCCACGGCGGTAAAGGGGATAACCAGGGTGGAATCGCGGCGGGCCACCACAATCTCGCAGGTGGCGTTCATGCCGGGCAACAGCGGTGGAGTGCCCTCCACCAACACGCGGACCGGATAGGAAACACCTTGGCCTGTGGCCGAGGCCATGAGGTTGGTGCCACCGGGAGAGCCGGCGATCCGCACCACTGTGCCCTGGAAGGTGGTGTCGGGGAAGGCATCCACCCGAACCCGCACCGGTTGCCCCACCTGCACCCGTACGATCTCGGTTTCGTCTACACTGGCCTCCACCAAGATGGTATCCAGTTTGGCCACCCTGAGGATCACGGAGCCTGGTGTGTTGATGGTGCCCACCACCACCATCTCGCCGGGTTCCTTGTTCACCGCCAGTACAACTCCGTCCACGGGGGAGGTGATGATGGTTTTCTCATAGGAACTCCGGGCTTCCTGGAGCATGAAGGAATCCATCCGAACTTGGGCTTGGAGGGCGCGGTACTGGGTGGCCACCTCCTCTAAGGTGGATGTAGCCACCAGGTTTTGACGGTGGAGTTCCTGGGTGCGTTGGTAATCCCGGGCCAGTTTCTCCAGCCGGTAGAGATCGGCGTGGAGCCGAGCCTCGGCTTCCCGGAGTTTGGCCAGCCAGGTAGAGGGATCAATCACGCACAGGGTGTCCCCGGCTTGAACGGTGTCGCCCTCGGCCACAGGGATGCGGAGGATTCGGCCCATGACGTCGGCGCCAATGTCCACCTGGGTTTGGGCGCGCACGGTGCCATCGGCCCGAACAGTGGCTTCCAGTGAACCATAGGTCACGCGCACCACTTGAACCTTCGGGGCCCCGGGCTTCCGGCGGCTGTTCAAGAACACCAGAAGACCTAGAACCCCCACGATGATCAAAACCACAAGACCCTTTTTCTTCATGGCAGATCTTCTCCCACGGCCAGTTTGAGATGGTACAGGGCAAGCCGATACTGGGTTTGGGCCTGCAGATGTTGCAGCTCTGCCTGCTTCAGTTTCTCTTGAGCGTTGAGGAGTTCCACCTCACTGATCAAACCCTGCTGGTACTGGGCCCGGGCCAAACGGAAAGACTCCTGTGCTAAGGTGAGTCCGGTTTTGGCCAGCTGAAGCCCCTCCTGGGCGCTTTCGTAGGCGGACAAGGCATTCTGCACCTCGGTCCACCGCTGGAGCCAAGCCCTACGAGCCTGGGTCGCTGCCAGGTCCCAGGAGGTTTTCTGGAGGGCCACATCCCAAGGATAGGTGTGGAAGGGGAACACCAACGACACGTACCACCCCCGGGTGCGGGTGTGCTGATCTTGGAACCGCTGCCAGGCCGGAAAGGCCTCATCGCCGTAAGACCACGTGATGCCGTACTTCACCGTAGGCAAAAAGGAGAGCACGGTGAACCAGAAGCCAGTGCGGCCCTGCTGAAGGCTCCATTGGGCCTGTCGGATCTCTGGGTGTTGCCGAAGGCGGGCCCTCAGGTTTTGGAGCCAGCCCTCGGGCGAAGGGGAGGCGGCGGTGTCTGGCAGCAGGACCCAGGAGGGCGAGGGGTGTTCCATGCCCAGAAGTTGGGCCAGTTTCTGCAGGGCTTGCCGATGCCGTTGGACCGCTTGCAGGGAATCCAAGCGGGCCTGTTGCCATTGGAGTTCGGCCTGGAGCACCTCCACCCTGCTGGCGTCTCCCAGGGCTTGGCGTTGTTTCACCTGCTCCAGGGTTTCCCGGGCCCGTTGCACCTGGAGGACAGCCAGGGCCAAGGCCTCCTGGCCCTCCACACCCTCCAGGAAGGTTTGGTAAAGGGTGAGCACCAGTTGGTTGCGCGTTTGTCGGGCCTGCTCCTGGGTTTTCCGGTATTCCCACCAGCGGTCTAAAACGTGGGCAAGGCTGTAGCCGTTCCAGAGGGTTTGTTCCAGTTGAAGGGTTAACGAGTGCCACTCGGGAGGGGTTTCCAGGAAGCCAAATCCAGGGGTTTCGGGTTCCCGCCGCAGGTTTTGGTACTGGTAGGAGGCTTGAAACTGGGGGAACGCCCAGGTGCTGAGGCTGCGTGCCCAGTTTTGGCCGGCCCAACGGGTTTGGAGTTGCAGGGCCTGGAGGTCCGGATTCTGCTGGAAAAACAGGGTTTGGGCCTGTTCCAGGGTGAGGGTGTCGGGAACGGTGAGGCTCAAGAGCAGAGCCATCCACACAGCCATGCCTCACCCTCCGATTCGTGCGAACTTGGGGCCAGGGCCAAATGCGGCGATGGCGCCCAAAAGCACCAGATACAGCACCCACACGCCGAACACCACCATGTATCCTTTGCGGCGGTTGGTGCCGTACATCACTGCGAGGCCGGTGCCCATCACCCACAGGGACCAAAGGGTGAAGAGGTCCACCTGCGACAGGACGTGGCCCCAGGGAGTGTTCATCCACGAGGAGGGCAGCAATACGGCCAGGTCCAGGTGCAGGGGAAACACCCCGGTGAGCCGAGAGAGTGCGGCCTTCACCAGGTTGCCCACGGCCGAGATCCAGGAGCCGTACACCGCGGCGAGCAGGGCGTGGCCGTAGACCCCTTCGCCCCCCACCAGGGGCATAACACCGTGGAACACCAGGCCCTGAAGCAGGATCTTGAGGGGATAAATCACGATGGCGCTGAGCAGGGAGTAGAGGAACAGGCGTTTTTGGAAGGCCTCCACGTTAAGATCGCCGGCATTGGGGGGCATCACCTCCTTGAGCTTTTCCACCTGGAACTGACTGAGCAGGGGCATCACGATCCACAGGGCCAGGAGGGTAACCAGCAGTCCCAGCACGAAAGGCACGAGAAAGCCGGCGTTTTCTTTAAACACACGATCAGGTTCATAGAACACTTGCCACAGGCTTTTCACCGAAGCCATGGGCCACCTCCTTGCTATTCGTAGCGGAGGGCCTCAATCGGATCCATCCGCGAGGCCACCGACGCTGGGTGAATCCCGAAGAACAGTCCTACCAAAGCCGAGAACCCCACTCCCACCACCACACTCCAAAGGGGCATAGCGGAGGGTAGGGGGGTAAGCAGATCCACGAGTTTAGCGATCCCAAACCCCAAGAACACGCCCAGGATGCCACCTACGGCTGTCAAGACCATGGATTCCAGCAGGAACTGGAGCAGGATCTCTCGCCGTTTGGCGCCCACGGCCATCCGCAGGCCGATCTCCCGGGTGCGCTCCCGCACCGACACCAGCATGATGTTCATGATCCCGATCCCGCCCACCAAAAGGGCCAGGGAGGCGATGGCGATCATAGCCAGGAAGATGCCGCTGGTGAGCTTCCGATATGCCTCCAGCAGGATCTGCTGGGTGTTTAGGCCGAAGTTGTTTTCCTGATCAAAGCGGAGACCTCGGCGGGCCCTGAGGAGCTCCTCAATCTGCTGGAGTGCTTCTTCCATCTTGCCCTCTCGGGCTTGCACCATGATGGAAAGGGCGCGGAACACCTTGAACTCGCCCCTGGGGGGAAAGAACTTCTCCATGGTGCTCAAGGGGATGATCACGATGTTGTCCAGGTTGTTCCCCAGGAACTCGCCCTTCTTTTTGAGGAGCCCTACGATGAGGAACTTCCGCTGGCCGATCATGATCTCGTGGCCCAGGGGGTTGGCCACGTCCTTGAGGAGTTGATCCACCACGTACTGTCCCACGATGCACACCTGGCGACGATACTGTTGATCTTGTTCCGTGAGGCTTCGGCCTGCCTCTATCTCCAGGCCCGCCACCGCCACGTAGCCGGGTTCGGCTCCTACAAAGGTTCCCACCTCCAGCTCCTCGGTGCGGTACCGTACGGTTTGCCCCCATTGGTTCCGCACGGCTACCGCTCGCTCCACCGCAGGGAGTGCCTCAATGGCGCGGGCATCCTCTACGGTGAGGTCTGGGCGGCGTGCCAATTCTCGCATCTCCTTGCGGGACATGTGGCCCGTACGGATGGTCCAGGTCCATTTTTGCACGTAGATGGTATTGGACCCAATGGCCCCCAATACCTGGTAGGTGTACCGGTTCATGCCCTCCACGATGGACACCATGCTGATCACCGTAGCCACACCGATGATGATCCCCAGAGTGGTCAGGAGGGCACGGACCCGATTGGCACGAAGGCCCAAAAGGGCGGTGGCCAAGAGATCCTGCAACCTCATTGACGGAAAGGATACAGGCCGCTTTGATTGCGCTTCAAGCGATCACCAGCGATAGGCGTCCCTCAGGTGTTCAATGCGTGGGGGATGGCTCCAGAGCACGGCCACCACGTCCAGACGCACCGGCACCCGTCCCGTGAGGCCCCTTCGGTAAAGGTACACCTCTATGGCGTGCCGGAGGTGTTGGAGTTTTTTGGGGCGCAGGGTTTGTAGAGGGTGAAAGGCCACGCCTGGCGATAGGCTCCGCACCTCTATGAACACCCAGGTGTCTCCTTCTCGGCCGATGAGGTCAATCTCCCCCTGGCGGGTGGTGAAATTCCGGTCCACGATGTGGATTCCCTGTTGTTCCAAGTATTGGGCGGCCAGTTCCTCAGCCGAGAGGCCCCGCCTGCGTCGTTCCGAGGGCTTCAAAAGTCCAGGCCTCCCTGATCCTGCCGCAGGATCTTCCGCCAGTCGGGCCGGGAGGGCTCTTCCGGAATGCTGGAGTACACGAGTTGGTACACGTTGATCCCCTGCAGGTCCACAAACACGAACTCCATGCTCCCCCGCTGGTAGTAGATCCATTTCTCGGAGTCCCGTTCGCCGAAGGCCAGGCTTTTTCGTTCAATCTGATCGGGCGGGCCGTACTTGATGTAAATGCGGCCGCGGTCGGTGTATCGGCCCAAGCGGCGGCCTTCGGTGAAGTGCTCGTCGGCATACCGAACCCGCCGGAGGAACTCGGGCAGGAACTCGTTCTCCGGCGTTTCAGGATCGGGATCGTACCGTTTCCAGAACTTCAGCAGGAACAGGGTACGACTGCGATCGTCCTTTAGGGAACGGAAAGAGGCGATCTCCTGTTCGGTGGCGAAGTAGTCAATAAAAGACAGGGTCGCCAGGGTGGCGCTGTCCAGTTCAGGGACCTGAAACCCTGGACTGGGAATCCAGGTGAAGGGGTGTCGTGCCTCTGCCCGTTGGCCTGTGCTGAGATCCACCACTTGCACCCGCAACTCGTATCGGCCTCCAGGCAACGAGGTGAGATCCAGGTCGCCAGCCCACGGAGCCGAGTGGCGGCGGTGCTTGGCGATCAAGTGGGGCTTGATCCGCAGGAGGGGGGTGCCCTGCGTGTCTTGTACCACCACGTTCAGCACCAGGTATCCGGTGTCAGGGGCCAGGCCATAGAACTCCACGTAGTAGGCCAAGCGCTGGTTGGGTGGGCGGTAGGTCCACGAGGGATTGGGGATCACCGCCACCCCGTGCTTGTAAAAGGGGTTTAGGCTGTCGGGCACCAGGTCCAGGGCGAGCTCCAGGTCAGAGCAATGGAGCCCCGTGTCGGGCGGGGGCACGGTCAGGGTGAGTTGAGCTTCGCCCCGGGCATCCTGGTGGCCCACCTCCACCCGAAGGCGGTATGTGCCGGGTTTAAGGAACAGATGAAAGTAATCCACGATCTGGCCCTGTTGTCCCTTCTGCAAAGCCTTTTGCCAGGCGTTTTCTGTGGGAACTGTGCCCTCTCGCTCCAGGATGACCCGCACCTGGTAGGTGGGGGCATCGCCCAAGGTGGAGGGATCCAGCAGATAGTAAACCTCTACCTGGTACAAGGAATCCTGCCGCTCAAACCGAGCATAGTCCACCAAAAACTCCACGGTTCCTTGGGAGCGGACCGGAGCCGTTAACCCCTTAGTACTGGAAAAGTTGAGCGAAAGTAGGAGAAACCAGAACATAATCGCCAAAACCTCCTTCGTCTACGAAAACGACCCGCAGTTTCAGGTCGTAATAATACCACACTTGGTAATCCTTGGTGCCCCATTCCAGGGTGTGCTCTTCAATTTCATCGGGGGGGCCAAAGCGGATGTAAACCAGCCCCCGGTCGGTGCGGGACCCCCGGATGCGACCCACGGAGAAGTGGGCATCGGCGTAGTGCACCCGGTCCAGGAAGGCGTCCAGGAACTCGTTGCGGGGTGTGCCTGGTGTAGGGTCGTGCTCCTGCCAAAAGGCCAGCCACAGGGAATCGCGTTGTGCTAAGGTTTGGGCCTTTTTCAGCCGCTGCAGCACGGTGTCGCCGGGGAAAAGGTGGGTCAGGATGAAGAGGTAGTGGGAGAACTCCTGTTCGGGCACGTGGGTGATCCCGGTGACTTGGAACTCCAGGCTGCGGCGGACCTGGGACGGTTCCTGAGACTGGTGAAACACCAACGCCAGCTCGTGGGTGCCGAAGCGTAAGGAGTCCACCCGCAGGCTCACGGTGTCCCAGCCGGAGGCACCGCCCGTGTGAACCGCCCATGGCTGACCGTCCAGTGACCACTGGAGAGACACCGGGCCCCTCGCCTGGGTCCACCGGACGAACACCAGGATCCGGCCGGTGTCCTGGAGGGTGCTGGCCAGGGTTTTACGACCCTCTTGGAACCGCTGGGGATCCAGGGGGATGAGGTCGCTGACGAAGGGAGGGCCGGTGTGCACCTGCACCTGGCCGTGGTACGTCATCAGGGTGTTTCGGGAGTTGAGGTCCTCTACCCGTATCGTGAGGCGGTACCTGGGGCTCCAAGGCACCCGATAGGCGCGTTGGATTCGGTAGGGGCTTTGGCCCTGGGTAGCCTCAAAGTTCTGGGCACGCCAGGAGTTTTCCGAAAAATCGCTCCACACCACCCGGTCCTGGGCGTCGTGGATTTCCACTGCGTACCGCACGCTGGCCTGATAGGTGCCCGGCAGGGAGTTTTGACGGAAGAGCAGCATCTGGCGGGGCAGGGAGAACAGGGTGATCAGGGTCACGCTGTCTGGGCCGGGCACTTGGTACACAGCCAGGGAATCAAAGCCTTGGGGAAACGCGGTCCACAGGGCGAGGGCCAGGAGCCAAGCGATCACGCCATCACCCCCAACTCGCGGGCCAGCTCCCGGAGCCTTTGGATGCGTTGTTCCACCGGGGGATGGGTGGAGAATAGGCTTTCCCACCCCTGTCCCCTCAGGGGGTTCACGATGAACAGGTGGGAAGTAGCCGGGTTGGTGGCGGGCAGGGGAAGGCGTCGGGCGTAGGCAGCGATCTTTTCCAGGGCCGAGGCCAAGGCCAGGGGATCGCGGGAGATCAAGGCACCGGTGCGGTCGGCCTCAAACTCCCGGGCCCTGGAGACGGCCATGCGCACGAGCAGCGCGGCCAGAGGGGCCACAATGGAGATGACCAGGAAGGCCAGGGGGTTGCCCCCGCGGTCGTCGTCGCGTCCGCCTCCAAAGAAGGCCACCCATCGCAGCATATAGGCCAGATAGGTGATGGCCCCGGCCAGCACCGCCGCCACGGTGCCAATGAGCATGTCGTAGTTCTTGATGTGGGCGATCTCGTGGGCCAACACGCCCCGCAGTTCCCGGGGAGAGAGCAGTTTCAGGATCCCTGCGGTTACGGCTACAGCAGCGTGGGAGGGGCTTCGGCCAGTGGCGAAGGCGTTGGGATGGTCTGTGGGGAGGATGTACAGCCGGGGCATAGGGATCCCAGCCCGCTGAGCCAGTTCCCTCACGATGCGGTAGAGCTCCGGTGCCTCGGCCTCGGATACCGGTCGGGCTCCGTACATCGTCAGCACGATTTTGTCGGACCACCAGTAGCTGACGAAGTTCAGGAGGCCGGCGAACACCAGGGCCACGGTCATGCCTTGGGTGCCGCCCACCCAATCGCCGAGCACCACGAGGAATACGGTCAAAAGGGCCAAAAGGAACAGGGTTTTTGCCTGATTCATTGCACCTTCACCTCCGTCGTTCCTATTGTAACGCGGCGGTTTGCCCAGGAGAACGGTTTACAGAAAGGGCAAAAAACGGCACCATCCCGCGGGATGCAGGGCCTCCCGACACCGTCGGGTGGCCCTGAACAGCCGACCACCCCCGAATTGGCCCAAGAAATAGGCTCCCACCAGCGCTGGGTAAGTGGACCAGTGGAATCCCAGCCCGCTCTTGAGCCGGAGGAGCACCACCAGCGGGATGGGTAGATGCACGGCCAAAAACCAGGGCACCGAGAGTTTCCGCGTGGTGCCCCGCCATGCTCCAAAGGGCAGGTTCAGCAGGAACACCGTCAAGGCGATGGCCAAGAGCTTCATCGGACGCAAATTATACCCTGCCCTGTGGGGTGAAACCATGGGCAGAACCTCCCACAGGTTGGCCTCTCCCGTGCTGTTCCAGGAGGGGCTACATCAGGCCCCAGGGGTGCCACCGAGGGGGGAGGATTCGGGGCCGGTGTCCTCTACCACATGCCCGTCTCGGAGCCGGATCACCCGACGCGCGGCCTCCAGCACCTTGGGATCGTGGGTGGAAAAGAGGAAGGTGATGCCCAGGTCGCGGTTCAGTTGTTCCATCAGGCGGATCAGGTGTAGGCCAGTTTGGGAATCCAGGTTGGCCGTGGGTTCATCGGCGAGCACCAGCCGAGGGCGGGTGACCAGGGCGCGGGCCACGGCCACACGTTGCTGTTGGCCACCGGAGAGTTCCTGGGGTTTCCGGTGCAGGTACTCGGCCAAGCCAACCTGGGCCAGGGCTTCTTGAGCCCGTTGTCGGCGTTCCCTGGCAGGCACCCGCTGCAGCAGCAGAGGGAACTCCACGTTTTCCAGGGCCGTAAGCACCTCAATGAGGTTGTAGGTTTGGAACACGAACCCCAAGGTTTTCAATCGGAAATCGGCCAGGTCATTGGCCGAAAGGGTATGCAGTTTTTCACCGGCCACTTCAATCTCGCCTTGGGTGGGTGCGTCCAAGCCCCCGATGAGGTTCAACAGGGTGGTTTTGCCTGAGCCCGAGGGCCCTGCCAGGGCGGTGAACTCTCCGGGCTGCAGCTCAAAGGACACCCCCCGCAGTGCGTGGGTTTCCACCCGACCCACCCGGTACACTTTGGTTACGTTGACCACTTTGACCAATGCCATGGGCGTTTTTCTCCTCTCTTACCGCACGATGCGCAGTGCCTGTGCCGGACGCAGGCGTGAGGCTCGCCAGGCTGGGTACAGGCCCGCCAACACGCCGAACAAGTATACGAGCGTCACGCTTCCAATCCAGCCAAAGGCATCCATAGCCGGATACACCCGGGTATCTAAGCCCAGGAACTCCATGCCCTGGCCAAAGAAGGCCAGGTTCAAGCCGTAGGTTTTCCAAAGCACCCAGAGAACGCCAGACCCTCCAGCACCTATCCCGATGCCCAGGCTAACGAGGATCAGGGTTTCCAAAAGCACCATTCGCCGAAGTTGCTGGGGCTTCATGCCGATGGCCATCATCACGCCAAACTCCCGGTACCGCTCCGCTACGTTCATGTACAGGATATTGAGCACACCCAAGGCCACGGCCAGGAGCAGAATGGAGAGGTACAGCAGGCTGCCGATCCGGCTGAGGGTCATCAGGCGTTGGAAATAGGGGTATCGTTCTTGCCAGGTGTGGACCTCCAGGGAGTCCGGCAGGTGGCGCTGGATCAAGGAGTCCACCCGGGCCAGGGGGATACTGGGGTCGGCCCGAAGGAAGAGCACCGAGGCCCGGGATGGGAGGTGGGCCAGGGCTTGGGCATCGGCGCGGTGGACCACCACGAGCCCTTGGTCCAGCCCAGGGATCCGCAGAATGCCCTTTACCCAGAGGTTTCGGGCTTCAATGTTGCCGTCCTGGGCCTGGGTCATGACCACCACCCGATCACCCACTTGGGCTTTGAGGCGTTTGGCCACCTTTCCTCCCAGCAGGATCCACCGGTGTTCCGTATCCGAGGGAAAGGCGCCAGGGTGCACATGCCGGGCCCAGGAAGACACCCCCTGTTCGTGGGAGGGCACCACGCCCACCACCTCCACGTTTTGCCAGAAATCGGCGGTGCTCACCATCCCTTGGAGGAGCAGTCGGGGCGAGGCTGCTCGGACACCGGGGAGCGAGAGCAGGGCATCCCGAAGGGAATCCGGCTGGGCCAATAGGTGTTCTAACGGTCGGAGTTCCGTGTATTCGCGGTGCTTCACCTGCAGATCGGCCACGAAGGAAGACACCAGGTTCTCCTGGAGGTTCACGAGATAGCCCAGCATGAAGGCGTAGTAAAGCAGCAGGAAGGAGAACCCTGCGGCCACCATGACCAGGGCCAGGGTGGTGCGGCGACGATTCCGCCAGAGGTTTCGCCACGCCAGTTTAAACATGGCGTAGGGCCTCCGCCGGTTTCAAGGATGCCGCCTTTCGGGCGGGCAAAAGGCCACCCAGAAGGCTGAGCACGAACACCAGCAGCAGGGTGTACCCGAAGTGGCTGGGCAGGATTCGGGTGGAGATCTCCACCTGAGAAAGCCCGAAGAGTTCTCCGGCGCCCTCCATGCGGAACACCAGGGGGTGGATTCGTAGGTACCAGGAGAGGCCCAGGCCCACGGCGAGCCCCAAGAGGCTGCCGAGGGTGGCGATCCAGAGGCTCTCCAGGAGCACGATCCAGCGGATCCATTGGGGCCGAACCCCCAAGGCCATCATCACGCCGAACTCGCGGATCCGTTCCACCACATTCATGTACAGGGTGCTCAGCACGATGAGCACCACCAGGAACACCAGCATATACACCACCACCCATCCCCCACCGGAGTCCAGCTTGAGGAGCTGATCAATCTCCGGGTGATCCTGTTTCCAGGTGAGGACGTGCGCCTCTGGGCCCAGGATTCGCTGCACGGCGCGAGCCGTGGGAGCGGGGTTCACGAAATCGGTGGTCCAGAGGGCCACCTCGGTGACCTGGTCGGGCATGGCCAGGAACGCCTGGGCTGCTTGGAGGTCCAAGAGGGCAAGGAAGGGGTCGGCATCGGGGTTGCCGGACCGATACAGCCCGCATACGGGAAACAGATCCACCGCCAGGGAGCCGTAGGCGTCTTGGGTGATCAGCACCACGGTATCGCCCACGGACACCTTAAGGCTTTGGGCCAGTTTCTCGCTGATCATCAGGGCGGTTTCCCCGGGCCGGAACCGTCGCCCTTGCACCACAAAAAGGGGGCTGAGCCCACTGTCGGCGGCCCATTGGAGGGCCAGGAGCCCCACACCCAGGGAGTTGGGGCCTGCGGCCACGAGGCCGGCCGAGCGGATCCTGGGAGCCACCTGAACCACCCGAGGCAATGACTGCACGCGTTTCCACAGGTCTGGGGCAAAACTCAGGCTGTTCCACAGGGTGGGGGTGTCCTTGTACTCGGGATGGTACACCTGAACCGAGCCGTATCGTCCGCTTTGAAGGAGATTCATGAGCATGGAGGCGTGGCTTCCTTCAATCAGGGTGAAGTTCACGAACACGAAGGCGGCGCTGAATCCCACGGCCACCAGGGTGACCACCATGCGGGTGCGGTGTCGCCATAGGTTGCGGAAGGCCATTCGCAGGAGGAGCCCCATGGCGGCCTACGGACCTCCTCGGGTGCTGATCTCCTCCAGGCGGGTTACCTGGAACCACGAGTCTTTCATGGGCACATCAAACTGCACGTCCAAGAGGCGGAGCACGGTGCGGTGCCCCGGACGGTTCAAGGGTACGGCCTCCAGCACCGTGGGCAACCGTCGGCCGTGGAGGGTTTTGACCTCACTGAAGGTGATGACCCGCACCTCCTCGCCCCGGGCGTTGTAGTAGTGTTCTTCCAAAGGCAGGTTGGGCAGAAGCATCTTGAGCACGATGCGATCCCATACCACCGGAGCCTCCGGTTTGGGGGTAAGCTCCAGCCATACCGTGTCGCCCCGCTGATCCAACAGTTGAGGAAGGTAATCACGGGAAAGGGAGCTGCTGCGGGCCACATCGTCGTTGGTGAAATCGCTGCCCATCCAGGCGTTCATCATCATGGAAGGCGGGATCCGTACGGTGCGACGCACGCGAGGAAGGTACATCCACAGGTCGGTTTGGATTTTGAGAAACACCGTGCCCCGGTCCTTGGGAGGCTCCAGGATGAGCACCAGGGAGCGGTCACCTGCCCGATCGTCCCAGAACCGAAACCTGAGGGTGCGGTGAAACCGGGGCCGCAGGATCTCCATTTGGTACTCTCCCACCGACGTGGAACTCCGCAGCAGGTTCTCCACCCGTTGCACCAGTTCTTGGGGGGAGAGGGCCAAAAGCAGTAGAAGAAGGGGCATCATGCCTTAAGGATACCACGAAAGCCCCACAGATGCATGGGATCCCGAGAGCGAGTTCCCCTGGTGGTAGAGCCCCAGAGCGAACACCCGCAGCCAGGGGAAGAGCCAATAATGGGCTTCGGCCCAGAGGCCAGTGTGGCGTTGGGCATGATCCACACCCAGCAGGCCGCCCCAGCGTTCCCGTTCGGTGGTCCAGGAGACCATCCACCGAGGGGAGCCCTCTCCAGGCCCGCCCAAATAGCGGGGGTCTTGGGAGAACAGGAGGGTTGCGTCCAGGGTGCCGGGTTCCCAGGATCGGCTGTAGGACACCTGGAGGGCAAAGCGACCTTCAGGGTTCTCGGGCCTCTGGATCCAAGTGGCCTCCACACGAAGCACACCCTCCAGCAAATTTCCCTGAGCCCCCGCACCCCAGTGGGTTTCGTGGTGGAGCCGCAGCACCTGCCCCACGGCGTCCCACCAGGGCAGGTACAGGTGAAACACTGCGCCCCAGCGGGTGGTATCGGAGCGGGCAGGGATCCAGAAGACCTGGCCTTCGCTGGAGGCCGAGCGGAGGGTCCAGCGAAGGCCATCCACGCCGGAGTATTCCAGGAGGGGCCACTGTCGGGGATAGAGCCGAAACGGATCCAGCACTGAGAACCAGGGGTTGAGGCCAAGGGCCACGGGGAACCGCCCGATCTCCCCAGCGAGTTGTCGCCAACGGTACTCCAGGGAGACGGCCTGTAGGGCCAGCCACGCTTGGGCTTGGCGATAGGAACCGGAGGTGGTAAGGTCGTCCCAGTGCCATAGGCGGAGGGTTTCCGGGGCCCAAGCTTCCACGGGTGTCACCTGGGCACCGCCAAAGGGGCCTGGGAGATCGCCCTGGGTGGCCTGAACCATCAGGGTTCCCTGGAGCCGTAGCACCAGGACATCGCCCTGGGTGGTGCCCAAGTTCATGAGCAGGGTGCCGCCCCAGTGGTGGAGGGTGGGCAGGGCCTCAACGTGCAGGGTTTCCCGCCCCACCAGGCCGTGGATCTCCAGAAAGGCCAACAGCAGTCCGATCCAGAGGCTCATGGCAACCCCTCCGGCGGACAGGAGAGCCAGCGGAGAACCACCTGGTTCCACTGTTCGGGTCCGTGGACCTTCACGAAGCGGTCTACAAAGGGGGCCATGGCCTCATCGGCGGGTTGGTCGCCCAGGGCCAGGAATTGGGCGTGGGGGTGCCGGGCACGCACTGCGGCCACCAGGGCTTGGACGGCGGTTCCCTTGTCGTAGGGGGCCACGGTGATGAAGTGCCGGCCTTCACCCACCCGAAACCCGGCCTCACGGAAGGTGTGTGCCACCCGGGCCCGAAGCTCAGGGGCCACCCACAGGGGAGGAACCCCTCGGCGGTTTCGGGCCCGGCGAACCATCTCGCGGGGAAGGCCGGTGATTTGCACCCAGGTGTCCTCGGAGAGTTCTGTGGCGGGGCGAACCTGGTCCTTGGGGAACCGTGCCAGGATCCGTTGGATCTGTTCCCAGAGATCTGGAAATTCCTGTTCCCATAGGAACCACGGGCCTGTGCCCCGGGGGTGATAGCCGAAGCGACGAAGTGTACGGGGTTTCAGCCAGGGAGGGGTGGCTTCCTGCAGGGCAATACCGAACCCGTTTTCGTACACGAGGGCTGTCAGGCCCAAGGGTTGAGCCCAGAGCACCATTTCCGAGAGGGTTTTGCTGGATACCGCCGTCAAAGGAACCCTGAGGGTATGGCAGCAGGCGAGGGCTGGCCGGGCGGCGTCAAAGCGGTATGAGGAGTCCAGCAGGGTGCCATCCAGATCCGTGAAGATCACCCGCATGCCCTAAAGATACAGGCGAGGGTGGGGTCAGCCGGTGAGGGTTTTCAGGAACAGGGTGGAGAGGCCCAGGAAGAAGAAATAGCCGGTGACGTCGGTAAAGGTGGTGACGATCACGCCGGAGGCGGTGGCTGGATCGCCACCCAGGGCTTTGATGGCCAAGGGCACCAGGAACCCCGCGATGCAGGCCACCACCATATTGGCCAGCAGGGCGGCGAACACCAGGAGGCCGAAGAGGGGTTTTCCCACCCAGAGCCAGGCGATAAGGCCGGAGGCGGTGCCCACCACGAGGCCCACCATCAGGCCAGTGAGGAACTCGTTGAGGATGATGCGGGTGGCATCCCTTCGGCTGATCTCGCCCAGGGCCAAGGATCGCACGGTGAGGGCCAGGGCTTGGATCCCGGCGTTGCCTCCCATGCCTGCGATCACGGGCATGAACACCGCCAGGTAGGCGAAGGCGTCAATGGCGTTTTTGAAGAGGCTCACCACTGCGGAGGCCAGGAAGGCGGTGCCCAGGTTGGCGAGAAGCCAGGGAATTCGGGCGCGGGCCGAGTTCCATGGGGGCAGCAGCAGGCTCTCAATGCGGCTGAGGCCGGACAGGCGGGCGATGTCCTCCGAGGCCTCCTCTTCCAGAACGTCCAGGATGTCGTCCACCGTGATCACGCCCAGCAGGCGATCCGCTTCGTCCACCACGGGCAGGTAAAAGAGGTCGTACTTTTCAAACACCCGTACCACCTCTTCCTGGTCCATGGTGGCGGGTACGGTGGGGATTTCTTTGACCAGCACGCCAATGCGGCGGTCGTCCGGGGCATCAATGAGGTCTCGGAGGGGAACCACGCCCTTGAAGCGGCCCTTTTGATCGGTGACGAAGATGAGGGAGATGTCCTCTTCCCATTCCTTCACCCGTTTTAGAGCCTCGCGCACGGTGGTATCCTCGGGCAAGGCGAGGAACTCCTTGCTCATCAGGCCGCCGGCGGTGTTCTCGGGGTAGGTAAGGAGTTCTTGGAGCTCTTGGCGGTCTTCCTCGTCTACCAGCGACAGGATCTTCTCCCGTTCCTCTTGGTCCAGTTCCCCCAGGAAGTCGGCGGCGTCGTCGGCGTCCATTTCTTCCACGAGTTGGTAGAGGTCTTGATCGGAGAGGGTCTCCAAAATCTCCTCTAAGGGCTGTTCTTCCAGGTAGATGAGGACTTCGGCCTGGAGTTCATTGGGAAGGTAACGGAACACCTGCACCCGGAGGTCCGAGGGCAGGCGTTCCAGCACCTTTGCCACGTCTTGGGGGTGTTTGTTGGACAGGAAAACCGCGATTCGCCGGGGATCGTGGGTTCTTTGGAGAACCTCAACGATCTCCAGGAGTTTGTCGATCTTGGTGAGGACTTTCTGCTTCACCGGTTAATCCTTCCAGTATGAGGTCAAGGTTGACCATGCCTACAGCGTTCCCGAATTCATCCACCACGACGGCGAAGGTTACCCCCTCTTTGCGCATCTGCTGGACCACTTTATCCACGGTCCAGTCGCGAAACACGAAGGCCACCGGGCGAAGGAAATCCTCCAGGGAATCGTGTTCCTGAACGCCGAAGAGGTCTTTAATATGAACGATTCCTGCGATTTGGTCAAGGCGCTCCCGATACACGGGGAACCGTTCCAGAGTGTACACCTCTGGAATTTTCAAAACTTCTTTTGGTGGTGTGGAGATTTCCACAGCAAAAATCCTGCGGATGGGGATCATTAGGTTTTTTACAGGCTCCTGGAAAAAGTGCAGGGTGCGCTCCAGGAACTGGAACTCGTCGGGATCCAGGTCCTTCTTTTCCCAGCGCCCCTTCCACAGGAGGGCTTCAATCTCATCGGTGAGGGAGTATTCTCCGCGGCCCTCCAGGTTTCGGTACACCACCCGTTCCACCACGTGCACCAGGGGCTGGAACCCTCGGTAGATGCCGTAGATCAGCGGGGTTAACCGTCGGATGTACCGGTCGGGGTTCAGCCGGGCGATGCTCTTGGGCAGGATCTCGCCGAAGAACACCACAAAGAAGGTGGTTAGGGTGCCGGCCACCAGCACGGCGATGCCCTCTTGGCCGAAGCGCAGGGTCCAGCGTGTGAGGACCACCGCAGCCAACACGCTGAAGAGGTTGATGCCGAAAAGCACTGTGATGATGACCCGGTGAGGGTTTTGTACGAACTCCTTGAGGGGTGAGCGGAACCATTGGGCGATCACCCCCTTTTCCCGCACGATGTAAGCGATCTCATAGGCAGCGATCACGGCGACGCCCAAGATGCTGAACATGAAGACCACGATCTCAGCCATGGGGTGCCTCCTTGAGGTGCACCTTCAGACGGGTGAGGGTTTCGCCCTCCTTGGCCAGCACGAAGAACTCCACGTTGCCGATGGTAATAGCCTCGCCCTCCCGAGGGATGCGGCCCAAGTGTTCCAGGATCAGGGCCGACAGCGTGCCGGCGTCGCCGAGGTTCACGCCCGTGATCTCTGCAAAACGGCTGAGTTCTAAGTCGCCGGGCAGGATAAAGTCGCGGGGACCCACCCGTTTGATGAGCAGGGGTTCCTCCTCAAACTCTTCGGCCAAGGTGCCGAAGAAGAAGCGGGCGATATCGCCCATGGTCACAAGGCCATCGGTGCCCCCGTACTCGTCCACCACGATGGCCATTCGGGCACCGGCAGCGCGGAACTTCCGCACAAACTGAAGCAGGTTCAGGGACTCGGGTACGAAGAGGGGACGCTGCAGGAACCGACGGATCGGTGTTTGGAAGTCTTGGGTGCCGCTGCGCATGATCTGCGGGATCTCAATGAACCCCACCACGTGGTCCAAGGTGCCCTGGAACACCGGGAACCGGCTGTGGCGGGTAGCCCGGAACAGGTCCAATGCCTCCTCCAGGGTGGCCTCGTAGGGCAGGGCCTTGATCTCCTTGCGGGGGGTGGCGATGTCCTGCACCGTGTGGGAGAGGAACAGCACGCCCCGTTCCAGGAGTTTGAGAGCGGGTTCCTGGGACCCTCGCACCAGTTGGAGGATCTCCTCCTCGGTCAAAGGGGGCTGGGCCTGGATGCCGAAGCGGGACAGCCAGGCCACCAGGGCCGAAAGGGGCACCAGGAGCGGCGATAGCAGGTAGTACACCACCAGGTTGATGGCTGCGCTCCAGCGGGCGAAGGTGCGGGGATAGGTGAGGGCCAGGGCCTTAGGCGAGACCTCGGACACCAACAACAGCACCAGAGTGAAGGAGATCACGTCCCACACGGTTTTCCATGGTTCCACCAAAAAGGCGAAGTACAGGCCGGTGAGCACCGAGTACAGGGAAGAGGCAAAGGAGTTGACCGCCAGGTTGGCGGTGAGCACCATCACCAGGAACCGATGGGGCTTGGCCAGGAGTTGGCGCATCCATCGGCCGATCCGACCGGGTTCTTCGTACAGGTGTTTGCGCGAAAGGGTGAAATAGGCGATCTCTGAGCCGGAAAACACGAAGGAGAAGAAGAGCAGTACCGCCAGAATGCCCAGGTGCATCAGCAACATGACGCTCTACCTCAGGGGCTTGGGCCAGGGGTTCGCCGAGGAAGGGACCAGCGGTTCATGGTTCACGCACCTGCGGAGTCCTTGGGGGAGAAGGTGGCCTCCAGATCGGCCAAAACCTCTTGTTGGAGGCGTTCCATCTCGGCCGCACGGCTCCGGACCTTGTGGTCGTAGCCTGAAAGGTGCAGCAGCCCGTGGACAGCGTAGTACAGGAGCCCTACCACCAGGTTTTCAGGCCCGAACTCTCGGGCTGTGGTTTCGGTGGACACGTACACTTCGGCCTCATCGCCCAAGTCAAAGGCCAACACATTGGTGGGCCGCGGCCGGCCCAGGAACTGCTGGTTTAAGGTGGTGATGTACGCGTCGTCCACCAGCACCACGGTGGCAGACCGGAGCCCGTATCGCTGGACGTATTCCCGGAGTTTCTGTTCCATCCGTTGGAGGATTCTGGGGGGAAGGGGATAGGCGTTCTGGTGGTTCACCAGGTTCATTGGCCCACCTCGGGGTACTCAATGCGGGGGTGAAAAATGCCCTTTAATGCCTGGAGAAAGGCCTCTTCAATGAGGCCCAGATCGCGGCGGGTGAGGTCGGTGTCGTCCAGTTGGCCTTCGTTCCACTTGCCTTCCAGCACCTGGTGGGTCATGGTGCGGATCTCGTATAGGGTGGGGTTCCTTAGGCTACGGATGGCGGCCTCCACGGAATCGGCCAGCATCACGATGGCCTCCAGTTTGTTGCGGGGTTTGGGGCCGGGGTAGCGGTACGCTGCCTCCTGGGCATCCCCTTGGGATTCCAAGGCTTTGGCGAAGAAGGGGCGGATCAGGGAGGTGCCGTGATGGCTTTGGATCACCCCGACGATCTCGCGCGGGAGCCCATACTGCTGGGCCAGGCGTAGTCCCTCGCGCACGTGGTCCACCAGGATCCGAACACTCTCCTCCGGGGGAAGGGCATCGTGGGGGTTTTCGGCACCGATTTGGTTCTCAATGAAAAGATGGGGGTTCTTGAGTTTGCCGATATCGTGGTACAGGGCCGCTACCCGGGCCAGCAGGGGGTTCAGCCCCAGAGCACGGGCAGCCGCCTCGGCCAGGTGGGCCACATTGAGGCTATGGGTAAAGGTGCCGGGAGCCCGCTGGGCCAACTCCCGCAGCAAGGGGGCGTTGGTGTTGGAGAGTTCCAGGAGCAGGAAGTCGGTGGACACCTGGAAAAACCGCTCGTAGAGGGGCAAAACCCCCAGCACTGTCAGGCCAGAGATCAGGGCCGAGAGGGTAGCCCAGGTGGCGATCTTGACCGGGTTCACCTGGTCCACCCAGAAAACGAAGGCCAAGAGGCCGGCCACAGCGGCCACCACCACCACGATGCGGTAGATGGAGTATCGGTCGTGGAAGTAGGTGGCGGCGAAGGCAGCGGTCCAGCCCACAAAGGTGTTGTACACCAGTAGGGCAAAGGGGGACCAGGTGCCTGGGAGCAGAGCGGCCAAGGCGCCCGAGGCCACGAGCGAGAGGAGCAGGGCCGTTTCCAGGTCCAGGGTCATATGGACCATCACGGCCAGAAAGGGCACCAGGGTGAACATGGGGTACTGGGGGCTCAGCAGGAGCCCCACGGTAAGGGGTACCGCCAGGGCCACCAGCAGGGCAGCCACTCGGGCCTTGGAGAGGGGACGCTGTTCCCGGGTGAGCCAGAAGTAGAGCACCAGGGTGAACAGAAAACCCGCTTCCACCACCAGGGTGGGAAAAGAAACGCCCGCATTCATGCGTTTTCTTCCCCCTCGGTCGGGGCCTGTTGCCGTTCACGTTCGCGGCGTTCGTAGGCCTCCACGATCTTCCGCACCAGTTCGTGGCGCACCACGTCCTCCGGCCCGAAGTGGATGAATACGATGCCCGGGATGTCCCTCAGGATCCGTTGGATCTCCACCAGGCCGGAGTTGGACTCCTTGGGCAGGTCAATCTGTGTGATGTCTCCGGTGATCACCACCTTGGTACGGGGACCGATGCGGGTGAGGAACATCTTCATTTGGACCGCGCGGGTGTTTTGGGCTTCGTCTAAGATCAGGAAGGCGTCCTGTAGGGTGCGGCCTCGCATGTAGGCCAAAGGGGCCACTTCAATTACCCGGGTTTCCATGAGCCGCCGCACCCGGTCGGCGGGAAGCATGGAGTACAACGCATCGTACAGAGGGGTCAGATAAGGGTTGATTTTCTCCTGGAAATCACCGGGCAGAAAGCCCAAGGACTCGCCCGCCTCCACGGCCGGTCGGGTGAGCACGATCTTCTCTACCCGTTTCTCCAGCAGGAACTTCACGGCCATGGCCACCGCGAGGTAGGTTTTGCCAGTGCCGGCAGGCCCGATTCCCACCACCACATGGTTTTCCAGAATGGCTCGGAGGTAGCGTTCTTGGTTGGGGGTTTTGGGTACAATCCGCTTTTTGGGTGTGATGATCTCCAGCGAGGAGGGAGCGACTGGGGCCGACGGCTCGTGTTGCACCTCACGCAGGAGAGCCTGAACGTCCTCCTCCAGCACGTAGCCCTTGTGTTCCACCCGGCGGATCAGGCGGCGGAGCACTTCTTCGGCCCGGCGAACCTCGTCCTCGGGCCCTTGAAGGATGATCTCTTGCCCCCGCACCACAATGGAGGCCTTCAGGGCCTGGCGGAGCGCCTGAATGTTGCGCTCCCCCACACCGGTAAGTCTCAGGGGTTCAATGTGCTCCAGGGTGATCCGCCGCTCCATGGCCGTGCTTTCGGATTGTAATGCAAAACGGCCCTCCCTACGCAAGGAAGGGCAGGGAGGGCCGCCAAAGACGCAGAATCAATCGCGAGGGATCTCCAGCACCTGACCCGGATAGATCAGGTCAGGATCCCGGATCTTGTCGCGGTTGGCTTCGTAAATCCGGGTCCACAACCGCGGGTTGTTGTAAATCCAACTGAACCCTGCGATTTTCCAAAGGTTGTCACCCGGAATGACCTCAATGGACTTCTCAATGCCGTGGGGGATGTAGAGCACCCAGCCGGGATAGATCAGATTCGGGTCCTTGATCTTGTCCCGGTTGGCCCGGTAAATGCGGGGCCACGCCTTGGGGTTGTTGTAGATGTACCGCATCCCTGCGATCTTGGAAAGGTAGTCTCCCCGCTGCACCGTGTACTCGCTGGGATACTTGGCAATCTCGGCCTTCAGGTTCTCTATCTCCTGCTGGATGGACTGTTTCTTCGGCGTCAGGGCGTTGATCTGGTTCTGCACCTGCTGAAGCTCGGCCTCCAGGCGTTGCACCTGGGCCTGCACCTGCTGCAGCTCCGACTGGCACCCCTGGAGCTGCTGCAGGGCCTCCTCCTCGGTGAGCTTCTTCTCTTCGGCATGGGCCCAGGAAACCACCAAAAGCATCGGCAAAATCCAAAGGATCCGCTTCATGACCTCTCCTCCTTAGTACCCCTGCTCCAGGATCTGCAACCACTGACGGAGAGAATCGCGCTCGGCTTCCAACTGCTGGATCTCCTGCTGAGCCTGGGGAATCTGCTGTTTCAGTTGGGCGATCTTCGCTTCCAGCTCCGCTGCCTTCGCTTTGGCACTGGCTACGGCCTGCTGACACTCCTCAAGCTGGTTCAGCGTTTCCTGACTCGCCATCTTGGGGCCGCAGCCGGTGGTCGCCACCATTGCGAGTGTGAACACCAACGGCACTACCCACAAAAGCCGTTTCATCCGGGTAACCTCCTTCTTCTTGCTCCAGATGAGCGTAACGGTGGGAAGTTATACATGGCCCTCTGGGGGATGTCAAGCAAAGACCCCGATCTCCAGCGGACGCCAGCAAATCCTCCTCTAAGGGATCCTCTCCGAAAGAGGAAATCCGGAAGCCCTTTGGCCTTACCGAAGGTTTCCATAGCCTTTGCCGGAGAACCCCCGGGGGCCCCCTCCTTTTCGGTTGTTCCCCTGTAAGGGCCCATCTATACTTTGGAACCTTACAAAGGAGGCTTTTCATGCACAAAAAGCTCTTCATCCCTGGCCCTACCGAGGTGCGCGAGGAGGTGCTTCGGGCCCAAGTGCGCCCCATGGTCGGACACCGATCCCAAGAGTTCTCCGAGCTCTTCTACACCGTTACCGAAACCCTCCGACAGCTCTTTCAAACCCAGGCCCAGGTGCTCATCTTCACCTCTTCAGCCACTGGGGTGATGGAGGGCGCCGTGCGGAACGTGGTGCAGCGACGTTTGCTCTCCACCATCAACGGCGCCTTTTCCCAGCGGTGGGCCCAGATTGCCCGGGCCAACGGCAAGGAGGTGGATACCCTGGAGGTGGACTGGGGGAAAGCCATCAAACCCGAGATGCTGGCCGAGCGCCTGGAACCCGGAAAGTACGAGGCCGTTTTGCTTACCCACAACGAAACCTCCACCGGGGTGATGAACCCCGTGCGGGAACTCGCACAAGTGGTCCACGAGAAAAGCCCGGATACCCTGGTGCTGGTGGACGCCGTGAGCTCCATGATGGGTGCCCCCTTGGATGTGGATGGATGGGGCCTGGACGTGGTACTGGCCAGCACCCAAAAGTGCTTTGCCCTGCCCCCTGGGCTCACCGTGACCCTGGTGAGCGAGCGGGCACTGGAAAAGGCCAAAACCGTGGAAAACCGTGGATACTACTTTGACTTCCTGACCCAGTGGAAGTACTACCGGGAACGACACCAAACCCCGGCCACACCGGCCATCTCTCTGCTCTATGCCCTCCAGCATCAATTGGAACGGATCCAGCAGGAAACCCTGGAACGGCGCTATGCACGGCACCGCCGGATGGCCGAGATGGCCCAAGCCTGGGCCCGCAAGCACTTCGCCCTGTTTGCAGAGCCCGGCTATGAGTCACCCACGGTGACCACCGTGGTGAACACCCGGGGCATCTCCGTCCAGGACCTCAACCGGGCATTGGCCCAGCGAGGCTTTGCCATCTCCAACGGCTACGGCAGGCTCAAGGAAAAAACCTTCCGCATCGGCCACATGGGAGACCTCACCCCAGAGGAATTGGCCGAGCTCCTGAGCACCCTCAACGAGATTCTGGGCCTGGAGGCATAGACATGGCACGCATCCTGATCACCGACCCCATCGCACCCGAGGGGGTGGAGATCCTGAAACAGGCCGGCCACCAGGTGGACGTTCAACCGGAGTGGAAAGGGGATCTTCTGCAGGAGCACATTGGGGCCTACGATGCCCTGATCGTTCGGAGTGCCACACGGGTAACGGCCGAAATCCTGCAGGCAGCCAAGCGATTGAAGGTGGTGGGCCGAGCCGGCGTAGGTTTGGACAACATTGATGTGACCGCAGCCCGGTCTTTGGGGATCCAGGTGGTGAACACGCCAGGTGCCACCTCGGTGGCCGTGGCCGAATTGACCATCGGGTTGATGCTTGCCTGCCTGCGAAGGATCTGTGAGGCCCACCGATCCATGCAGCAGGGCCAATGGGCCAAAAAGGCCTTGAAAGGCCAGGAACTCTATGGGAAAACCGTGGGGATCGTGGGGTGCGGCCGCATTGGCCAGGAGGTGGCTCGGCGGCTCCAGGCCTTTGGGTGTCGGGTGTTGGGATACGATCCCTTGATTCACGAAGCCCCCTTCGTGGAACTGGTGCCCTGGGAGAGGCTGCTCCAAACTGTTGACATCCTCACCCTCCACGTTCCCCTTACCCCGGAAACCCGTCATCTGATCCGCCGGGAAACCCTGGAGCAAACCCGCCCTGGAGTGATCCTCATCAACACCTCGCGAGGGGGTGTGGTGAAAGAGGACGACTTGGTGGAGTTCCTCCAAAAGGGGCACGTGGCCTGTGCAGGCCTGGATGTGTACGAGTCCGAGCCGCTGCCCCCGGACCATCCCCTGCGGACCCTGCCCCATGTGGTCCTTACCCCCCATATTGGGGCTCAAACCCACGAGGGCCAGGTGCGGGCCGCGGTGACCTTGGCCCAAACCCTGGTGCGCCTTTTGGCATCGTCATGAGTGCTTCCCCACCTTTACGCCCCTTTCGGGCCCTTTTGCCCTCAGCGGTCCACTTCACGCCTCAGCAGGTGCTGCTGCGGATGGAATCCTACTACGCCACCCTTCAGCAGCGATCCCAGGATTCGCCCTGGGGCTCCATGATCCTGCGGTTTGTTCAGGATGCTGAAACCTACGGAGCCGAGAGGGCGACCCGGCAGTGGCTCCAGCAAGGGTGGTTCCTGGCCGATAACCGCCCCCACTTTTACCTGCACGAACACACCTTCCGTTTGTTTGGCCACGAGTACACCCGTCGGGGGCTTTTGGCCCTGTACCGCCTGGGGCTGGATCTGTTGTACCCGCACGAGAACACCTTTCCAGAGGGGATCCAGTTCCATCTCCGTCTTTTGGAAACCACCCGCAAGCAGTTCGCGCCCGTAATGGTGATCTACCCCGCGGATGCCTTCCAGTTGCAGGACTTTGATCGGTTGGGCCCGCCAGTGTTTGAGGGCGAGGACGAGTTCGGGCATGGACACCGGTATTGGCGGGTTCGGGTTCCTGAGCATCGGATCCAGGCGGTTTCCCTTTCCGAGATGGTGCTGGCCGATGGGCACCACCGCGTGGAGGCTGCCGTGGCCTATGCCCAAACCCACGGATTCCCCTTCTTGCTCATTGAACTCATCCCCTACGGGGATCCTGCCCTGTTCGTGCTGCCCACCCATCGGGTGGTGTACGGTGTGGACTTTGCGGCTCTGAAACGGCGGTGCCGAGGGTGTTTTGACATCTTCAGACTCTCGGAGCAAGAGGTCAACGCTCGCACGGTACTTCTCCAGGAGCTGCGCCAAGCACTGGTGTTGGTCCTGCCCGAGGGCACCTTCCTCCTCCGGGCGCGGCCGGAGTTGGATCCCCACATGGCCCATCTACCGCGGGAGTTCCGACGTTTGCCGGTTTACATCCTACACGATTTCCTGCTCAAGGAACTGGCTCCCCGAAAAACCGAGTACGTGCGGGAGGTGCGCGAGGTGCTTCGCCGGGTGCGGCACGGGGGCGCTGATGCCGGGTTCATCTTGCCCGCATTGGCACCGGAAACCGTGGCCCGGGTGGCATGGAACGGCCTGGTGCTTCCCCAAAAGTCCACGGATTTCTACCCCAAGTTGGTGGCCGGCCCCGTGATCCTCTCCCTGGATCCTGGGATGGTGGGGACCTGAGGAGCCTCCTCGGCCACAACCCCCGGGGGATGCGACTGGCCCCTGGTTTTCCAGGGCGAATGCCTGGATGTCCCTGAGAAAAGGGATGGGGAAAGGCGATAGGGGTGTGCCTCAAAGCTGTTGGCGAACGACGAGGAGCACGTCTTCGTAGTTGGGTTCGTGGGTGATTTCGGGCACCACCTGTTTGTACACCACACGGCCCTCTGGGTTCACTACGAACACCACTCGGGCCAAGAGCCCCTGGAGGGGGCCCTCCAGGATCACCACGCCGTAGGCGCGGCCAAAGGCCCGATCACGGAAGTCCGAAGCCACTTCCACGTTTTCAATCCCTTCGGCGGTGCAGAAGCGTCGGGCGGCAAAGGGCAGATCCATGGAGATGACCGTGCCCTCTACAGCGTCGCCAAAGGCGGCGAGTTCTTCATTGAAACGCTTTGCTTCCAGAGCGCACACCTCGGTGTCCAGCGAGGGGACGCTGATGAGCACGTGCACCTTACCTGTGGCTCCGCCCACGATCTTCTCCTGGAGATCCTGGGTGACCACCACCACGGGTGGCGCCGCCTCACCGACCTGAACCGTTTGGTCGCCTCCGATCTTTACGGGATGTCCCTTCAGGGTGACGTGCAGCATGCCTTCCTCCTTTTTGAACCATCTTGACCAACATTGTAAAGCATTGGGGAACCCTGGCCGCGTATAATTGGCGGCCGAAAGGAGGCACCGTGGAGATTCGTTGGGAGATCCTTCAGATTCATCCGGCTCGGCCCTTTGCCATCTCGCGGGCCACCACGGCGGAAAAGACGGTCATCCTGGTGTACATCGGACGGGGCGTGGGCGAAGCGGCGGTATATCAGTCGCACGGCGATACATTTGAGGGTGTGCTGGCCTTTCTCCGGGAGGCTCAAGGGGTGTTGGGCGAAGATCCCTTTGACCTGGAGGGCATAGAGGCCCGCCTTCATCGGTTGGCAGCGGGGTACACCTCGGCCAAGAACGCTGTTCTGATGGCCCTGTACGACCATATCGCCCAGGAACTGGGGGTACCGTTGTACCGGCTTCTGGGCCTCTCGGGCAAGCCCATGCCCACCTCCTATACCATCGGCCTTGGAACTCCGGAGGAAATGGTGCAGGACCTTCGGGCCCATCCCGATTTTCCGGTGTACAAGATCAAGGTGGGAATGCCCAACGATCTGGAGATCCTTCAAGAACTCCGTCGTCACACGGACAAACCCTTCCGAGTGGACGCCAACGGTGCCTGGCAGCCCAAGGAGGCCCTGCGAAAGATCCACGCCATGGCGGACCTGGGGGTGGAACTGGTGGAACAACCCGTGTCGCCGGAGGATTGGGAAGGCTTGGCCTATGTGACCGCCCGCAGTCCGATCCCCGTGTTCGCCGACGAGAGCGTGCACACCACCCGAGACCTTCCCCACCTGGTGGGCCGAGTGGACGGCATCAACATCAAACTGGCCAAAAGTGGAGGGCTCAGAGAAGCCCTGCGCATGGTGGCCGTCGCCCGCGCCTTCCACCTGCGGATCATGCTGGGGTGTATGGTGGAGACCTCGGTGGCCATCACCGCGGCAGCCCATCTGGCCTCCTTGGTGGACGCCGTGGACCTGGATGGTGCCTACCTTTTGGCCGACGACCCCTTTGAGGGAGCCTGGATCTCCCACGGAACGCTTCACTTACCCCAACGGCCCGGCCTGGGAATCCGTCGCCGATCCCCATAGAAGGTCCAACCACCTGACCGTACTCGCAGGCCCCGCCTCCCAGGCAGGGGAAAACGATGAAACTTCGGCAATTCCTTGAGATTGTGGCGCCAGCCCTGCATCATCTAAGGGCAAAGTGAAGGCACTCCAAGAGTTTCTCCACGCCATCCAGTTCCGCCTATTGGGGAAGTGGTTGTTTTTAGGCGGGCTGGTGGGGATCGTTGCGGGGTTGGGGGCCGTGTTTTTCCACTGGCTCCTGGGGGTAATCCACCACTGGGCTTTGGGGGAATGGGTGGGCGTGGTGATGCCACTACCGGCCGGTGAGGGGGGTGTACCCGACACCTTCACCTTTCATGTGGCCCACCGCTGGCTCCTGCTGGTGGTCCCCACCCTCGGAGGGTTGATCACCGGGTTCCTGGTGTACACCTTTGCCCCGGAGGCAGAGGGACACGGTACCGATGCGGTGATTGAGGCGTTTCACCGCCGTGGCGGCCTGATCCGGCCCATTGTGCCGGTGATCAAAGTGCTTGCCAGTGCGATTACCATCGGCACCGGAGGCTCGGCAGGCCGCGAAGGACCCATCGCTCAGATCGGTGCAGGTTTTGGCTCTGTGCTCGCACGGGTGCTGCGGTTGCCGGTGCGGGATCGCAGGATCCTGACCATCGCGGGCGTGGGAGGAGGCATTGGCGCCATCTTCCGTGCCCCCTTGGGCGGGGCCCTGTTCTCTGTAGAGGTGCTCTACAGCCGGCCTGATTTTGAATCAGACGCCGTGGTTCCCTCCATCATCTCCGCCATCTTCGCCTACAGCGTGTTTGGCCTGGTGTACTCCTTTACCCCCATTTTCCGTACCCATCCCTACAGTTTCTCGGTGGTGGAACTGCCCTTCTTTGGCCTTCTGGGGTTGGTGCTGGTCCCCTTTGGATTCGTGTACGTCAAGGTGTTCTACGGCACCCGCGACCTGTTCCGCGCGTGGCAGGTGCCGAACCACATCAAGCCCATGGTAGGGGGCTTTCTGCTGGGCCTCATTCTCTTGGTTTTCCCCTATGTGCTCGGTACCTCCTATGGCTGGTTGCAGTTGGCCCTTCTGGGCAAACTCACCCTGGGGCTGCTTTTGGGCATTGCACTCCTCAAGATCCTGGCCACGGCCCTGACCATTGGATCGGGCGGCTCGGGGGGTGTGTTTGCTCCCTCGTTGGTGATCGGAGCCATGCTGGGTGGGGCCTTTGGGGTGGTCATGCAGCACCTGTTCCCCTCCGTGATCCACGACAGCACCCCCTTCGCCCTGGTGGGCATGGGCAGCTTCTTTGCCGCCGTGGCAAAGGTGCCCCTCTCCACCCTGGTGATGGTGGCGGAAATGACGGGCAACTACGATCTCCTGGTGCCCATGACCCTGTCCATGTCCCTGGCATACCTGTTTTCCGGCCGCTGGAGCATTTATGAGAGTCAAGTGCCCAGCCGCGTGGACTCCCCTGCGCACCAGGGCGAGTTCCTCACCGACATCCTGGAGGACATCCGGGTCCGAGACGCCACCGATCTCCCGGTCTTCGTTCCCCACTTCCCTGAGGAAATGCCTATCCAGGAAGCCCTGCGACGGGCTGCCGAAACTCGGTTCCACTGTTTCCCTGTAGTGGACAAGCAGGGCAAACTCCGGGGGTTCCTCTACGCCGACGATCTCCGGTCCATCCTGTTTTCCGGCGAGATGGGAACCCTTAGCCCAATCCTCATCGTGGGCGACATTGCCCAGTCGGGGATCCCTACCCTGAAGCCCTCGGATAACCTTCAAAAGGCCCTGGCCGAGTTCATCAAAACGGGTTTTGAGGAGTTGCCTGTAGTGGACGAACAGGGGCGGTGCATCGGAGTGCTCTCCCGCCGGGACCTGATGACCGCCTATGACCGTGAATTGCTCCGTCGGAAGCGCTTGGTGGAGGAGGAGGCTCGGCCGGTGCCCTCCAAACCGGGGGTCAAACGCCGGATCCTGTGAGTTCCCGGAGGTCCCATACCTCGCCATCCTGGGGGAAGATCGCCCGAATCCTCGGTGGAAGGGCCTCCTGTAGCCGTTGTCGCCAAACGGACTCCGGCTGGTGGGGGTAACGATGCACCACGGCCAGGGTTTGGGCCCCTGCTTCCACGGCGAGTTGGGCAGCCTCCTCCGGTGTGAGGTGTCCCTCCGTGGGTGTGAGGAAGGAGGCCTCGGTGATCAACCCACCAATGCCCTGGAGCGCCTCCTGGAGCCTTGGGTGATAGGCGGTGTCGCCGGTGTAGGCGAAGGAAACCTCGGGAAGATCCCACCGGTACCCCTGACTTTCCGGGGTGTGGAAGGTGGAGAAGGCGGTGATGCGGAGGCCGCCTTGCGCCGCAAGCGTATGGCCAGGCGCGAGTTCCTGCAGATGCACCTGGGTGCGGGGAGGCGAAGGGGACAGCGAAAAGGCCTCCAAAAGCCGATGGAGGAAGACCCGAAACCCCGGAGGCCCCACCAGAGTAAGGCGTTCCGGAACCCGCGGGGCGTTTCGGAGGGCGAAGAACAGGGCTGCCAGGTCGGCCGTGTGGTCCAGGTGAAAATGGGTGATCAGCACCCCTTGGATTCCCCGGAGGCCCACGTGATGTACCGCTGCCCGGAGTACCCCGGGCCCCAGATCCAGCACCCAGGTTTCTGTGGGCCGCTGAATCAAGAGGGCGGTGGGCAGCCTTTGCCCATCGGGTACGCCTGTACCGGTGCCCAAAAAGATCAACCGATCAGCCACGGTGCCAGAGACGGTGCCACCCGCGACGCCACCGTTGCCAGAAGGGAGGCGCCCCCTCGGTACCCAGAGGTTCTTGAAGGGGGGTGCCCAAGGTGAACCCAGCGTAAAACCGGAATTCCCACCGGTCCACCTGCACTCCCTCCTGGTGTTCCCAGTTCTGGATCCATGCTCGGCGGATCTCGTTCACCAAGGTCCAGCGGGGCCCAAGATACCGGATCTGCACGCCCAGGGTCCATCGCCGGTCTGCCACTCCAGAGGGCGTGCGGATTCCTGGCTCTCGCAGGGTGTCGTTCTCGTAGGAAACCCCCAAGCGGCCCTCCCCGTGGGCCAGGTGTTCTGCCGACACCGTGAATCGCCAGGGCCCTTGGGTCAGTTCCACCTCTGCGTATGTGGCCACGGCGTCCGAGCCAGTCCAGAGGCCCAAGGGGAGCCCCCAGAACAGGTAACTGTTGGCCCAGGAGAGGTGATAGAAGGTCCACCGGCGCGCAAAGGCGTGTTCTACGGTGAAGCGGAAGGGAGGGCGATGAATCCACGTGCCCAGTTGGTAGGCATACAGGCTGGTGCCCCAGTCCTCCTCGGTGGTGACCAGGAAGTCGTCGTCAAAAAAGGTGCCGTAGAACAGCCAGCCTGGCCGGATCCGGAGAGTGAGGTCAATCATGCCCACCAGGTTGTCCAGGTTGGTGTCCCCTCGGCGTTGGGTTACGTAGTAGAGGTCAATGGGGTTGATGTACTTCAACGGATCCGACCCCGGGCCATAGAGCACCCCCTCGTTAAGGCCGAGGATCAGCCAATCGGCGGGGTGGAACTCCACTCGTTGGAACGAAAATCGGCGGTTGGGGAAGGTGTCTGGGAGCCATGCGTGAAAGGCCGTGAGCACAAAGGGCATCACCCTCCACTGTGCATAGTATAAAAAGGAAAGGGGTTGGCTAAAGCCCGAGAGGATCAGGTTATAACGCACTCCTGGACCGATACGCACCCGTTCCTTGCCGGTAAACAGCAAAAGGCCCCGATGCTTGTACACCAGGGCCAGTTCGTCGGTGCGGACGTCAAAGATCTCGGTTTGGCCGATCACCGGCTGGGGATCAAAGGTGTACAGCCGGTAGTCCGGGTAGAGGAGGGGGTCGTAGTAGGGTAGGGCTGGAGGATCCCAGAGGTCATGGTACAGCAGGCCCCGGGCGCGGATTTCCACGGCTTTCCACTTGAGCCATGCGAAGGCCTCCAGGTTGGCGTGGGCTTCTCGCACCGAGTCCTGATCGGTGAGGAAGCCCAGGCCACTCAAGGCAAAGGAAAGGCCTGCCTGCTGGGCTGGCAGGCGGGGCGGGGTTTCCAGGTCCAGAAAAGACCAGGTGAAACGGTGGAGCGGACGAAGGGAGGCGGTTCCGATCCTGTGGAGCACGGGGTCCGAGGGCATCCGAGGGTCCACAGGGTTCTGAATACCGGTCCATGCCAAGAGGAACAGCCATAGCATCGTTGCGACTCCTTTTTCCGAGCCCATATATTAAAGGGCATGCGACTGTACAACACGCTGAGCCGCAAGAAAGAGCCCTTTGAGCCCCTTCATCCCCCTCGGGTAGGCTTTTATATGTGTGGAATGACGGTGCAAGACCGTCCTCATCTCGGGCATCTTCGCACCTTTCTGGCCGGTGACGTTTTACGGCGCTATCTGGAGTTCAAGGGGTACCAGGTGGTGTATGTGCAAAACTTCACGGATATTGACGACAAAATCATCCAGAGATCTCAAAAAGAGGGGGAAGACTGGCGTGCCATCGCCCAGCGATACATTGACGAGTACCTGGAGGCCGCTCGGCGGATGAACCTAAAGCCCGCCACCTACTATCCCCGGGCCACCCTTCACATCCAGGAGATCATAGAAACCGTGCAAAAACTCCTGCGACAAGGGGTGGCTTACAAGGCTGGGGGATCTGTGTACTTTGACCTGTCTCGGTTCCCAGAGTACGGGAGGCTGTCAGGCAAACGCTTGGAAGACCTCTTGGCCGGGTACCGGGTAGAGCCCGCACCGGGTAAACGGAATCCAGCGGATTTTGCCCTGTGGAAGGGGTGGAAACCGGGGGAACCGTACTGGTACGCCCCCTTTGGCAAGGGTCGGCCTGGCTGGCATATTGAGTGCTCGGTGATGTCCACCCACTATCTGGGCCAACCCTTTGACATCCACGGGGGTGGCATGGACCTCATCTTCCCCCACCACGAGAACGAGATTGCCCAGGCCGTGGCAGCCCACGGGGTGGACTTTGCCCGATACTGGTTTCATGTGGGTTTCGTGCGAGCACGGGGTGAGAAGATGTCCAAGTCCACCGGCATTTTTACGCCGGTGATTGAAGCCCTGCGGCAGGTGTCCGCCAATGCCCTGCGGCACTACCTGCTCTCCACCCACTACCGAAACCCCATTGACTTTGACTTTGCCCATGTTCACGACTCGGAAAGGGCCATGGAACGGCTCTATACCGGGCTCCAGGAGGTGGAGGGCGAAGCCAGTGTGGAGGATCTCCGAAACGTGCCCGTCGCCATGGAGTTGCTCCAACGCTTTGAGGCCCGGATGGATGACGACCTGGATACCCCAGGGGCCTTGGCCGTGATCTTTGAAGGCCTGGGCGTCCTTCGCAAAACCCACGGGGCAGAGCAACGGGCGGTGAAAACCGCCCTTCTCACCCTGCTGGATGTCTTGGGATTCCGCAGGCCAGAGACCCCTGCGGCCCAGGTGTTGACCCCTGTAATGGAAATCCTCCTGGAGGTGCGTCAACGCCTCCGGCGGGAAAAACGCTTTGACCTGGCGGACTATATCCGCGACAGCCTGGCCGCCGCCGGTGTGGTCTTGGAAGATACCCGGGAGGGAACCCGATGGAGATTAAAGACCTAAAACCCGTGTTTGAAAACCTGGCAGGAGTGGCACTGGACCTTCTCCAGGGGGAGGAGTACGGAGAGGTGCGCCTGGTGGGCGTACAGAGCGAGCACCTGCGGGTGTCTAACGGCACCGTGGAATCCTTGCACCGGGTGCAACACGCAGGGGTAGCGGTGCGGGTGCTTTACCGTGGTTTTTGGGGGTTTGCCGGCACAGATCGCTTGTCCTTGGAGGGGGTGTATCAGGCGGTGAAACAGGCCCAGGAATTGGCCCGCGCCTCCGCTTCGGCGGGGGGCACAGGGGTTCGCCTGGCCGATTTGGAGCCCCAACGGGGAACCTATCAAACCCCCATAGAAGAAGACCCCTTTGCGGTGCCTTTGGACGAGAAGATCCGCCTACTCCTGGAGGTGGACGAGATCCTTCGGCGGAGCAAATACACGGTCAACACCTCCGCCACGTTGGAGTATCACCGGTTTTATCAGGTGTTCGCCTCCACCGAGGGCACCTGGGTGGCCCAGGAAATCGTGGAAACCGGAGGCGGGTACAGCGTGGCGGTAGTAAAGGACGGTTTGTTGCAAGTGCGCTCGTACCCCGCTTCCCATGGAGGCAATCTTCAGCGTCGGGGCTTTGAAGTTATCCGAGCCCAGGAGTTTGTGAAACATGCTCCCCGGATCCTGGAGGAGGCCGAACAGTTGCTCTACGCGCCTCCGGCGCCAGAGGGCGAGATGGATCTGGTGATCCATCATTCCCAGATGGTGCTGCAAATCCATGAGTCGGTGGGCCATGCCCTGGAGTTGGACCGGGTTTTGGGTTGGGAACGCGGCTATGCGGGCGAGAGCTTTGCGACCTTGGACAAGTTGGGATCCTTCCGGTACGGCTCGCCCCTGATGCATATCACTTCGGACAGCACCGTGCCGGGGGGAGTGGGAACCTACGGGTGGGACGACGAGGGAGTCCCGGCCCAACGAAGCGATTTGGTCCGGGAGGGTGTGTTGGTGGGGTACCTGATGTCTCGGGATACAGCGCCCGTGGTGGGACGGTCCTCCAACGGGGCTGCTCGGGCGGCCGACTGGTCGCGTCCGCCCATCGTTCGGATGACCAATGTCAACCTGGAGCCCGGCGAAGAACCTCTGGAGAGCCTGATTGAAGGGGTGAAAGACGGCCTGTTTTTGATGACCAATCGGAGTTGGTCCATTGATCAGCGGCGGTTGAACTTCCAGTTTGAGACCGAGATCGGCTGGCGAATTCGCAACGGCAAACTGGCGGAAGTGGTGCGCAATCCCGTGTACACGGGGATTACTCCTGAGTTCTGGGCTCGTTTGGACGGGTTGGGGAACGACTGGACCCTTTGGGGTTTGGGCAATTGCGGCAAGGGTGAACCCCCACAAAGCATGCGGACCGGGCATGGAACCCCGTCGGCCCGATTCCGCAAGGTTCGGGTAGGCCATAGTCACCCGTAGTCGCAAGGTTCCTTGAGCGATGCGACAAATCCAGGGTTTGACTTTCTTGACTTGCCCTGGGCAGGGTGTTAAAATCGCCCAAAAACCACAAGGAGGTTTGTAGGATGCAAGGTCTCGTTGAGTACTTCCAGAAGGGCGGCGGCATGATGTGGTTGCTCCTGGCCGTGGCGATCCTTGCGACCATCATCATCCTGGAGCGGCTGTTCACGTTGTACATCAAGGCTCGCACGAGTCCGGTGAAACTCGTGGAGAAAGTCATTGACCTGATCACCAACGAGTCCCTGGATAGTGCCCTGGAATTCCTGGCCAAGCACAAGAGCCCGGTGGCGAAGGTGCTGTTGGCAGGTTTGAGTAAGGTAGAGCGGGGACGGGCGGTAGTGGAAGAGGCCATGGCCCTTAAAGCATCTACGGAACTCGCCTTCCTGGATCGGGGGATGATCTACCTCTCCGCAGCGGCCACCGTGGCGCCCATCCTGGGGTTCTTGGGAACGGTGACCGGGATGATCAAAGCTTTCCAAGCCATTGCGTTGGCCGGTGAGGTGGAACCCACCCTGGTGGCGTCCGGGATCTCAGAGGCCTTGATCACCACGGCTACCGGTCTGCTGATCGCTGCGCCGGTGGCCATCTTCTATGCCATGTTCTCTTCCAAGATCAACGGCTACACCCGGGATATGGAAGAGGCCTCAAACATGCTCCTGGAATACCTCCTGGAAGAGGGGTACATTAAGGAAACCGTGTAAACCATGGCCCTGCTTAAGAGGAAACGCAGAACCGAGGACGAGGTGGAGATCCCCACGGCGTCCATGGCAGACATCGCCTTCCTGCTGATCATCTTCTTTATGACCACCAGCATCTTCGCGCGGGACAAGGGCCTGAAGCTGGTGCTTCCGGAGAAGAGTCAAGAGGTCGTGAAACTCACCACCAAGAACCTCCTGAAGATCTCCATCAACGATCAGGGCGAGATCTTCGTGGGTGACCAAAAGGTCAATACCCTGGATGAAATGCAATCCTTGGTAGAGCAGAAAATCCAGGAGAACCCCAAGATCGTGGTGCTCCTGAAACCCCACGTTCACGCCCCGTACCATAAGATGATTGAGGTGTTTGACCGGCTCAAGAAGATGAAGGTCACCCGCTTGGCGCTCTCGGTGATCAAGCCAGAGGGAGGCGCATAGCGATGAAGTTGAAGCGGAAAGAACGGGCAAAACTCTTGATCCCTACGGCTTCCATGTCGGACATTGCGTTCCTTTTGATCATCTTTTTCATGCTCACCACCGTGTTCCGGAAGGAGATTGGCTTGAAGGTGGTGCTGCCCCAGGCAGAGACCACGGAGCGCATCCTCAAAAGCCGGGATCTCGCCAACATCTACATCAGTCGCGACGGGAAGATCTCGGTGGACGACAACCTGGTGCAACCGGAGCAAGTGAAGTTGGCCTTCAAGATCAAGATGGCCCAGAACCCTGCCACCATTGCCCAGATCAAAGCCGATAAGGACGCCGATTACGGCCCGGTGTGGGAAGTCATTGACGCCCTGCGGGATGCCCAAGCCTTTCGTGTGGTGTTTGCCACGGAGTACAAGCGGCACAAAGGGGGTTGACGCTGTGAAAACCCCCGGAGTATATTAGAGAATCATGGCTGCCGAAGAAAAGAAAGAAAAGAAATTCATCAAATCGGAGGAGTTGGCAGACCGCTACCCTCTGTACATCCAGGTGTCCACCACCATTACGTTGATCCTCTTTATCTTGATGTTCCTCACGGTGAAGACCCTGGAGGTGAAGCCCTACAAGCCTCGTTCCGAAGTGGCAACCCTGGTGGAGGAGATCCCTGAGCAATTGGAGGAGTACGAGGAGCCTCCGCCGCCACCGAAGCCCAAACTCCCGGTGCAGGTGGAGGAAACCACCGAGGCCGAGGAGGAACAAGAAGAGGAGGAAATTGAATTCACCCCCACCACCGAGTTCAACGAGTTGGAGGTGCCTCCGCCTCCCAAGGTGGACACCACCTATGAGTTCTATGCGGTGGAGGTGAAGCCCACCATTGTGAAACGGGTAGAGCCCGAGTACCCGGAGTTGGCCAAAAAGGCCGGGATTGAGGGCCAGGTGTTCGTGAAGGTATTGGTGGACGAGACAGGCCATGTGGTCCAGGCCAAGATCTTGAGAAGTACCAACGAGATTTTCAACGAGCCGGCCTTGAAGGCCGCGCGTCAGTTTGTGTTTACGCCAGGGATGCAGCGAGACCGCCCCGTAAAAGTGTGGGTGGCCATCCCCTTCCGTTTCAGGCTAACACACTGAGCCTGCCGATGTTGTAAAAACAAGGAGGTTTTCGGCTATGGGCGTTGTTAAGAAGTGGGCTGCATTGGCCGCAATCTTTTTGATTGCGGGCCAGGCACTCTTCGCCGGTACCACGGGTAAGATCGTGGGTCGGGTCACCGACAAGGACACCGGCGAGCCCCTGCCGGGTGCCAACATCGTCATTGAAGGGACCACGATGGGAGCCGCCAGTGACATTGACGGCTACTACGTGATCCTGAACGTTCCCCCGGGCACCTACACCCTGACCTGCTCCTATGTGGGATACCAAACGGTGAAGGTGGAGAACGTACGGGTGGATGCAGACCGTACCACGGAGGTGAACTTTGCTTTGCCTTCGGCCACCTTGGTGACCGAGGTGGTAGAGGTAACGGCCAAGGAGCCCGTGATCAAAAAGGACCTGACGGCCAGCGTGGACATTGTGAAGAGTGAAGAGGTGGCCTCGTTGCCCGTGACCGATGTGGCACAGGT
>CAYOQK010000004.1:0-44663 GCA_964406105.1 uncultured bacterium | reverse complement strand
CGGCCACCCGGGCCTGGGCCACCCGGTTCTGGGCCTCCTGCAGCCAGCGGGGCCCTTTCGCCGGGAAGACCGGCTTCAGCAGGCCCTTCCACTTGCGCTGTTCCCAGGCCCAGGTCTGGCTGTAGATGGCCTGCTCGTCTGTGCTTTGGGGCACCCGGTGGCCCTGGGCGGCCAGCAGGGCCAGCAGGGTCAGGGCCAGGGGGCGGCGGGGCAGCGCGTCGTCGGGGTAGGTCACGGCCGGGGTGCTTGGTGGCACGGCCAGCCGCTGGCGCAGGGCCGCGACGGCCTGCTGGAAGAAGGCCCCCCGTTCGTCCTCCTGCAGTTGGGGCAGGGGCCGCAGGTGAAGGCGCTGCACCAGCAGGCTGCGCAGGCCTTCCAGCCCCTGGGTGCTCCAATCGCGCAGGCGGTGGTGCAGCAGGGCCTGGTCGGGCGCCGCGCGGGTGAGAAAGACCAGGGCCAGGGGCGCGGGGCGGTCCGCGGCACGGCCCACCACCGCGTCCAGAAGGTGCTCCAGCAGGTGCTGCGGCCGGGCTTCCGCGTAGTCCACCACCAGCAGGGTGGGCACGGGCGCTGTGGCCCAGTGGGCCGCGGCCTCCCGCACCCGGTCGGCGTCCAGGCCCTCGGGCAGAAACGCGGCCTGCCAGCCCTGTTCCTGCAGCACAGCCGCGACCTCCACCAGCAGGCGGGTCTTGCCCGCGCCGCCGGGGCCGTAGAGCCAGGCCAGGCCCGCGCGGCCTTCGGCCTGGTGCAGGTCTTGGGCCCAGGCGACCAGTTCGTCCCTCAACTGGAGGAAGGCCCGGCCCTGATAGGGCAGCAGGCGGTGCTGGGCCTTGAGTTCGTGCAGGGTGAAGGTTGCGGTGCGGAAGAAGGGCGGGGCCAGGGCCGGGGTCAGAGCGGCCCAGGCCTCGCGCGCGGCCTGTTCCTTAAGGGCGTGCACCACCCAAGAGGCCGTAGCCAGGGGGAGATGCCCCAGTTCCTCGCTTAAGGCCTGTAAACGATCCTGAATCTCGCGAATTCCCAGGCTCTGAAGGGCCTCTTTCCAAGCTGGAGCACGCCAAAGATGAGCCCAAACCAGTTCCACATAGCGGTTGGCGACGTTTTCGCGGATCTCTGGGGAAACGTTAGCGGGCAGTTTTGCGGCCAGGGCTTGACGCAGCTCCTGCGCATCAGCGGCGTTTAGAGCCTCCTGGAGTGCGTCCATTAAACCTTGGGAGAGGTCCAGTTGGCCGGAGTCCAGGGCCTGCGCCAGGGTTTCCCAATCCTTGGGGGAAGTCCCCATGTTTTGGGCTACAAGAGCCTGCAAGCGGATTTCTTCAGCCAAACGGTGAGTAGCGGCCTCCAGGGCTTGCGTTAAGGCCTCTTGGGCTTGACGACGCTTCAGGACCCTCCCCACCAAATCTATGGCATCCGCAGCCACAGAGGCCCCTGGTACCCCTATGGCGTTTAGGGTTTTGAGGAAAAGAACCAAAACGTCAATTTTCCCCTCCATCGGGTAGATTATACGCCCGCCACTGAAAATAAGTAGAGATCAGGTTCTTGGGCGTTGAGCCTTGGAGTGAAGCATGGTGTGATCCTGCAGACGTTGATGATGGCTTTCTTAAAGATGCTCCCGGAAGAAGGAACGAGATTCCTCGGGATTTGCGGGTGGGGAGGGTTCCAAGAGTTGGCGGGCGAAGCGGAGGGCATGGGGGCCGTGGGTCCTGCGGATCCTTTGGAGTACCTGGGCCAGGTCCTGTCCGTCTTTGGGACCGGTGGAGGACGCAGAGGGGAACAAACTCAGGGGTGGATGCTGCACCGGGTGAAAGGTGAAGATCCCAATGAGCCGAACCCGTCGCCCCTGCACCAGGGGTTTCAGGAGCTGGTGAGCCAGCCGATACAGCACCCGAGGGTCACGGGTGGCTTCGGTGAGTTTCCGCTGACGGCTGACGGTGCGGAAGTTGGGGTATCGCACTCGTACGCCCACTCCCAAGGCCCAAAGGTTTTCCGTCACCAGAGCCATGGCCACGTCGTCGGCCAGGTTTAGCAGCAGGGCCCACAGGGGTTCGCTCCAGGGGAGATCCTCTTCCAGGGTCACTTCGCGGGAGATGCGGCGTTCTCGGCCAATGTATCGCGGCACCTCTTGGCCATAGGCCAGGGCGTGGAGAGCGTAAGCCAGGCCATCGGGGAACCTCTCTCGGAGCACCCTTAAGGGGGTTTCCTGCAGATCCCGCACCGTGAAGAGCCCTAATTGATGCAAACGAGCCAGGGTTTTGGGGCCAATGCCGGGCACCTCTTCCAAACGGTGTCGGCCCAAGAAGGCCTGGGTTTGGCTTGGAGGCACCACGTAGAACCCCTGGGGTTTGGCGTGTTCAGTGGCCATCTTGGCCACGATGCGACGGATCGCCAGCCCACCGGACACGCTCAGGCGGAGTTGCCGCCGAGTTTCCTGGAGCACATGACGGGCAAAGGCCACGATGCCCTGTTCGGTGTCGGCCACGCCGGTTAGGTCCAGGTATGCCTCATCAATGGAGAGGGGTTCCACCTTAGGGGCCAGGTGGGTTAGGATGGCAAAGAAGCGTTGCGACATGGTTTGGTACAGGGCAAAGTGGTGGGGGATCACGACGCAGTGGGGGCACAGCCTCAGGGCTTGTTGTGTGGGCATGCCGGAGCGTACGCCGTATTTCCGGGCCTCATAGGAGGCCGAGGCCACCACCCCGCGGCGTCCCCGTTTTCCACCCACGATCACGGGTTTCCCGCGCAGATGGGGATTCACGGCCTCCTCGCAGGCCACGAAAAAGGCATCAATGTCCAGGTGGAGGTAAAAGGTCTGCGTGCCCATGCCCCCTTTGAGTTTACGGCAGCCTCCCCTTTCTTTACCGGGAGGTTTGGGGGAAGGGTTTTCGGGTGCGCAAGAGTTCCACTAAGTCATAGGGGGTGAGGTGGAGTTTTGAGGCCAGGTCTCGGACCCGGTGATCGGGTGAGGCCTGGAGGCCGGCCCGGTGAAACACCCCTAAGAGGGAGTCCAGGGGAAGGCCCAGGGTTTGGGCAAGCTCTCGGAGGGTCCATTGGCCATAGCCCCGATGAGATGCAGGTGGGGTAGGGGAAGAGCGAGGAGGGTGTAGGAGATCCGCGATCTCCTGGGGAGATCGTCCGTTCAGTTCCCCTAAGGCTTGCAGGGTAAGGGTGTCCGAGGGTACCTGCAAACCTGCCTGGGTCAACTGGGCAACCGCTTCCTCTGGCCGTAGTCCCAGGGTTTGGGCGAAGTCGCGGAGAGGGAGAAGTTCGGCGTGGGGCTGGGATGGTTCCTCATACCGTCGGGCCCAGGCATCCTTGGCCCAGTCCGAAAGGTCCATGACGTACCCAAAGGGGGGCACGTCGGCCACTGCTCCAACGCCTATGCCCAGGGCCACCACCAGGCTCACCAGGGCCTCTGGGCGCCACCTTAAGGTTTTTCGGCGTCGTAGGTAATGGATCAGAGCACGCCCATTGAGGAGGATGTGATAAACGCCCGCCCCTGCAAAGAGGTATCCCAGAAGGGTGTGCAGGGCTTCCCATTGTTCCTTGGTGAGCCAAAGGAACCGCCACTCTACCCAATGGGCAATCCTTCCCTGGGGTGCGATGTACAGCACAATGCCCGAAAGGACCACGCCGGTTAGGGACCAGAAAAGGAGCAACGCAGCGAAGGCCCTTCCGTTCCATTTGAGTTTCATGGGATCCTCCTCCCTTGTGTTTTTCGTGTTTTTCCTTCCCATTTGCAAAGGCTCTGCCTTTTCTATCCCCTTTGGGTTCAAGGAGATGTGTCCAGGGCGACGAAGATCGTCGGCCTCAGGGGCCAAGGACCGACGAAGATCGTCGGTACCGGGGACGGGTTCAAAGTAACCCTTTGGTTTTCAGGAACTTAAGACTTTGGCAGCCGGCTTGCATCCCTCTGGGCAACGCGATGCGCAAACCCCATTCCAACCAAGGAGGTGCTGTCATGAAGCGCTTTGCAAAACTCGCTGCCTTGATGCTGATGCTCGGCCTGGGCTCTGCCAAAGCCCAGAGCGGTCCCCTCTACTACAACCCTCAAACCGAAGTGACCCTTACGGGTACAGTGGTGGCTGTGCAGGAAGCCCAAGGCTTTCGGGGCGGTATGCCTTTCCTGCAGGTAACCCTAAAGGATGCGGAGGGTCAGAAGTACCTCGTGTACCTGGGCCCCACCTGGTACCTGGAAGGCAAACTCACTTTGGCGGAGGGCGACAAGATTACGGTGGTCGGATCGCTGGTGCGGGCGGCCAACGGCGAATGGGTGGTGGCCCGTGAGGTGGAGCACCTGCGGACCCGTACCCGGCTCCAACTTCGGGATGAGCAAGGGTTCCCCCGCTGGATCCGGAACCGTGGACGGGCCCGGAACCGCCTCTATTCCCAAGGCCAGGAGGTGGAACTCTCGGGGAAGGTGGTGGCTCTGCGCACCACCACCCCACCCCGGGGGTTTTACCCCGCCGTAGAGGTGGAAGTAGAGACTTCCACGGGGAAACGGCAAAAGGTGTTGTTGGGCCCCACCTGGTTCGTGCAGGACCGGGTAAAGGTGGGCGATGAGATCACCGTGCTCGGAGCCCAGGTTTCCGTGAGCGGAGAACCCTTGGTGCTGGCCCGGGAGATGGTGAACGAACGAACCCAAGAGCGCACCCAGCTTCGCACCCGCGACGGCGTGCCGGTGTGGCAGCGGGGAGGAGCCTGGTTCCGGTCGTCGCCCATGAACCGCGGACGTTCTGGTGTGGGACGGGGCGCAGGCATGGGACGCGGAAAACCCGGATATCGCTGAAACAACACCGGGGGCTGCCTCAGGCAGCCCCCGGCTTCCCTGAACCCCGGAGTGGATCATGACCTCGCTTTGGCTTTATCTGTGGGCTTTTTCCTTCGGATCCCTTTCGTCGCAAGGGTTTTATACCACCAACCTGTACGCCTTGGCCCAAGCCCCACCGGCATGGGGACTCCTGTGGACTTGGGATCTCACCCAGGCCCAAGAGGACCAAGCCTTGGCCCTTCAGGGCAATGCCCTTTGGGCTCGGACGGATACCCTGCGGGAAGTGGTGTTCCGTCCCTGGGTTGGGTATCGCTCTGCTTGGGACAATGGCATCCACTCCGAAGCCTTTGCCACCCTGGCCCTGGCTCAAGGCAGTTGGGCATACACGAACCATTGGGAAGTGGGACTCCTGGGCGATGTGTCCCTGCGGCCGGAGCTCCGGGCCATGGCCGAAGCCGGATACCGCCAGTACCTTACCCCCGAGATCCCGGGGTTCTGGCAAACCGGCCTGGGGATGGAAATGGAGGTACCGGTGCACTTCGCTGAGATCACCCTTTCCCTGCGTGGACATCGGCGTGTGTACTTGCCGGTGCCCCTGGGACAGGTGGGGTTTGGAGGCGCGGTGGTGTATCGGCTGGAAGGAACCTGGGAGACCTTGTGGTCTCCAGATCCCTGGAGTGTATGGGGCCTGCGGATCCACATGCTGAGGGTTTGGGGAGATCGTGTGCCCACCGTGGTTGAGGGGCCAGTATTGGACCCCGATCTTTTGGGAATCAGCCACAGCCTAAGCGTGGAGCCCTGGGGACGCGTGGACCTGCCCTGGCAGAGCCAGCTTCGGATCCGTGGTGGAGTGGCATTCCGTTGGTATCCCTGGACCTGGGATTCCCTGACCACCGGGGAAACGGTACATCGCGCAGAACAGGAGATTTGGGGAGAGTGCGCCTGGGAACGCCACCTCTGGGGAAACACCACCCTGCTGGTGGAAGGGACGTACCTGCGTTCGTTCTCCACGGATCCTTCCCATAGGTTTACCGAGGCTCGGTGGGCGGTGGGCCTGCGTCATTACTTCTGAAGCCGACTATAATTGGGAGGATGGTATCCTTGAGATGGCAGCGACGTATACTCCAGTGGTCCACGGGAGCCGGCACCGTAGGGTTTCTCCTGTTTCTGGGATTCACGCTGTTGAACCTGCGCAGCCTGGCGAAAAGCATGGAGGCCTTCGCTCTGGAGGAGGCCCACAACCACGCTCGGCTGGTGGCCTTGGTACTCCAAGACCTACCGCCTGAGGAGTGGGACCCCCTGCTGACCAGCCTGGTGCAGGCCGAGGTGGCAGTGTACCTGGCGGTGGTGGATTCTTTGAACCGGCCAATGGCCTGGGCCTCAGCCTTTGAGGGGTACCTGCCCTTGGCCTCCCATTCTGACTCCCTGCGCTTTGTGCATACGCCGTTGGGCCGCATCTTGGAAATGCACGTGCCCTTGGCCCCTGGACAGCGTCTGGTGTTGGGATACCCGTACTTTCTGTATGATGTGTGGTGGCGTCGCTCCTTGAGCCTTGCCGTGGCTGGGGTGTTGGCCTTTGGTGGACTGTTGGCCTTGATTTGGATCGCAAGGGAGCGGATGCGCCAGCGCGTGGAGGCCCAAGAACAGCAGATTCGCCGGCTGGAGACAGAACGACAGCAGTTTCGTCAGCATCTGGCGCTGGCCCGAGAGATCGCCCACGAAATCAAGAACCCTTTGAATGTCTTGGCCCTGGGAATCCAACAACTGGAAGAGGTGCCGGCGGCCGAGCAGTCTCGGTATCGTCGCCTTCTGCTGCGGGAAATCCAAGGCTTAGGCCGCCGGGTAGAGGCCCTTTTGGAGATCCAACGGCCCTTGGAGATCCGACCTCAGCCCATTAGGGTTTCCGATCTTGTGGCCGATCTTCGGGATCTCTATGGCCCCCTGTTGCAGGAGCACGGTAAACCTCTCCGTGTGGAGGCCGAAACCGGGGTCCTGTGGGCTGACCCCGATCTTCTGCGGCAGGCCTTGGCCAATCTGCTCCAAAACGCTCTTCAACATGCGCTTCCTGGGCCTGTGGCGCTTCGGGTGCGCCGCCAGGGCGAGGGATGGCTTTTTGAAGTGGAGGATTCCGGCCCCGGTATCCCGGAGGACCTGCGGGATCGCGTGTTTCTGCCAGGGGTCACCACCACCCGAGAGGGCTCAGGGATTGGTCTGGCCCGGGTGAAACGCATCGCCCTGGCCCATGGCGGTTGGGCTCAGGTGGTACCAGGATCCTGGGGTGGAAGCCGCTTTCAACTGTGGATTCCCCACGAGGAGGCACACCATGCCCGCAGGCATACTCATCATTGAAGACGATGAAGTTCAAGCCCAACTCATGGCCGACTTCCTGAAACGCCGGGGATACCGGGTGTGGACGGCCCGCACCGGCGAGGAGGGCCTTCGGGTGTTTCAGCGGTATCGGCCTGATGCTGTGTTGCTGGATCAGCGGTTGCCCGGTCTGCAGGGGATAGGGGTGCTCCAGGAACTGCGGCGCCGATGGCCCCATGTGCCGGTGATCATGATCACGGCCTTTGGCGAGGTGGCTCAGGCTGTGGAGGCCATCAAGGCCGGTGCCTTCCACTACTTGACCAAACCCGTGGATCTCCAGGAGGTAGATCTCTTGCTCCAGCGGGCCCTGGAGCACGGAACCCTCGTGCGGGAGAACCAGGCCCTGCAGGCGGCCCTGCGGCAGACCCTGCCCAAAACGCCCTTGGTGTACACCTCTGCCGCCATGCAGGAGGTGATGTCCTTGGTGAGCCGAGTGGCTGCCACCGATGCCACCGTGCTGATCACAGGAGAAACCGGCACGGGCAAAGAACTGGTGGCTCGGGTGATCCACCATCTCTCTCCCCGCCGAGAGGCCCCCTTTGTGGCTGTGAACGTGGCAGCCTTACCGGACACCCTGGTGGAGGCCGAACTCTTTGGCTATGAGAAGGGAGCGTTTACTGGTGCTGACCGTCGCCGCATTGGCCGATTAGAGGCTGCCCACCGGGGCACCCTGTTCCTGGACGAGGTCGGCGAGTTGCCGCCACCCGTACAGGTGAAACTCCTGCGATTCCTGCAAGAACGCACCATTGAACGTTTGGGGTCCAACGAATCCCTGGAACTGGATGTTCGGGTGGTGGCGGCCACCAACCGAGACCTGGAGGCTTTGGTACGAGAGGGGAAGTTTCGCGAAGATCTGTTTTACCGGTTGAATGTGGTGCGGATCCACTTGCCGCCCCTTCGGGAGCGCCGGCAAGACATTCTGCCCTTGGCCCGGCACTTCCTTCGGGAGTATGCCCGGAAACACGGGAAACCCGTGGAGGACTTCACCCGAGAGGCGGTGGACGCCCTGCTGGCCTATGAGTTTCCGGGCAACGTGCGGGAGCTCCAAAACCTTGTGGAACGTGCGGTGATCTTGGCCCGAGGCCCGTGGATCCTTCGGCAGGATTTGGGGCTCCCTCAAGCACCCTCTACGTCCATTGATCTCTCCGCCGGCAGCACCTTGGATGAACAGTTGGCCAACGTAGAGCGCCGGCTCATTTTGGAGGCCTTGGAACAGGCCGGAGGGGTGCAGGCCAAAGCCGCACGCCTGTTGGGCCTTTCTGAACGGGCTTTGCGGTATCGCATGGAACGCCTGGGGCTCAAAACGCCCCGTGGCCGGTCCTCCAAAACCTGATCCTTCGGGGTTTGGTTTCTCCCTTCAGGAGCCTTACCCTTTCCCCTTGATGTGGGGTTTGCTGTTTGCAGGACTGCTCATGAACGCAGCGTCGGACCCAGCGGTGGCAGAAAGGCTGCGTCAAGGGGTTCCTATCCACACACCTGCCCCCTATCGCCTGGAAGACCGGGCCATTGGCATCGCTGACGTGGGACAAGTGCAGAACGTGGTTTCCAATTGGGGCATGCTGGCCAACGTGCATTTCTACACTCCCTCTCTCCATTGGCCCCGGTCGGCCCCGTTTCAACACCAGTATGCCTATGGTTTGGTGTTCTTCGCCGGCACTCGGGACAACCTGGCCACCATCCACAACCGCTTTCTTTATGAGGTTTCGGACTGGGAACCTGTGGAGGGTGCCCTGGGCCGCTATCATTCTGGCGATGTGGTCAACCCCGACGGGTGGCCCTTGATGGCCATGTCCACTGACACCCTCACATGGCCCAAGGACGACCAAGGCCGCCGATTTTGGCCTGGGCCGTTCCGCCGTGATCCCTCCACTGGCCAGGAGGTGCCAGGGGAGTTCACCTCGGACCAGGACCTCTACTGTGTATTTGACGACCGGCAGAATCCGGTAGAACCCTTGGGCTTGGAGGTCCACCAGATTGTCCACGCCTATGGGCGTTTCTACGCCGAGGATTTCCTGATTTTCCGGTTCCGATTGGTGAACACCGGTGCTTATCTCCTGGATAGTCTGTATGTGGGTTTTACCGCTGCCTTTCGGGTGGATTTTGATTTTTTGGATCTCGTGGAACTCTTGGATCTCACCGACTCGGTAGGGACCCCTAACCTGGTGGTGGTCTCCGATGCCAATGGCCAGCCCGAGCCCCCATGGACCTCGGTGGGAGAGATCGGTTTGGCCGTGTTGGCAACTCCAACGGGCTCGGGCATTACGGATTTCCACTACTACGACAAGGAGTTTGACCCTTCCAATGATCTGGAGCTCTGGCCGGTGGTGGCCGGAATCCCCGATGATCCCGACCTGCCAGATCCCTCGCGATACTTCCACGGCCCCGATCCTCATCTGGACACCACGCCTCCGGATCAGCCCGGTGCCTATGATTTCTTGGTGGCTCATGGTCCTTTCGCCTTGGAACCCGCGGAGACCACAGAAATCGCCATCGCTGTGGTCTTTGGCACCGACCGCCAAGACCTCTTGTCCAATGCCCGCACTGCCTGGCGGATGAAGGACAAGTTCTTCCAAGGTCCCTCTGCTCCTCCCCCTCCTCGGGTGCACGCCTACTTTGGCGATGGCTACGTTCGCCTGTACTGGTCGCCTGATCCCTCGGAAACTACCCCCGACCCCTTTACCGGGCTTTTGGACTTTGAAGGCTACAAGATCTATCGCTCTGAAGACGGTGGCCTTACCTGGGGCAATCCCATTTACGATCCTTATGGGAACCTCCAGGGATACCAACCCTTGGCAGTGTTTGACCTGGTGGATGGCATCCAGGGCATTGATCCTGCCAATCCTTACCAAACCCTGGGAGAGGACAACGGCATCGTGCACACCTTTGTGGATTCCGCTGTGATCAATGGCCGGCGGTATGTGTACTCAGTTACCGCCTTTGATCGGGGCAACCAGAATCCTGACTCCTTGCTGCCCTCCTTAGAGAGTCCCCGCGGCCGCCCAGGCGCCCCCAATGTGGTAGAAGGGATACCCGGCCCCCCTCCCGTAGGCTGGCGGTTTCCCCTGGGACCTGTGGACACCCTCCGGCCGGTCAACGGTTCTACCGACGCCTTGGTGGCCCTGGAGATCCTGAACCCCTTGGAGCTCACCGGAGACACCTACGAACTGGTGGTGGACTCCTTGGGGACCGAGTTGGTGTTCTCCCTCTGGGATCACTCTACCGGAGAAACCCTGTTTACAGCACACCCCTTGCCCGATACCCTGCACCCTATAGACGTCCTCCCTCCGGTACACGGCTTCCGCCTGTGGATCCGCAATACACCCTCAGGCTTCGCTACAGCCCAATGGGATTCTTCTGCAGGTACCACCTTTGAGTGGTACGTGGACAATCGGGGCCATGGAGTGGCTCGCCACCGAGGCGAGGCCGATTTCCGGATAGAGGTCTCTCTGGAGGATTCCACCCAAGCCCGCTGGTACACCTACGCGTCCACCGCCGTGCCCGATACCTTTGTGCCTGTGGGGGGAAATTCGCAGAACCTCTCCGTTCCCCTGCGGGGCCTGGTGTGGGATCCTCTTACCCACACCTGGAACCCTGTGGACAGCCTGGTGGTGGTGGACCCCTATCCCTTTTACCCGGATTCCAACACCGTGGGGCCTCCTGGCTGGGACCTGATCCCCGGCGGCCGTGCCTGGCCTCCCAGTGTGACTGTGCGGTATCAGTACCCCGACCAGGTGGGTTTGTTTGCGGGGGACACGTACCTTTTTGTCCGCACGCTGAATGGCCCGCCCGAGGGTGCTCCACCGGCCGATGGGTCCGGATTCACCGTGCGGATGCACCGGCCTTTGAAGCCAGGACTGCGTTTTGTGTTCTCGCCCCAACCCCCCAAAGTGGATTTTCGGGCGTCGTTGCAAGTGCAGGTGGTGCCCAATCCCTTCGTGCTCCAGAGCGGATACGAAACCTCGGCCTTTGAGCGCAAACTCATGTTCATCGGCTTGCCACCAGAGTGTACCATTCGCATCTTCACTTTGGCCGGAGATCCTGTGGCGGTGCTGCACCATACCAATGGCCTGGGCTATGAGTTTTGGAATCTGAAAACCCGCTCGGGCTTGGATGTAGCCTATGGCCTTTACCTTTACGTGGTGGAGTCGCCAGACGGCCGCCGAGCCCGGGGCCAGTTTGCAGTGATCCGATGAGGAAAACCAAAATGCGGTGGATTTTTGCGGTGCTCTTGGGAATCACCCCCTTTTGGGGCTTCAATAAACTGGGTACCACCGTAGGTGTGTTCCTCAAAATTGGCCCGGATGCTCGGGCCATGGGTATGGCTGGAGCGTACACGGCTGTCGCCCAGGGGCCGCAAGCGGTGTTTTGGAACCCCGCAGGGCTGCGGGGTTTGCAGGGATGGCAGATCACCGGTGCGTATACCGAATGGCTGCAAGGGGTTCGCTTCGGCGCTGTGGCTGTGGGCCGAAGCCTGGACGAAGCCACTGCCATAGGGCTGAGTGGCCTTTATCTTTCCTCGGCTGCCATGGAACGCACCACCCCGGAACTCCCGGAGGGTACCGGCGAGACCTTTCGCTACTGGGCCACCGTGTGGGGTGGATCCCTGGCCCGCCAACTCACCGACCGGGTGAGCGTGGGAATCACTGCGAAGGTGGTCCAGGAGGGCATCGCCCATACATCGGCCACCACCTGGGCCCTGGATTTCGGGAGCCTGTACCAGGCCGGGCGGTGGTCATTGGGCATTGCACTCCACCACTTTGGAGGCCGGATGGCCCTCTCTGGCCAGGATCTTTGGTTCTACTGGGATCCTGACGACCAACGGGCCAATAACCCTGAAGAAGAGGCCAGCCTGAGGCCTCGGGCTTGGGCCCTGCCTACCACCTTCAGGGTGGCCGTGGCGGTCCACGCCACACCCCTTTGGGTGATCACCCTCCAAGGTACCCACACCTCAGAGGCTATTCAAACCCTGGAGTGGGGAACCGAGTATCGGTACCGACTGCTGGCCCTCCGTGGAGGATTGCAATGGACCCCTGGCGGACTTCGGTGGACCACCGGGTTGGGGATCCGTCAGGGGAATACGCTGATGGACTATGCCCTGGAGTCGGTGCCCCTGTTGGGCCTGGCCCATCGCTTCGGGGTGACCCTCAAACTCTAAAAAGGAGGTGCGCAAATGAAACGGTTTCTGTGGGTCCTTTGGGCGCTGCCCCTCTTCGGCCAGGTGCTCTATGAGGAGCACTTTACTGGAGGCCAGCCTCAACTCAGTTGGCAGGCCTTCTTTGGCCTGGATGATACCATGGCCGTGATTCAGGATAATTCCACCCCTGAGGGGGACGGCTGGGTGGGCAGCGTAGCTGGGTTCGCAGCCCTGGCCTATGCTGGGGCCCCTACCCTCACGGATTACTCTGTGGAGGCCTGGGTGTACACCGTGGTGGACCCCTCCACAAACCTGGGGCCGTACAACGGCATTGTGATCCGTGCCCGACCCCTTACCTTTGAGTACTACTACTACGCCGCCGAGTTTGACCAGGATCAACGGCTCCGACTCTACTACGTGATGCTGCCCGACTCCGGGATGCCCGTCATCCGGAGCCTTCGGGTGTGGTCGGCCTCCGAAATCCCAGGTGGTGTCCCCTCGGAAAGCGGATGGCACAAGATGAAGATCAAGGCAGTGGGCGACTCCTTGTGGGCGTACTTTGACGATCAACTCCTGCCCGATTGCCCCGTTGTGGATACCGATCCCACGGCCCTCACCAGCGGCTATTTCGGTGTGTACGCATACATCTTCAACGGTATGGCTGAAACCCGGGTGGACGGGATCGTGGTACGCGAAGAACCCTATGCCGTGGCCGAGGATCAGGAGGGCTCTCCACGTGTGCGTCTCCTGGCCCAGCCCTCGGCCTTCCAACACAGCACCCGGCTCCTGGTGTTCGGAACCCAGGTATCGGAACTCTTGGTGTACGATGCCCAGGGACGAAGGGTGCAAACCCTGCGCCTATACCCTGTGGGGGATCAACGCTTTGAAGCCCGGTGGACGCCTCAATCGTTGCCTGCTGGAGTGTACCGTGTACATGCCCCCGGGGCTGCTCCGATCCCAGTGATCAAACTCGCCGAATAGGCATGCAATACCGGTTTGGCCTTGCTGTTCTCCTGTGGATCTCCGGCCTTTGGGCTGCGGGCGGCAAGATCGCTGGACGCGTGGTGGAGGCCGGCACCGGCGACCCCCTTCCCGCCGCCAATGTGTACATCCCAGAGCTGCAACGGGGTACAGCCACAGACGCCGACGGTTTTTACTACCTGCTGAACGTGCCCCCAGGCACCTATACCCTACGGGCTGAGTATCTTGGCCACCAGACCGTGGAGAAACACGGGGTTCAGGTGGAACTGAACCGCACCACTTTTGTAGACTTTGCCCTGCCTGTTCAGGAAATTCACACGGAACCTGTGGTGGTGACTGCCCAGGCTCCACCGGTGTCACCGGATGTCACATGGAAATCGGTGACGGTGAGTCAAAAGCAGCTGGAAAACCTACCGGTGCAAGATGTACAGGACGTGCTGATGCAGCAAGGTGGTGTTACCGAAGGCCCTGGGGGCGAACTCCATATCCGGGGAGGACGGTCCAATGAGGTGCTCTATGTGATTGATGGGTTGCCTGTGCGGAATCCATTGACCGGAGGGTTCCACGGCGTGTTGGACCGCTCGCTGCTGGCTGACCTTTCCCTGCAGGTGGGGACCTTCTCGGCAGAGTATGGCAACGCCCTCTCTGGTGTAGTGGAAGTGGCCACCGCAGAGCCTCAGGCCCATGCCCGGTACTTCATAGAGTACCTCAGCGCCTCCCTGGAGCCCTCCCCTTACCGAAAGCCGGATATGTTGGGTCCCGGGTTTGATCAGCATCGGGACTCCTTGGGCCACTCCTTGTATCGGGTGCAGCGCCTGCGGGATTGGCGAGGAGCCCGATTCCTGGGAACTCTCCGGGGCCGTTGGGAGGGGCCCTTGCTGGGCCAGCGACTCTACGCCATGTTGGCTGGCGTGTATCGCAATGAGGAAGGAACCCTGCCCTTTGGCTACGAAATGCAGCGTTCCTTCACCGCAAAACTGGTGTACCGAACCCCAAAGTACCGGTTGTCGGCCACTGTAGACCGGGGCTGGACCGAGGAGCAGGGCTATAGCCACGCTTGGAAGTACCGATGGGAGCATTACCCTGTAAGCCGGATCCACTTTTCCCTGTTGTCGCTGCGGTGGACCCACTTAGTGAACCCCCGGCTTTATTACTCCCTGGTGCTGGGCACCTATGCAGAGACGGAAACCACAGGGGTTTTGGGCAAGTTGCCCGAGGAGTATCAAGACCCCGTTCTGGACGCCTGCACCGAGTTCTTCGTAGGGGGCGACGACCCTACCTATCGCCAAAGTCGCACGCGTACCTATACGGCCCGAGCTGATCTCACGTATCAGCACGGACACCATGAACTGAAGATAGGAGGGGAGGCACACGGGCACTGGCTCTTTCTGGAAAGTTACGAGCGGCTGTTTGTAGTAGCGGGCTTTATAGGCCCTCGGGTGCACCAGCGGTTTGAGCGGCGTCCTCGGGAGGCGGCCCTCTTCCTACGCGACAAGATAGAGTATCCGAACCTGGTGCTCAATTTAGGGCTTCGTTTAGACTACGCTGATCCCCGAGCCCGCATGTGGCGGTCGCCGGAGGACCCTACCTCGCCCTTGGTATGGGCACCTGCCCATTGGCAAGCCTCACCCCGCCTGGGGTTTGCCTATCCCCTGTCTGAGAATGCGGTGCTACATTTTGCCTACGGCCATTTTTTCCAGCGGCCGCCCTATGAGGCTCTGTACAAGAACCCCCAGTTTTTAGATCCCGACAGCCTGCCGCCTCAACTCGGGATCTTAGGCAATCCAGCATTGAACCCCCAAAAAACCGTGGCATATGAGCTGGGTATAGCCTGGGGCCTGGGTGATCAGTACACCCTGGACGTCACCCTATACGCACGGGATATCTGGGACCTGTTGTCAACCAAGATCTACCGGGCGTTTCCTTACGAGTACACCCTGTTCGTGAACGCCGACTTCGCCACGGTGCGCGGCCTGGACTTGACCCTGCAACGACGCTTCAACCGGGGCATGGGCTTGCAGCTCTCCTATACCCTGCAGGTGGCGCGGGGAAATCGTTCGTTTCCCCTCCAAGGGTTTTATGATGCCTACACCGGGCAACCTGAGGCCGTAAAGGAATACTACCTGGACTTTGACCGCCGCCATGCCTTGAATTTTACCCTGGATGCCCAGTTCCCCTTGGGCCTAAGGGCTGGCATCCAGGTCCATTGGGCTTCAGGTCTACCGTACACCCCCTATGCTCCTCCTGGAGTGGTTGTGGAGGAAAACTCTGCCCGAATGCCCGCCACCTTTCGTTTGGACCTGCGGCTTCAACGCACCTTCCACTGGAAAAGCCAACGATGGGAGGCCTTTGTGGAGGTGCGAAACGCTACCAACCACCGAAACGCTCGCTTCGTGTATCCTCGTACAGGGGATCCTTGGGACCCCGGACAGTACGGGGGCGTGGGGGTATGCAGCGAAGACTATGCCAAGAACCCGGCGCACCTGGGCCCTCCCCGCACCCTGTCCCTGGGTGTCCGGTGGGCCCACTGAACCACCTCCTGCTTGGGAGAAGAGCAGGCCCGCCCCCTTGCGGCTTATCAGAAAATCTGATATAATTGGACTGCACCGTTTTGAAAAAACCCACAAACAGGAGGGCCGGTCATGATCCTGAACGAGCAAGAAATCCAGCAGGTCAACCTGGATGGTTTGGCATTGCGGGTGTTTTTGAAGGCCTTGGACCTGATCGGTGGGCCCAGGGCTCTGTTTGAGTACCGGAACCTCACCTGGGTTCCCAGTTTGATTGAGGCGGCTTATGCGGTGGTGCTGGCCAACGAGCTCCTGAAAACCGAGGATGAGATCGCTGAGTTCATCGGGATCACCCGGCAAACCGTGCGAAACATGCTCCGAGCGGATGTGGAACTCGTGAAACAGAAACTGCGGCAGGAACTGGCAGACAAGACCATCAAGGCGCATACCGCTGGCGGTTTGGCCAAATGGGCCTACGAGGAGATCAAGCGCGGCAACGAGCAGATCCCCTTCCTGGCCGAGATCTTTGAACAGGCCTCCGAGGCGCTGGGTGTGGAATGGCCGATCAAGGTGCTGCAACGGATCCGCGGACTCAAGTTTCCCACGAACCGCCTGATGCTGAAAGAGCGGCTGCGGGGCCTCAAGATCTACGGGGTGCCCGTGGAGGAGCTGGTGGAAGGGCTGGAGGAACCAATCCCCAATCCTGCGGCTCTGCTCAAGGGATTCCGGCTGCAACTGGAAGCCCGAGGAGTACTCCAGAAATCCGAGGGCAAGGAGGTGAAGGATGCCCAAGAAGAATCGTAAATTCACGGAACAAAGCCAGAAACTGTTGAACCTGGCCCAGAAGATCGCCCAGGAACGCCAGGAGTCCGTGGTGGATACCGACCATCTGCTCCTGGCGCTCTTTGAACTCAAGGACCGCAATCCCTTCCGCCGCTGGCTGGAGAAACGGGGCATCGCCCCTGAAGCCGTAGAAGAACAGCTGCGGAAGGCGCTGAACGACTTCTATAGCCAGCTGGACCCCTCGGTGGACTCATACCGACAGGCCATCCAGGAACGCCGTGAAACCTGGCAGGGGCTGTTCAGTGGTCGGGTGATTGAGGCCGCCCTGGAAACCCTGCTGGAACACCTGGAACGCTACTTTGAACGCTACGCCCGGGGAGAGCGCGAGCGCGATATGGCCCAGATCCGAGTTCGGCGGTGGGTGCGCCGAAGCCGGCCCCGGAGCCTGATTGAGGAGTTCTTTGGCGGCGAGTTCGGCTTCGGTTCCCTGCTGGAGGAGTTCTTCCAGCCCACCACCAGCCGCGGTGATTGGGTGCTGCGCGAAGAGATGATTGAAATCCCCCGGAGCCTCGTGAATCGCCTGCGGGACCTGGCCGCCCGAGAACATCTCAACGAAGAACTCACCAACCGCCTGATCTACGAGATCGCAGACCTGGAAGACAAACTCCGGCAGGCCTTGAGCCACCTGTACGACTCAGGCATTGATCCCGCACGGGTGATCCGGCGCTTGGCCTTGGATCTCCTGCGGAAGAGCCAAGAACCCCGCTACTCCGTGTTCCTGGAGAAGGTGTTGGATAAGGCCCAGGCCCGGGCCACGGATGGCATCACCATCACCCACATTGTAGAGGCCCTGCACGATTCACCCAATACCATCGGGGGGCACTATCTCACCCAGATCTTGAATGCCCTGGAACGGGCAGGAGGTGCCGCTATGCCCAGAAGGATGGTTTCTGAAATGGCCGAAGAAGAAAAATCGGCCCTGGAACGATTCACCATTGATTTGACCCAACTGGCCCGCGAAGGCAAATTGGACCCTGTCATTGGCCGAGAACGGGAAATCGCCCAGGTGGTAGAGATCCTGACCCGCCGTCAAAAGAACAACCCAGTACTGGTAGGCGATGCCGGGGTGGGCAAAACCGCCATTGTGGAAGGCTTGGCACAGCGCATCGCCGAGGGCTCGGTGCCCGACACCCTGAAGAACAAGCGGATCCTGCAGCTGGATATGGGGGCCCTGGTGGCCGGCACCCGGTACCGGGGCGACTTTGAGGAACGGCTCAAGAGCATCCTGGAAGAGGTGAAACGCGACGGCAATACCATCCTGTTCATTGACGAGATCCACAACGTGGTGGGTGCCGGGCGTGCCGAGGGCGCGATGGACGCCGCCAACCTGCTGAAACCCGCCCTGGCCCGTGGCGAGTTCCAAGTGATCGGAGCCACCACGCCGGATGAGTACCGCAAGTACATTGAAAAAGACTCGGCCCTGGAACGCCGGTTCCAGCCGGTGTGGGTAGAGGAACCCAGCCCGGAGGTGACCCTGGAGATCCTTCGGGGCCTGCGGCCGAAGTACGAGAAGCACCACGGCGTACGCATCTCCGACGGCGCCTTGGAAGCCGCAGTCAACCTCACTCATCGGTACGTGCAGGATCGCCACTTGCCGGACAAGGCCATTGATGCCCTGGATCAAGCAGCGGCTCGGAAGAAACTCAAGGCCTCTATGCCACCCCTGGAGGTGTTGGAACTCCAGCAGAAGATCCGTCGGCTGGAGGAGGAACTCCGCCAACGCCAGGAGGAGGGCCGCGAGGAAGAGGTGAAACGTCTGCAGAGGGAGCTGGAAACCCTGCGGAAGCAGTTGGAAAAGCAGGGTCGGAAGGCACCCCAGGCCGCTTCTCCAAACCTGGAAGCCCTGAAGAGGGAAGCCGAGGACCTGGAAAAACGCATCAAGGAAGCCGAGGAACGGGGCGATTTGGAGGAGTTTGAACGTCTGTCTGACCGCCTAAAGGAGGTCAAAAAGCAGATCATCCAGGCCCAGAAGCAGCAAGAGAAGGGTTCGGAAAGCCGAGAGATCGTGGTGACCGCCGATGACGTGGCCGAAGTGGTGTCGGAGTGGACCGGCATCCCGGTGGCCAAGATGCTTCAGGAGGAACGGGAACGGCTCCTGAAGATGGAAGAGTACCTGCATCGCCGGGTGGTGGGCCAAGATGAGGCCGTGCGCGCAGTGAGCGAGGCCATCCGACGGGCCCGGGCAGGGATCTCGGATCCCCGTCGGCCCTTGGGTTCCTTCCTCTTCCTTGGCCCCACGGGCGTGGGGAAGACCGAACTGGCCAAAACCTTGGCTGAGTTCCTGTTCGGCGATGAGGACGCCCTCATCCGGCTGGATATGTCTGAGTTCAAAGAGGAGCACTCCGTGGCGAAACTCATCGGTGCTCCTCCGGGCTATGTGGGATACGAGGAGGGCGGCAAACTCACCGAGGCCGTTCGCCGTAAACCCTACTCCGTGATCCTCCTGGATGAGATTGAAAAAGCCCATCCACGGGTGTTTGACCTGTTCCTGCAGGTGTTGGACGACGGCCGGCTCACCGATTCCCAAGGCCGCACCGTGTCCTTCCGCAACACCGTCATCATCATGACCTCTAACCTGGGGAGCCAGTACCTAACGAACCTGATGAACGTGTACAACCCCCGCTTTGAGGCCCTCCACCAGCGGTTCCAAGACCTGGAGGTGAAGTACAGCCGCGGAGAGATCTCTCAAGAGGAGTACGAGAAGCAACGGAAGGCCTTGGAAGAGGAACTGCGGAAACTGGAAGAGGAGTTTGATAAGGCCTTTGAAGAAACCAAGCAGAAGGTGCTGGAGGTGGTGAAGGCCAGTTTCCGTCCGGAGTTCCTGAACCGGATTGATGAAATCGTGGTGTTCCACCCGCTGAAGTGGTACCAGATCCTGGACATTGTGGATATCCTGATGAACTACCTGAACCGCCGACTTCGGGACCAGAACATTGAACTGGAACTCACGCCTCGCGCCAAGGAATGGCTCGTTCGGAAGGGCTTTGATCCGCTGATGGGAGCCCGGCCGCTGAAACGGGTGATTCAACGGGAAATTGAAAACCGCCTTTCGGAGATGATCCTGAAGGGCGAGGTTCAACCCGGCGACCGGGTGGTGGTGGATGTGCAGGATGGCGATCTGGTGTTGAAACCGGTGCGACCTGAGGCCAGCAAGGCTGGCGGCAGCAAGAAGGGCCGTAAGAAGAAGGGGAGCAAGAACGAATGAACCTGCTGCTTTTCGCCCTTGGGCTGATCATGGCGGGCGGAGCGGCTTCCCCGACCGGGGAAGCCGCTCCGCGGATGCCCGCGTATCCCTTGAAGTTCCAGGCCTTTGAGGTCCATTACCGGGTGACCGGCGCCCGCAGGGGAACGGAAACCCTGGCCCTGCTGGACCGCGGGCAACTGCTGTTGATCCACGTCCAGGACACCCTGAGCGATGGCACGGTGGTGGATTCCCTCCGGATCGTCACCCCGGAGGGTGGGTACCACATCGTCAACGGCGACACCTTACCCCTCTCCATCGGTTGGGCCTTTGTGGAGCGGTTTCTCCATTTCAAACTGTGGAAATCCTTGGCCACCGGCGAGCCGCCGGCCAAGGGGGCCTTGTTTGAGCCCATTGGCCACGAAACGCTGCTGGGGCGGGCTTGTACCACATACAACACCTTTTACCTGCGTCGGCCCACCCAGATCGCTGCATACCAGGGCATCCCTCTGCTCTTTGTGTGGGTGGACAGCACCGCCACCGGCCCGGTGGTGAACGAAAAGCGTGCAGTGTACTTGGGGATTGAGCAGCCTTTGAAAGACCCGTCGCTCCAGGCGGCAGCCTCGTGGATGCGACGGCGATAAGCAGGCGGAAGGGAAGACAAACCGCTGCAGTTTCGTTTCCTCCGGGGGTGGGATGGTATAGATTCCCTCCCACGGTTTGGGCTCCACAGGGGATCAAACCACCAGGCTGGTTCCTACAATTGTTCTACAATGGGCCTTTGGGAAGGCTGGGGTCTCAGAGTTCTTGAGGAATGAGGGGGATAAAGTGGCTTAAAATGTCCAAATTGACTCACTTGACTTACCCTATAGGTTGCTGGATACTCTGAACAGGTGGAAGGTGGGGTTCCCTAAGTGTGTCAATTCTGAGAAAGTGTTCCCTTTGTTGTCCAACAAGCCTGCAGGCTTTGAACACACAACCAAAGGAGGTGTAGTATGGCAGTGCTGGATATCAATGCCATCGCCAGTAAGGGCGAACAGGTGCTGCAGGAATTCGTCACGAAGATGGGATTGGAGGGGGCCTTGGTGGCCTCTTCGGAAGGGTTGGAGATTGCCCACTACTTCGTGGCTGATCTGGACAACGACATCTTAGCTGCAGGGTCAGCAGCCGTGTTGTCCAGCATAGAGGGCTTCCTGGCAGATGCGAAAAAAGGACAACTGCAAGAGATCATAGCGAAGGCGGAGAACGGCTACGTGGCCATCATGGCCCTGGGTGGTGATGTGGCATTGGCGGTATTGGCCCCGGCAAATCAAAAGTTGGGAGTCCTCACTATTGCCATGAGGCAGCTGGCAAAGAAACTCCAATCCCTGTAATCAGCACAGCTGAGAAGGAGGATTGGAGATGGGAGGTAGTCAAGTGGCAAAAGAAGAACTGAAACTGCTCGTTGATAAGATGCGAAAGCAAGAGATTGATCCCTTGGAGTTCGTCCGCGGGATCCTCAAAATTCTGGATGAGATGGATCTTACCAACGAAGACCTCCAGGGGGTGACACCGCTCTTGCTGAACTTCGCGAACCGCTTGATCCAAAACATGGAAAAGAGAGGCGCTTAACGCAACCCTCTTGTGCACCTACGCCCGCGGTAAGGACCCTTACCGCGGGCGTAGGTGTTTTTCCCTCTTCTCCGATGAGGTTGTTGGAGGCCTGTTTAAAACACCCTGTTCTTTGATGAGCGCAAACTACGGTGGCGAAACGGTCTTGTCGGTTTTTAGGAGGTTTTGCCGCTGCGCCTCTGTCGGAGCTCTGCCAAGGTGGGACCGATGCGCACAAGCCCCAAGTCGGTAATCTCTAAAAGGTGGGTGCGGGTGTCGTGGCCCGACAGGCGGCATCCATCAATCCGAAACAGGCGCACGATCTCGCCCAACGGAAGTCCGTAGAGCCGCTCTTTGTACTGGCTGTCAATGGTCTCCTTGGAAAGCACGAAGGTGCCATCCACGATATGGGCCACGGCGTACCCACCGGCAGCCTCGGCGGTGATCTGCTCATGGCCCGACCGCTTTTGGGAGACCAACAAGCCGGTTTGGTACCACTTCTTGAGGAAGTTAAACACCTGGCGCACCACCGATCGGGCCAGCATCTCGCGGGCTTCGTACAGCCCGGTTACCGAATCAATCACCGTGTGCTTCACCTTGTAGGTTCGGATGGTGTAGGCCAGGGTGTTGAGAAGGCTCACGATGTCCTCCCGTAGAACCCGGTGGGAGGCGACATCAATGAGCACGATGTTCTCATCCACCGCCTCCTCGGGCACGCCCATGGCCTGGGCCCGAGCCTTCATCCCGGCGGCAACAAAGGCCGCGGGTGATTCCACGGTGAGGAAGGCCACCCGTTCGCCCCGGCCTGCCTGGTGAACCGCGTACTGTTCCACCATCAGGCTTTTGCCGGTGTCCGCGATCCCGGTGATGTTGAACACGCCGTAGCGAGGGATGCCGCCCAGGAGTTGTTTCACCGGTTTGCCCCGTTTGAGGGTGGCGAAGAAGAAGAGGTCGTCCAGCCCCTCAATGCCTGTGGGCACGCCCTCCAGCTTGGGGGCCTTTTCGGCAGCCTCGGCCAAGGTGAATACGCTTTCCTCCACCACGGGGTGTTCTTCCCGATCATAGGTTTCGGATCGCATGGTGTCCTCCCCTTAGGCGTGGTTGCGGGGTGGGTTCCCCCGGGGTGCCACAGGGTGGGGGATGTACTCCACAGTGGGCCGTTGCGGATGAGCCTGGGGGTAGAGTTCCATGATGGCATACACCTCGTCGGGGATGGTGGCTTCCACGGGCAACCCCAGTTCCTTGGCCTCCGGGTACATGATGGGGTAGTCGTGGGTCCAGATGCCGGTGGACAGTTTTCGGGCCAACTCCCGGGCCTGATCCTCTGGCATCTTGTTGCGCACCAGGGTGAAGACGATCTCTTCTACCTGACGGATGGCCTTTTCGGCCACATCGGCCTGCAGAAGCAGCTGGTCGGAGGCCTCTTTGCCCTTTTCCCGGGCCACCTTCAGGATGGAGGCTGCGGGCACAGGGCCTGCCTCCTGCACCATCAATTGGGGATCCACTGGGCCCAAGACTGCGTGGGGGTCCATCAGGATCTTGTCAGCGGCCAGGGCGATGAGGGTACCGCCCGACATGGCGTAGTGGGGCACGATCACAGTGGTGGGCGCGGGATGGTCCCGGAGGGCCATGGCGATCTGCACCGAAGCCAATACCAAGCCTCCGGGGGTGTGCAGGATCAGGTCAATGGGCATGTCCTTCGGGGTCTTGCGAATGGCCCGCAGCACCGCTTCCGAGTCTTCAATGTTGATGAACCGGACGAAGGGGATGCCAAAGAGGCCGATCTGTTCCTGGCGGTGGATCAAGGTGATCACCCGGCTCTTGCGTTTTCGTTCCAGGTCGCGGATGGCCCGCAGCCGAGAGGCGTGTAGGGCCTGGTACTTCCACTGGGGCCACAGAAAGGCCCAAAGCAGTAGCAACCAAAAGATCAGCGAGAAGGGATCCATCACGGAATCCTCCTTGTTTCCAACAGGGCAGCCACTTCGGCCTGTGGCCAGATCTCATCACCGCGGGGCCGGGGGGTGTGCAGGGGACAGTACCCTGTGGGGGCCTTGCCCTCGCGGTACACCTCCTCGCGCACCTGTGGGCAGAAGGGAGTAGCCAATTGGCCCGAGGCCACGCACACGGTGGCGTACTCCACATTGGAGGGGGCCAGGAACTCCACGGGAGGAGGCCACAGGGAGTCGGCATAAACCCGCTTTAGAAAGGTGGCAAAAATGGGGATGGCCATGCGGGCCCCGGTGGCCTTGTCCATGATGGTGCGGGGCTGATCATACCCCACCCACACGGCCACCAGCAGGTTGCTGGTGTACCCAATGAACCAGGCATCCCGGTAGTCGTTGGTGGTGCCGGTTTTGCCAGCAATGGGGAACTTCAAACCGTAGCGCCAGCGGATGGATCCACCGGTGCCCTCGTTGACCACCGATTCCAACATGCTGGTTACAAGATAGGCGGTTACGTCGTCCAATACCCGCACCCGATGGGGGTGGTTGATCTCCAACTGGTGACCGTGGATGTCGGATACCATGCGAATGAAGTAGGGATCGGTGCGAACCCCGTGGTTCGCCAGGGTGGCGTAAGCGGTGGCCAACTCCAGGGGCGTGAGGGAAGCGGCCCCCAGCGCAATGGACGGATACGCTGGCACGCGGCTTTGGATCCCCATTCTCCGGGCGTACCGAACCACCTGACGGGGCCCGATCTGTAGGATGAGGCGCACCGTGGCCAGGTTCCGCGATTTGGCGAGAGCAGTGCGGAGGGGGATGGCGCCCAGGAACCGACCGTCAAAGTTGGCGGGTGACCATCGCTCGGGGATGCCTTCGCGGAAGAAATGCAACGTTACCGGCAGATCGTACACCAAAGACCCCGGCTCATAGCCTTGATCAATGGCTGTGGTGTACACGATGGGTTTAAAGGCCGAACCGGGTTGCCTGTGGGCTTGGGTTACCCGGTTGAACTTGCTGTGTTGGTAGTTTCGGCCTCCCACCAGGGCCAGGATTTCCCCGCTCACGGGATCCAGGGCCACCAAAGCCGCTTGAAGATACTGGGGAGGGGTGGTGTCGCCGGTGTCCCGCTCTGCCAGGCTCGGGTGCAACTGGAACTCCGCCTCTAAGGTGTCCAGGATGGAGTCCACCACCTGCTCTGCCAGGGCTTGGAGCCGAGCGTCCAGAGTGGTGAAGATCTGGGCACCTCCGCCATACAGAAAGGACTCACTGTACCGGCGAAGGATGTACTGCCGCACCATATCCACGAAGTACGGGCCCACACGGTACTCCACATCGCTGGCCGGGTGGATCACCACGGGCTCCTGTAGAGCCCGCTGGTATTCCTCCTCGGTGAGGAAGCCGTTGAGGTACATCATGCGGAGGATGAGCCGTTGCCGCTTTAAGGCCCGGTCGTAGTGCCGGATCGGAGAGTAGAGGGAGGGGTTCTTGGGAATGGCAGCCAGCAGTGCGGCCTCTGCTGCGGTTAAACTGTCCACCGGTTTGCCAAAGAAGAACCGCGAAGCAGCCTGCACGCCGTACACCCCGTGGCCGAAGTAGATCTGGTTCAGATACCGTTCCAGGATCTCTTCCTTGGAGAACACCCGCTCAATCTGTACAGCCAACAGGGCCTCACGGATTTTCCTGGGGATCGTTTTTTCGTGGCTCAGGAACATGTTGCGGGCCAACTGCTGGGTGATGGTGGACGCCCCTTGGGCCCGTCGGCGCTGGATCAGGTCCACCAGGGCCGCCTTGAGGATGCGCACCAAGTCAATCCCGGGGTGGCTCCAGAACCGCTTGTCCTCTGTGCTGATGAAGGCGTTGCGCACGTGCTCCGGGATGTGCTGCAGGGAAACGAGTTCTCGGCGTTCCACATAGAGTTTGGCAATGACCGCGCCGTTGCGGTCAAATACCTGGGAGGCCAGTTTGGGACGGTACGCGGTGATGGTGTGGGGGTCTGGCAAATGGCGTCCCAAGGCCACCAGCACCCCCAGTGTCACCACCGTGGCACCGGCAAAAAGCACCAGGCCCAGCAGTACGCCCCGCCACAGGTATCGTTTCATGCCGCATCACCGCACGTCAATACAGGAAGTCCTGAATATTGTACAGAGTGACCCGAGGTGGCAGATCCCGAAGGGCCTGTTGGAATCGCTGAATTTCCTGCAGGATTTCAGTTTCTGAGAGTGGCTGGATCCCCTCCTCCTGGATCCGCTGGTGATACTCCGGTTTTTGGGGAGGCACAAAGGGGGAAAGGTACAAGATGTCTTGGGGATCCCAGGCCGGGAAACTTCGTAGAAAGGCCACGGTATCCTGGAAGTGGGCCTGCCGGAACCGTTGGCCTCCGGCACCCACCAGAACGATGACCCCGATGGAAAGCCCGGCCCCTTTGAGCCGGAGCAGGAGATCATAAGCTGCTTCCGGGGTTTCGGGTTTGTTGAGCCACTGGATCAGGGGCTCGTGGGCGGACTCCAGGCCCACGTAGAGGCGACGGAGTCCCCGCTGGGCCAGGCTTCGCCAATAGTCCACCGGGTGGCGTTCGCCGGTGAACACATCCAAAAACGAGAAAAAACCTCGGCTCCAGGGCATGGCCTTTTGGAGCCGGGGGTAGAGGAAGTCCAGGAGTTCTACGGCTTGCCGTTCAGGCAGCACCAGGGCGTTGGCATCGGCCAGGAACACGGACTTGCGGAGGGGCAGAGCACGGCCGAAGAAGGCGAGCACCGCTTCCAAGTGGTTGGCGATCTCGGAAAGGGGGCGGATGCGAAAGGGCACCCGATAGTAGAGATCACAGAAAAGGCACCGATTCCAGTGGCACCCCTGGGTGACTTGCAGCACCAGGGCCAGGTACTGGTCCGGTGGCAGGATTCCAATGGGGCTGTAAATCTGATGGAACCGCTGGGCGTCTTGGGCTAAGCGGCGATCGTCGTAAGCCAAGATGCGCTGCAGGAGGTCTTGGGCTTGCCGGCGGGCTTCGGACAGGGGAGGGGTCGGGGCGCCGGGTAGTGGGGTGACCTGGATCGGGATCCGATGCCGCTGGGGCCAGATTTCCCGTTGCAGGTCAGCATGGATGGCCTCCAGGAGTTGACGGGCCTCTTCGGGGTTCAGGAACCGGCGACGACGCAACAGGTAAGGGCCTTGGCGTTCGCGCCAGAGCTTCATAAACCGGTGGTCCAGCCCGCGCTTGTACGTGTAGCCTTCGCGGATGGCGTGAAAGAACCGGCCTTCAGCATCAAAGGAGTACACCCGGCGGGCGTCCAGCCCCACGGTAAGGGCGCCCGGTTTCAGGTGCAGGGTAGCGGAGAGCATTTAGTAGCCCAGCCGGCGGAGAAAGTGGACGTCCTTTCGCCAGTGTTTTCGCACCTTTACCCAGAGTTCCAGGTGGACAGGGCGGCCAAGGAAGGCCTCAATCTCCTGGCGCGCTTGGATGCCCACCCGTTTGAGGGCTTCCCCCCCTTTGCCGATGAGGATCCCCTTTTGGCTGTCGTGCTCCACGTAAATGATGGCCCGGATGTAATCCTTGCCCCCGTGTTCGGGATCCTGTTCTACGAACTCGTCAATCTCCACGGCAGTGGCATAGGGGATTTCTTGACGGTACAGTTGAAAGATCTTTTCGCGGATGATCTCGGCTACGAAGAACCGCTCAGGTTGGTCTGACACATAGTCCTCGGGATACAGGGCAGGGCCTTCGGGCAGATACTTGACCACCAGGTCCAGCAGCCGGTCCACGCCGTCCAGTTTGAGGGCACTGATGGGCACGATTTCCAGGAAGTCGTACTTCTTGGACCACTCGTCCATGAGGGGGAGGAGGTCCAGTTTCCGAACCGTATCCACTTTATTGATCACCAGGATGGTGGGCTTTTGCTTCTCGCGGAGGAGGTCCAGAACGGCCAGATCGCCGGCCTTGATGCCGTAGGGTTCCACCATGAAGAGCACGAGGTCGGCCTCTTCTATGACCTCGCGCACCCGTTGCAGCATGAGCTTGTGGAGTTCGTACTGGGGTTTTTGCAGGTAGCCCGGGGTATCCAGGAAAATGGCCTGGTAGTTCTCACCAGTAAGCACGCCGATGATGCGGCTCCGCGTGGTTTGGGCCTTAGGGGTTACGATGGAGAGCTTGGTTTGTAGCAGGCCATTGATAAGGGTGGACTTCCCCACGTTGGGGCGCCCCACAATGGCCACGTATCCGGTTTTGAATGCCATAGGGCTGGAATTATACGCCGGAGGCCAGCGGCGGAAAGCCCGGCGTGGGGGTAAAGGAAAGATCCAGCCGGGGAAAACGCCGCAGGCTGAGATGGTTCGGCGGTTCTCGGTCTTCGTGTAGGGCCAGGGCCACCGTCTCGGCGAAGCCAGGAGCTCGCATCAGGCCGTAGCCGTTAAAGCCGGCGAAGATCCAAAGGGTTTCCAAGCCGGGGTAGGGGCCGGCCAAGGGGAAGCGATCCGGAGTGCCTGCCAGGAGACCGGCCCAGCCCCGCCCCAGGCGGGCCTGGTCGGCCAGCGATGGGAAAAGGGTGGCCAGGGTGTTGGCCACTTCTTGGAAGAAGGCAGCGTCCGCCTGCTCGGGAAAGGCGTCGGGCTGGAACTCCCCCGTCTGGGTTCCATCGCCCACGATGAACCGGCCGGGAGCCTCGGGGATCCAGTACACACCGGTGTCCATGTCGTAGAGGCCTGGAGCTTGTAGGTCCATGTGCAGTTGGGCAGCTTGGGCCCGGTAGGCGCGCAGAGGGAGGGGACGCGGGGCCAGGAACCCAGGGGTCCATACTCCCAGGGCCAACACCACCCGATCGTAGGGTTCTCGGCGGTAAGGGGTAATCACCCGCCAACCCCCGTCCTGTAGGGGTTCCAGGGACTCCACAGGTTCGTAGAGGTAAACGGGAGTATGGGTGGCGCGGAAAAAGGAGTACAGGGCCAGAGCGAAGGCCGAGGGATCCACGTAGCCATCCTGGGGAGAGTACAAGGCCCGGTGGAGCCCTTGGGGGTAGGGGAATCCGGGAGGAAGCTCCGGCTTCACCGGAAGGCCGGCCCGTTCCACGCGCTGCCGCACGGACTCCAATTGGTCTGCAGCGGTTGGACTGCGGGCAATGCGTACCAGGCCGGTTTGCCGGAACCGAAAGAGGCCGTGGGATTTCTCTTCAGCGATGGCAAACAGTTGCCGGGTGCGTTGCACGGCCTCCAGGTCTTCATCGTGGTCCAACAGGAAGGTGAGGATCCCCGCCGCACGGCCGGTGGTGCCAGAGACCAGCGCATTCCGATCGTACAGAGCGACAGCGTGCCCCAGGGTTTTGAGGTGGTATGCCAGGGATAGGCCGGCGATCCCGGCGCCCAGTACCGCCACCCTCATGGGGAGATCAACCCTCGGGCCATCTGCAGGGTTTGGTTGCGGAGCCGTCGGCGTTGCAGGGCAACCTTGCGAATGGTGGTCTTTTTCACGGCCTTGTCCACGAGGTTCCGGGTGGCATCGGTGGAGCCTTCGTGACGCCGATAGTTGTAGAGAACCCGGTGCACCCGTCCGATGCGGAACCGCTCGGAGATTCGCAGGACCATGTCGTAGTCCTCGGCGTAATCGCCAAACTGGGTTTCGTTGTATGGTCCCAAGATCCTGAAAACAGAGTGGCGGAAGAAACGGAGGGCCCCGGCTCCGTCCACCCGCAGGATGTTGTTGCGGTCGTATTCCAGGTGTTTGATGGGGTCCAAGGGAAGAGGATTCCCTTCAGGATCGGTCACTCGGTAATAGGAGATGGCCAGGCCCACATGGGGATGAGCATCCATGTAGGCCACCATGGTCTGCAGGGTTTCGGGTTCGTAGAAGTCATCGGAATCCAGTTGGGCGATGTATCGGCCCCGGGCGTGCCGCAGACCGAAGTTGAGGGCTTGGGCGATGTTCCCCGGGGGTTTCCAGAGGTACCGAACCCGGGGATCCCGTTGAGCCCAGGCCTTCACGATCTCAGGGGTTCGGTCGGTGGAGCCGGCATCCACGACGATTACCTCAAAGTCTTGGAAGGTGCCCTGCAACACGCTCTCAATGGCGGATCCGATGTACTCCTGGCGGTCTTTCACCGGGATGATTACGCTGACGGTGAGGGGGTACAGGTGCCGGTCGTCGGGCAGGGGTTCGTAGGTGCCGTCCAGGAAGGCCCCTTGGCGGCGGAGCCACTGTTTGAACACGGTTTCGTACTCACGGTCGGCCTCAGGGCTGTAAAAGAGGTAAGCGAAACTGTCGGATTTCACCATTCTTTTCAAAGGGTCTTCGTGGAGGACCTTACGGTACAAGGGTTCGGGGATGTGGGTAAGCCGAAGGCCCTGCTCCAGGAGTCGGAGGCGGAGATCGTATAGGGTTGCGAACCGCCACGGCCGGGCACCACCCAGGCGGTGTAGGGTTTCGCGGCGGATCAGCTGTACAGGGCCCAGGCGGAACCGCTCGGTGATGTCGCCCAGATCGGGCAGCAGACGATGCCGTTGGGTGTTTTCTTCGTAGTCGCTGTAAAGCCAGAGCCCGGGGGTTTGCAGGAACCGTTGAAGCCCGGCGTCCGAAAGGTGGACATCGGGCTCCAGGATCAAGAGGACATCGTGCTGGCTGTGGTTAAGGGCGTGGGCCAACCGGTGTGGAGGGGTTAGGATCACCTCTTGGAACCGGTGTTCTGGGACCTGCACCCGATCGCGGGGAACTGTGAGAATCAAAGAGAGGGACATGCTACGGCCGGTAAGTGACGCTGTACCGAGGGGATTCCCAAAGGGTGACGGCCTTCAAGCGGTAGTTTGGGCCGGTGAGGACGTCTTGGAGCAGGCGGAAGATTTCTCGGGCCAGGTTTTCGGCGGTGGGGTTTTCAAAGAAGTCGTTGAGATGGGTGCCGTTGAAACGGTGGATCACGCGTTCTCGTAGGGCTTGGTCAATCTTCAGGAAGTCCAGCACCACGCCGTCCACCGGTTCACCCTCTACAGTGACCTCCACCACGAACCGGTGGCGGTGGGATTCCTCGCGTTCTCCGTTGATCACCACGGAGTGATACGCCCGAAAGAAGCCTTGAACTTTGAGTTCCATGCTCATGGCGGTTCACACATCAAAAATCACCCGGGCGTACCAGCGGTTGCCCCGGCGTTCAATCACCAGCATGTGGTACGTGATGCCTTTGATGCCCACCCGCACGCGGTGCCGTTCAGGATCAAAGGGTTCTCCCCAGACGGTACCTTCCAGGAGGAAGAGGTCTGGGTCCACGGAAACCCGGATCTCGCGGGTGATGAAGCCCTCGGCATCAAAGTAGAAGAGGAGTTCGGAGAGGAACCCGGTGAACAGGTCCTCCAGGGTTTGCTCCTGGAGGGACACCTGGCGTGCTTGGCGGGGTTGGATCTCGTGGAAGTTCTCCAGCATTTCCTGGAACATGGCCTGTCCGGCTTCGCGGAACAGGTCGTCCAGGGTTTCGGCTTCCACCTCAATGCCCAAATCGGCCGTGTGTTCCAGGGGGCGATACGGCATGGGGTTTTAATGTACAGGCCCCAAGCCCCAGGATAAAGCCCAGGGAGGGTTTCGGATCCAGGGCATACAATAGGTCACGGTAACCAAGGAGGAGGTCTTTCATGCACGTTTGGATCCTTTGGTGGAGCCTGGTGGTGGGATCCACTGGGCCCTTGATTCTTCCCTTGCCCGAGGGGGTTTCTGCGGCGCCCACGGTTTCCCACGGTGGGTTCCGCTTGCCCCTGCCCCCCTGGGGCCCGAACCTCAATCTGGTGACGCCGCCCGACATGAATTCCCAAAACGAAACCTCCGTAGCCCAAAGCGGGTTTCGCCTGGTGGCCGCGTGGAACGACTACCGGGGAGCAGAGGGGGTGACCGTGGGGGTGGCCTTCTCCCGCTCCGCCGGCACCACCTGGAGCGAGAACCTCTTTCCCCTGGAGAACTCCCCCTATCCCGAGGAAGGCGACCCCGTGGTGGCCTTCGCCGGTGGGGATACCGTGTACCTGGTGGGCATTTCCTTTGATCGGCAGAACGGTATTGCGGACATCGTGATGAGCCGGTCCTTTGACGGTGGACGAACCTGGGGGCCTGTGGAGAACCTCACCCAAACTCCGAACGACTTTGACGACAAGTGTTGGATCACGGCGTATCACGACACCTTGCTGGTCACCTACGCCTCCTTTGGTACTTCCTGGGGCATTCATCTATTGGTTTCCACCGATGCCGGCCAAACCTGGCAGGGCCCCTACTTGGTGAACTGGAGCGGCAACGGGGCCATCCCCCGCCTGGATGCCCAGGGCCGCCTATACGTGCTGTGGGGTTTGGACAGCCCCAGCAATGGTGCCTACGCCAACGGCATCTGGCTGAAGGTGTCCGAAACCCTGGGTCAGAGCTTTGGCCCCCTGCGATGGGTGGCCAACCTGAACCCCGATACCCTGTTGCCCTGGCGCGCTCCGGCCTTGCCGGCCTTTCAGGTGGACCGGGACAGCGGGTTCCTGTACGTGGCCTACACTCATATGGTGGGCGACAGCAGCCGGGTGTTCTTTAAACGGTCTGTGGATGGGGGCAACAGTTTTGAGCAGCGGGTGGCTGTGGCTCCGAACGAACCTGGCCACCAGATCTTCCCCGCCTTAACCGTGGATGCAGAGCATCGGATCCATCTCTTTTACCTGCGCGTGCGGCCGGTGGGCTCGGAGTGGTTGGTGTCCGCCTGGCATGTGATGTCGGAGGACTACGGGCTCACCTGGAGCGAGCCCACCATGGTGTCGGACACCGAGGCCACGCCGGCTTGGGATGCCTTCATTGGCGATTACATTGAGGCCGTTTCTAACCCAGGGTTCGTGGGAGTGGTGTGGCCCCAACGGGGAGGAATCAACGACGACGATGTGTGGTTCAGCCGCTGGGTGTTGGATACCGTGCCCCCTGAGGTCAGTGTGTCCTATGACTTCGCCGGCGACACCGTGGGAAGCACAGACACCCTGTGGATCCGACTCACCTACCCCCATCCAGAGGACGTGGCCGTGGTGCACCTCATGCTCTTGGACACCCTTGGGGCCCCGGTGGATACGCTTGTAGAGGTGGTGGGGCCCGATACCCTGGTGGCCTGGGCCCCGGTCCCCTCGCGGGATACCCTCGGCCCCCTGCGGATCCTGGCTGTGGCACGGGATATAGCCTGGAACGCAGGGGTGGATACTGGCGGATGGTTCCACCTGGTTGTAGGGGTTTCCGAGGAACCCGGCTTTCCTCCGCAGGTTCCCCGGATGCGTCTCTGGCCCAACCCCTTCACCCAAGTGCTTTACGGCGAAGGACTGGGGGGTCCGGTGATCGTGTGGGATGCCCAGGGCCGACGCGTGGCACGGTTAGTGCCACGGCAGGGCCGTGTCCGTTGGACAGGGACCGATTTCGCGGGCCGCCCCCTCCCGGCAGGGGTATACCTGCTCCAGGGGCCACAAGGCAGGGCCTATCGGGTGTTGAAACTGCGGTGACCCCTCAGGGCTTTGGAACCAAGAGGAGTCGGGATCGGGCCACAGCTTCCACAGCTCCTCGGCTGAGGGGTGCGGCATGGGTGGCTCCTGTACGCCACAGCGGGAACTGATCTCGGTGGTGGGGGTCTAAAAAGCGGTGTCCGCTTTGGCCCGCAGGAATCACTGAACGGGCCTGATCCACATCACCTAAGGGCACAATCTGCCGCGTGGCTGGTCCCCAGCGACTGGCAAAATCCGGGGCCGACCATTTCCATTCCTGCTTGTTCACCGTAAAGGGCGACCCCGGGAGCCCTGGAGCCCGCAGACTGAACACAGGGAATTTTGCGTGGAACGCGTGTTCCATGACCACCGGATGCACCCGCCCCCAGGCCCACTCCTGGGGAGAGGATCCCCACCACCTTTGGACCGAGTCCAGCGCCGCAGCCAGTAGGGCCAGCAGTACCGAGTCGCGCTGCTCCTTTGCTGGAGTGGCAGGATCGTCATACCAGCCCGAGGCTGGGTGGCTCAAGATCCGCAACAGGGCGGTGACAGGCAGGTTCCAGGTGCGGATCCAAAGGGCGAAAAGGGAATCGCCGAGATGAGGGCGGTAAAGACGGTGGAGGGTCAACCGGAGAAAGGTGTACACCAGGGTGGGCTGGGGGAGGTGGGGCAGCACTTGGCCGTCCCAGTTCTGTAGAAAACGCAAGGCCTCCTGAGCGCGGGGACTCGGAGGTACCCGTTGGGCAGCGGCCTGGAGAACCTGCACCAGGTGGAGGGCCACCAAGTCGTGGTGGTCAAACTGGAGGGCAGCCATGCTGTCAGGGGTGGCGTGGTGAAGTGCAGCCAGGCGTTGCCGAAGCCGAAGGAAACGACTGGGGGTTTCCCAGTACACGGACACGTAGTAGGGATAGGCCTCGGTAACCACCGCATTGTTGGCACTGACCACAAACCCCCGCGGGGGGTCCACCCCGTGGGGCAGGTGTTCCACGGGTACAAAACCCGTGTACGCCCCCTCTTCAGAGGGTCCATCCAAGGGGAACAGATACCACCGTTTGGGTCGCAAGGGAACAGCGCCCGCAGCCTGGTGGGCGATATGACCTGCGGTATCCGCATAGATCACGTTTAAACCTGGGCCCTTGAGCGGTCGCACCGCTTCCTGGAGTTCGGAGAACCGATGCACCTGAGGCAAACGAACCAAGGTTTGGAAGGCGCCCGCCGGGTCCACAGCGTACCAGTGATAGGCAAAGGCTAAGGTGTCGGCCTCGGCCCCTCGGCCCAGGTCGCTTACCAAGGGACCGTGGTGGGTGGAGCGTACTTGAAACACCAGCGGGGGTTGGCCTTTGATCCGTATCGTTTCCTGGCGAACCTCCAGGGGCCGGAGTGTGCCCCGGTGGCGGTAATGCAGGGGGTCCGGTAAGACCTCGCGGTAGTAGTCGCCATCGTCCAGCATCAAGGCGGTGAGCCCCCAAGCCATGGCTGGGGTATGGCCGATGATCACCAAGGGCACGCCCGCCACCGAAACCCCGTACAGGTCCAAACCAGGAGCATGGAGGCCGTTTTCGTAGAACACCGGGGGAATCCGGAGGGCCAGGTGGGGGTCGTTGCATAGGATGGGTTTGCCATCTTGGGTGCGGGAGCCGGCGACGGCCCAGGCGTTGGAGCCTGCAAGCCCAAGATCAAGCCAGTCTTCGCTTTTTTGTGCTAAGGCCAGGAAGGGGGAAACTTGGTGCCAGAATTGGCGGAACAGGGCGGTGTCGGCCGGTGGCGATGAAGATACCAGGTATCGGAACAGCGAGTCGGGCAACTGGCGTCGCAGTTGGGTGTACACAAAGTCTCCCCTCCAAGAGGTGTTCAAGTCAAAGGCCAGGAGCACGAGGAAGGCCAAGGAGTGTTCGGGTTTCCACGGCTCTGGACGAAGCCCCAACAGGCGGCACTCCAAGGGGAGGGGGCCCTGGGCCAAGAAGGCGTTGACCCCTTCAGCGTAGGCCTCCAGGATTGCGCGTTCCTTCGGGGACAAACGGTGAAGGGCCTGCTCGGCCAAACGGCCGAAGCCCAGGGTTCGCACTAAGCGATCCGTGGCTACCCCAGCATCCCCAAAGGCCTCGGCCAAACGGCCCCAAGCTGCTCGCCGCAGCAGGTCCATCTGAAACCACCGCTCTTGGGCATGGAGAAACCCTTGGGCTCGGAAAAGGTCGTTCAAGGTTTTGGCGAAGATGTGGGGAACCGCGTAAGCGTCAAAAACCACCTCCACGGTGTCCTGGAGAACGGACAAGGTGCGCACACCTGAGCGGGCAGGGACTTCATGCCGGAGTTGCAGAACACCCCACCCTCCCAGGAGCAGGGCCAAAAGCACCACCAGGGAGAGAACCCCCAGGATCCAGCGTTTCATGTCGGCATTCTACGGGGCAGCGGCGGGGGCGACAAACGCCCTAATCGGGCTAACCAGACCTATTGACTTAACTAAAGTCTGCATGGACAATTAGAAGTCCAGCAACTCAGAAACAGGAGAACGCCATGTCTGCCCTTTTGGGTGTGCTTTCAGAGACCTGGAACCTGCTGCGGGAGATGGCCCCTTACCTGTTGCTGGGGTTCGCTGTGGCCGGTGTGCTGCACGTGGTGATCCCCTCGGATTGGGTTGAGAGGCATCTTTCCCGCAGCCGATTTGCAAATCTGGTGAAGGCGGCCCTTTTTGGGGTGCCTTTGCCCCTGTGTTCCTGTGGGGTAATCCCGGTGGCGGCCCATTTAGAGCGGGCCGGGGCCAGCCGGGGTGCGGTGGTCTCCTTCCTGGTTTCTACGCCCACCACCGGGGTGGACTCCATCCTGGCCACCTATGCCTTATTGGGCCCCTTGTTTGCCGTGTTTCGGCCGATCGCTGCCTTTGTGTCTGGTGTCTTCGCCGGTGCCCTTACGGCGCTTTGGGGAGAGCGGGGAACCGAGGGAGCCAGCGGAGACTCGTGCGTTTCCTGCGGGTCCAGTGACCATCGGGGAGAACCCTGGAGCCAGCGTGTCCGCACCGCTGTGCGATACGCCTTCCATGACCTGGTGGCCGATGTAGGCCGGTGGATCCTGCTGGGGGTGGTGGCCGGTGGGCTCATCGCCTTCCTGGTACCCGCCGCTCTGGTGGAACAGTACCTGGGCACCCCCACCCTGGCCTATCCCCTCATGTTGCTCATCGGCATTCCCATGTACGTGTGTGCCACGGGCTCTATTCCCATCGCTGCGGCCCTGGTGATGAAGGGCATGACGCCCGGCGCCGGCCTCATCTTCCTGATTGCAGGGCCTGCCACCAATACCGCAACCCTGGCCTTTGTGGGAGGGAAACTGGGCCGACGCACCTTAGGGGTGTACCTCGGAACCCTGGTTTTCTTGGCGTTCCTCTTTGGGCTGGCCTTTGACGGGCTTTGGACCCTCCTGGGACGGGATATGGGCCTGCTCCAGGGGGGCATGCAGATGCTTCCTGAAGGGATCAAAACCCTTTCGGCTGTGATCCTCACAGTCCTCATCGGATGGGCCCTGGTGCCCAAGTTCTGGAAACGGTCTCCAAACTCTGTACCTCAACCCTTGGAGGTGAGCACCATGGGGTACCTGTTCAAAGTACCCGATATGACCTGTGGCCATTGCAAGGCCCGCATTGAAAGTGCCCTACAGGCGTTGCAGGGAGTACAGGCTGTGCGGGTGGATCTGAAACGCAAGCAGGTAGAGGTTTCCGGGGAAGTACCCCGAAACCAGGTGATCCAAGCCATCCGCCAGGCGGGTTATACGGTGGAAGAGTAAGGCCATCGGCATCCGGGTTTGGGAAGCTCCTCGGAGCCCCGCCCTTCCTACCCTTCCCCACAGGAGAGGGGAGATGGGGATCCTGGGGCCGCCCCATGGGGCGGCCCCATTGCATTTATCGGTGGCTGGAATGACCGGGCATGAAGCGGGCCTTAGGATCCAGATAGGTTTTGGCACTGTTTACAGCGATGGCGGCTTGCCCAAAGCCCACTGCCAAGAGTTTGAGGTTTCCCATGCCCTCTACGTACACCGCATCCCCAGCAGCGAATACCCCAGGTAGGTTGGTCTCCATGCGAGCGTTGACCCGCAGGTATCGCCCTTCCCATGCCAGGCCCCAGCGGCGGAGGGCTCCCGGGTCGCTTTTAAAGCCCAGGGCCAGAATCACAGCATCCACCGGCAGGGTTTCCTCTGCGCCGGTTTGGTTCTGGAAGATCACGGCCTGGGTCACCCGGGTGCCATCGCCCCGAACCTCCTTTAGTTCATACGGGGTTTTGACCTCTACTCGGGAGGCCATCAGGGCCTTCACGCTGGCCTCGTGGGCCCGGAACCCCGTCCGCCGATGGATCAAGATCACCCGCTGAGCGAGGGGTTCCAAACCCAGAGCCCAATCCACTGCGGAGTCGCCACCGCCCACCACCAGCACGCGTTTCCCCTTGAGGCTTTGGGGATCCTTCAGAACGTACAGCACACCTTTGCCCTCGTACTCTTTTACGCCGGGACGATCCAGGGAATTCGGCCGAAAGGCCCCGATGCCTGTAGCGATCAGCACGGCTCGGCCCCGATGAACGGCCTGGGTGGTTCGTACCTCGTAACTGCCGTCGTGTAAACGCCCGAGCTCCTCGGCCCGTTCCCCCAACACGAATTCCGGATGAAAGGTTTTAGCCTGTTGGATCAGGCGGTCCACCAGGTCCCGGGCCCGGATCTTGGGGAAACCGGCCACGTCGTAGATGTGTTTTTCCGGGTACAGGGTAATGAGCTGGCCTCCCAGTTGGTCCAGGGCTTCAATCACCCGTACAGAGAGGTCTCGCAATCCTGCGTAAAAGGCGGCAAACAGGCCTACAGGGCCCCCGCCGATGATCAAGAGATCCTTGGGTTTGGGCTGCATAGCCTTTTCCTCTTCGGGTGCGAATAGGGCAGGGCAAAGCCCTATCGGTTTGGGATGTGGATGGCGCGACGGTGCACGTTCTCCGCGGCCTCCATCAACACCTCCGACAGCGTGGGATGGGGATGCACGGTCAACCCCACGTCCTCTGCGGTGGCGGACATTTCCAGGGCCAAGGCCGCCTCGCCGATCAAAGAGGAGGCCTCAGGCCCCAGGATGTGTACCCCCAAGATCTCATCGGTTTCCGGGTGGGCCAGGATCTTGGCGAAGCCCGTGGATTCCCCATAGGTGAGGGCACGGCCGTTGGCCAGGAACGGGAACTTGCCTATGCGGACCTCGCCGTATCGCTCCCGAGCCTCTTCTTCGGTGAGGCCCACCGAGGCCAACTGGGGTTCGGTGTACACCACCGTGGGCATGGCACGAACATCGTACTCGGTTTTGAGGCCTGCGATGACCTCAGCGGCTACAATACCCTCTCGGGAGGCCTTATGGGCCAGGAGCGGAGGGCCTGTCAGATCGCCTATGGCATAAATGTGGGGCACCGCAGTTTGCATCCGGCGGTTCGTGGCCAGAAAGCCCCGCGCGTCAGGTTGCAGCCCAACGGCTTCTAAGCCCAGACCCTCAGAGTTCGGCCGCCGCCCTACGGCCACCAACAGTACGTCTCCCTCAAATCGTTGGGTACCGGTCCCGAGCTCCACGGTGAGCTGCACCCCCTCAGGGGTTTTCTCCAAGGCGATGGCCTTGGCCTGCGTGAAGATCTCAATGCCCTGGCGTTTCAAGGCCTTTTCCAGTTCTCGGGCCATTTCACCATCGGTGCCTGGCAGGATCTGGGGCATGAGTTCAAACACCTGCACCTGGCTGCCCAAATGGCGATACACGTATGCGAATTCCAGGCCAATGGCTCCGGCGCCCAGGATCAGCAGCCGGTTGGGGATCTGGGGCAGGGCTACGGCATCGTCGGAACTCCACACCTGTGCTCCATCAAACTCAAAGCCCCGGAGCTGCACGGGACGTGATCCGGTGGCCAGGACGATGTGTTCCGTGGACACCCTGCGGATCTCACCCCCTGGGGTGACGATTTCCACGGTGTGGGGGTCCACCAATCGGGCGGTGCCCTGGATCCACTCCACGCCGTTGGCTTTCCAGAGGGTTTGCACTCCCTTGACCAGTCGGTTCACGATGTTGGACTTCCATCGGCGAAGCCGATCCAGATCCAGCCCTTGGTCCTCCAAACGGAGCCCCATCTGTTTGCGGGCATGGGCCGATTGTGCACGCAGGTGGGCGGCGTGGAGCAAGGCCTTTGTGGGGATGCACCCCACGTTCAAACACACGCCCCCCACATGCTGTTTTTCCACCACCAGGGTCTTTTTCCCCAGTTGACCCAAACGGATGGCGGCCACGTAGCCGCCAGGGCCGGCGCCGATCACTACCGCATCGTATTCGTATGCCATTGCCGTACCTCCGGTCGTGCCTAAATCTACAGCATGAGAAGCTCGGGCGTTTCCAGGTAGCGGATCAGGTCGTTCATGAAATAGGCGGCCTGGGCCCCATCGGTGACGCGGTGGTCAAAACTCAGGGAGAGGTAGGTCATGTGTCGCACCTGGATTTCGCCGTGGCGCACTACGGGCCGAGGATGGATCCTGTGGACGCCCAGGATGGCCACCTGGGGATAGTTGATCACCGGAAAGGAGAAAAGGCCCCCGATGGAGCCGATGTTGGTGATGGAAAAGGTGCCGCCCTCTACGTCGTTGAGGGTAAGGCGGCCTTCGCGGGCACGTTGGGCCTTATCGGCGATCTCACGAGCCAGTTCTAAAAGGCCCTTTTGCTCTGCGTGGTGGATTACGGGGACCACCAGCCCTTGCTCGGTGGCTACGGCAATGCCCAGGTGGTACACGGGATGGATCAGGATCTCCTGCCGCTCATCGTCCACGGTGGCGTTGAACTCGGGGTGTTTCCGCAGGGCGGCGATCACCGCTTTCAGGATGAAGGGCAAGAACGAAAGCTTTACCCCCTCTGCCTCTGCTATGGGCAGGAGCCGCTCCCTGAGGGCCACCAGGGCGGTGAGGTCTGCCTCGTCCACGTGCAGGGTGTGCACCGCGCGGTCCTGGGAGGTGCGGAGCCGTTGGGCGATCTCCCGCCGTACTCCACGGAAGGGAACCCGCTGGGGCTCCGTAGAGGGCTCTGGGAGCTGGTGGGCTGGTGGCCGTCGGGCTTCGGCATACCTCTCAACGTCCTGCTTTTCAATACGTCCACTGGGTTTCCCGGGGGAAACCTCTCGCAGGTCAATGCCCAGTTCCCGGGCGAGCCTGCGGGCGGCAGGAGTAGCCCTCACCTTGAGAGCAGGGGGTGATGCAGACTTTGGAGGGGTGGGAGAGGGTGTTGCAGGCGCGGCCTCAGCCCCCTTGGGGATCTCCTCTACGGATACGGTGGCGGGGTCCTCTCCAGGTTCGGCGATCACGGCGATGGGGGCGTGTACCGGAACCACTGTGCCTTCAGGGGCCAGGATCTTTGCCAAGGTGCCCTCATAGGGGGAGGGGATCTCCACGGTGACTTTCTCGGTCATCACCTCCACCAGGGGCTCGTTCTTCTTCACGGGGTCTCCTTCCCCCTTGAGCCAGCGGAGGATTTCCCCTTCTACCACGCTCTCTGCGATTTCTGGGAGTTTCAGGATCTTTGGCATGGCGTTCCCCTCACGGAATCAGGTTTAGGGCCCGCTGGACACCGCGCAGGATCCGTTGGGGGGTGGGAAGGTAATGGGGCTCCAAAGCATAGGGGTAGGGGGTGTCCCAGCCAGCAACCCGAACGACGGGGCCGTCCAGGTATTCCACGGCCCTCTCAGCGATGAAGGCTGCCAGCTCCGACGCCATGGAGAGGATCCGTGGGGCCTCTACGACGATCACGAGTCTGCCGGTTTTGGCAACGGAGTCCAGCAGGGTAGGGCCATCGTAGGGAAGGAGGGTGCGGAGGTCAATGACCTCTGCGGAGATGCCCTTCTCCTGAAGCGCGGGGAGGGTTTTCAGCACCTCATGGAGCATGGTGCCGTAGGACACGATGGTGACATCCGTACCCCTTTGGACCACCCGAGCCTGCCCCAGGGGAAGGGTGTACGCCCCTTCGGGCACCTCCTCGCGGAGGCCGAAGTAGATCTTTTTGGGCTCCAGGAAGACCACCGGATCTTCGTCTCGGATGGCTGAGATCAGGAGCCCCTTGGCTTCGTAGGGCGAGGCGGGAACTACCACCTTTAGGCCAGGGATGTGGCCAAAGATGGCCTCAGGGCTCTGGGAGTGGTACAGCCCGCCCTTCACTCCGCCTCCGTAAGGAGAACGGATCACCAGGGGCACCGAGTACTGGCCTCCGGAGCGGAACCGTTCCTTGGCGATGTCGGAGATCAGCACATCAAAGCCGGGCCAGAGGAAATCCACGAACTGGATCTCGGCCACGGGGCGAAGGCCCAAGAGGGCCATACCGGTGGCCATGCCCAGGATACCGTTTTCGTCCAGGGGAGTGTCGTACACGCGGTCCTTTCCGAAGAGGTCTTGGAGGCCTTCGGTGACGTTGAACACCCCGCCGCGGCGGCCCACGTCTTCGCCAAACACCACTACCCGATCGTCGCGGGCCATCTCTACGGCCAGGGCGTCTCGGAGGGCTTGTACCAGCGTCATCTCAGGCATGGTGGTCCTCCTGCTGTGCTTCGCGCAGTTCCTCGGCCAAGTGCCAGGGCAGGCCCTGATATACCTCGCGGAACAGGTCTTCCAGGTGGGGCGGGCCGGCTTGTTCCGCGGCCTCTACGGCTTGTTCAATCTGATGGTCCAGGGCAGCGTGCAGGGCCGATTCCCGTTGAGGATTCCACAGGCCTAAGGACTCCAGGTATTTCCGCATGCGCACCAGGCTTTCGCGCTGTTTCCAGGATTCCACCTCTTCGCGAGAGCGGTACCGCAGGTCATCGTCTGCCGAGGAGTGGGGGTCCAGGCGATAGGTGAGGGCTTCAATCAGGGCGGGGCGGAACTCCCTGCGAGCGCGTTCCACCACGTGCCGGGTCACCCAGTACACGGCCAGGGGATCGTTGCCATCCACATAGTAGCCCTCAAACCCGTAGGCCCGGGCCTTTTCGGCGATGGTTTCCGAGGCCGTTTGTTGGGACCGAGGCACAGAGATGGCGTACTGGTTGTTGAAGATGAAGAGCACCAGGGGCAGCTGATACACACCGGCGAAGTTCATGGCGGAGTGGAAATGGGGCTCACTGGTGGACCCCTCCCCTCCGTAGCTAATGACCACGGCGTTTTCCCGACGGTACTTGAGGGCCTGGGCCGCACCCATGGCCACCACGTGGCCCAAGGCCACCGGGCTGCCCAGCACGAAGATCCGATGGGCCTTGTGGCCGAAGTGGGCGGGCATCTGGCGGCCCTTGGAGGGGTCGGCTGCGGTGCCAAGGATCTGGCCAAAGAGCTCGGTGAGGGTAGCTCCCCGTACGTGGAGGGCTGGCAAACTGCGGTAATAGGGCATTACCCAATCTTGGGGCTGCAGGGCCATGAGGCTGGCCACCTGGGCTCCCTCCTGCCCCTGGATGGAGATGTAGAACCCGGCCCGCCCTTGGCGGACCAGGATCCAGCCCATTTGGTCAATCTTTCGGCTGAGCACCAGGGCTTGGTACAGGGCTACCAGCTGGTCGTTCTCCAGTCCGAGGAGTTCCCGGGGGTCCAGATCCCCGGTGGGGTGTCCTTCGTCGTTCAGGAACCGCAGCGGAGTGCGGGTAAAAGGCTCGGGTGCCTTAAGGGTTACAGCCATAGGTTCTCCTTGATTTGGGGGATAGGGGATTTAGGAAGATCGTGGGGGTCCGGAGCGGGTTCCGGGCAGGAAGCGGCGGCTCCAGCGGACGATGGCCAGGGACACGGCGAACACGAACACCATGCCCGTGTGGAGGCCAATCTCGGTGAGCAGGGCGTGGGACAGGGCTTGCCCCGCTTCCTGCTCTACGGTTTGGACACCCAGGAAGAGGAGGCGCCGCACCGAGGCGATGGTGGCGACGATCAGAAAGGGCTCCAGGGGAAGGGTATGGCTCTTGAGGTAGGAGATCGCTGTCCAAACGAGTTCCAGGATGATGAGCACGAGGAGCGCGTCGTGGATCAGATGAAAGGCCACCACCAGTACGGGGGCCCCGTGAACCAGGTCCACGAACAGGGTGCGGAACAGGTTGAAGAACACGAGGAGGGCGGTGATGAAGAGCACCACGGCCACCGCCACTTGGAACACGTCGTCTGCGTTTTCCAGGAGTTCGATCCAGGTGCGAGAGGGAAACCGCCTCATGGAGCCCCCCGTATCTTCCCATAGGGTACACGTGGCTCATGGTGGGGTCAACCGAGGCGTTCCAGGGCTTTGAGGTAGTGGGCTTCCACTTGGGGCCAGTGCACCACGTTCCACCAGTTTTCAATGTACTCGGCCCGACGATTTTGGTACTTGAGGTAATAGGCGTGTTCCCACACGTCCAAGCCCAGGAGGGGGATCAGGCCCTCCATCAGGGGGTTGTCCTGGTTGGGGGTAGAGAACACCACCAGGTTTCCGAAGCGGGTGAGGGCGAGCCAGGCCCAACCGCTGCCGAAGTGGCTTAGGGCGGTGGTGGTGAACAGGGCTTTGAAGGAGGGGAAATCGCCGAAGGCTTGTTCCAGGGCTTTGCGCAGGGCACCTGAGGGTTCTCCGCCGCCTTGGGGAGACATGACGGTCCAGAAAAGGCTATGGTTCAGGTGACCTCCGCCGTTGTTCCGGACGGCGGTGCGAATCTCTTGGGGGACAGAGGCCAGGTTTCGGACCAGGTCTTCGGCGTTGTACTTCTGGAGTTCGGGGTATTTTTCCAGGGCAGCGTTGAGTTTAGACACGTAGCCGCCGTGGTGTTTGGTGTGGTGGATTTTCATGGTTTGGGCGTCAATGTAGGGTTCCAAGGCGTCGTAGGCGTAGGGGAGTTCCGGCAATTGGTGTTTCATGGCACAACCTCCTTTCTTGCGGCCTTACTTTAAACCTCCCAGAGCAACTTGTCAAGGTTGAGTAATATGCTCAAGAGGACACAGTATATACAACATGGGAGTGCGGCTCCTCAGCCCACTCCAGGCTCCCTTGTGGAATCCCCTGAGGGGGTCTAAAATTGGACCTCTGGGACGTACAAAAATCGCATCAAGGAGGTGCGTATGTGGCGTAAAGGCGTAAGCGTGGCCGTGTTGCTCCTTGCTACCACGGCCTGGGCCTCCAAGGGCCTGCCTCAGATCAACCCCTTCTCTCAAGCCAGCACTTCTCACCAGGCAACCCTGCAGGCCGTGTCCCCTTCCGCTTCACCGGTGGTGATCCACCAGGGGGACCTGCTCTCTGCAGTGCATCAGCCTGGAGACCCGATGAAGATGGCTGGCGGTAACGGTGCACACCTGTTCCAAAATGAGGATACCCTGCGGTTTGACGACCCTGCGACGGTGGACAACAACGCCATTGGGCTCAGTGGTGGAGGCACATACCAAGCTGCTATCCACCTGACCACCGATGAACTGGGTGCCTTTGGCGGGTACGGCATTGCATCCGTGGTGTTCTACCACCACGAGGCCGGTACCCATGAGGGTCGGGTCATCATCTACGGTCCGGGTTCCCTGCCGGCCGACACCCTGGCCACCGAAGCCTACACCGTAACCGGGCCGGGCTGGTACCGGGTGGATTTGACCTCTCCCGTGGCCATTGACCCCGCCAGCGACCTGTGGGTGTCGGTGGAGATCAGCGATCATAATCCCGGTGAGTATCCCCTTGCAGTGGATGCGGGGCCCGCGGTGGACGGCAAGGGCGACTGGGTGTATGCCGCGAGCATTTCCTGGGACGAGCTGCAGAACTTCGGCCTGGACTACAACTGGGACATTATGGCCATTGCGGTGCCCATGCAGATGGGCGAGGATACCCTGCGGTTTGACGCCCCTGCAACAGCTGCCTCTGATGCCATTGGGCTCACCAACGGGGGTACATACCAGGCGGCCATCCACCTGACTCCGGATGAACTGGGGCCGTACCACG
>CAYOQK010000003.1:0-5632 GCA_964406105.1 uncultured bacterium | reverse complement strand
ACCAGGTTGAAACGTGCGGAATTCGCTCCGGCGAATGGAAACAACGAAATAACTTGGAAGGATCCGCGGGTTTGATGTCAGCGTTGAAACGCGCGGAATTCGCTTCGGCGACCCTTGAAGCCCGGCTCAAGGCCGGGCTTTCTCGTTCCACGGCCCTGCCCTTCCCCTACCACGCCACCCCTGCCGTACACTCAACACCAACAGGAGGCACCCATGATCGGCATGGATCTCAACCGCTTTATCCTGGAAGAGGAGCGCAAGTACCCCCAGGCCACCGGCTCCCTGTCGCGGGCGCTGATGGCCATTGAGGCCGCCACCAAAATCATCGTGTCCCACGTGCGCATGGCCGGGCTGGCCGACGTGCTGGGCCGAGCCGGAAGCCGCAATGTGCACGGCGAAGAAGTCCAAAAACTGGACCTCCTCGCCCACGAGATCCTCATGGAGCAGCTGGCGGATTCCGGCGAGTTCTACGCCCTGGCCTCAGAAGAACTGGACACGGTGCACTTCCCCCAAAAGGGGCGGCACGGCAAGTACATCATTGCCTTAGATCCCTTGGACGGTTCCTCCAACATTGACGTCAACGTGAGCATCGGCACCATCTTTTCCATCTACCGAAAACAGAAGGGCGACGCCACCGACTTCCTGCAGGGTGGGAAGCACCAGGTGGCCGCTGGCTACGTGGTGTACGGCTCCTCCACCATGTTTCTCCTCACCACGGGCAACGGCGTGAACGGCTTCACCTTAGACCCTGCCGTGGGGCTGTTCCTGCTGTCGCACCCCCAGATCCGCATGCCCGAGCGGGGCCGCATCTACTCGGTGAACGAGGCCAACGCTCCCCGTTGGCGACCGCAGACGCTCCAGGGGTACGTGGAGCAGCTGAAACAGCGGGGGTACACGGCCCGATACATCGGGTCTATGGTGGCCGATGTCCATCGCACCTTGATCAAAGGCGGCCTGTTCGCTTACCCGGCCGACGACAAAAACCCCCAGGGGAAACTGCGGTACCTGTACGAAGCTGCTCCCATGGCGATGCTGGTGGAGCAGGCCGGTGGACGGTCTTCGTGGGGTGGGGGATCCCTGTTGGAATGGCAGCCACAGGAGATCCATCAGCGGGTGCCCGTGTTCCTGGGCAGTCGGCAGGAGATCGCCGAGTTGGAATCAGTGGGGGCGGCGTGAGGCAGGAGGTGGTGCATGGCCCCAGAGCGTTCCCTGTACTTCGCATACCCCACGTTGGTGGCCGTGATCACGGCCAAGAGCCAGGAGCGGGTGAACGCCATGAGTGCCGCTTGGCATACCCCTCTTTCCTTTGAGCCGTTCCTGTACGGCGTGGCGATCGCACCCAGCCGCTTTACCCACGGCTTGATAGAGGCCTCCGGTGAATTCGCCGTGAACTTTTTGTCCTTTCAGGACGCCCATTACATCACCCTGTTGGGCCGTACATCGGGGGCGCAGGTGGACAAGGTGCGCACCTTTCGCTTGGAACTCCAAGAACCCCAGGTGATCCAAACGCCTCTGCTCCGACGCGCCTACGCAGCCTATGAGTGTCGGGTGGTGCAGCAGATCACCACCGGGGATCACACGCTGTTCGTGGGCGAGGTGGTGGCAGCCCATGCGCGCCCCGGGGCCTTCAGCCCGGAGGGGCCTCCACAGTTGCCAGTGGCCGACCCTGCCCTTTACTTGGGGCGAGACCTGTACGTGTCGCTGCGTTCCCTCCAACCGGTATCCGTGACCCTGCAGGAGGCCCAGCGGCGATGGGCCCGGGAGCGATCCTCAAACCCCCAGGCGGGAGAGGGAAAAGGCCCGCAGCCCGGCGGTCCGAAGGGGCGCAGCAACCCTGGCTCCACCTTGGGCGACAGGTGAGCGTGGCAGGCCTGCCTCCCAAGCGAGGGTGCCCTGCCCGGGTGGGGAGACTCCGGCGACGGAGATCTGGCTAAGGGGCCTCGCGGGTTTGGCAACCGGTGCCCTTTGGCGGTTGGGCTGGGAAAAGAGGGGAGGGGAGTACCGGGGTTAACGGTATCCCAGGGTTTCTTCCACTGCGTCCACCCACACGTGGCCCAAGAACAGGTGGATTTCCTGGATTCGGGCGGTGCCGTGCACGGGCACGGCGATCAGCACATCGGCCGGTGCGGCTGCTGGACGGGGGCCTGTGAGAAACACGGTCCACAGGCCTTGGGCCCGGGCGGTTTCCAGGGCGCGCAACACGTTGGGCGAGCGGCCCGAGGTGCTCAGGGCCACCAGCAGGTCGCCCGGCTCGCCTAAGGCCAGCACCTGGCGGGCGAATACCCCTTCAAAGCCCATGTCGTTGGTGTGGGCGGTGAGGTATGCGGGGTCAGAGGAGAGGGCCACGGCTGGCAGAGGCGGGCGGTTCCGTTTGAACCGAACGGTGAACTCTACGGCCAGGTGTTGGGCTTGGGCGTGGGAGCCGCCGTTGCCGCACAGCAGCACCTTATGGTTCTGTTGAAAAACCCGGGTGGTGAGCTCCACCCATCGTTGGAGTGCGGGCTCACACTGCTGGCAGGCCTGCAGGGCCCGTTGCATCTCCTCAATCGCGGTTTGGAGCCGTGGCATGGATGAACTCCTCCAAAAACTCGCGGTACCCTGGTACGGTGACCCCTAAGGCTTTAAGGGCTGTGTTCAGCAGATGGGTTTTTCGGGGCCGGGGTGCGGGGCGTCCCAGGCTGCTCATGCTCACCCGGCGGATCTGGCATTGGCAGGAAAGGCGCTCCATCACCTGGGACACAAAGTCAAAGGGGGTGGTCACCTCTTCTCCGGCCAGGTGGTACAGGCCATAGGGGGGTTCATGCTCAATGATCCACCGCAGTGCCCGGGCCAAGGCTGGGGCATAGGTGGGAGCGCTCCATTGGTTGTAGGTGATCCGAAGACTGGGGTTTTCCAAAAGCAGGGAAACGATCCGGGAAAAGAAGTTTCGCCCGCCGGGTCCAAACACCCAAGACACCCGCACCACGTAGTGGCGTGGATACGTTTGGGTTTCCCGTTCTCCCCACCACTTGGTGCGTCCGTACACGGACAACGGGCGAGGAGGGTCCAGTTCCAGGTATTCCCCCTTTTGTCCATCAAACACGAAGTCGGTGGACACGTAGAGCAGGGGGACCTCCAGAAGTTGGGCGGCGTGGCGGATTTGGCGGGTGGCCAGCCAGTTCACCCGGTACGCCTGATCGGGGTGCATCTCGCAATGGTCCACGTTGGTGATGGCGGCTGGGTGCACGATGAAATCGGGGTGGTGGCGGAGCAGGGTGGGAACGATCTCCTGGGTGTGTTCCAGGTCCAATGCGCTGCGGGGCAGGGGAATCACCTGATGGCCGTGGGTTTGGAGTTCCCGGGCCAGGGTGCTGCCCACAAGGCCGGTGGTGCCGGTGATGAGAACCCGCATCGTGTTAAAGGGCAGGGACCTGGGTGAGGTTGCCCCGGGGCCGAGGGTCCAGGGTGGGGATCTCCTCGCCCAGGACCACCCGGTACACGGGCACATCGCGGGCTCCCAAGAGGTACTTGTACTCCTGGTCGCCCCGGAGGAGGTCCAGCACCTGGATGCCGTCGGCAATGGCTTGTTCCACCACGTGCAGGAGCAACACCAAGCCGGCCGACAGGTCCTCGTCCAGCCAGGGGTTCACCGTGAAGGCGTACAGGTATCGGGTGGTTCCGTACTGGAGTTCCATGGCAGCGGCGGCGGTTTCGTGGTCTGCATCCAGCAGGTACAAGGCCAACCAGCCGCGGGAGGCCAGCAAGGGAGCGAGTTCCAGATAAAAGGCCTGTCGTTCTTCGGTAAGGAAGTTGCGCATCTCCTCGCTGCTAATGGCGAACAGCCGGAAAAACTCGTACAGGTGCTCCCGCACCTCGGAGGGGTTGGTGAGCCGGCGGGTTTCCATATGGGCGAGTTTCTCGGCCCTGCGCACCCGTTTGGTGAGTTGTTTCCGTACCTTGGGTTTCAGGGCCAGCAGGAACTTCTCATAGGAGTTGGGCAGCGACAGGTAGGGGGCACGGGTGAGCAGGTGCTGCTGGATCTCTTGGCCGTTGCGCTCCTCCAAGATTTGCTGCAGGGTCCAAAGGGTGGGCGAGGTGCCCCGAAGGCCCTCCAGGTCCAGCACCAGTTTCCGACCCAGCGCCACCCCCTTGAGATGGGCCAGGATCTCCTCTAAGAAGGCTCGGCGGTACTGCTGGCTGGTGATCACTTCAATGTAGTCGGTAACGTCGCGTTCCGCGGGCGAGGTAACCCACAGGTAGCCGTTGCGTTCCAGGATGGCCAAAGGGAACACCCCCACCAACCGATCTGCCTCGTCGTACAGGGTGTATAACCGGAGGTGGCCCTCCCGGAAGAAGTACATGAAGGAGATCCCCAGCCAGATCGGGGTGTCAAAGGGGGTGCCTCCCACCTGTTGGAGCAGGGTGAGCCAATCGTCCTGGAGTTCAAAGAAGGCCGGGGGATCGTCAAAGACCTGGAGCCGCACTTTCGGTTCCATCGTCCGAAGTATATGGGCCGCCCCGCCGAAAGTCCATGCTCTTCGCCGTACACTTTGGCCATGGTGTTGCTGGTGATCCTGGGGATGACCGGGCTTTGGCTGGGAGCGGACGTTTCCAGCTTGGCAGGACGGCCAGAGGTGCAGGTGAGGGTGGAGGGAACCCCAATGCCGGCCCTGGAGGCCCTGCGGCAGGCGGGACTGGAGTGGGTGCGGCTCCGCCTGTGGCACGGCGAGGAGCATCTGCAACAGACGATCTCCTTGGCCCAACGGGCCCAAGCCCTGGGATTCCGAATCCTGCTGGCGATCCATTACTCGGACACCTGGGCCGATCCCGCCCAGCAGTATCCCCCCGTTGCGTGGCAGGGGTTACCGCTGCCGGTTTTAGAAGACAGCGTGTACCACTACACGCACGACGTTCTTCAGCGGTTCCGGGCTGCGGGGGTCCTGCTCCAGGGGGTTCAGGTGGGCAATGAGATAGACCACGGGTTCCTGTGGGAACCGGGGCGGTTCCGAGGAACCGCGGAACGGAGTTGGGGCTTGGTGCGACTCCTGGCCTCAGCGTTGAGGGCGGTGCGTGGGGCTCCGGACACCCTCTGGGTTCTGTTGTCCATCACCCCTCGGGGGGTTCCTGTGCTCCGGGCGCTTCAAGAGGCGGGAATCCGGTGGGACCTCACCGGGGTATCGTACTACCCTTGGTGGCATGGCTCTTTGGACAGCTTGCGAGAACGTCTCATTCGCTTGCACGAGGAGTTTCAAAGGCCCGTTCTGGTGCTGGAAACCGCTTATCCCTGGACCCTCGCTTGGGCCGATGACACCCATAATCCCGTGGGGTCTCCAACCCAGCTCTTGCCGGAGTTTCCGGCCACGCCAACGGGGCAGGCGCGGTTTCTTCGGAGGTTGTTGCGGATGGTGGCCGAAACCCCGGGGGGCTTGGGGGTGTTCTACTGGGAGCCGGTATGGCTGCCGGCTCGGCGGCCTGGAGAGCCTGGATCGCCTTGGGAAAACCTGGCCCTTTTTGACTTCCAGGGCCGGGCGCTGCCCGCCCTTCAAGAGTTCCAGGCCTACCGCCCTTCCCAGCCTTCTCCAGCAAGCCGCAGGGGCTTTAGCCCTTCTCCTTAGGTCCCCTTGTAGGCTCCGATATCCAGGGTATGAAAACG
>CAYOQK010000002.1:0-22184 GCA_964406105.1 uncultured bacterium | reverse complement strand
TGTATCGGCCCGAGGATCTGGGCGACTTTGAGTACCATCGCGACCTGGGAGACCCCGGCGAGTACCCCTTTACCCGTGGGGTGTACCCAGGCATGTACCGTCGCCGCCTGTGGACCATGCGCCAGTACGCCGGTTTCGGTTCGGCAGAACAAACCAACCAGCGGTTCCGATACCTGCTTTCCCTGGGCCAAACTGGGCTTTCCGTGGCCTTTGACCTGCCCACCCAGTTGGGGTACGACTCCGACCACCCGATGAGCGAAGGCGAAGTGGGCCGCACGGGTGTGGCAGTGTCCACGGTGGAAGACCTGGAGATCGTGTTCCGCGACATTCCCTTGGATCAGGTTTCCACCTCCATGACCATCAACGCCACGGCCCCTATCCTCTTGGCCATGTACATCCTGGTGGCTGAACGCCAGGGGGTGCCTCGGCACGTGCTGCGGGGTACGGTGCAGAACGACATCCTCAAAGAGTTCGCAGCCCGAGGCAACTTCATTTACCCCGTGGACCCTTCCATGAAACTGGTGGGCGATCTCATTGAGTTCTGTGCCCACGAGATGCCCAAATGGAACCCGATTTCCATCTCAGGGTACCACTACCGAGAAGCCGGAGCCACCGCGGTGCAAGAGGTGGCTTTCACCCTGGCCGACGGCAAGGCATACATCCAGGAGGTGCTTCGGCGGGGCATTGACATTGACCAGTTCGCGCCGAGGCTCTCCTTCTTTTTCGCAGCCCACAGTTACTTCTTTGAAGAGATCGCCAAGTTCCGGGCTGCCCGCCGAGTGTGGGCACGGCTGCTGCGTGAGGAGTTCGGCGCCCAGAACCCCAAGTCGTGGCGGCTTCGTTTCCATACCCAAACCGGCGGCGTCACCCTAACCTCCATTGAACCCCTGAACAACGTGGTCCGTGTCACCCTCCAGGCCCTGGCGGCGGTGCTGGGCGGCACGCAATCCCTGCACACCAACGCCTATGACGAGGCCTTGGCCCTGCCCACAGCAGAATCCGCCAAACTGGCCCTGCGTACGCAACAGATCATCGGCTATGAGTCCGGCGTACCCGACACCGCCGATCCCCTGGCTGGCTCCTACTTCGTGGAATCCTTAACCCGCGAGGTGGAAACCCGAGTACAAGCCCTGATGAAGGAGATTGACGAAAAGGGTGGCGCGGTGGAGGCCGTGAAGCATGGGCTGTTCCAACGCTGGATTGAGCAAAGCAGTTACGAGTACCAAAAACGCTTTGAGCGGGGCGAAGTGGTGGTGGTCGGCGTGAACCGGTTCCAAACCGAGGGGGCCCGGGAAACCGTGGGTGACCTCTTAAAGATTGACCCCCAGGTGGAACGGGAACAGATTGAACGGCTCAAAGCCTATAAGGCCCGCCGCAATCTGTCGGAAACCCAACAGGCGCTGCGGCATTTGAAACGGGCTGCGGAGGCCGGCCAGGAGAACCTTATGCCCTACATCCTTCACGCCCTGCGCGCCCAGGCCACCCTGGGCGAGATCTCCGATACCTTACGGGAGGTGTACGGTGAGTACCAAGAAGCCTGAACCTCTGTTCCTGCACCATGTGGGCATCGCCGTGCGGAACTTAGAGGCCGCTGTGCAGCGGTTCCAAGAGATCCTGGGCCTTCAGGAGGTGGAGTACGAGGATCTTCCGGACCGTGGTTTGCGGGTGGCCGTGTTCCAGGTGGGACCAGTACGCCTGGAACTCATCAGCCCCACCCGTCCAGGCACGGCCATTGATCGGTTCTTAGAGAAACGGGGCGACGGCTTACACCACCTCTCCTTCGGCGTTCGCCACTGGGCCCAACTCACAGAACGGTTGGACCGCGCAGGGGTGCACATCGTGGATGGCCCCCGACCCGGCGCCTTTTCCCCACGGGTGATCTTCACCGATCCCAGAGACACCCACCGGGTGCTGATGGAGTTCATGGACTTCTCCGAAGACCCATGATGATCTGGCTGCTGTCCCTGCTCCTGGCCTTCCAAGCCGTACAGGTGCCTGCTTTGGAGCACGAGGGACGTCATTACCTTACCCCTGCGGCCCTCATCCGTGCCTTTGGACTGAAACACCAGGGGAAAGGAGTTTACCAGCGGAACGGCCACCGCATCGCCTTTGGCAAAGGCCAGGTGTGGGTGGACGGCCATGGGTACCCGGTGGAAACCCATCGGTTTCCCCAGCAAGGCCTTGCTTACGAGGCCCGCAGTTTGGAGCCCGCTGTGAGCCGTTGGACCGACCGCCGAGCCTACTGGGATCTGGAACGCCAGCGGTACATCCTCTCCCGGTATCGGCCCAGCGTGCAGGCGATCCAGGAGGTTCAAACCTCCAAGGGAGTGCGTTGGCTCATCCGCCACAATCCAGACCTAAAACCTCGGATCCGGCATCACGGTGATACCCTGGAGCTCCGGATCCCCCGAGGTTTCTACGCTGGTCCCCTTCCCTCGCTGCCGGCGTGGCTTACCACCCTGCGAGTGGGCCACACCCTGCAGGGTTTCCTTTGGGATCTGGCGGGGGTGGGGTCGGCGCGGTTGGTGAGCCTCAAGCCTGGCCAAAGCCGGCTGGAACTCTCTCCCCGCAAAGCGTCTTCTCCGGCCCTCCCTTCTCCGACGATCCAATCCACCCGAAGGGACCACTGGGTGGTGGTCATTGATCCGGGGCACGGGGGAAAGGATCCTGGAGCCATTGGGCGACGGGGCACCAAGGAAAAGGACATCACTCTGGCCGTGGCCAAGCGCCTCAAGCGGATCCTGGAGGCCCAAGGCAACGTTCGGGTGATCCTCACCCGGGATCGCGACCGATTCATCACCTTGGGTGAACGGGCTCGGGTGGCGAACCGCGCTCACGCCGATCTCTTTGTTTCCCTTCACTGCAATAAGGCCAGGAACCGCTCTGCCAAAGGGGCCGAAACCTTTTTCCTGTCGGCGGCCCGCACCAAGTGGGAGCGCGCAGTGGCCAATCTGGAAAACGGCGCCCTGCGGTTTGAAGGCATAGAGCCGCCAGATACCAGTGACCTCCTGGCCTATGTGCTCTCAGACATGGCCCAAGCCCAATTCCTCAAAGAGTCGCAACAATTGGCGCTGGCCGTTCAAACCCAATTGGCCCGAGCCCTGAACCTCCGCGACCGCGGGGTGAAACAGGCCGGCTTTTACGTGCTCACCGGGGCCTATATGCCCGCCATCCTTGTGGAAATGGGCTTTTTATCCAACAGCAAAGAGGAAAGTCTGCTCCGTCAAGGGTGGTACCAAGACAAACTGGCCCGCGCCATCGCCCGAGGAATCCTCAACTTCCTGGAACAACGGAGCCGCTTGAGTGCCACCGGAACACCCACCACGGTGGGGGGCTGAGATGGCTCGCTCCCGATGGCAGTTCTGGATGAGCCTCCTCATTAGTGTGGTGGCCCTGGCCCTGGTGGTACGGGGGCTGAATTGGCAAGAACTCCTACGGGTCCTCCGCCAAGGCAATCCCCTGTGGATGTTGGTGGCCTTGGGGTTTCATTTCCTCAGCTATCTGCCTCGGGGCAGTCGCTGGCAACACATGCTGGCGCCCGTGAAAGCCCTGTCGTGGCTTCCCGTGTTCGGTGCTCTGAGCATCGGCTTCTTCGCCAACAACGTTCTGCCCGCCCGCTTGGGCGAGGTGGCCCGGGCCCTGGTGCTGGGCCACCGCACGGGCATTTCCCGTAGCGCAGCCTTCTCTTCGGTGGTCTTGGAGCGTTTCTTTGACGGGGCGGCCACCGTGCTCTTTGCCTTTCTGGCTTTGCCCGTGATCCCCCTGCCCCGTGTGGTGAAATCGGTTCTCTGGATCAGCGCCCTTCTGTTCCTCGGGATCTTCCCCGCCTACTACCTGCTCCACCTGTGGCGAGAGCCTGTGAAACGCTGGCTCTTCCACACTCTGGACCGGGCACCCGAGCGCTGGAGCTCTCTCCTCTAACACATCGTAGAAGGGCTTTCCCGGGGCACCGATGTGCTTCGCACACCCCGCGCCCTGGCCTGGACCACCGCGGAAACCCTGCTCATCTGGCTCTTGGAAGGCGTGAGCTACTACGCTGCACTCCGAGCCTTCGGGATCCCAGCTACCCTTCCGCTCACCCTCCTGGTCATGGTGGCCATCAACCTCAGCGTGATGATCCCCTCGGCTCCAGGGTACATTGGTGTGTTTGAGTACGCCTGTGTCCTCGCTCTGGTGCCCTTCGGCATCTCCCGAGAACTGGCGCTCTCCTTTGCCATCCTCTCCCACGCGGTTCGCTATGTGGTTCCCAATCTCCTCGGCCTGGTGTTCCTCTGGAAATGGGGCCTGAACTTTGCCAAAATCCAGGCCATGAAGGAGGCATAAATGCCCCTGCGAACGGTACGCGTACGCCAGGCCTGCTTTGTGTGCGGCGACGATGTACCCCTGGAACGCTTCCTTCATGGGCTGCCCTGCGAGGACTGCGAGGATAAACGCCACCGGATCCTCATTGAGTCCCAACCCCCTCGGGTGGTGCAACTCCTGGCCCAGCAGTACCAGCGGATCACAGGGGCATCCATGCCTCGGGTGTGGATCCCCTGGATCTCCGCCGTGGCCGCCCACGAGTCCCTGCGGATCCCCCTGTGGCCTGCATACCGCCCCCTGGACCTCTTTTTGCTTCTGGCGGGAAGCAGTCGCAGGCCAGCCATTCTGGTGGTGTCCGAGGGCGAACGGCGCTCCTTGGAATCCCCTCGGCTCCTGCAGGACAAACGGGTGATCTCGGACCGCCTTCCCGGAGAACACGAGGTACTGATCACCCTGCCCAATGCCTTGGGCCAGATCCGGGAGGCCCACCGATTCGCTGGCTTTCTGTTTTGGCTCCACCCCGATCCTGCACCAGAACCCTCCGCCTTTCCCTCCGCGGTCTTGGTGATCGCGGACGCAGCCTTCCCCTATCCCCGGCTCCACGGGTTCCAGGGTTGGCTGTCCCCAGGGCAAGAGCCCCCGGAGCCAGAGGCTCGGGTGTTGGACGTGCCGGTCATCCACAGAGCGCTGCTTTCCTTACCCCCCGAAACTCTGCTCCACACGCTCTTCCTACTGCTGCCCTTCCTGCCCGTAGATCTTCAGGAACTGGTGGCTTCGCTGCACCTCTCCCGATCCCTGGACGCGGCCCGTGCCCAAGTGCTCCGGGAGGCAGTTAGCCAAGCCTTGGACCATCAGGGACTCCGAGATATCCTGGAAAACCTGGGTTTCCTTCATGCCCGCCTCACCCTTCAGGTGCCCGACACGGAAACACTCCGCCATCAGCTGGACGAGGCCCATCATCCTGCCCGACGGGGCCCTTTGTACCTGGTGGATCCTGCCCTGCCCCGCGGCCGGTACCTCACCCGCCGCGGTTTCCTGCCCTATCCCCCGCCCCTCCAGCAGCGGCCCCCTCTGGCGCCTCCCCGCGACACCGCCACGCTGTTAATCTTCGTAGGGGATCTCCCCAGCCTACGTGACCTGGGGTTTCATAACCTGTGGCGACGGCGCGCCCTGGGCTTAGACCTCTTAGAGGGCATGGGCACGTTAGGGCCTGTGACCCTGCTACGCATTCCTCCCCTCTTTCGGTGGGTAGATCGCCACCTGTACCCCGATGTGGGCTTGTTGAAGGCCGTGCGCACCCTGGCCCGTCGTTATCCCCGTGTAACCCTGATGGTGCCCGAACCCCTAAAGTACCAAGGCATCCTGCTGCTGGCCGCCCTGGAACACCTGTGGAATCGGCGGCGCCTGCTCCTCTACTCCGACCTCGTGCACCAGAGGTTCCATCAAGTGAGCCCAGAGGAGGGCCTGGAGGCCCTCCGGCAGTGGGTCCAACGGCACCTCGTGACCGTGGAGCACCGCCAGGCTTTGCGATCGGCAGAGATTCCCCGAGCCCCCAGTTCCTGGCAACAGGAAGCAGCCTTGGTCCTGATCCAACGGGCCCAGGAAACCCCAGAGCCGCGGCGACAGGCGTGGGTCACCTTAGACGGCCTCACCCTTCGGGTTCCCGTGCCCGACGAGGTGCCTGATCAGGAGGCCGAGGCTCGGATTCGCGAGGAGTCCCAAATCCACCTGGAGCCCGGTGAGTTCTCCGTGGACGCTCCACCCCCGTCCAGCCCCGGAAGCCTACTGGAGGAAAAGGGGCTCGCACCCGACGGGAAAACCCTCTACACCCTCCTCTGGGAACTGTGGAAGGCTGGCATGATCAGCCACCCCTACCGGGCGGTACCTGTACAGGAGTACCAGGAAGTCGCCCACGTGCTGCTGGAGGAACGAGGGATCGCCACCCCGGTGGCTCCGTCCCCCGCAACCCGGGGTCTGGTGCCCACCCGGCCCCTCTTGGACCTGGATCTCCGTGCCCTGACCTCGCGGTTCCGCCTTTCTCCGGCCACTGTTCCCGTGTATCGCCACATCCTCCTGCGGTTCCTTGCCCAGTTCCTGCCCCAGGCTCGGGTACAGGCCACCCGCATCCGTCTGGTCACCCCCTTCGGCACCGCCGAGGCCCTCAAAGCCCAGCGGATCGTGGACGTGGGATTCACTGCCCTCCTCCCGCTGCCCCTGGAGTTCGGCGTAGTATACCCGGACCTCCAAATCACCCGGGTACGGATCCAAGTCCAGGAGATCGTGGGGCTTTCCCTAAGGGCATTTGTGGACCACTGGTTTTTCCACGCCGAGGAAAACCCTCCCCCTTTGATGCTCTTACGCAGTTTGGAGCCTTGGGTACGGGAATACCAGGGCAGGCTCCTACTCACCGCAGAGGGTCATCGGCTCCTGCGGAGGCTTCCCAGCGAACTTGTGGAACCCTAAGGCCCCTTGGAGGCAAGAAGAGAACAGGGTCAAAGCAGGTCTTCCAAAGAGATCCGGGGCGGAGGGATCTCCTCAAAGGGGACCGCTTGAGCCTGCCAAAGGAACTCCGAGAGTTCGTGCACCCGAGCCGCCCGTAGCAAAGCGAGTTGCCTAAGATCCGGATTCAGGGCATCAAAGAAGGCCCCCAGATCCAGGAACTTTCGCACCTGCTTCCACTGTTCCAGGAGTCCCAGTTCCAGGGCTTCCAGGGGCACTTCCAGGAGGCGTTGGGGGAGAAGATCCCCAGGGGCCTGCACCTCCAGCACCACGCCGGCGTAGTCACGGGCAGCGAAATCCCGAAGCTTCAGGGCTGAGGCCCACAGGAATCCAGGCAACACGCCCAAGAAGTGGAAGAACAGCCATCGCCCGCCTGTGGCCCGCAGCACCGGCACCTGTTCAGGAGCGAGGTCTGGGAACACCCGCGCCTTGACGGCCAGCCCCAGATCTGGGGGCCAAAGGGCCGTCCCCTTTCCCTTGAAAACCTTGCGACCCGTAGGTGTCACGGATTCCACCTCCTGCACGAACACGCGGTTCCTCTGCACCGATACCACTTGCCAGTAGCGACCCTCCAAGGCAAAGGAAGGGGCGAGTTTTTCAATGGTGCCGATGAGTTCACCGGTCAGGATGTGGTACACCTCGTATTCCAGGGGATGGCTTTCAATGTTGGAGTGGATGCGGCCGAGGCCCGCCAACCGCCGGCCCTGAGGACCCAGGAAGTACAGGCCCGGAGGCCGCCGTTCCAGGTACCCCTGTTCCACCAGATGGATCAGTAACGGTTCCAGGTCGGGTTGAAAGATCTCCAAGGGTTCCAGGATATCCACCAGGGCGGAAACGGGAACTCCAGGCCTCTGGCGTTGCAGGGCGTAGGAAAGGATCTGCTGAACGGCCACGGAGGGGGCAGGTTCGTGGCGGAAGGGTTCCACCTCCCCCCGCCGGGCCCGTTCAAAGAGCACTTCGTAGAACACCCGTTCCAAGGGCGGGCCGTATAGGCCCACCACCCGCAGAATACCACGGCGGCGGTTCCCGCGACCAATGCGTTGGAGGAAGGTGGCCACGGAGTCGGGTGGACGGAGCAGCACCACCAGGTCTATATCGCCCACATCAATGCCCAGTTCCAAGGTGGGGGTAGCCACCACGATGCCCCACCGCTGGTGGAGCATGGCCTGTTCCACGGCTTCACGCTCTCGTTTGCTGAGGCTCGCGTGATGGGTCCACACGGCATGGGGATAGGTGACCAGGCGTCGGAGTTTTGCGGCCACGTACTCGGCATCGCGGCGGGTGGCGGCAAAGAACAGCACCTTTTGTAGGTTTTCGGCCTTCATCAGTTGGAGAAGACGCCTCAAGGCCCCTTTGCGAGGGAGCACGGTGGCCTGGATTTCCCGGGGTGCCCGGTGTTCCACGATCACCGCCTCGTGGCCCAGGAACCGCCGGGCCACCACCGGCGCCTCGGATACCGTAGCCGAAAGCGCGATCTTCTGATAGGGCAAGCGGCGCAGCCGATCCAGCCGACGGATCAACACCCGCAATTGGTCTCCCCGATAGGTTTGGGCGTACAGGTGCACCTCGTCCAGGATCAAAACCTCCACGTTTTGGAGTGTAGCCGGATGCCGGGCCAGCAGGGAGTCCAGCGACTCCGGGGTGGTAATCAACACGTCGGTGGGACGTTCCGGTTTGAACTCCGGGCGGTCACCGGTCTTGCGGCTGAGGGTTAAGCCCATTTGGCGGAGCGGTGTTTGGAGCCGGGCGTAGAGATCGTTCACCAGTGCGCGGGTGGGGGTAACGTAAAGCACCGACAACGGGGGCCAGCCCGCCGATTTCCGGCGTTCGGCCACAGGAGCCATCACCGCTTCGGTCTTGCCGGAGGCTGCCGGGGAGACCACCAGCACGTTCTGCCCCTCCAAAATGGGAGGGATGGCCTTCCGTTGGATCGGTCGTAGGGAGCCGAACCGGCCAAAAAAGGGATGCCAAGCGTAGGGCAGGCGCTTTCGGAGATCGGTATCCTGCAACATCAGAACATGTGGCCCAAGGCCAGGTAGATCCGGCCTTTGTAGCCTGGGGTGCGGTCTTGAAGCCGGTACCCCCAGTCCAGACGGATCGGGCCGATGGGGGTAAAGTAACGGAGTCCGAAGCCGGTGGTCCAGAGCAGGCGGGGTTGGCTCCGCATTTCGGGCACGCTGAACCACAGGTTGCCACCGTCCACGAACAGGGCGCCGCCCCACTTGCCGTTGCGATACCGGAGTTCCACGTTCAGGTTCACAAAAAGGTTCCCCGAGTGGATCTCCGGGTTGTCGGGATCCACCGGGCCCACCGAGCGCTCGGCGTATCCTCGCAGGCTCCCCTCACCTCCCATGAAAAAGCGTTCGCTGGAAGGAATCGTACGGCTTCCTGCGTAGGGCCGCTGGTACCCTCCACGGACTCGGCCCGCCACCACCCAATGCCGACGATGCGGGGCGTAGTAACTGAAGTCCAAGATGGCCCGGTAAAAGTTGTTGTCGCCCCCCAGGAAGGCACCCGCATTTTGCAGTTTCAGGCTGGCAAAGGCCCCGCGCCGAGGATCAAACAGGTTGTCGCGGCTGTCCCAGAGGCCGATGAAGATCAACGAGTTGATCACCGGGGCCGACCGGGAGGGTTGCAAAGGGATTCGTTTCCACTCCAAAGCGCCCGTAAGGGAAAGGTAAGGGCTGGCGATCCAGAGCACCTGGAAATCCACGCCGTACTCCTCTTTTTTCACCTGCAAGTCGCGTTCGTAGAAGGGATGGGCCGTGGCCTTGAGGGGCGTGCCCAGGAAATAGGGTTCTCCGTATGAGACCTCTACCCGGCGGCGTTGCCAACGCTCGCGCCAGGTGCTCTGGGAAAAGTCCAAAAGCCCTTCAGAACGCACCTCTAAGCGTTGGTTGTTGCCGAAGAGATTGCGGTGCCCCAGGGAGATCTGGAACTCCGCAAACAGGGGTTGCCGCCAGCCTCCACCGAACTCCAGATACCGGGGGTGCACCTCGTGGAGTTCCAAGACCAACACCACGGTGTCTCCCTCGGCGTTCACCGGTTCCAGACGACGAAGCACCGAGGAGAACAGGCCGGTGAGATAGATGTTCCGGATGGATTCCAACACCTGCGAAGCCCGATACACGCAGGGGGGCCGAAACCGGAGTTCCCGGAGTACGATTCGGGGCCGAACCTCGTGCAACCCCCGGAGTTCCACCCGTTGAATGACCACCCGCGGCCCTTCGTCAATCTGGAACACCACCAGGAAGGTGTCGGGGGCTATGGGGGTTTGCTGGAGGCGCACGGTGGCATAGGGGTACCCTTCCTCGGCGTAGAGGTTGATCAGGGCGGACTCCAGGGCGTGGAGATCGTTCACATCGTAGGGGCGAGGGGTACGGTACCGGTGAAACAGACGAGCCACCGCCAGGGTATCCAACTGCTTCACCCCATCGTAGGTGAGCCGAGCGATTACGGCGCGCGGTCCCTCATAGAGCCACAGTTCCAGTTCCACACCTTGAGGGGTTTCGCGGATCTGTCGGTCCACCACGCGGAAGTGGAAGTATCCCGCATTGCGGTAGAACTCCTGGAGTCGGATCTCACCGGCATGGTAGAGGGCCCGGGAAAAGGGGTGCCCGGGCCGGAGCCGCATCACGGTGAGCAGTTGTCGCGGGGAAAAGGCGTGGGCCCCGTGGATGCGCACGGATTGAAGGGGCGCAGCCACCAGGGCCATGAACAGCAGGAAAACGGAGCCCCCGATCCTCTCACCTCCAGCTACAGCAGCCCGGCTTCCACTTCCTTCATGATGGCCCGGCCGATCACGATCCGTTGGATCTCCGAGGTGCCCTCGTAGATCTCGGTGACCTTGGCATCCCGGAAGTACCGTTCAATGGGCAGTTCTTTGGAGTACCCCATGCCCCCGTGGATCTGGATGGCCTTGGTGGTCACCCACATGGCGGTTTCCGAGGCGAACACCTTGGCCATGGACGCCTCTTTGGAAAACCGTGGTTTCCCCGACATCTTCGCCAGGGCCGCCTTGTAAATCAGGAGCCGGGCCGCTTCAATGCGTGTGGCCATATCGGCCAGGGTGAACATCACCGCCTGGTGCTGAATGATCGGTTTGCCAAAGGCCTCTCGCTGCATGGCGTACCGGGCCGAGGCCGCATAGGCCGCCTCGGCGATGCCCAACGCCTGGGCTGCAATGCCGATTCGGCCCGCATCCAAGATAGACAGGGCGATCTTGAAACCCTGGCCCTCTTCTCCCAATCGGTGGCTCACAGGGATCCGATAGTTGTCAAAGTGGATCTCAGCGGTGTGGGACGCCCGGATTCCCAGTTTGGGCTCCACCTTGCCTACCGAAAAGCCGGGAAGCCGAGTGTCCACGATAAAGGCGGTGATGCCCCGATGCCCTTGGGAGGGGTCGGTATTGGCAAACAGGATGATATAGTCCGCCTCGGAACCCGAGGTGATCCACGACTTGGTGCCGTTGATCACGTACTCATCCCCCTCTCGGCGGGCCATGGTTTTGAGGTTGGAGGCATCAGAGCCCGCATGGGGCTCGGTGAGGGCATAGGCCCCCAAGGCCTGGCCAGAGGCCAAAGGGGTGAGGAACCGCCGTTTCTGCTCCTCGGTGCCGAACTTTTCCAGGCCGTAGCACACCAGCGAGTTGTTCACAGACATGATCACGGCGTGGGAAGCGTCCACCTTGGCAATCTCCTCCACAGCCAGCACATAGGAAAGGGTATCGGCCCCGGCTCCGCCGTACTCCGGGGAAACCTCCAGGCCCATGAGGCCCAGTTCGCCCATTTTCTTGACGGTTTCCCGAGGAAACTCCCCCGTCTCGTCGTAGTGGGCAGCGATGGGTTCAATCTCCTTGCGGGCGAACTCGCGTGCCAGGTCCCGGATCATGCGTTGTTCTTCTGTCAGTTCCAGATCCATGGAAGCCTTCCTCCTTTCTTGGTGGCACCCCCATCCTTTACCGGCGGAACCGGATCCCCTCCGAGTGGGTGAACACCCCCCGGTACAAAAAGGTGATCTGCCGAAGAGTGGCCCAAAGGTCAAAGGGATGGAGTGCTGAGATGGCATCCACGGGTACCACCACCCGATAAAACCGAAGGGCAGCACTCCCTGCGGTGTGAAGCACGCAAATGTTGGCCACCGTACCCGTGACCACCACGTGGCGAATGCCGAAAAGCCGGAGATACTCGTCCAGCGGGGTGCCATAGAAGCCGTCGTAGCGCGTTTTCCGGATGATCACATCCCCGGCCTGGGGCCGGAGGTCTGGAACGATCTCCCACCCCGGGGTTCCTTCCACCACGTGCTCACCCCAGATTTCAAACTCCGGGTCCCCGGTGGGCAGATGGGTGTCCATGGTGTAGAACACCCGCACGCCAGCCTCTCGGGCCCGCTGGAGCAGCGATTGGATTACAGGCACCGTTTGGGGAGCCGTGGGAACGGGCAGCTTTCCGGTGGGTTCCACAAAATCCCGTTGCATGTCCACCACGATGAGGGCGGTTTCCCGGGCCGGCAGATCCACGGACTCGGTAAACGGAATCTCAGGGAGTTCCACACTTTTCGGGATGTTCATGGGTTTCACCTCCTTTGCGCCGCCTGAACAAAGGCCTGGAACAGGATTCGGGCCTCCGGCCCTTGGTCCAGCATCCGTTCCGGATGAAACTGGACCCCCAAAACGAAATGGTCGGGCTCGGTTCCTTCCACGGCCTCAATCACCCCATCGGAGGCCCAGGCCACATCCCGCAGGCCCTCACCCAAATGGTGCAGGGCCTGGTGATGGTAGGAGTTGACCACCACGGTATCCCGGCCCCACAGGCGATACAGCAGGCTCTCGGGATCAATGGAAATTCGGTGGTAGATGGCCTCCTCCTGGCGGCGAGGAGCATGCTGTTGACCCGTGTCCAGGTGCTGGATCAAGGTACCGCCATAGGCCACGTTGAGGATCTGTATTCCGCGGCAGATGGCAAAAATGGGGAGTTGGCGTCGCCGCGCCTCTTGGATCACCAAGAGTTCAAAGGCATCGCGTTCGGGATCGGGCCCCCACACCTTGATGGGGTCCTGGTCGTAGGCCAGGGCGGCGATGTCGCCTCCACCGGTCAACAGGATTCCCTGAACCCCATCCAGCAGGGCCTGCACGCGGGGCAACTCACGGGTATAGGGGAGAATCACCGGAAGGGCACCCGCCTGGGCCACCCCTTCCACGTAAGAGAACGCCACCTGATACGCCCGACCGTTGGAAGTTCGGGTACTTCCGGGCAGAACGCCGATTCTCACCATGGCGAAAATTTTACGGCCACGGTCCCCACCGGGCCCGGAACCCGCGCACGTCCACGTGCACAAAGGGGGTGCGGTGGGTTTTGGGATGCCAGTCGTACACACCAATGCCGCCCATGAGACCGGTTTCCTGTTCCACCCGTTCAAACAGTTGGGCCAGCCATTGGGCGTCTTGGACATCCACCTTTCCGTCGTGGTTCACGTCGTCCATGGCCCCATCGCCATCCAGGTCTACGTACACGTCGGCGGCTCGGCCATAGGTGTGCATGCTGAATCGGCCGTTGCCCAGTCGCGCGTTGTACCAGGGCGTGCGGTACCCGCTCATGATGACAAAATCGGCCAACCCGCCGATCCGCAGGGCCACCTCCAGTTTGCGGAGGAGCGAAGGTTCCAGGTAAAAGAAGCGGGGATGATCTGTGGGCTCGTGGCAAAGGAACTCTCCCAATTGAAAATGCGGGGAGACCCACAGGCTCTCCTGCGCCAGCGACTCCACGGGTACCAAAGGCACCGGTTGCCGATAGATCCACCGATGAGCCCGTAGGAACAACGACCACGTGGAATCCGGTCCTCGGTCATAGGAGCCCACGGGAAACCCGCGGATCACCGTGTCCACCGAGTCCTGGGCCAGGGGCACTGCCAACACCCATCGCCGTTGAGCCTCTACCCGTACCTGGCCGGCGGTGGTGGCCGGCCCGGCCCATTGCCACACCTGAAGGGTCCGCATCCACACAGGATACACGCCGGGGCGTGCGGGAACCCGAAGCCTCACCGGATAGTCCTCCCGAGGCACCTCCAAGGTGTCGGCGAGCAGCACCCAGGTGGTTTCTGCGGCCAGGAAAAAGTATCCCCGTAGGGTATCCCGATACCAGGAGAGGTGCAAACTGTCCACCGAGTGAACGGGTGCGGCCATCGCCGTCAGGGCACAGGTGTCCGAGAAAGGCTCCACGGGCACCTGTGAGCCTTCCTGTGCACGATCCAGGAACCGGGTGATGGGCGAAACCACCCAGGGCTGCAGTTCCATGGTTTCACCGGCCGTGCCGTAGGCCAGCCACACCAGGGAATCAGCCAGAACCTGACCACAGTGGCGAACCACCAACTGGCCTGGAAGGGTACCTGCATGGGGCAACTGTTGATCGGGGTACACCACCCGGTGGGGGCCGCAGGAGAGGGACGTCAACACCAAAGCCACCCCTATCGCCACCCACTTTTCACGCATTCTGGACCTCCAGGTTAGGGAATACCCTGCGTAGACTTTGGAGGAGCTGATCCCGCAGGGTTTTCAAGTCTTCGTCGGTTTCAGCGGTGAGGGTGAGTTCTAAAGGAATGTTGGTGCGCTGGTCAAAGACCTCAGGACGCGACTTGAAGTACACCTGTGGGAATTGCCGGCGAAGGGGCCGGATCTTGCGTTCAATCACGGATTCGTCGGCCAGCCCGGTGAGCACACGAAGCACCTGGTACCGCCGGCGAGGAGCCAAGTGTTCCCGAATCCAGGGCAACACGTCGTGTTCCAAAAAAGCCTGCATCTCGCGGGGTACTCCAGGGAGGCAAAAGAGCACGGTTTCCCCGTATTCCAGTCGCACCGCCGGTGCTGTACCCACCCGGTTGGGCAAGGGCACGGATCCTCGGGGAAGCATGGCCATCTTTTGGCGTTCCGGGGTGAGCCCTGGTTCCTGCACCTTTCCCTCCCGGAACAACTGATCGTACCGCTCTTTCACCCTTTGGGCTGCTTCGGGGTGCAGTTCCAGGGGCAGGCCCAGGGCGTGGGCCACGGCTGCCAGGGTTAGATCGTCGCGGGTGGGCCCCAGGCCTCCGGTGGTCACCAGCAGGCGGGTTCCCCGGGCCAAACTGGCGCGGATCTCTTGGGCGATCTCCTCCAGATCATCATCCACAGTGGTCATGCGTTGGGGACGCAGTCCCAGGGGAGTGAGGGCTTGAGCCAGGGTATAGGCATTGGTGTTCAGGGTGAGGCCGGCCAAAATCTCCCGTCCTACCGTAACGATTTCCACGCGCATGGCTGTATTATAGCGGCATGGCAGCCGACGACGTGCTTAGACGAATTCAGAATAACCGTACCCTGGGTGCTTCCCAACTGCTTCGGTGGGGCCTTAGGGCCGCTCGCGAATTGGTAAAAGAACTCTATCCCTTGCCAGAAAACCAACGGTACATCCGTTTTCGTGCCTTTACGCTGGAGTTGGCCTCGGCTCGGCCCTCTATGGCTCCCCTTCTTCGGCTGGCCAATGATCTCAACTTCCTTTGGGATGAAGCAGACAACCTGCGCGACTTGGAGCACAAACTCGGCGAACTCGCCGCCTATCTGAACCAAACCCGGGAACAGGTGATCCACAGCGCTGCGGAACTCTTCTCGGGCTTGCAGCGGATCTTGGTGCACTCCTGGAGCTCCTCGGTGGTGGATACCCTGCTGCGGATCCAGCCGCACCAGGTGTTCTGCACCGAATCCTATCCTGGCTTGGAGGGCCGAAAAACCGCAACAAAACTCCTGGCCCACCGGATCTCGGTGGTGGTCGTCTCGGATCCGGCCGTGGTGGAGGTACTCCCCGAGGTGCAACTGGTATTGGTAGGGGCCGATGCCTTCACCGGTCGCGGCTTCTACAACAAGGTGGGCACCCACCTGTTGGCCTTGGCCGCTCAGGAGCAACGGGTGCCCCTGTGGGTCATCAGCGAAACCTATAAGGGCCTGCCTCAGGCTCTGGAGCCCCTGTATCAGCCAGAGGATGCCCCGCTACGGATTCCGGCCCGCCTCCAAGAGGCCGCGTGGGTACACCCTCTGTTGGACTTCACCCCGTGGAAACAGGTCAAAGGATTGGTGGCTGAGGGTGGGGTGCTGGGCCACCGGAGGATCCAGCAACTCCTGGAGGCCCTTCAGGTGCACCCTATCCTCCAAGCCTACCGGGAGGTGTTGGCCTGAATGAAGATCATCGGTGTGATCCCTGCCCGCTATGGATCCACGCGGTTCCCCGGGAAACCATTGGCGCCCATCCTGGGGAAACCCATGATCCAGTGGGTTCTGGATGCCGCACGCCGGACCTGGAGTTTGCACGAGGTATGGGTGGCCACCGACGATCCTCGCATCGCAGAAGTGGTCCGCAAACTCCAGGGGCATGTGGCGATGACCCCTCCGGATCTGCCCAGCGGCACGGATCGCGTGTTCCATGCCGTTAAGGAGCAGGCCCCCGAGATCGTGGTGAACATCCAGGGCGATGAGCCTCTGCTTCAACCCCAAGTGATTGATGCTGTGGTCCAAGCTCTCCTGGAAGACGAACAGGCCGACATGGCCACCCCTGCCTATTGGTCGGCAGATCCCGGAACGCCCGACCAGGTAAAGATCGCCGTCTCCGAAAAAGGGTATGCCCTGTACTTCTCACGGTCTCCGATCCCCTTTTACCGCGAGGACTCACCGGAATACTGGATTCACGTGGGCATCTATGCGTACCGGTTCCCTGTTCTCCAGCGCTTTGTTGCCCAAAAACCCACCCGTTTGGAACGGGCGGAAAAACTGGAACAACTCCGGGCCTTAGAACTGGGGTTCCGGATCCGCGTGGTGCCCATTGAAGAGCGGCTGCACCCCGTGGATCGTCCAGAGGACATCCCAGTGGTGGAGCACCTGCTGGAGCACCGGGTTCCATGACCCTGGGTTGGCTTGCGGGGCTTGGGATTCTCCTATTGGCAGGAAACGGTTCCCCACAAGGGCCCTCGCTATCCCTTCAAGCCCAAGGGCTGGTACTGGAGGGCCCCCGCGTGTTCTCTTTGGAGGACTCCCTTCCGGCCTGGCAAACCCTCCTGAGGACCGGCCCCCTCCCCACTACCCTGGAAACCCTCCAGGAGCGGATCCGCCGATGCTTGGCCAACCAGGGCTTTCCCGAAGCATGGGTACGACCGTGGTACTTCACGGGCCCACCGGATTCCTTGGTGGTTCACCTGTGGATCCATCCCGGCCCCCTCCGACGGCTGCAAGTGCTGGTTTCTCGGCCCCCAGGGGTGTCCCTGGCCCCGCTTCGCCGATGGTTCCAGCCGGCGCTGCAGCATCCCTATTCACACCAACGCCTGATCGCCCTGCAAATCGGATGGAACCACCGATTCGGCCATCGGCTTTGGATAGACTCTGTACAGTTCCATCCCCCTGAAACCTTGGTGCTTTTCGTAAAGCAGCGTCCCGCCAACCGCATGGAGGGCGTACTCAGTTACAGTCAAGAGGGGCATATCCTGGGCAACCTCACCCTGGATTTCCAAAACCTGGCAGGTACCCTGCGTGCTCTGCATCTGAGCTGGACCCGCTGGCGCGCTGCGGAGCAGGAGGCTTGGGTGGCCTACGAGGAGCCCTGGATCCCCCATGCCTGGATCCGCTTAGAGGGGCATCTCTACCTTCACGACACGTTATCACAGGTGCTGGAAGGGGCGTGGGTATTGGCCCCTATGGCCCTCCGCGACCGCTGGGGCCTGGGAATGGTGTTCCACCGGAGCCTCTGGATTCCCACCCAGGAATGGCACCGGGAAACCCGCAGCCTCTTGGTGGCTGAACGGTACCGACTCCGGGGCATCACATGGCGCCTCCGACTGGAAGGGACCCGCCAGTTTCTCCGGTACCTGGGCCATCTTCGGCTCACCTTGGGGCCCACGCGTGGACCCCTTGGAGGAGGCGAGGTGCTGGCGGCCGGTGTAGAGCGATCGCCCCACCTGCTGCCCGGAGATCTCCTGGACTTCCCATTGCTGTGGCTTCCCTTTGCCAGCCATCGCTTCCCCCGGGACTTCCAGCGGCTCTTAGGGCTCCGGCTCTTTGTGGGACTGGGAGCTGGCGACACCGAAGTTCGGGGCCTTCTGGAACAAAGCCACTCCTGGTTGCGGGACAGCACCCAGGCGCTCCACCGCTGGGGAACGGGCATAGAGATCCGGTGGCGCACGTCCACGGGTCTTCACGCCCATCTGCAGTATACCTGGACACCGGGACGATCCCTCGGGGAGGGCGTGTTGCGAGTCCTCATGGGCCAATGGTTCTGAGTTTTGGCCCTCCTTGCTCGTCTCAGAGGGAAAGGCCCTGAACCCTCTATGCCCCAGGAAGGCGCCGGGCCGATTCCCCTGGGAGACCTGTACAATTTCCCGCCGATGGCCTGGTTCCATGAGTTCCTTTCGGAAGCCCAGTTTCGGTTAAAGCGGAGGCCCACCTTTGAGCGGGAACCGCTGAGGCGGGTAGGCCCTTTTCTTCTCTCTCCCTTTCCAGAGGCTCGCGATGGCGGGCTGGTGCTCTCCGCAGATTTTGAGCTGGCTTGGGCGTGGCGTATGGGGAAACACTCGCCCGATGCCCGGCTCATGGCACGCCAGGCCCGAAGGAACATCCCTAAACTCCTCCAGATCTTTGACACCTACCGGGTTCCCATCACCTGGGCCACGGTAGGCCATCTGTTCCTGGAATCTTGCTCCTGCCCCAACGGCATCCCCCACCCAGACATGCCCCGACCTGGCCCCTTTGAAACCGACAAATGGATCTTTCAGGGGCAGGACTGGTACGAGGTGGATCCATGTTCAGACTACCGCAAAGACCCCGAATACTACGCCCCCGATCTTATCCAAGCCATTCTCCATGCCCAGGTGGAACACGACATAGGCCTTCACACCTTTTCCCATGTGCCGTTCCACCGCGGTGTGATTAACGAAGACATCGCCCGCCGGGAAATTGAAGCCTCTATAGAGGCAGCGGCCCGGTGGGGCCTCACCCCCCGGTCCTGGGTGTTCCCTGGAGGATACCGGGATTTCCGCGAGCTCTTGGCCGAGTACGGCATCGTGGTGTACCGAGGAGCAAAAACCCAGCAGGAGTTGCGGGTTCCCACCTTTGAGGAAAAGTGGCAACTGTGGAATGTGCCGACCTCCTACGGCGTAGGACCCAGGCCCCAGTGGTCTTTTCGGTACTACGTTCAACGTCGCCGCCGTTACCTGGACCGTGCGGTGGCTACCCGTACCGTGTTCCACTGGTGGTTCCATCCTTCCTTGTCGCCGGAATTGGTGCATCAGGTGATGGAGCCAGTGCTGGCCTATGCCTGGGATCTACAACGGCACCACCAACTGTGGGTAGGCACTTTGTACGATCTGGCCTCTTATCGGGAGGCTCTGCGGGTGCTTCGGGTGCAGGAGATCGCCGAGGGTAAAGACACACGCCTCCGGTTAGAGGGCCGGCCAGATGCTCGCTTTAAGTCCTATCCCGTGTATCTGGAACTCCCAAAGCCAGAGTTTGAGCGTCGCCTTCGCCATGTGGAGGGACCGTTCCAGGAGGTCCCTCATCCCACTAAGCGGGTTTTTGCCATCACACCGCCAGCGGTCCTTCGCCTCCTGTTTCGTTAGGTTCTTCCGCAGGGCTCTGCCTTGGCCTGTTGGAGGGGCAGGGGTATAATTGGGCCAAAAGGAGGCTTACGGTGTGGTCCCTGCTTTTTAAAACCGATCCCGAGGTTTTCCAGTGGATTTACCGTGAAGTGCAGCGTCAGCACGAAACCTTGGAATTGATCGCTTCGGAGAACTTCGCCTCCCCTGCCGTTTTGATGGCTATGGGCACCCCTCTTTCCAACAAGTATGCCGAGGGGTATCCGCATCGTCGCTACTACGGCGGGTGTCAGTATGTGGATGAGATAGAGGATCTGGCTCGGGAACGGGCCAAGCGGCTTTTCGGGGCAGAGCATGCCAACGTGCAACCCCATGCCGGCACCCAGGCCAATCAAGCGGTGTATGCGGCTGTGCTCAAACCCGGCGACACCATCCTAAGCATGGAACTCTCCCATGGGGGCCACCTTTCCCACGGCAGCCCGGTGTCGCAGGTGGGCAAGTTGTATCGCATCGTGTACTACCACGTGCACCCGGAAACCGAGCAGATTGACTTTGACGAGGTCCGACGCCTGGCCCAAGAGCACAAACCCCGGTTGATCGTTACCGGCTATTCGGCTTACCCCCGAGTGATTGACTTCCAGCGATTCCGGGAGATTGCGGACGAGGTTGGTGCTTATCTCATGGCGGACATTGCCCACATTGCAGGCCTCGTGGCCGCGGGAGAACACCCCTCTCCTGTGGGGGTCGCTGATTTCGTGACCACCACCACCCACAAAACGCTCCGGGGCCCCCGGGGTGGCCTCATCCTGACCCAGGAGAAATTCGCCAAGAAGATTGACAAGGCGGTCTTCCCCGGGTTGCAGGGAGGGCCTTTGATGCACGTGATCGCGGCGAAGGCTGTGGCCTTCGCTGAGGCCCTTACCCCAGAGTTCCGAGCCTATCAGCACCAAATCGTGCTCAACGCTCGGGCCCTGGCCCAACGGCTGCAGGAAAGGGGAATCCGCCTGGTGGCAGGGGGCACGGATAACCATCTAATGCTCGTAGATCTTCGTCCGCTGGGCATCACCGGCAAGGTGGCCGAAGAAGCCCTGGAACGGGCAGGCATCACGGTAAACAAGAACACCATTCCCTTTGACCCCGAGAAACCGACGGTGACCAGCGGCATCCGAATCGGCGTCCCCGCCGTGACCACCCGGGGAATGAAGGAACCGGAGATGGCCTACATCGCCGACCTGATCACCGAGGTTTTGGAGGCTCCTGAAGACGAAACCCGCATCCAACGGGTTCGGAAGGCGGTACAGGAGCTCACCGAGCAGTTCCCATTGTATCTGGATTACCGCTCCTGGATGGAGGCGGCTCAAAAGACATAGGCAGCGTCATGGACCTTCAGGAGGCCGAACGAAGGACCCAGTCTTCCAGTTTCTTTGAGCGTATTCGGCCTCCTGCGGCGTTGATCCTTTCGGCTCCGTTGGGGATCCCGGTTTTGTCGCTGTTCCACCGGATCATCAGAAACACTACACGACCCAACGATTTAAAGATCCACGTAAATCTGAGGAAACGTCGGAAACCCCCGAGTTTTGTCCTTTTCCAAAAGATCGCCGCAGAGATCCAGAAGCTCTATCCGGACACCTGGGCCTCAGTCACCGAGAACACGCCGCTGGAGGTTCCCCTTCTCACTTCTCCCTCGGATCTCTCTCGGGGAGAGGGGTACCGATGGATGCAGCGCATTGCCCAAGCCTTGGCCTGGTTCGCCGTGGGTCCACCCCTCAAAATCGTGGTGTACCACCTGGAAAACGCCGATTCGTGGTCCCTGGAGACCTTACGATACCTCATGAGCCATCTCAGTACCACTCCCTTACAGATCTTTGCCTTATGGAAATCCCCTCCGCCGCCCACCGAGACCCCCTTAGGTTCGGACCTAAATCACACCCACATCCACCTCCTGGAAATTGACTCCCCTTCAGAAAGGGCTTTAATCCGTCAATGGAAACATCTTGTACCTGAGGATATTCTTGTACCTTTGATTCAAGAAACCCGACGACGTCCTCTCGCCTTAAAGGCGGTTCTGAGTGCCTTAGAAAACTTCACATCCTTAACGAAACAGGCTTTTGCGAATTGGAAACGCCAGCTGCCCCAGTTGCTGGACCATGGTGATCGTGCCATATTACTTTTACTCTCGGTTTTTGAGTACGGGCTTACACCCCGAGAGTTGCGTTCTCTACTGAACCCGGCCTACGTGGACCTCTCCCGGAGTCTACACTACCTCCAGAGCCTGGGTTTGGTGTTTGAGGACCGAGGATATTGGAGTGCCAGCCTGCCTACCCTGGAAGTACCCCGGCCTTCTCCCGAGGCGTTCCGATTAGAGGCGATACATGCCCTTTCTCATCCGCCCCACCACAAAGCCCGGTTTCTCCAAGCCTTGGGATTGCACCGGGAGGCGGTGCCATACCTCATGCAGGCTGGAGAGCAAGAGCTGGCTCAAGGACACCTGCGGCAGGCGTTGCAGTACCTATCCGCCGCCGAGCCCCACCATCCCCAAAGGCTTCAGGTGGTCCGCAAGAAGATCGCTTGGCTGATAGCCTATGAACAAAAGGACGAGCTCCGAAAACTGGTGCGCACCCTCAACCCCGAGAATCCGGAAGAATTCCTACTGATCAAACGGGCTGAGGCCGCATACCGCCCGGTGTCCGAGCTCTTAAGGGAAACCGAAGCCTACCTTCACAGCCGGGAATCTCCTCCGCCTGAACTCTGGCTCCTGGCCGCCCGTTTCGCTTTGGAACTCCGTGACG
>CAYOQK010000001.1:0-7415 GCA_964406105.1 uncultured bacterium | reverse complement strand
TTATGAAACGTGTGCTCATTGCCAATCGGGGAGAGATCGCCGTTCGGGTCGCCCGCACCCTGCGGGAAATGGGGATCCAAAGCGTGGCCGTGTACTCAGAGGCCGATGCCCGCGCCCTTCATGTACTGGTGGCCGACGCTGCTGTGCCCATTGGACCACCGGAGTCCACCCAAAGTTATCTCAACATGGATCGCATCATCCAAGCGGCCCAACAGGTAGGGGCTCAAGCCATCCATCCAGGCTATGGGTTCCTTTCCGAAAACGCCGAGTTCGCCCGCCGTGTGCAGGAGGCTGGCCTCGTGTTCATCGGACCTCCCCCCGAGGCCATGGAGGTCACCGGGGACAAACTCATGGCCCGACAACGGGCCATCAAGGCCGGCGTACCCGTCATCCCCGGCACCACCGAAGGCCTCACCGATGCGGTCCAAGCCCTGGAGGCGGCCCGAAGGATCGGGTTTCCCGTACTCCTCAAGGCCGCCATGGGCGGCGGGGGCAAGGGGATGCGCATCGTGCGATCAGAAGACGAGTTCGTGTCCCTGTTTAACCTGGCATCCCAAGAGGCACAAGCGGCCTTTGGCGACGGCCGCCTGTACGTGGAAAAGTTCATTGAAAACCCCCGGCACGTAGAGATCCAAATCCTCGTGGATCACCACGGAAACGGTGTGTACATCGGCGAACGCGAATGCTCGGTGCAACGACGCCACCAAAAGGTGATTGAGGAAACCCCCTCGCCGGTAGTGGACGAGGCCCTTCGGCGTGAAATGGGCGAGGCCGCCGTGGCTCTGGCGCTGGAAACCGGGTACACCAACGCAGGCACCGTGGAGTTCTTGGTGGACGCCTCAGGACGGTTTTACTTCTTGGAGGTAAACGCTCGGCTCCAAGTGGAACACCCCATCACGGAAATGCGATTTGGCCTGGACCTCGTGGAGCTACAACTTCGGGTGGCCATGGGAGAACGGCTGCCCTTCCGTCAACAGGATCTGGTGGGCCGAGGCCACGCCATAGAAGCCCGAATCTATGCCGAAGACCCGTTTCACCAGTACATGCCCTCGCCAGGCACCATCCGGTACCTGGCCGAACCAGGAGGCCCGGGGATCCGCCTGGACTCTGGCATTTACCAAGGCTTTGAGGTGCCGATCTACTACGATCCCATCCTCTCCAAACTCATCGCCTGGGGCGATACCCGCGAGCAGGCCTTGCGCAGGCTTCAACGGGCCCTGCAGGAGTACCTGATCCTCGGGCTTCAAACCAATATTCCCCTGCACTTAGGGGTGCTCCAGGATCCCCGATTTCGGTCTGGTGAGTACCACACTGGCTTCCTCAACGATTTCCAGTTGCCCCCTCAAGCCGATACCCCTGAGCTATTGGTGGGGGCCGCATTGATGGGCTGGACCGGCCGCCGTGCGGAGGTCCGCCCCCTGGCACAACCCCGAACCGGCCGCGGAATGTCCACATGGCGCGCCCTTTACTTCCCAGGAAGAGGATGGCGATGAACCCCAGTCGGGCGGAGGAAACACCATGAAGGGTACCAAGGTTCGGGTGACCCTCCCCGAGGGAACCCACGAGGTGGAGTTTGAACGGAATCTGCAGGAGGTGGTGTTCCGCCTTCTTGGCGAAAACCAAGGCACCCATACCCTGCGATTCCACGAGATTCAGCCTGGCGTGTACCGGGTAGAGTTGGCTGGCCACCAAGAGGTGGTTTGGATTGAGCCCGGGCCCGATCAAGTGGTGGTGCAAACCCGTTATCGGCGCTACGTGATCCCTGTGGAACGCGCAGAACGCAAAGGCACTGTGGGGATCCAGGAGGGAGAGGTGGTGGTACGGGCTCCCATGTCGGGCCTGGTGGTAGATGTGCTCAAGGAGGCCGGCGAACGGGTGGCCGAAGGCGATAGCCTGTTGGTACTGGAAGCCATGAAGATGCGATCGGAGATCCCAGCACCGGCCTCAGGCATCATCAAGAAGATCCACGTGGAACCAGGCCAAAGCGTCTCCGCCGGCCGCGACCTGGTGGTGCTCCAAGTGGAGGAATCCGGGGTATAATTTCCTGTCATGCACCGCGATCCACTGTTCGCCGACATTGAAGAGGCCATTGAGGACATCCGCCAGGGCCGCATGGTCATCGTGGTGGACGACGAAAACCGCGAAAACGAAGGCGACTTCGTGGTGGCCGCCGCTAAGGTAACCCCGGAACACATCAACATTATGGCAAAACTCGGCGGCGGCCTCATCTGCCTGGCCTTGGACGAAACCCGATTCCGCGAACTGGACCTGGAACTGCCCATCACCAACACCAGCCGCCACGGCACCAACTTCGGCGTTCCCATTGACGCCCGCGAGGGGATCACCACCGGCACCTCGGCCTTTGACCGGGCCCACACCATCCGCCTGGCCGTAGACCCCCACAGCAAACCCGAGGACTTCGCCCGGCCAGGCCACGTGTACACCCTGAAGGCCCTCCGGGGAGGGGTTCTCCGTCGGGCCGGCCACACCGAGGCCGCCGTGGACCTTGCTCGCTTGGCCGGCCTTCCGCCGGCAGGGGTGATCTGCGAGATTATGGACGACCAGGGCCGCATGGCTCGGATGGACCACCTCACCCGCATTGCCCAACAACTCGGCATCCGCATCATCACCATTGAGGACCTCATCCGCTACCGGATCCGCAAGGAACGGACGGTAAAACGAGTGGCCTCGGCACGGCTCCCCACCCGCTACGGCGAATTCACGGTGCACGCATACCAGGACACCCTCACCGGCGAAGTGCACTTGGCCCTCGTCAAGGGAGAGGTTCAGGGCAAAGCCAACGTGCTGGTTCGGGTCCATTCCCAATGCATCACCGGTGACATCTTTGGATCCCTGCGGTGCGACTGCGGTGACCAACTCCACAATGCCCTCCGGATGATTGCCCAGGAGGGCCAAGGCGTGTTCCTGTACATGCGACAAGAGGGGCGTGGCATGGGCATCATCAACAAACTCCGGGCCTATGCCCTTCAGGACGAAGGCTTTGACACCGTAGAAGCCAACCACATGATGGGGTTCCCAGAGGATCTCCGGGATTACGGCATCGGTGCCCAGATCCTTCGGGACCTCGGGCTGAGCACCATCCGCCTGCTGACCAATAACCCCAAAAAGATCGTGGGGCTGGAGGGCTACGGCCTCAAAATCGTGGAACGGGTGCCCATCGTGATCCAACCCAACGAGGAGAACTACCGTTACCTCACGGTAAAACGGGAAAAACTCGGGCACCTGCTGGACTTGGGAGGAGAAGACCATGAGGGAACATCGGGGTAAACTCTCTGCCAAAGGCCGCCGGATCGGCGTGGTGGCTTCCCGATTCAACGGCCGCATTACCGAAACCCTGGTACGCGGGGCCTACGAGGCCTTCCTGCAACTCGGGGGCGCGGAGGACGACTTTGAGGTCTTTTGGGTTCCCGGGGCCTTGGAAATCCCCCAAGTGCTTCAGGCCCTGGCACGGCTCAAGCAGTTTGACGGCTTACTGGCCTTGGGGTGCGTGATCCGGGGCGAAACCCCCCACTTTGAGTACGTTGCCCGCGAAGTGATGCACGGCGTCAGTCGCTTGGGACACCATGGCCCGGCTGTCCCTGTAGCCAGCGGCGTGATCCTGGCCGATACCCCGGACCAGGCCAGAGAACGAGCCGGGGGCAAGATGGGGAACCGCGGCCGCGATGCCCTGCTAACCCTCCTGGAAACCCTGGACCTGCTGGAGCAACTCCGGAAACCGGGATCGGGGTCTTCCACCTGATCCCCGAATGCTCCGCATTCTCCAGGTATCGGACGCTTACTACCCCTTCCCTGGAGGGGTGTCGGAACACCTCCACCACCTTACCCTGGCCCTACGGGAACGGGGGCACGACGTTCGCATCCTCACCGGCCGCTACCCTGGCACCTACACCGATCCTCCCTGGGTTTACCGGGTAGGACGGGTTCGGATCCTGCCCGCCTTGGGAGTGCTGAACAAAACCCAACTCACCCTCACCCTCTCCCCTACCCTTCCCCTGGAAGTCCGTACGTTCTTTCGGCACCATCGGTTTGACATCGTGCACACCCACGGCCCTCTGGCCCTCAACCTCCCCCAACTCGCCCTCCATTACGGGCACGGGACCCACGTGGCCACCTTTCACACTGCCTTTGTGGGCTTCAACTTCCACCGATTGGGGAAGGTGTGGTTTCGGCGATCGGCCCGGAAACTCCGGAGGATGATCGTGGTGTCGGCCGTGGCCTGGGAAACGATGAAAGACCACTATCCGGGCCGCTACGTGATCATTCCCAATGGTGTGGACCTGCACAGGTTCCGGCCGGAAGGGCCCCTGCCGCCGGTGCGAGTGTCCCGCCCCGTGATCCTCTACCTGGGCAGAATGGAGCCCCGTAAGGGTTTTCCCCTACTGCTACAGGCCTTTCAAGAAGTCAAACGCCAGATTCCCACAGCCTCCCTGCTGGCTGTGGGCGGGGGCGCCTACCTGGAAACCTACCGCCAAAGGGTGCCCGAAGGGCTCCGAGACTCCGTGGTGTTCACGGGTTTCGTGCCCGCCAAAGACCTCCCTGCCTATTACCGATACGCCGATGTATACACATCACCAGCCATCGGGGGCGAGACCTTTGGCATTGTCCTGTTGGAGGCCATGGCCAGCGGCACACCAGTGGTGGCCTCCCGAATCCCTGGGTATCAACAGGTGATCCAGCATGGGGTCAACGGCCTGCTGGTGGACGTGCAAAACCCCAGGGCCTACGCCCAGGCCCTGTTGGCCGTGCTGAAGGATCCCAAATTGGCCCGTCAACTCCGGGAACACGGATTGGCCACAGCCCGCCGCTACGCCTGGTCCACCATCGCCCAACAGGTGGAACAGGTGTACCTGGAGGTGCTCCAAGAGTCCAGATCCGTTACAATACGCCGAAGTCAATAAAGGAGGGAGCCATGAGCCGAACCGAGGAGTTCATCCGAGAGGCAGAAACCTGGAGTGCCCACAACTATCATCCCCTGCCCGTGGTGATTGAACGGGGCGAGGGGGTTTGGGTTTACGATGTGGAAGGCCGCCGCTATTTGGACATGCTTTCCGCTTACTCGGCCCTGAACCAGGGGCATCGCCACCCCCGCATCGTGCAGGCTCTGGTGGAACAGGCGGGCCGCGTTACCCTGACCTCTCGCGCCTTCCACAACGACAAGATGGGCCCCTTCCTGAAGAAACTGTGCCAACTGGCAGGGTTTGAAAAGGCACTGCCCATGAACACAGGGGCTGAGGCCGTGGAAACCGCCCTGAAGGCGGCCCGGAAGTGGGGATACCTCAAAAAGGGGGTACCGGAGAACCAAGCCGAGATCATCGTGGCCGAAAACAATTTCCACGGCCGCACGATCACCATCATCAGTTTTTCCACGGAACCCCAGTATCGCTTTGGTTTCGGTCCCTTTACACCAGGGTTCAAGGTGATCCCCTTTGGCGACGCTGAGGCCCTGGAAAAGGCCATTACACCGAACACTGTAGCCTTTTTGGTGGAACCCATCCAAGGCGAGGGAGGTGTGATCGTTCCCCCAGAGGGCTACCTTCGGGCCATCCGTGAGATCACCCGCAAACACCAGGTTTTGCTCATGCTGGACGAGATCCAAACGGGCTTCGGCCGAACAGGCAAAATGTTCGCCTTTGAACACGAGGGAGCCCGGCCCGATGTGCTCATCTTGGGCAAAGCCCTGGGCGGTGGGGTGTACCCCGTGTCGGCTATCCTGGCCGACAACGAGATCATGGAGGTGTTCACCCCCGGAGACCACGGCTCCACCTTCGGCGGAAACCCCCTGGGTGCTGCTGTAGCCATGGCCGCCTTAGACGTGCTGGTGGAAGAACATCTCCCAGAACGCGCTCAGGAACTGGGCGCCTACTTCATGGAACAACTCCGGCAAATCCCAAGCCCCTATGTCAAAGAAGTGCGAGGAAAGGGGCTCCTGATCGGGGTGGAAATCAAACGGGAGTATGGCACGGCGCGACCCTTCTGCGAGAAACTCATGCATCGGGGGATCCTGGCCAAAGAAACCCATGAGCAGGTGATCCGGTTCGCCCCTCCCCTGGTGATCAAAAAAGAGGAATTGGACTGGGCCCTGGAACACATCCGACAGGTCCTTACGGAACCCCTCCCTTAGACGCCCGGATCGTGTTGAGGCCCCAGGTTGACATGCGTTCAGGGGGTACGTAAAGTTAGGGTGTTCCTCTGGCGTTCACAGAGGGGCCTGGTAAAGGGGGGAAAAGGGTGTTGGATTCAAGAGAGCACAGCAACATGATGGGCCTTTGCAAGTCCCAACACGGGGGTAAGGAGGTACAGGATGAAAAGGGCATGGCTCAAGGGGATCATCCCTACGGTGATCCTCAGCATCGGAGCCCTCTGGGCCGGCGATACCCTGTATGTCAAAGGGGATGCCACCGGGGCCAACAATGGGACCTCCTGGGAGGACGCCTTTACTGACCTCCAAGATGCCTTAGCAGTTGCCGATAGCGGCGATCAGATCTGGGTAGCCTCTGGGTTCTACTTCCCAGACAGCGGGGCGTCGTTTGTCTTACACAACGGTGTTGCCCTCTATGGGGGATTCCGGGGAAACGAAACCTCCTTGTCGCAACGCGATTGGAGCCGTTTCCGGACCATCCTTAGCGGCGACGTGGACCACAACGACCGCACAGACTTCACCGGCGTCACCCCCCACCCGGACAGCATCGTGGGGCGAAACGCCCTACACGTCGTTCAAATTGACTCAGGAGCCAGCAGCGCAACGCTCTTGGATGGTTTCCTGATCACCGCCGGCATGGCGGACCTCTCAGGTGTAGACCACGTAGGGGGTGGCGTGCTCGTGGCCTCCCACAGCCAACCTGTTCTGAGGAACCTGATTCTTCAAGGCAACACAGCACACCACGGGGGCGGGATGTTCATCCAAAACGAAAGCCACCCTCGGCTGGAGAACGTCACCTTCCGCCAAAACAGCACCTTCCCCAACGGAGACTACAAGGGTGGGGGGCTGTACACCTCTACAGGCAGTCAACCTCTCCTCATCAACGTCCGCTTTGTCAGAAACACCGCCGTCAAAGGGGGAGGGATGTACACTTATCTCAGCGAGCCTACGGTGGCCAACGGGGTGTTTTACGAAAATCAGGCCACCAACGGCTGGGACTACGGGGGCTTCGGGGGAGGAGGAATTTTAAACGACCAGAGCACCCTCACCCTACGGAACTGCACCTTCTACAGCAACACAGCCCACCAGGCTGGATTCGGGGGAGGCGGCATCTGCAACTTCCAGGGCACCGTGGTGCTCACCAACGGCATCCTCTGGGGAAACCAGGCCACCACGGGGGCCCAGGTGTATAACTACCAAGGCACTGTTTCCATCACCTACAGCGATGTTCAAGGGGGATTTCCAGGAACGGGGA